>JBDTQG010000023.1:0-46375 GCA_039932315.1 Thermoanaerobaculia bacterium
GTCGCGAAAGGCCAGATCGAGCAGATCGCCGAAGAAGAGGAAGCCGGGAAAGACCGCCGGCGCCAGGCCGTGCTGCGCGATGGCGTGGACGAGCGCATGCGCCGTCAGGATCTCGCGCCGCGGAAGGCGCAAGTCACCCTTCGGCCGAAACGCCGTCGACGACGCAGGCGGGCCGAGAAGACCTGCGGCGAGCAGATCCTCGAAGTGGGCGGAACGTCTCGGAGCGAGGCGCACGCCCGGCAGCACGCGATGGAGCTCGACCATGCCGCCGGCCTCGTGCCGCAACGCCGCCGCCTGGTGCTCGTAGCCCTCCCCGACGACGACGAACTCCCGGCGCAGAAGCTCCTTCTGCAGCGAGTCGAGCTTGAGCTCGGGAACCAGCAGATCGAGATCCGAGGACGGGCGCCCGCCGTCCGGGGCGAATCCGCCCAGGACGAGCGCCTGTCCCTTGAGAGGAGCGTAGGGAATGCGCAGGTCGGCGGCGGCGACATCCACCGCCGCGAGCGCCGCCCCGAGGCGCATCTCCTGCGCCACCGCGAGCGCCCGCAGCTGCTTGAGCTCCGCCGCCGCGGGACCGCCCAACTCGCCGGCGAGCCGCGCCGGCGGCTGCACCGAAGCGATCCGCGCCGCCAGCGATAGTTTCTTTGCCAGGCTCACCGCCGCGCTGCCTTCGATCTCGGCGAGCTCCGTGTCGCGAGCGGCGTAGGCTCGTGCGAGAACCCAGCGCAACGCCGGAGTCGCCGGAACGTCCGGCGGATGGAAGCGAAAGTCCTCGGCGGTCACTGCACGCCGCCGATGAAGAGCGCGGACGCCCGGAGCCGACGGCGCGGCCTCTGGCCGCCTGAGCCGCACGCCCTCGGGGTGTCTGAGCCCAACGGCCTTCGGCCGCGTAAGCCCGCTGCCGGGATCCTTCGTTCGCGATGCGTCATGATGAGTGTTCTGCGCGGATGCTAACCCGAACTCCCGAACTTCCCGAGAGCAGCGACGGACCGCCGCACGGCGCGCGGCCGATTCTGCGGCGGTACGGGCGGACCGCACTCTCCGTTCTGATTCTGGTGATCGCGACGGTCGCGATCGTCCGGCATCGCGCCTGGGAGACGACACAATCCGCACTCGCCCGCGAGGCGCTGGACCTCGGACTCAGCGGCCAGGGGCTGTCGGAGCTCACGACCCGGATGCAGCGCGAGGCGGACCCGACAGCAGCCCGCATCGCGCTCGCGGCAACTCTTTTCGACTTCGAGCTCACGGTCCGCGATCCCGGCTCGCCCGCGAGCGCCGAGCGGCTCCTCGCGACCCGCGAGCTCGCGCACGATGCCCTGCGCGCCGAGCCCGCGAGCTGGGAAGCCGCGATGCTCCTCGGTGCGACGATCAGCCTCGAACGAAGCCGCGCGCGCGATACGCGCATCTTTTCCCTCGCTCGCGACTGGGAGCAGCCGTTGATCGTCGCCGGCGAGCTCGCTCCGGCGGAGCTTCAGCCGCGTCGGCTCCTGGCCGCCGCCTACCTCGAAGTCTGGCCGGCGCTCGCACCGGAGAAGCGCAAGAAAGTCGAAATTCTCCTGCGTGAGGCGTTTCTCGAGCCGCGCGCGTTCGAGCGCCTCTTCGCGCCATGGGTGGAGATTGCCGGTTCGCTCGATCGCGCGGCGACGCTCCTGCCCGATCGGCCGCTCACCTTCAAGCGCCTCGCCGAGACCGCTTTCGAGCGAAAGTCGTGGGCCGAGTACGTCACGTTCACCGAGAAGTATCGCGATTCATTGCGCGCGGCGCTGGAGCGCGATCTGGAGGCGGCCTCCGCGGCGCTCGCTCAGCGCGACATCGCCGACGCGCGCCGCGTCTTCTCGAGCGTGCTGGCAGCGGCGCCGGTCGACCTGGCCTTCGTACCTCTGGTCGAAAAAGCCCTCGCAGGCATGCCTCCCGGCCCGGCGATCGAGCAGGAAATCCGCGCCGCCGAAGCCTGGATCGCCTGGCTCGAACCGCTCTGCCTGGTGCGCGATTGCCCGCTCTCTCCGACCGCCATCGGGCGCTTGGGATCTCTTGCCGGAACGATGCTCGGAGCGCGCGACAGCGCTTTCGTCGCCCTCGCGGCGGAGGACCTGACGCGCGCCGGTCTGCTCGAGCGGCGTTCCGACGAGCTGTGGAGCGAGACGTGGGCGCCCTATCTCACGTTGCGGGCGCAACAGCTCGCGGCGGCCAACGACCCGGTCGCGGCGCGCACGACGCTCGGTCAGGTCCATCGCGCTTTCCGGACGCGGCTTGCCTGGCGTGCGCTCGCCGAACGACTCGGGGGGATCGGCACCGTGCTCGTCGCTCCGGGTCCGCCGCTCGCGCGCGAGCGCTGGCAGGCGGCCGACTGGTGGTTCGATCGCGGCGCGTCGCGGCTTGATCTCGCGGCGTCGCGGTCCGCCGCGGCGCTTCGCCTCGAATTTCCGGAAGCGCTGAAGAGCGCGGTCGTCCTCGACCTGCAGTGGGACGGGCGCGCACTTCCGGCGGTCGCCGTCGGAAGCGGCGCAGCGTCGGTTGCCGTGCCTCTCGGCATCGAGGCCGGTGCGCATCTCCTGGAGATCCGGGTGCGCTCCGGTGACCTGCGGCCGGCGATGTCCGTCCAGCTGGATTGAGCCTGCCTAAAGGACGCGGCGGGCGCTGACGATGGCGATCGGCGGCGTGAGCGTCTGCTCCTGCGCCGGAGATTGCTGGATCCTGCGCACGACCTCCATCCCGCGGACGACACGGCCGAACGCCGCGAAACCCTGGCCGTCGGGATTTCGCGCTCCGCCGAAATCGAGCAGCGGCTGATCGCCGACGCAGATGAAGAAGTCGGACGTCGCGCTGTCCGCCGCCCCCCGCGCCATCGACAGCGTCCCGTCGAGGTGCGAAAGACCCGTCACGCTCGTTCGCTCGAGAGCGATCGGCGGGAAATCGTCGTCGCGCTCCGAACCCTCGCCGCCCTGAATCACCTGGATCGGCACGTCCTTGCGCGATTCGGTGTCCGGCCGGACGGTGCGATGAAAGCGGCCGCCGTCGTAGCGGCCGGCGTCGACATAGCGCAGGAAATTCGCCGCCGACACCGGCGCGTGCGCGGCATCGATCTCGAGATCGATCTCACCGAGAGCCGTCGTCAGGCGAACGAGAACCGGCGAGGCCGCTGCAGGCGCGGCGATCGCCTTCGCGTCCGGTGCCTTTGTCGGAGCCGGTGCTTCAGCCTGGGCGGCGGCGAGAGCGCTCGCCAACATCAGTGATACGGAACCCAGCGCCGCTCGCCGGAAGATCGCTCGTCGCAGCGCTTTCGTCGCGCTCATTTTTCGTCATCCTTCCGCAGCCAGCCGGGCCGGCTCAGGCGCAGGTCGTCGACGCGCTCCGCCGCGAGAGCGCGCACGCGGCGGACGAGTCCCAGCTGGCGCATCGCGATGACGACCGCGATCTCGACGATGAGAAGGACGAGCCCCAGCCAACCCTGGCCCGTGACGGCGACACTCAGAGCCGCGCCGCAGAAAAGAACCACGATGAGGTAGAGCCAGCCGACGACGCGCTGATGGCGCGTCGCGAGATCGCTCAGGAGATGGTGCAGGTGCTGGCGGTCGCCGCGAAACATGCGGCTGATGCGCCGCCCGAGAGTGGCACCGTCGCCCTCGACGAATCGCACCACCATCACGAGCAGCGTATCGATGATCGGCAGGCCGAGCGCCAGGATCGGTACGAGAATGGCGACCGCGGCAGGGGCTTTCATCGCCGAGTGCAGCGCGGTGGCACCGAGCAGGAAGCCGAGCGTGAGCGAACCCGAATCGCCCATGAAAACCCGCGCCGGTTGCCAGTTGTGGCGCAGAAAGCCGATGCAGGCGCCGAACATTCCCGCGAGCAGAATGACGCTCCCCTGATTGTGCTGGAGGAGCGCGTAGGCGAGAAGGCTCGCAGAGATGATCGCCGCGACGCCACCGGCGAGACCATCGAGGCCGTCGATCAGGTTGATCGCGTTCGTGACTCCCACAACCCAGAGCAGGGACACGACGCTTCCCCAAACGCCGAGATGGATCTCGCCGAAAAACGGCAGATTGAGCTCGGTGAAACTCCAGCCGACGCGCACGAGCAGCCAGGCCGCGATAAATTGCACGAGGAACTTCTTCGCCGGCGAGACGCCGAAGAGATCGTCGATCAGGCCGACGAGAAAAACGAGTCCGGCGGCGATCGGCAGCGTCACGAGCTCCGGCCGCGGAATGATGAGACCCCATTCGTTCCATCCCGCCATGAGCCCGACGAGCCCGCCCGCCGCGAGGCCCGATGCGATCGCGACTCCGCCGAGCCGCGGCACTGCCGTCGCCTGAACGCTCTTGCGCTCGCCGGTCTCCGTAGGCCGGTCGAGCGAGCGCAGGATTTCCGCGAGCCGCACCACCGGAGGTACGAGGAGGCTCGCGACGGTACCCGCGATGAGCGCCGCGGCCAACGCGACGATGAGCAGAGGATCCATGGGGCGGTGGGCGGATGTTACCGCAGCGAATCGAGCGCGCGCGCAAAACCTGCGGCGTCGTTCACCGGCACGCGCTCGTAGCGCTCCGCCGGCAACCGCTCCGAGCACAGGAGGTGCACGTCACTCGCGGCGCTGCCGATGAAGAGGACCTTGCGGCCCGAAGCGATGCAGCCGTAGACCTTCGACGGCAGGACGTAGCCGACGAACTCGTCCCGCAGAGTGATGAGATGGGCGTGCGGCGTGACGAGCAGTCGCGGCAGCTCGGCGAGCGGAACGGGCCGGGATCGATGGACCGGCAGGTCGCGCGCTCGAAGCGCCGCCTCGACCCGATCGGCTTTCGCACCGGTGGCATTGAGCCAGAGGACCACCTGCGCGCTCCCGCGCCGGTGATGGAGTGTGTAGCCCTCGACGAATGTCGCGTCCTCGTGGGCGACACCGAAGTTTCCGGAGTAGAGCAAAACAATCTTTCCGGCCAGGGCAGCGGGCAGCGGAAGCGGGGGCGTCGCGGGTTCGATCGCGATCGGAGACTCATCCCGCCGCAGCGTGATGCGTTCGTCGGAGATGCCTCCTTCGTTCAGCCTCCGTCGTTGATCCTCGCCCAGCACTTCGAACCGCGAAACGCGACGGCGCAGGAAGCGCGTCCAGCGCTCGAATAGGCCAAGGACCGCCGGGCGCCGGCCGAGCTCGGCGATCAGACACTCGGGGTGAAAGTCGGTGATGCGATAGACGAGCTTCCTGCGCAGCAGGAGATTCGCCGGCACGATCCAGTCGATGAAGAACGGCGGACTGCCGGTGAAGAGCACTTCGTCCGCCGCTCGCGCATGGCGCCAGGCGCGACGCAGCAAACGCCAGTTCGTCGCCGCCGTCCACATTGCGCGCCGGCGCAGATTCGCCCGCTCATACGCGCGGGCCGCAACACGAACCGTCCGCAGCAGTCCCTTCCCGATCGGCTCCTCTTCGACCGCATTTCCTGCCGAGGAAAGTCCGATGAGAGTGACTTCGTTCCCGAGCGCGGCGACGCGGCGGGCCTCGATCGCAGCGTACTGGCCGACGGCGCCGAAGTCCGGCGGCAGCCAGTCGCAGATCGATACGAACCGGCTCAACTGAGGGAGCGGGCGGGAACTCTGCCGATTCCGCGGACGCTTCCCTGCGCGAGCTCCGCGAGGAACCAGCGATAGGTCGTGGCGATGCCGTCGCCGACGTCCACCCGGTGACGCCACCCGAGCCTGTGCAGACGTCCGACGTCCAGGAGCTTCCGCGGAGAACCATCGGGTTTCGCCGTGTCCCAGCGGATCGCGAGCTCCGGCGCGACGACGGAGCGCACGGTCTCGGCGAGCTCGCGAATGCTCAGGTCTTCTCCGGTGCCGACGTTCAGGTGATCGTCGCCTGAATATTCGCGCATGAGGAACACGCAGGCATCGGCGAGATCGTCGACGTGAAGAAATTCCCGCCGCGGCGCACCGGTTCCCCAGAGCGTGACTTCCCGTGCGCCGGCGACCTTCGCCTCGTGGAACTTGCGGATCATTGCCGGAAGCACATGCGACGACTCGAGGTCGAAGTTGTCGCCCGGCCCATAGAGATTCGTCGGCATCGCCGAGATGAAGTCACAGCCGTACTGCCGGCGATAGGCCTCGCACAGCTTGATGCCGGCGATCTTGGCGATCGCATACGGCTCGTTCGTCGGCTCGAGAGGGCCGGTGAGGAGCGCGGCCTCCGACATCGGCTGTGCCGCCTCCCGAGGATAGATGCACGAGCTCCCGAGATACAGGAGCTTCCTCGCTCCCGTTCGCCAGGCCGCATCGACGACCGTCGCGTGGATCATCAGATTGTCGTAGATGAACTCCGCCGGACGCTGCGAATTCGCCCAGATGCCGCCGACGGTGCCGGCGACGAGGTAGACGTACTCCGGACGCCGGGCGTCGAACCAGCGATTCACCGCCGCCTGATCGCGGAGATCGAGCTCGTCGCGCGTCGCGGTCTGCAGATTGGTGAAGCCGTCGCGCGCAAGTCGACGGGCGATCGCCGCCCCGACCAGACCGCGATGGCCGGCGACGAAGATGGAGGCGGAAGAAGGGATGTCCATCGCGGTCATGCTGGAGAAAAGATGCTAACAGAGCGCGTGTCCGCATTCGATTCGCAATGCCGCACCTTAGCCGCGACCCCACACCGAAGCGAACCAATGTCTCCCATGGCTGGTGTAAGGTGAGAAACCGTTGCCAGGAAGTCCGCGATTGGGAGCGACATGAAATCCGAGGGACGCTGAAGAAATGGATTCTGCTGCGTCATCTGGTCGGGCCGGGCGCTGGTCGCGGGTGCCGGCGGCGGCCCTGCTGGCTCTGGGGCTCTGGCTCTTGCTGGTGGCGACAAATCCAGGCCGGAGCGAGACTATCGACGTTGCCGCGCGCCTGGCCGTCACGCGCCAGCTCTGGACTGCTGGCGGCGTCGTGGTGGAGAAGCCGCCCGAGGGCACAGAAAGCCTCTGGATCGCGGTCGGACCTGGGCGCTACGCAGCACCGTACGCCATCGGACAGAGCCTGCTCTTCATTCCGTTTGACATGGCAAGTTACCTGCTGGAGCGATACAGCTCGCAACCTCTGAAGGAGCACTTACCCTGGCTGCCAATCGGCCTCGGACTGTTGCCGCTCCTTGGTGTGGGCTATTGGTTGGCGCTTCGAAGGCTGCTCCAGGTGTGGGGACTCCCACACCCGTGGCCAACGATTGGCGCGTTGGTAGTGATGCTCGGCTCGATGATGTTCTTCTATGCCGGGCAGGCTCAGGAAGAGACTCTGGTCGCCCTCTGCCTGACCTTGGCGACGACTTGCGCTCTGAATCTGCGCCGCAGCGCGACCTGGAAGAACGCGCTCGGAGCGGGACTCTTCGCCGGCGCCTGCCTGACGATCCGCCCGGTGTCTCTCTTCGCGCTTCTTGTGGTTCCACCGCTGCTCATTTCACTCCGAACGACCTGGTCGATCCGTCTTCGCCTTCTCGCCGTCGCAGCGCTCGGAGTGGCAGCGGTCAATTCGATATCCCTCCTGCACAACGTCGCGCGATTCGGAAGCGCGTTCACGATCGGCTACGAGCGGATGGGACACTTCTCCAAGCTTGCTATCGATCTGCGCTGGCCCCAGACGCTCCTCTCCTTGCTGTTCGGCCCCGGTGGTGGCCTTCTCGTCCTCTCCCCTGTGCTTCTTCTCTCATTCGCCGGATGGCGTCGCCTTTGGCAGAGTGATCGCGCTTACGCGATTGGACTGCTGGCGTCTCTTGTCTCTTGCTACTCGTTCTTTTCAGGGTGGCATGACTCTCATACCGGTGGCTCGACCTGGGGAACCCGCTACGAAGCCCACCTCCTTGGACTATTCGCGATTCCCGTCACTATTGGGTTGAAACGTCTGGCTGAGTCCTCTCGCGGAAGCAAGCTCGCGATCGTGATTTTATCGATCAGCGTTGGAATTCAGGGCTTGTCGGTCTTCGCAACGCATCACCTCGAACCCTTTCAAACCTCGTGTGATGGAGCTGGCGAAGCTCGCCTGCTCAACAGCCCACTCGAGGGACAGCTCGCACTGCGCGTCAAGAACGTCGCACGGTGGGCCCTCGGAAAGGGCCCGCCGTCGGTCGGAAATCCGGGCTGTCTTCCCACTATGGCGACAATCTGGGACCGCTACGTGCCGAACTTCTGGGGGCCGGTCTACGCGCATAGGCTCGGCGCCAGCGGGAACTGGGTAATGGTGGCTTGGTCCCTGATTGGCTTGACGGCGCTTGCGGCACTTGCGACTGGACTTCGGAAGGTTCTGCAGCCGCTGTATCGCGCGAGCAAACCGGGTGACGGCGGAACCGCAGGGTCGAGGCTGATGTGACCCAGCCGACTACCGTCACCGAGAAGCCGCGCCTCCTTGTCTTCATCGTCGCTTACTTTGCCGAACGGACGATAGACAAGGTCATCCGGCGAATTCCCACGAAGCTCGGCGAAAAGTACGATGTCGAGATCCTCATCATCGACGACGGCTCCAAGGACGAGACCTTCGGTGCTGGCGTAACCACGGAGCGATCAGGCGATATTGCTTTCAAGATCACGATGCTCTACAACCCCATCAACCAGGGCTACGGCGGCAACCAGAAGATCGGCTATCACTACGCCGTCCAAAATCGTTTCGATTTCGTCGCCTTGCTGCATGGCGACGGCCAATACGCCCCGGAGTTACTCGGCGAACTGACAGAGCCGCTGCGCCAAGGCGAGGCCGATGCAGTGCTCGGCTCGCGCATGATGAAACCCGGCGCGGCGCTCAAGGGCGGCATGCCACTCTACAAATTCGCGGGCAACCGAATCCTCACCTATATTCAGAACCGCCTGCTCGGAACGCAACTCTCGGAGTTTCATTCCGGTTATCGCGTCTACTCCGTTGCGGCGCTGAAGACAATCCCGTTCGATCGCAATTCCAACGTCTTCCACTTCGACACGGAGATTCTCATTCAGCTCACGGTCGCCGAGAAGCGAATTTTTGAGCTTCCGATCCCGACCTACTACGGAGATGAGATCTGCTACGTGGACGGACTGAAATACGCCCGAAACGTGGTGAAGGCGACAATGCAAGCCAGGCTCCAGAGCATCAACCTCTTCTACGACCGCCGCTTCGACTGCGCTCCGAGCATGGACGGGTGGCGCTATCCGTCCAAACTGGAATTCGCAAGCAGCCACTCGCGGGTAGTCGAGCTCGTGCCTGAGGCCGCACGCGTTCTGGACCTCGGCTCCGGGACCGGCGCCGTCGGAGCCGCGCTAAAGGCTCGCAAGTCCTGCACGGTCATCGGATGCGACATCGAACGCGGAACCATGACGAAGAGCTTCGACCGCTTTTTCACGTGCGACCTCAACCTTGGCGTGCCGGCTTTGCCGGGCGAGAGATTCGACTACATCCTGGCGCTGGACGTAATCGAGCATCTGGACCGACCGGAGGAGTTTCTCGATCAGCTCCGCGCTCTGGCGTCTCAATGCGGTGCGAAAGTAATTCTGACCACGGCGAACATCGGCTTCATTCTGATGCGGATGTCTCTCCTGCTGGGCCGCTTCGAGTACGGCAAGCGTGGAATTCTCGATCTCACGCACAAGCGCCTGTTTACGATGCGTACACTTCGGCGCGCGATGATCTCCGCCGGCTTCGAGCTCCAAGCGACCGAGGGCGTGGTGGTGCCAATTCCTTTCGTATTCGGGAACCGCCTACTTTCGCGATTCCTCCTCGCCGTCAACGGCTTTCTGGTTTGGCTTTGGCCTACGATGTTCGGTTTTCAGCTGCTGGTCGTTCTCAAGGCGCTGCCGACGCTCGAAACGCTGCTCAACGACGCCGTGGCAACCGCCAACGCGAAGATGCCAGCAGGCGGCGGAATCGCCGAGACTTCCTCAACTCAAGTACGGTAGGAACTGTTTTCAAGCATGTTCGCCGATGCAACGGAACCGCGCGTAACTCTGCGAAGACTCAGCCTCGCCTGACGACTGAAACCGAGCCCATCACCAGCCGATCCATCTTCGTCCGCAGAAAACAGTGGAGCGCCTCGGAAGGCGTGTTCACAATCGGCTCGTTCTCGTTGAAAGAAGTGTTGAGCACGATCGGCACTCCGGTCTCAGCGAAGAACGCGCGAATGAGCTTCGCGTAGAGCGGGTTCGAGCGGTCGGAGACAGTCTGCAGTCGCCCCGATCCGTCGACGTGAACGACCGCTGGCACGAGGTCGCGTTTTTCCGGCCGGAACGGGTAGACCTTGAGCATGAACGGATCGGGATACGAGTGCATGAACCATTCGCCCACGCGCTCTTCGAGAATCGACGGCGCGAACGGCCGGAACGATTCGCGGCGTTTGATCTTCAGGTTCAGCAGATCCTTCATGTCGCTGCGCCGAGGATCGCCGAGAATCGAGCGGTTGCCGAGAGCTCGCGGGCCCCACTCTGCGCGTCCCTGGAACCAGCCCACGACCTCACCGCGCGCGATCGCCGCGGCGGTCTCCTTGCAAAGAGTGACGTCGTCCGCCGCCGTGGAGATCTCGAGCTCCCCGTGCATCCCGTCCTGGCCGTCGGATCCCGCTATTCCCGCCGCCAGCGCTCGTCGGACTTCAGTCTCGGAGTAAGCCGGTCCCCACGAGCTGTGCTCCATCACGAAGCCGCTGCGCTTTTCGCCGAGCAGATCGTGATGCACGTAGAGCGCCGCGCCGAGGGAAGTCCCGGCGTCGCCCGATGCCGACTGAATGAAGATCTCCTTGACGCCCGTGCGGTTGAAGATGCGACCGTTGGCGAGCGAATTGAGCGCGCAGCCACCCGCGAGCGCGAGGCGGTTCGTTCCGGTCAGCTTGAGGACGCGCCGCACGAGGGCGAAGAAGCGATCTTCATAGATCGACTGCATCGACGCCGCGAGATCCATGTGGCGCTGACTCAGCGGTTCGTCGGGTTTGCGCGCCGGACCGAGAAGTTTCTCGAGCGCCGGCGTGTAGAGGCGCCCGAGCGCCGGCTCGCCCGCTTCCCAGGTCATGTCGACGCCTTCCGAGAGATGGCGGAAAAATGAGAGGTTGAGCCGGAACGTGCCGTCTTCACGATGCGGCACCAGCTGAGAGACCTCAGAAGCGAAGCGCAGCGAGCCGTAGGCCGCGAGCCCCATCACCTTGTATTCATCGCCGAAGTTCGGAAACCCGAGGTACTGGGTCATCGCCGAATAAAAGATGCCCAGCGAATGCGGGTAGTGGATGCGGTCGAGGATTTCGAGCTTGTTGCCACGCCCGTGCGCGAGCATCGTCGAGACGAAATCGCCGAAGCCGTCCACTGAAAGACACGCCGCCTCGTCGAACGGCGAGCAGTAGAAGGCCGAAGCGAGATGCGCCAGGTGATGTTCGACGGGGACGATCGGCGGCGACTGCGTGATCCCGAGAGCCGCCGTGACGCGCCCCGCGAGCGAGGACACCGCGTGCAGATTCTTGACCCGACCCGCCGCGCGCCCAAGACTTCGCGGATGGGTCAGCGCAAGCCAGGCTTTGCGCGCAAGATAGGCCCGTGGCTCCCGGGCGATCGCGACGGCATGAACCGGCACACCTTCCCCGAGCTCCTTCGCACACCAACCGAGCGCGAGGTCCGGAAAGCCGGCCCAGTGCTTGATCCGGCGAAAGCGCTCCTCCTCCACCCCGGCGATGAACTGCCCATCCGCGACCGCGGCCGCGGCGGCGTCGGCATGGTAGGCGGAGAGACCGAGGATGCGGATCATGCAGGGCTCCCGGCGCTCTTCGATTTCAGACGATTCTCCAGGATCGCCATCGCGATCAGCCATTCCGCGATCGCTCGCTCGCCAGCGTAGATCAGCCCTGCACGGCCGTCGAGAATTCCGCGTTTCACGACCAGACACCAGAACGGCACCAGCCACGGCGCGATCCAACCGAGCTTGCGGATGCGGTCGGTGCGAGAGAGCTCGGAGGGTTTCGTCGTCAGCAGTTTCTCGGCCTCCTGCAGAGCATACCGAGCCTGACCAGCAAGAAACCGGGTGCGCGGCTTGCGATCGTCGTGGAGGATCGCCGATGAAAGCCGCTGGACTCCACCATCGACCTCGAGTCGCTGGGTGTGGCCATCTTGGCGGAATCGCGCCTGCGCCACCCTCGCCAGTGCGATACGAGGAGGATAGAGACCGCCCCTCAGCTTCTTTCCTTCGACACAGTAGGTGAACCGCGCTTCGAATCCACTTACTCCCGGTGCGGGAGACAAACCCCTCAGCTCGGCGGAACACTCTGGCGTGAGGACATGATCGGCGTCCAGGGCAAGCACCCATGGAGTCCGGATATCCGTCTCGCGAAGTCCGTACTCCCACTGTTTGCCGTGTGCGTCGAAAGTACGGGTAAATAAAGCGACCCGGCTGTCGCGGCGCAGCCATTCCGCTGTGCCATCCGTAGAACCGCTGTCGACGACCACAATCCGCTTCGCCCACTCGAGCGCCGCGAAAGTGCGCTCGAGATTCGGCATCTCGTCGAAGGTGAGAAGGAGGGGGGTAATGTCTTCGAGCATCGAAGAAGGAGCCTATCCGCGTGCCGGACCGCGGACTTCAGCCAGTACATTCTCAAACTCGGCCAGATACTTCTCGGCGACGGCTGTGAAACCGAAGCGCTCGGAATCCTCGCGCGCCGCCGCCCCGACTCGATCTCGCAGCGGCGTGTCAGCCATCGCCGCGGCCAGGGCCGCAGCGAGCCGTTCTTCTGCCTCGGGTCCGCGATGGTCGAAAATCCATCCATTCTCGCTGTCGCGGACGAAATCGCGGAAGCAGGTTAGATCCGAGACCACCGGCGCGACTCCGGACGCCATCGACTCCAGCGCCGCGACTCCGAAGGCCTCGCCCCGGTCGGCGAGAGACGGATAGCAGAAGAGATCGGCGCCACGATAGATCGACGCGAGCGCCTCGGGTGCGAAAACCGGACCGCGAAACTCGATCCTCCGGCCCTGGGCGAGGGCCCTGAGCCGCTGCCCATAGACCTCGCCGCCACCCCCTTCCGCTTCCGTCCACGGCCCGACGACATCGAGCTGCCATTCGGGAAAGCGGTCTCCCAGCCGGGCAAAGGCGCCAATCAGCAGCTCAAGGCCTTTCTCCGGATGGACTCGCCCTGCGTAGAGAAGCCGCCGACCTTCACTTTTCTCCGGGCGGGCGCGCGAAAAGAGCTCGAGGTCGACCGGCAGTGGAATGACCACCGTTCTGGCTCCGAGCTCGGGGCGCTCTGCCATGATCGCGGCCCTCACCGGCCCAGAAATCGCCACGATCCGCGCCGCAGACCTGTATAGCCAGTACTGCCCCTTGGGATAGCGGCCCGCGCAGACGACGACGGCCCCCGCGCCGCGCCGGAATCTCGCTGCGAGCGCCGGGAGCCAGAAGTCGTTCGTCACCAGAATCTCGGCGCTGGGGAGCCGCGGCACGGCATTGGCGGCATACGCCAGATCCTTCGCCAGATCCCAGACGACGCTCCTGCTTTGGGAAAAGCCGCGTGTCCGCAGGAAGCGAACGCCTTCGAGCGTCTCCGCCTTCTCCTGTCCGGGAAAGGTGCGGGCGACGATGGTGACGTCGTGACCTGCATGAACCATCTCCCGCGCGAGCCCGTGCCAACTCTTCTGCATTGCGCCGCCACGCACTGCCGGGACGGGCAGGAGTGGACCCGTCAGGACGGTGATTCTCATTCGAGTCGAACGCAGGCAGGCGGAGGCCCGCCCGAGAGCAGCCAGCGATAAACCTCGACCCAACGCGGACCGATCGAATCCCAAGAGAACTGTTCGCGGACGAGCGCCACTCCGTTCGATCCCATGCGTGCCAGCGCGGCCGCCGGCAAGCGCATCGCACTCTCGAGAGCCCCTTTGACTGCACCCGCTTCCGGCGCCACCCACCAACCGCAGTTACTCCGCACCAGATCTTCCCATGGGGCGGCCGTCGTCGTGATCACTGGTGTGCCGTGCGCCAGCGCTTCGGCGACCGCGATGCCGAAATTCTCGCCGCGCGTCGGCAGCACGAAAAGCTCGGAATGCGCGAGAGCCGCACTCTTTTCGGCGCCTTCGAGCATGCCGGTGAACGTCGTCCGCGAGCGCATCTCCGGGTCCGAGCTGACCGCCGAAACCATCTTCGCGCCATAACCCTCGAGGTCCGGCCCGGCGACGATCAAGCTCCAATCGGAATAGCGAGGCCCGAGTTCCCTCCAGAGAGCGAGCAGCAGGTCGAGCCCTTTCTTCGGATCGAGCCGGCCCAGGAAGAGCAGCCAGCGCTTGCCGCGGATTTCGGGGAAGCGGCTTTCCAGAACCTCGCGCGCGGGAAGATCCGCGGTCGCCGGGAGCTCGATCCCGTTCGGCAGCACGACAATTGGCTGCCGCAGGCCATAGCGACGGACCGACTCCGCCTCGAGGTCGCTCGTCGCATGCAGGAGGCTGGCGGCGCGGAGATTGCGGTTCTCATACAGCGCCGCTGCGACGCATTTACGAAGCCGGCTCCGATCGAGCGACCAGCGATCGAGCATGCCGCGCGGCGAAATGACCAGCGGCCGCCCAAACTCCTCTGCCGCCTGGCGCGCATAGATCCCCGGAACCATCCAGAGGGCGTGGCTGTGAACGATGTCGGCTTCGCGCGCCGCCTCCTTCACGAGCCTCTTCAGCGCCGGCGACCAGCCGCGTAACAGCCGCCCGACCGGGCTGACTCGCGCGTTGAGGTAGCGAGCCCCCCCCAGCTCGCCCGCTCCTCCGTGCTCCGGATAGTCGAGAGAGGCGACGCAAGTCGCTATCCCTTCGCGCGCCAAAGCTCCGGCGAGCCCCGGGACACTGATCGCAGGCCCACCGATTCTGAGATTGACACTCGGCGCCACCTGGAGGAGTGCGAACTGACACATCGCTTCCACTCGATCCTTCTCTCCGCAGTCAGTCGGGCCTGTACAGGTGAGGAGAATCATTCTACCGTTCCCGTTCCATGGACGGTGGGACGACAAGCAGAAGCCTGCGCGCCATGGGCGCAATGGCGGCGAACCCTAGGCATGCCTGGCTCTGGCTCCAGGATCGGCTGCGACCGCGCAGTCCGATCGAAAAAGCCTTGCCCTGGACCTCCTGGGCTTCTATCCAGTATCTCGATTCGATCGACCTGACCGACCGAACGGTCTTCGAATATGGCGGGGGTGGTTCGACGCTCTACTTTCTCCGCCGCGGATGTGTCGTCACCACTGTCGAGAACAACGAAGCCTGGGCGTCCCGAATTCGCGAGCGAGCCGGTCCCTTTGCGCAGAGGCTTACACTGAAGGTGATCGACATGCCCGAGCACCCGGACGATTCCTTTCGGTCGCTGGCCAACGCCTACGTGAATTCCGTCAACTGCGCGGCGCTATGGGACATCATCCTGGTCGACGGCGCCGATGGCGACCTTCGCCTGAGAATGGAGTGTCTCGCTATCTCCCGACAGCTATCGCCTCCAGGTGGATTGGTCATCCTCGATGATTCATGGCGGAGAGAATATGTCTGCGCCAGCACCATCATGGACGGCTTTTCCCGCAGGCAGTTCAGAAGCCTCGGCCCGGCGCGGCTCGGGGTCACTCAGACAGATATCTATCGCAGAAATTGAGCCGCTACCGCGCCCGCAACACGGTAAACGAAATCGCGTCGCCGTAGTTGCCCACTTGAGCGAATATCCATTGCCTGAAGAGGGTGCGGCATGGATCCTTTCGCCGCTACCTCTTGATCCACCAAGACTCGATTCAAACCGGGAATGCCGTCGGCGTAGAGGCCGCAGATTCCCTTCGATCAGAAGGTGGGGGCCCGAAGCCGTCGCGCAAGTCTCACGGGGTTCTTGAATTTCGAACGACTCCGATCCCAAATCCTTGCTGCGTGGAATCCTCGATGAATTCCCAGGATTCACCTGCTTGCGCCTTGACTTCCCTCCAGACTCTGGGCACACCACCGGACCAGACTTGGAGAGGTTCCCCGGGCTCCTCCCGGTTCCCGGGTTGAATGTCGTGAAAAGCGATCAAGCCGCCGTCGCGAACCAACTCCCGATACGCCAAGTAGTCCGCGCGCACACCTTCGAATCGATGGTCGCCGTCGATAAACACGAGGTCCAGGCGCCTTCCCGCTAGCAGCCTCTCCACTTTGGAGATCGTCGCCTTGGAATACGAGGATCCGTCGATTGCGTGAAACTCGCACCCGGCAGGCGCGAACCGCCTCAGCAAAGACCTGTGGCGAACCTGCAAGTCCAGACTCAGTGCGAAGCGCACTCCTTCGATGGCGCGCAACAGGAGAAAGGACACCCCCCCCTGTGCCGTCCCGATTTCGCAAACGTGCTGCACCTTCTCGGCATTGGCCAACCTCAGGAGCGAACTGATCTCTCCCGGGATCTGCGTCGGCGGAAAGTAACGTTGGGAAAATCCCAGAAGGTCAGCCTCAGAGCTGCAGAGCGAGAGCTCGCGATCCGGAGATGAGTTCCCTCCAAGTATTCCAAACGCTCTTCGGTAGGAGACAACGTCTTCGATACGCACGGCCAGGGGCCTGACAGCCTTGAAACCAGCGGCCCGCCTTGCGAGACTGGAAAGCGAAATCGCCATTGTCAGAAACCGCGCATGAAAACGAGATGTGGCGCGACGTCCTGTCGAGAATATCCGGAGAGGCTGAGAACCGTGCGACCCGTCATCGAAGAATTTCGCTAACCACTGCCGAGGCCGTCACGACCAGCCGTCCCGGAGCGCTGAGCGCCTGAAGATTATGCGCCCGGCCGGGCTCGATGCTGGAGGCACGACGGATCGGTAAACCATAAAACCGACTCTTGTCATCGGCTCAAACCCAGAGTTCGGGAGCGACTCTACGCAGGAAGGCACGCAAAAGATTCGTCACCTTCTTGCGGGGCGACCCATAGTCATCCCCGTTCGCTCCAATTCCGACGGGCGAGCAGTTACACGGCCATCGGAGAACAACACCCGCTTGCTTCCTCATCGGATACAGGTGATCGTAGAACATCGCTTCGATGAATTGTTTGCGCGTCCATGGGGGCGCAGGGACCATTTCTCGATAGAGATGCCGAAGCTCCCGCACGAAAAACTCTCTCTGCGTCAGCAACAACGCCGCAGACAGGATGGGTATCGAACGCATTCCAAATGGGCGGTAGCCCGTACAGTCAGCGGCGAACCGGAAGTCAGAGGGCAACCTGTCGAGTAGCCTTGAGATGGAAGGGAATTGATATCGACCTGTCGCCTTCACAAAGCCGGAGAACTCTCCCAGAAGCTTGCTGTGTTCGAGAGCGTGATCCACCAGCGCGAACTCCGAGTATCCGTAGCTCAAACCCTCCGGCGGTGGCGGGGCATCGCAGGAGATGATCTCGAACGATCGAGAACTGCGAAGCCCCGCGCTGAATGCGGCCTCGAGCGCAGCCCTCGGATATCCTGAGTTCTCCGCAAGAACGACGCCACCCACTCGCGGGTCCGACAGTTCGAGCCAGGATTGCAGGCCCTGGACATAGTCCGCGAGCCGAACGCCTGGGTCCGACCTCACCAGTTCCGTCCCGAGCCGACCCTTCGGGCGGATGGTTGCCGTCATCAACACGCAGAATTGCCCGTGGGGCCGCGCGCGCGGAGGCGTCGCCTTGCTGCGGATCTGCATTCGCTCTCCCTGCGCGGATGCCTTCTGCATTCTGGACCGGCCAGCGTCGATTTCACTCATGCCTGCGGGCAGACTCGAGTCCGTGAAAGCACTTCCCGGAGGCCGCACCCCCTCAGGGCTCCGGGCGCCACCGCACGCCTGCAGGCCTCTCGACGGTTGTAGCTATGCGCGTTCGGCCTGCGAACAGGCGGAAACCCCAGAAGGCAACGAAGACTGCGACGAACATCTGCCAGAGGCTGACGACACCGCTCGCGGCGTCGGAGGCGTTCATCAGCCCCTGCATCGCCGCGATCGAGTAGAGCGTTGCCCGCGAGACGGCCGACGCACCGATGCTCCAGCGCATCAATAGTCCGCAGAAGAGGCCCACGAGCGCGCCCACGCCCAGGACTCCGGCATACCCGAAGTTGGCCCAACCCTCGGCGATAAGCCCCCAGGCGATAGCGCTCTCCGCAGCTCCTTCGAATGAGACCAATTCGTAGCGCCGGTTGAGGAGATCCATGCCGGCCTGACTCGCGAGCTTGTTCGCCGAGAAGAACCGCGGTACCAACATCGCCGGTAGCTGCGCGTACGATTCCCCCTTGAGGTAGTCGACGTGCTCGGGCGTCAAGCGCTGCACGAAGAGCAACATTTGCACGAGCGACGCTCGTCCGAGCACACTCGCCGCGCTGGGATCATCCCAGGGCTTTGAAAGCCCTGTTTGAAACCATTCGAGCATCCGGCCCGGCACCTGCGCCGGAGAAGCGACGTCGGCATATCCGGACGGCCTGTCCCAGTACTTGCGACGCATGCTCTCCTTGCCGTTCTGCAGGATCGAGAGCAGCACGAAGAACAGTGCCAACGTCGCCCAAGGGATCCGTCGGCTCGTGATCACGTATCCCAGGAAAGCCGCCCCCGCGAAAGAGACTCCTCCGACGAGAAAGAGGCTGCTGATGTTGAGCAGAATGACGACTCCCAGCGCCGCGAGGGCCACGCCGAAAGCGGGGCCGTGCAGATGTCCGCCCGCGCGACCGACGCCGAGAAAATAGGCCGCCGCGGTGAAAGCGGTCAACGAAACTGCTCGTGCGGGTCCCATCGCGGTGCCGAGCTCCCAGATCGCTCCGTTGGCGACAGCCAGCTGGTACGCGAATCCCAACGCCAGACCCAGAAACATGAAAGTCGACATCTGCCGCGCCGAGAGCGATCGCGACTCGGCCACTCGGCGGCGCTGCGGGCGGCGGGACAACCATTCCCCGACGAGGCTGGCGGCGACCAGGAAAAGCGCGACCGACCCCGCAGCCCGGGCTACGTCTGCGCCCGAATAGTCGGCGAGATCCTGGCGAGCGCTGACCATTGGGAACGCGAAGGTCACGAGATGCATACCAGCGAAGACGGCTAGCACGGGAATGCCACGGCCATCGCCTCGCAGCCACAGCAGCCCCGGAAGAAGCGCAGCGAACGCTACCAAGAGATAAGAAAAGAAAGTGATCAGAGTCGGGGCGCGGATCGCTCCGACAAGCACCAGCGCCGCGATACAGAAGCCTACCGTGCGCCGGCTCTTGAGCTGCTCCAGACTCCCCGCAACCACTCCCGGAAACCTCACGCCCCTGCGCCCCAAGCCATCGCCCCCACGAGTGTTTCCTCCGCCACAGTGACATGGAACTGCCAGGCCCGCTTCGCGGCGGCACGGCCCATCTTCAGCATTTCGGGCCGATCCGCAAGCAACTCGCCGGCCGCCCTGACCAAAGACTCCGGGGCGTCGAAGGGGAAGACCCGGCCACAGGTCTCGTCCACCACGTCCGCCGCACAACCGACCCGGTCGGTCACGAAGACGGGGCGTCCACAAGCCAACGCCTCGTTCACAGCGAGCCCCCAGGTCTCACCGTAGGCCGAAGGCAAGACGAACAGGTCACCGAGTCGGTAGACCACCGGCATCCGGGTCTGGTTCTGGAAGGGCAGTACGCGGAATCGCGCCGGCGCTGCAGCTGCCAACCGATTCACCTCTCCCTGAAGCTCACCCCCACCTACAAGGACGAGAATCAGCTTCTCATCTGAGGAAGCGAGCACCGCTCGCATGAGCTCCAGCGGCTGCTTCTTGCGCTCGAACTTCCCGGCAAACAAGAGCACCCGAGGCTCCTCCGCGATTCCGAGATTTCGCCGCCAACCCGCTGCCTCACGGCTGTACTCTTCCTCTCGCTCAGCGAAGCGGGCCACGTCGATTGCATGCGGACAATAGCGGAGCCGGGCTGCACGGACACCAAAGGCTTCGTAATACCGCCGGTTCGCCTGACCGACGTAGAGAAAAGTGCTGGGCCAGGAGAGGACTCGCCGGAGAAGAGCCCGTTTCACCCACCACCTCGGGCCGCGGCGGGACTCATCGAGCAAGTGCGAATCGCCTCGGAACAGTGCCGGAATGCCGAGACGATGCAGGTGGTGCAGCAGCCGGAAGTGGGACGCCCACGCCCAGCCTGTGACATGGACGGCGTCGGGCCTCCACGCCATCAGCTGCGGGAGCAAAGAAGGATTCTGAAGACCGAAGAAATGATGCGTTCCGGGATGACGAGCGCAATTGGCGATCAGAGCGAAATCGTAACCTTCTCTGATCGGGATATCCCACGCGACTGCCGCACCGAAGCCGCGATCGTGCACCGCCTCATCGCCGGCGTGCCACGTATAGAAGACGCGAATCTCGAGATCGTCGCGCTTCGCCAGCCGCTGGTAGAGCGGGACGTAGTACTGGATAGGATGAGAGACGACGATCGCGAGCCGGGCCTTCCGCTTGCTGTCGGCGGATCCGATCACCCTTCCACCGAACCTGCCGCGCGCCGCATCGATTCGACGTAGAGGCTGTCCGCAGCAGATAGCATCCAAGGAAAGCGAGCGCTCGCAGCACGGAAAGCCTCCGAAACCGCCAGGATGCGACGACGCCCAGCGGACATCAGCGAACGGTCCGAGGCCTGCAATCCAAGGCCGAAGAAGCCATCCACCGATAGCTGGCTCCGCCCGATCTCCTGCTGGAACACTTCGAGGAGCTCTCGAGGGGCCCAATACCGCACTTCGAAATCCTTCGGAGAGCGAAAACCACGGCGCGCCTGGTGGTAGAGACTGCGGAGTCCGTACCCGTTGGCCATCTGAATCAGGCTTAGTCCTCCCGGGGCGAGGACGCGACCGACCTCTCGCAGGCTCGTCGCGGCAACAGCAGGATCGAAGTGCTGCAGCACGCTGTAGGAAAAGACGGCGGCGAACGGTCCGGTCGTGAACGGCAGGCGCCGAGCGTCGCCGACCACAAACTGCGCCTCGAGGCCGAGACCCTGAGTGATCCGCTGCGCCGCCAGGACCGCTCCGAGAGACGGATCAATTCCGACCGGTCGGTAACCCTTGCGGGCCGCGGCGATTGACCAGCGCCCCCAGCTGCACCCGATATCGAGAAGGCGCCTTCCGCCGCCAGCGGGCAACCGGAGTTCGGGGATTGGATACTGAGTCAGCGTGCCGACGAGGTCTCGATAGAGGATTCCATTGGTTGCAGCCACCAGGAAGCGCGCGGCCGGGTCGATCGCCATGTCGCCCCCGGCGGCCTGCTCGAGTAGCTCGGAACGCTCGGCCTCGCTGATCCCCAGGGTGGCGGTGAACCAGGGATCCGAAGGCGACTTTCCAGCCGCACTCCGCCGGGCACAGCCGATGGAGGCGGAGGCGATTCCGATCGTTGGCTCGTCTTCTTCGACCAGAAGGACCGGGACCCCTTCGACGACGGGGTACTCGTGCCCCGCGGCGCAGACCAGATGGGAGCCCTCACGTCGAAGAGCGCCACGATCCCGCGGACAAGCCAGGATGGAGATCAGGTCCTCCATCGCGCTGCGCCTCCCTCGCTGTAAACGTCAGCTTTTGGCTTCATGGTTCAAACGAAGCCTTTCACCGCGCCAGCTACGGCCGCCCGATAGCCGCTCCAGGTGAATTCTTCCGCCCGGGAACGGGCAGCGACCGCCATCTCCGTCAGTCGGTCGCGGTTTGCCACGAACCAGCGAAGGTGTTCGACCAGCGCCTCGATGCTTTCGCGTGCATAGGTCCTGCCCCAGGCGTCGTTCACAAGATCCGGAGCCGCGGTCGCTTCGGTAGCGAGAATCGGAAGCCCGCAGGCCATCGCCTCCAGTAGCACCAGCCCGAAGCCCTCGAAGAAGGAAGGGAACAGGAACACATCCGATTCCCGATAGAGTTCGCGCAACGCCTCACTCGAACAGGGAGGTAACACGACGACCCCTTCCGGAAGCCTGCTGCGCTTGATTTCGCTCAGCTGCCAGGTGCCGACGAGTGTCAAAGAAGCGTCGCGGAGCCCGGCTCGCGACCAGGCGTCGAGAAGCAGCGGAATCCCCTTGCGCAGGGAAATCTGGCCGGCGTAGAGGAATCGAATCGGCCGATCGACCTCGACTCTCGTCCTCGGGCGCCAGAAATCGAGGTCGACGCCGTAAGGTGCGCGCGCTATCCGCTTCTCCGGGTGGAACTCGCGAACCGTTCGCTCGACGAAGCTGCTCGGCGCGATGACGAGGTCTGCGAGCTCCATCTCGCGCAGCTTCTGAAGCGGACGAACGTGCCGGCTGGCGGAAAGCCCGCGCGCCGGAAGCCAGTCTGAATAAGTTCGTGCGAGCTCCCGCTGCGTGGCCTCCCACGCCGGGTAGTACCCGATCGGAAGGTCGTAGATACACGCCTTGCCGAGCCGTTTCGCCTCTTCGAACTGCCACGCGGCGCAGTCTTCGTAGGCGTGGACGGCGGTGACACGGGGGCGATGACATTCGCGCGCCATGGTCCGCATCAGCCAGTCGTTGGCTTCGTAGGACAGTCCTTCGTCCCCGAATCCGAAAGCGCGCAGGGCCAGTCTCCTCCACTCCCCCGCCCGACCTTGCACCGTCGGCGCCAGCTCCAGGGGTGCAAATTGCCGACGTTCCAGCCGCGCAAAGGAGCGCCGGCCGAGGGCAATTCGACGCAGGCCCTGGACTGTCTTCGCCGAAGGCATCCAGGCGACGCAGAAGGCCTCGAGATTCCCGCTCTCGAAATGCGCCAGAGCGGAATGATGCGAGTTCGGATTCCCCGTCGGGTGGCCGAAAAGTATCGTCATTCCGCCTCGACGACGTCGCCAGGGCGGGCACCCCGACAGGACCCTGAAAAGTCCGCTTCCCTGGCCGAGTGGAGCATGAGTCGCAACGCTATCGCGCCTTCCCAAGGCAGCTCTCGAAGAGCTCCGCATGCAGAGCCGCCATGTGGGCAGCGGAATGGGAATCCAGCGCCCTTCGCCGGTCGAAGGAAACTCGATTGGAGGCCTCGACAAGGAAGCCTTCGACTTCGTCCTGGTCCATGGCCTCGACGGCCTCGCCCTTCGATCCGAAGTGAATGCAGCGGCCCATCGCCGGCATCGAAGCAAAGTAGCCATCGACCGTCGTACCGCTCCTCAAGCAGGCGAGAAGTGGCTTCCCACTCAGGGCGTAGAGGAAGAGTTTCGATGGCACGTAGGCCGGGTCGTCGACGCCGAGAATCAGCAGTCCATCCGCCTCCACGACGTGGCGAAGGGCGTCAAGGTAGCTCAGGCGCGCCGGAAACTCCGTGATCAGATCAGAGAGACCCATTTCCGTAACGACGCGCGTGACCGCCGCCTCGCCGGGCGGGGCCGACGGCTCGGTCCCGAAGAGCCAAATGCGGACACCGGCGAGCAATTTCGGATTCCCGGCCTTGACCGCAAGGAGGTGGCGGCAGATCTCGCGCAGGGATTCCTCCATGATGGTGCCGCCGGCACCGGTGTAGACGACGGTAACCATCGCCGGCGATCCCGCTCTGGCAGTAGGCGACGCGAGAGACAGTTGCTCCGCGGCGCGCACATCCTCTTCGCTCGCCGCGAACGGGATGGTCGCCTGGCATTGCGGCGACAGCGCCTCCCACCCCTCACCGGCAAAACGCCGATTCAAGGTTTCGATGTACTCCACCGAAACCGAAACGATTCCCGCAGCTCGCGCCACAGTGGCTCGTTCCGTGAATTTCGAGATGTAGTTGGTCACTCTTCTCTTCCAGACGGAGAGATGGCGCGGCGTGGGAAGCTCCGGCGTGTACCAGGGGTCGTGCAGGTCGATGACAAACGGTGTGCCGTGACGCGCTCGCCAACCCACACCGAGGTGCAGCAGCGTCGGCTGAGAGCAGGAAAAGTACACGAGATCGAATCGTCCCCCCGCGAGCAGCGAGTCTCCAAGGCTCCGCAGAGGCCGGTATGCCCTCCACCCGAGCGATCGCCACCCCAGTAGCCGGAAGAGCCACTCCCACTGCGGCTCAGCGCGATGGATCGGAACGGAGACGCGCAGCAGTTCCGAGTGCGGCTCGAAGTAGTCACGCAGCTGAAAGGAGTCACCGGGGACGAGTAATTCGACCTCCCAGCCGATGCGCGGCAGCTCCCGCGCGAGAATGCGAGCGCGATGGACGTCCGCAGCAAGGTACGGCAGGAACATACTCGTCACGATGAGGACGCGAGGCACGGGTGTCGATCTCAACGGCCTGGCGACGGTTCGCCGGCGAGCAGGATCCCGGTCTCGTGCGCCAGGCCCCCCCAGGCGAGCCGTTCACCTCGAAGGCTCACGACGCCGTAGCCCAGCGGCTCCAGCAGATTCCGCACTCCCTCGAGCTCCCATGGGCTATGGCTGCTGAAGATGACGATCGGGTGACAGGCGCGAATCGTGTCGATCGAACCTTCTAGCGCCTGCGCTCCGTGCCCCTGTACGTCGACCTTGATCAGATCGGGGAGCCGAATCTGCTCTGTGGCGACCAGTTCGTCCGGCGCAACAGTCTCCACCGCGAGGGTGGCGCCGTCTGCCGGCGCCGGTTCGTCTTCGTAGCGAAAATGCGAAAAGGAGGAGCCCACGCCGTGGACCGTGATGAGTGTTGAAGTACCGCTCGCGCGCGATACGGCTGCGGGGAAGAGCACCACGTTCTGCAGACGATTCATCCGCACATGGCGCACGAGTCGGGTGAAAGCTCCGGGATCAGGCTCGAAGGCGACGACCTGCCCCTCGCTCCCCACCTGCATCGCCATCCCGACGGCATGGATGCCGAAGTGCGCTCCGAAGTCCCAGCAGACGGAACCCCTGAGGCTCGACAGGAGTGCCAGACCGGCCGCGAGGTCGGCCTCGCCACCCAGCCGCCAGTTGGCGGAGAACGGCAGCAGGGTCCACCTGGCGCCTCGTGCTGGGCCCCTGCGCACCTTGACGGGAAAATAGGCCAGCGGAGAGGAGGAGAGAATCCGGGAGATCGAAGAACGGAGTTTCAAATATCCGTCCTCGGGCCGCGAAAAGCTGCGAGAGTTGCTTCTGCCATTATCGCCGGCTCGTCTCTTCTCGAGTCTGCATTTCCCGCGCGCATCTTAGCGCCGCCGTCACTGCAGCAACGAATCGGCGCCGAAGCCGGAATCCATGACTTCCCGGCGCCTTTCAGAATGCCGAAGCAGTGCCCTTTCTCCCGGCTACCGTAGGGCCTTCTGGACCGCCTCCAGGAGCCGTGCCTCCTGGCGCTCCCAGCAATAGGTTCGCTCGGCAGCTGCGAGCGCGACCGCACGAGCGGTCGCGAGTTCGTCCGCGGATCCCAGGAGGCGATTGATCTGCCCTGCAAGGGCCGCTTGGTCGCCTGGGGGGTAGAGCCGCACAGCGCCCGACGCCTGCGCGGCGATCTCCCGCTGCCCGGTCGTCTCGCTGGCCACGACTGCCAGACCCGCGAGAAGGTAGTGCAGGATCTTGTTGGTGACGGTGAGATCGCGGCTCCGACAATCGCTCCGTTCGCCCGCGAAGCCGATATCGTGTTCCGCGATGCGCGAGAGGAGCTCGGCGTTCGGCACCAACCCGTGCACGAAGACCCGGTCGCGCCACCCTTCCGGGATCTGCGCCCGCAGCCAGAGCTCAAAACCGGCGGCCGGCCGCCCACGCAGATGTACCTCTGCCTCGGCGTGGACCAAGGGCAGCGCACCCATGAGATCCTCAAGGCCGCGGCCCTGCCCGAGCGTCTGCGAATACCAGTGAATCGAGGGTAGCCGTCGCTCGCTTCGATCCCTGAGAAGTCCATCGATCGAGGTGCGGTCAGCCCACGGAAATGAATTGTAGAGAACCGCCGGCTCAGTACATCCATAGTCGCTCGCGATTTCACGCGCCATCGCCTTCGAAGTGCATGTCAAGTACGAGCTGGTCCTCGCCAACGTCGATTCGATCGCTCGCAGAAGCGCTACTGGGCGCGAGCTGCGCGCCTCCGCCAGAAAGTCCTCTGAGAACCAGTCTTCGAAATCGACGCCCACGCGCCTGCCGTCCCGTTGCAGGCGGGCAGCAACGGCGAGCGCTGGTTCAGAATGTGCAATTGCGAGGTCGAAACGACGGGCGTACGCAGCGTGCGCCAGGGCGCCGTAAACCGCGCCAAGTTGCCACGGGATCGAGACTCCAGCCGCCTGGTGAGCGAGCCGCGAGCTCTTGGCGAGTCCACGCGCTGCAAACCGCCGGATTCGATGATTGAGGCTCGAAGACTCGGAGTTCCAGACCGGCGTGAACTGGAATCGCTTCCCCGCCAGAAGCTGCTGGTCTTCAGCCTTGACGCCGGAGCCCGTCCAAGCCCCGAGCACTTCGACCTCGTAACCCGCCTCCGCGAGGCAAGTCGCCTCTTTGAACACTCTCGGATTCCTGCACAGAGGGTTGCCCGTGAGCAGGACGATCTGCCCGCGCACCGAGCCCTTCATCCTGGACCCTGTTTCTCGCAGGCGAGATCGGTCGCTCCCAACGCTGCTGCTGCTATCGCGGCCCACGAAGCCTTGAGCCTATGATCGGCACAAAAGGCGGCGAGGGTCTCAAACCGGTGCGTCATTCGACTCCGTCTGTCGTTACGGTAGCCTCCACGTAGAGAGACTCCACCGCGCGCGATTCGCAGTCGACGAGTAGCGCTGGATCTCTGCCCTCTCGGAAGCTGCGTTTCACGGCGGCTCTGAATCCCGCTTCCTGCAACAACAGGTCCAAGAAGGGAAAATCGAACATCGTTCGATGTCCCGCGGGGGAGTCGCGATCCTGATAGAAGACGCGGTTCACGCTCAGCATCGGAACGAAGCGTCCACGCAGGGCTTCTTGCTCTTGAAACGGAAATCGCTCGGCGCTGTCAGCGTCACACTGACGGACATAGACGCGCAAATAGCGCTCAGTGTCAGGCACAACAATGCGAAGCGTGCCACCAGGCGCCAACACGCGTCGGCATTCCGAGAGAATTTTCTCGACGGTGGAAATACTGAAGTGCTCGAGGCAGTGTTCCGAGAAGATTCCTTTCAACGAACCGTTCTCAAACGGCAGGCCGCGCCGGATGTCCCAACAGAGGTCGACGGCCGGGTGCCAGAGGTAGTCCATGTTGATGAGGTGGTCGTGCACATTCCAGCCGCAACCGATGTCGAGATAGCGCAACCCGCGAATGCGCTCTCGGCGCAACTGGAAACGATGGTTCCGCAACAGGTGGCCGATCTGGCCCTGAATCTTGGCATACGAGGTCCAGCGCCGACGCGGTCGCTCAGTAAGATTCCTCATCGGGAGGTCAACTGGCGCTCGCATCGAGAAGATGTCGTAGGAACTCCTCCTTGATTCGATTCGGGTCGAATTCCGCATTTCCTGACGTGAGGGCCCCCTTTGCCAGTGCCACTCGTCTCTCGGCTTGGTCACGCAAGCGGGCCAACTCGACTCCAAGTTCTTTCGGATCGCTCCCGCTCCATACGAGCGCCGAATCGGGCCAGCGCGAAGCCCACGAAACACCCGCACAGTATTCCGGGCCGGTGACAATGACGGGCATTCCCAACCCAAGGTACTCCGTGAGCTTGCTCGGGAAGTGATGTCGATACAAGCGCTCCATCCTCCCTGCGGGATTTGGGTACGGGAGGATCACGGCATCACATTCCTCCTGGACGGCCCTCCAGGCTTCCATCGCCGGCCTGAATCCGCGGAAGTCGACACAATCGGCTGCATCAAGCAAGGGGCGACACGCACCAGCCGGGGGGTGGCCAAAAAGGATGATACGCGCGCAGGAAGAGCGAAAGGCGGGGAGCAACCGGAGCAACTCATCGCCATAGCCATAGTTCGGGTTTCCCACAAAGCCGACTGTGAGCCTCCCGTGCGACCTCAACTTCGCTGACGCCTCGATCGGGCGAGGCATGAGCTCCTCGCTTCTATTCGGATACATCACATCGCCGCCAACGTCGTAGAGCTCGGCGCACAGCCTTTCCATCTGCGGACTCACGCAGAGACGCTTGGAGGCGAAACGATAGAACTTCCCGTCGCGACGGCGCATGGCAGCGACCGCAATCGGCAGCACGGGTTCGAACTGCTCGTTCACGTCATGCACGATGACAACGAGGGGAATCCCGCGCGACTTCGCGAAGCGCCATGCTGTGTCGTAGTAGGCAGCGTGCTGCATGACACTCAGCACCAATTCCGGACTGAATCCTCCCAGCCGTCCTGAGATGCGCGACAGCTGTACCGGCGGGACCAGCCCGAACGCACGCAGAGAGCGCTTCCAACGATTGAATCGCGAACCCTCGAAGCGGCGCCACGGAGTCGAAAGCGACTCGTACTGGCATGAGAGTCTCTCGGGGCCGGGTGCGACCCTACGCTCGATGATGTGCAATCGGTCGGGAGGATAATCGGCCAGTAATCTGTACAAGAGAATCCCGCCTGCGGAACCTGTCTGCGGCCCTTCATCAGAAAGGACGAGGATCCGGGGGAGCGGTCTATTCCCGGGAGCACTCACGCTGTGCCCGTACTCTGGAACCTGTTCCGCGCGGGGTTCCACTGAACGAGGTTCAAATCAGCTCCGACGGTCGCGCGACGTCTGACCTCGGCAACCTCGAAGCCATCCCTGCGATAGGGCTCCACCAGCTCCTCACAGACTTTGTCTGAGGGGTGCGTTTCGAGAGAGCAGACGGCTCGACTGGTGGCTCCTTCATGGCTAGGAGCAGGACATTCATCTCTTCACCTTCGAGGGGCAGCAACGGGAGCGTGTCACTCAAGCAAGACGCCAGCCGGAGAGTATGGCTTCAGTTCCCGCGACCTGCGAGGCAGTCTTTTCAAAGCTTCACCGTCGAATCCACCGCTTCTCCCAGAGAGCCTCCGAGCCCTATTTCGGCAAGGAACCGCTCGGCCATCGCCCGCGGCGCATAGTTCTCGAGCGCCCAGTTCCGCCCGGCGCGGCCGATTCGCTCGAGGCAATCAGGCTCCGCCACGATTCGATCGATTGCTTCATCTACAAGGTCGAAATCGATGCCGATGTAGTGCTTCCAGTTTTCCGGCATGATCGGAAGGTCGGCGCCGTAGCGCGTCAGGTCGATATTGAAGGCCACACAGCCAGCGGCGAGCGCCTCCCAGAACCTGAAGCTGTCCCACTGAACGGAGCGCTTCGGTCGCGGATCGAAGACCGCAAGGGCCTCGTAGAATGCCTTGCGAAGCTTCGCCCGATTCCCGCCTACGAGGTAGCACTCCGGGTTTCGAAACGGCATCGGTGGAATCATCTCGCCGCAGAAGCACGCTACCGCTTGGGCGCCCTTGAGGCGTTCATAGTAGGTGCGGCTGAAGCGCCCTCCCGTTTGCCGCCACATCAGCAGGTCGTCCGCCTCGCTCGGCTCCACCGCTAGATCGTCGACCGTCCTATCGATGTTCAGAACCCGGGTGATTCTCGGCTCGAACTCGCGCTTCGCCAGATCGCGGGTTCCGTGGGGGTAGGGATGGGAGGCGCCAAAGTTGAGAAGCAGCGACCTGGCTCGTCCGCCGAACGGTAGCCCACCCGCCGTAGCGTCCAGGATGCGATGGTTGAGCCCAAGTACCCAGGGCTTCATATTCTCCGGGTGCCACGCCCGTCGGTTCAGCTTCGATCTCAGGATCAGATCGAATTGGCGAAACTCAGGCTCCCACGACACGGTGCGGTGCCCGTCGTGGCTGTCCATGTAGACGGTCCGATAGCGCCTTCCCGCTCGAAAGAGTCCTTCGGGCAGCGGGCGGCGCACGAGATCGAAGGTCCCCATTCGGATCCAGTACGGCCAGGTGTAGCTGACGACGACGATGTCGCATTCGTCAGCGGTTACGTCCGGGTCGTGCCGGATCAGGAATTCGGATTCAGTCCCGGATTCTCTCCAGTAGTCACAGCTTCCCCAGAATGGAAGCCCCAGCTCCCGCAGGCCTTCCGCAAGCGCGATGACATCTTCCTGTAAGTTCCCAGCTTCATTTCGGCAGTAGAAGTAGACGCGAGGAGGTTCGTTCATGCCCCATCGCCGAATTTCGCGCCCAACTCTCGAAAGGCCCTTCTCCGGCCGTCTAGTCGCGCCCGGGTGACGCGCCTTTCGAGAGCCGTGCCCGTCCGTGCGGCCCGCTGCAGCCTTAGCCAGCTCGCGAGCGACCGGTCTTCGACCGGAAAACTGCCGGAGCGCACCAGCTCGTGCAGTACTTCGGAGTAACCCCGCCCCTCCGCCACGCGGCAGAGATATTCAGGCTGACAGCGCTCGGGGGGGATGAGGTGTTCGACTTGAAGAGCCTTGAAGACGCCTTTGCCGTGGCCCATACCGCAGCCGATATAGGCGATGTCCGTGTCGCCGCCGTACACCAGCCGTTCCCCTTGCAGATCGAGCTCGATGCCGAGCTTACGAGCCTCCAAGTCTCGTGAATACTGGTCCGCGACCGCCCTTCGGACGCAAAGGCCGGCTCCCCAAGGCGTCGACGCATGATGATCAGGGTCGTTCGACCAGCAATCTTCGTTCACCTCACGCAAGCTGAGAAGTGGGGAGAGTCCCGGCGGCGGAGCCATCTCAGGGCGCTCGAAGCGCGGCGAGATTCGACCGCCCCACGAGCCGAGAAGAGGGTATCGTCTGGAGATCTCGAGCGCCTCCATCAGGTAGTCGGGGCGCAGGATGTTGTCGTCGTCGACCAGGACGATGAGGGCTCCCCGAGCGCACTGAAAGCCAGCCAACCGCGCGCGCGTCAGCCCGAGCCTCTCTTCCCGCACCACCTGCGCAGAGGGATGCCAGCTCAGATCGACACTGCCCGCGATGGGCGGAGCGGAGCGGTTGTCGACCAGCACAATCTCCCACAGAGCCGTGTCCAGACTCTGGCAGCGCAAAGCCTCGAGTGCGGCTTGAAGATAGTCTCGGCGAGGATTGAATGCCGGCAGAACGACCGTCGCCGCAGGAATCATGGCCGTTCGCCGACAACCGTCGCCGGCACGCCGCGCGCGACCGAGTAAGGGGGCAAGTCCCGTGTCACCACCGCTCCCGCACCGACCACGCAGCCGTCGCCGATGGTCACTCCACCGAGCACAGTAACGCCCGCGCCGAACCAGACATCTCTGCCCACCTTCGTCGGCAACAAGATGTCGGGCTCATTGCGGATGACCCCCGTCCGCGGCGGCACGGTGTGCTCGGAGGAGAGAATCCGGCAGTGCATGGCAATCAGCGACTGTTCGCCAATTTCGACGCCGCCGTGGCCATAGATGACTACGTACGGACCGAGAAAAACCCTACGCCCAATGCGGATACTGCCACCCCAGGCCGCCAGCTCGACCCCCTGACCAAGCTCGCACTCCGAGTCCACAGCAATAGAGCCCGGGGACCCGCCTATGGCCCTCAGGCCGACTGAAATGTGGGCGCCAACGAAGCAAGTCCGATCCAAGTCAAGTCCGAGGCGCGATAAACGAAAGCGTCGCAATCGCTGAACTGCACCTTCAAGAGTCAAGCAGACAACTCCGGGGCAAGCAATGTCTTATCTCTTCGCAATCGCCCAAACCACGCACGGGAAGAGGGGGTCATTCTTTAGGGAAGCAAATCGAGTCAAAACGGCCCATCCATTTCGCTTCAAGTTTGCCTTCACACAAGCCTTGTTTCCCCAAGAGCCGGTGGAGATTCGGTCTATGTCGAATCCAGCCTCCGCGAGAAGGTGCTTCAATCCCAACTCGGTCCAACGTGTGCAGTCGACAGGAACATCATGCACACGAATCAGGAATGGCGTTGTAACGAGGAGCTGCCCACCCTCTTTAAGCATCGAACGCGCATTCTTGGCGGCTCGGTAGGGCCAAAGCACGTGCTCGAAGACTTGATCTGCGATGATGAGGTCGAACTTCTCGTCCAACGTGTCAGCGCAAAGGTCAAATTCCGGGTATTCGACTGTCTTGTAGCTCCCAAATCCCAACTGTTGCCAAAAGTCCCCACCGGCGATCTCAAGCGTGCTGAGCCGCTCTGGCCCCAGTTCCCTCACGTAGCTTTCAAGCTGCTGATACATGACTTGACGAGTCCACTGGAGTTTCTTGGGCAGCGGGCCTATTCCCAAGCGCGAACGGAAAGCCGCGGAAATTGCCCTCCAGGGTGATGCGGTATTGAGAAGCAGTTCTCCGGGGGTCCTGGCCTTCACGAAGCGAGCTCCTTGGGGATACCGGCAGTTCGCGAATCGGCCCGAATTTCGAAACGACCTTCCACTCTGGTACTGCCAATCACTTCGGGCAAGAGCCCACGAGGGAGAGGTGGCGAGCTGATGAACTCAAAGACCAGAGCATCTGGAAAGCTGTCAAAGTTCTCATTTCCCTCGCCCAGCCAGACACTAACTCGGTAGAGGCCAGGATGAATCGGTGGCTTCTCCACAAAAAGCGAAGCGACTCCATTCTGCTCAGCCACTGACTTCCCGCTGCCATCCATCCAACTGTTAAATCCAAAAACAGGAGTTCCTTGCGCGTTCGCAACGACCACACCAATCAAAACAGGACTGAGCACCCTGGGCGACCCGAAGGCTATATCGATTCGCAGTTCTCCCAAGGCGAGCGATTGTTGGTCGATGGAAACACTACGGATGTGTGGGCTCGAGACCCTTACGCTTCGAGGTTGCTGGACTCCGGCTGTCGCACTATTCTGGCTAACTGCTTCCCCGACCGAACCGTCGAGTGTGAGCTTTCCCTGCTCCAGAACAATGGCTCTGGTGCATAGCGCCGACACGGAAGCCATGTTGTGGCTCACGAATAGAACGGTCCTTCCCTCCTTGGACGACACATCCCGCATCTTCCCAAGGCACTTTCTCTGGAACTCTGCGTCGCCAACGGCCAGCACCTCGTCAACGATCAAGATCTCGGGCTCGAGATGCGCGGCCACTGCGAACGCCAATCGAACGTACATTCCCGAGGAATATCGCTTTACCGGAGTGTCGAGAAATTTCTCGACTTGGGCGAATGCCACAATTTCGTCAAATCGCTCTCGAATTTCCGCTCGCTTCATCCCAAGAATCGCGCCGTTGAGGAAGATGTTCTCGCGGCCCGTGAGCTCGAGGTGAAAACCAGTGCCGACCTCGAGCAAGCTCGCGACTCGCCCGCGAAGGGCGACCCGTCCGGTTGTAGGTTCCGTAATGCGGCTCAGCACCTTTAAGAGTGTCGATTTTCCTGCTCCGTTCCGCCCAATGATTCCGAGTACATCGCCTCTTCTGACCTCAAAGCTCAGATCGCGAAGTGCCCAGATCTCCTCCAGCTCATCACCTTCTATTACCGCCCTCCCGTGCGCCAGGTCGGAGGCCTTGCGCAGGAAAGTCTTCGTCTTCCGGGCAATCGTGTCCCGCAAAGCCGAATAGCGCTCGCGCTGAACTTGATGACCGATGAGGTACTTCTTCCCTAGCCCCTCGGCCCGAATTAGGATGTCTGTCATGTTTAGTTCACCCGCTCCGGCCGCGCACCGCGACGACAGGAAGGTCACCTACCCCGCTCGAAATTCTACTCTTCATCGAGAGTCTTCCTGTTCGCGAGCAGGTTGAGTTCGGCTCGAAAGGCCACCCCCGCCACCGCGGGGCCGAAGAGAGCTCGACCCACACGAAGAGCCCCGATGGCCAGGTCATGACGCAGCGCTGGATCATCCCGCAGGCGATCGAGAGCCGGACGAAGGGAGGCGAGTTCGCGCTCGCTCGAAGCAAGGGCGACGCCTGGGTAATCTCGAAGGAAGCGCGAGATGGAAGCGTATTCAGGCGCCCAACAAACGATCGGCAGGCCTAAACCTGTGTAGTGGGCCATCTTCGACGGGAACAGGGTGCTTACGACCTCGCGCTGATCGGCGCCAAAGCTTCCCAGCACGAGCAGGGCGTCAGCTTCGGAACGCAGAAGAGTCGCGAGCTCATGTGGCGCTACCGGCCCGCGGACACTCTCGGCGGGCTCCTTCAGTGGTAGTCGAACGCGCAGCTCGTCAGACTGCGGCGAGTAGATCAGTAGACGGTGACCCAGCTTTTCGACCAGTGCGCAGAAGTCTCCAAGTTGTCGAAAGGTCTCAGCATCGTGTACCGAGCCGGCGTAGGCGAACGTGAGAGACTTCCGGTCCTCGTCAAGGCGGGCAGGCGGCAGGGAATACTCCGCGCAACTCCGGTCCTGCGACGGGTAGAGCAACGTGGAACTCACACCGTAGCGTTCAAGGTAAACCTCACACATCGCCGGCGAGACGCAGAACCGCGCCGCAGCCTTCCGGTATGCAGCGGCGAACTCTCGAGTGATCCACGGCCGCAGAGTCTGCGGCAAGTACTGCATGAATGCATGGTCGTCGTGGGCTATCAGCAGAAGTGGCACTTCGAGCGCCTTCGCGAGTCGCGTAGCGGCGAGCCAGCGGCCGGTCTGAGAAACCGTGAGAATGGCCTCCGGACGGAACTCTGCCGCGATTCGGCGAAGCCATTTGGGCGTCCAGAGCAGGCGCCAGGTTATCCAAGCGCAGTACCAAGGTGCCAGTCGGGTCCGCAGCAATCTTGGGAAGCGGTCTGTTGTCTCGTCGTAGACCACTCCCGGCAGGGCGGAAGCACGGCTGCACGGCGGGCCGCAGATTCGAAGTTTTTCCACCGGATAGTCGACGAGAAGGCGATACAAAAGGCTCGCGCCTGCTACGGTGTTCGAGACCGGGACGTCGCCCACGTAAAGAAGGCGAGGCAGTGCGGTTGTGTCCTCGGCCGCATCCACCCGCAAACTCACCTGAGTTCGGAAGGCAAAAGCAGAAAGCTCTCAGTAAATATCATCTGCACTTCCAGCTCTCGCGGTCTTCGGACCTCCGCGAGTCCTGGCAGGGCATAGATCCGGTATTCCACTTCCTTGATGAATCCAAGAAGCGTCTCGGCGCTAATCTCGTACGCCGCGAGATTCAGGCGATTGAATTCCGTGAGCACCGCCGGGCGCGAGGCGCCAAGGCACTGGCGCGCTCCCTGGAAAACAGCCAGCTCCCCACCTTCGACATCACACTTAATCATCGACACGTCCGGAGAGCCGAGCGCACGCCAGGTCTCATCGAGCGTCGTCTGTTCGACTTCCACGGTGCGCGCTTGCCCGACGCGCCCAGTAGCGCGAATGCCGTCGTAGAGGCTTTCCTCGATTGCGGAAACACTAAATGAGACTCGCTTCGTCTCCGCACCTACGGCCCTGGGGACGAGCGTCCACCGGTCCCGAAGGGCGCTCCGGTCGATGGTTCGCCGCAGCCAGGGGAGCGTGTTCGGCGATGGCTCGAAGGCGACCACATGAACGTCCGAGCGATTGAGGAGAATAGGGATGGACATCAATCCGATGTTGGCCCCGACATCGAACATCCAGGAGCCAGGGCGGACGAGCCCCTGAAGCAGTCTGACGTTGTCGGATTCGAAGATGCCCTGTTCGCAGGCTGCAAGAAAGCTGTGCGACCCCTTTGGAAAATAGACTTGCGTCCCAAAGTAAGGAAACCGCCCAGCGAACCCTGGACAACTTCCATACAGCCAACGCTTAAGCGATCGACGGATCGTCATTCGGAGCCCGCTACGCGAGGAAGCCTCTTCTTGGATGGCGGCAAGAAGGGAGGCGGCTGCATCCGCGCGCTGCAAGCGACGATGATGCCGTCAACACTGTAGGTCTCATGCAGACCGATAGAGACCAACACCACGTATCCGAATCGTTTGAGGATTTGCTCGCATTCGGAATGCAGTTCAGCTCCATGCGTCGAAATGAAGAGGTAGTCGACCTTGCTTTGCTCGAGGAGCTGCCGAGCCCCAGATAGCATCTCTATCTCGAAACCTTGGACGTCGGCATGGAGCAGATTGACGTGGGAGAGATTCTTCGCTGCGGCCATCGAGTCCACACTCACGATCTCCACTCCGTCCGCAGCTCGCCCGGTCTCTCTGCCGATATAAGCATTCGTAAAGTCGCCCGAGGCGCTGTTCGCCAAGAAGTTCCGTTGGCCCACTGCGAGGTTTTCGACGGCGGGCTCGACGAGAAAGACTCTCGATTCCCGAACCTCCCGCAGGAACCAGAGCGAATAGAAACCCCAATAGGCCCCGACTTCGATCATTACCGCACCGACCGGCATCGATTTCACGACGGCCTCAAAGACCACCTCTTCCTGCGGTTCGTGACAACCGCAATTCGCGGCGAGCATGCGGGTAATTCCATTGCCGTAGTAACCGTCGACGGCGACCTTGATTCCATTGTGCATGATCTGGAAGTCGCCGTCGATTCTTCCGGCATCCGCCACTCGAGGCAAGCGTTCATTATCCGGACAGGCCAAGACGTCCGCTATCCGGGCATCCCAGTGGCCACGCTCCTGAAACCGGGCCCGTCGAGCCATGAGTCGAGACCAGAGGTCTGGAAAGAGGTTCGAGGCGACGAAGCGAGTGATCCTTCGGATCAACGGTGCCCTTTCACAGAGAAGTCGACCCAGGAAGGCACCGAGTGCCGCAGGCCGAACTGCCCCCTTGAGTGACGCGTCCTCTCGCGGATCTTGCCCACGTCAGATCAAGTCCGCGAAGGTGCGCTCGGTGGCGCGGAAGCGCCGCACGCCGAACCAGAGAAACAGGGCAACGACCGCGAGGCTCACCGAGAATCCAGGCCAGTAAATCCCGCTCTCGCCGCCCAGGATGCACCAGCGGAAGCCATCGATGATGCCGACCAGCGGATTCAGACTGTAAAGCCAGCGCCACTTCTCCGGCACCACGGAGCTGCTGAAGGCAACGGGCGAGACATAGAGGCCGAGTTGCACCAGGAACGGGATGACGACGCGAAAGTCACGATATTTCATGTTCAGCGCGGTGACCCAGAGGCCGGGACCGAGGCTCGCCAGCATGGCCAACGCGACGAATACCGGCAACAGCAGAATTTCCCAGCCCGGCAGGAATCGATACCAGGCCATCAACGCAACCAGGATCACCAGGCTCAGCAGGAAGTCGATCAGCGCCGTCACCAGCGTGGCGGCAGGAAGGATGATGCGCGGAAAATAGACCTTGCCGATGAGATTCGTGTTCGCGACCATGCTCTCCGACGCACCGGTAAGGGCGGCGGAAAACAGCGACCAGGGGAGGAGGCCCGCGAAGACGAGCAGCGCATAGGGCGCAGCGCCGTCGCTCGGCAGTTTCGCCATCTTTCCGAAGACGACCGTGAAGATGACCATGGTCAGAAAAGGACGAAGCAGAGCCCACGCACCGCCGATCACCGTCTGCTTGTACCGAACCGACACATCCCGCCAAGCGAGAACTGAAAACAGCTCGCGGTAGCGCCACAGATCCCGCCAGTAGTGTTCTTCGGAGCGACCGGCTTCGAGAATGAGCGTGTCTTCTCTCAAGCCTGAACCTCTCCCGACTCGTGCGTCCGCCTGGCGCAGCTCATTCTGCCGTCACCGCGGCGTGAATCTCTTCGAACAGGTCGTCGAGGCTCTTGGTAATTCCCCAGTCTGGATAGTGGGCACGCATTTTCGAGAGATCGCTGATGTAGCAAATGTGATCCCCCTCGCGATTCCTGTCCACGTATTCGTATTCCATCGGCTTGCCGGAGAGCTGAGCGATCCGATCGAACGCCTCGAGAATCGAGACGCTGTTCGCTCTGCCTCCTCCCAGGTTGTAAACCTCTCCGCTGCGAGGACTCTCCCAGAACGCATGGACAAAGCGCGCGACATCGAAGGAATGGATGTTGTCGCGCACCTGCTTGCCTTTGAACCCGAAAATTTTGTAGAGCCGCCCTTCTACGTTGCACTTCACGAGATAGCTGAGAAAGCCGTGCAGCTCGACGCCGCTGTGATTGGGACCGGAAAGGCAGCCGCCTCGGAGACAACAGGTCTTCATCCCGAAGTAGCGGCCGTATTCCTGCACCATGACATCGGCGGCGACTTTCGAGGCACCGAAGAGCGAGTGCTTCGACCGGTCGATGCGAAAGGTCTCGGGAATTCCGTTCTGAAAAGCGGGATCTGCAAAGTCCCAGCGCGTCGGTAGCTCGACGAGAGCTATCTCGTTCGGCGCGTCGCCGTATACCTTGTTCGTCGACAGATGGACGAAGACGGCCTCTCGGGCGTGGCGCCGGACCGCTTCGAGCAGATTGAGGGTGCCCACGGCATTGACGTCGAAATCATCGAACGGTCGGCTCGCTGCAAGGTCGTGGCTGGGTTGCGCTGCGGCATGAACGACGAGATCCGGCCGGACGCTCTCGACGAGGGCGTCGACCGCCGAGCGGTCGCGCACATCGATGTCGTGGCAGCGGAAGGACTCGTGTTCGTCGAGCAGGCGCCGCTGATTCCACGACGTATCGCCAGCCGGCCCGAAGAAATCCGCGCGCATGTTGTTGTCGACGCCCTGCACCTGCCATCCGAGGCGGCAGAAGTAGTCGACCATTTCTGATCCGATGAGTCCCGCGGCGCCGGTCACCAGTGCGCGCTTGCCCGAACCCGTCACCATTCCCCCCTCGTCGACTGATCAACGCGTTGCACGCGAGCGATTCTCTCGCAGCTCGGGCGTCGAACGCTGCCTCTAGGATCCAAGCGCCACCCCGAACTCCCCCAACACGATCCTCGCCAATCGGCGCGACTGCTCCCCTACCGGCGTTGGCTTTCCGGCCTTCATCGGCTCGAGCCAGTCGGCGATCGGGAGCTGGAATCCGGATTTTTTCCGCGCGAAGATCTCCGCCGGAAGCTCCGGCGCGAGGCTCTGCACCAGCGCCGCCTTGCCCTGACTCCTTGCGGGCTCGAAGTTCACCTGGCCGAGCCGCTGCCTGAGGCGCGCGTCGACCAGCGGCGTGCGGATCTCGACGCCGTGGGCGAGACCGGCCCAGTCCGCATCGCGGAGGAGCTGGTGGCGAAGGTACATCGTCGACTCGAGACGCTGCACCACCTGCCAGGGATCGTGGAGGAGATGCGCGGGCGGATCGCCCAGCGCGGTCTCGGAAAGTCGCTCCCAGGTGTCGAATGCCGCGTCGTAGCCCGTTCCGCGCCGATCGCTCTTCTCGATTTTCTCGCCATCCACCAGCCGTGCGCCGGCGAGCATTGCGTGCACTTCGTCGGGGAGATAGAGCGCGCGGCGCAGCAGATAGGAGCCGGCGAAAGAGCCGCCGTAGCGCAGGACTCCCGCCATCTTCGGGCGGCGCGGCGTGAGCCATTTCGCGGCGTGCGGCCAGACCGCCGCAAGACCGGGTACGCGGGCGAGCGCGCTCGCCCGCCGCTGCCAGCGCGGAATGTCGTCGAAAGAACTGTAGCCGCCGAAGACCTCGTCGCCGCCGAGGCCGGAAAGGGCGACCTTGAGGCCCCTTTCGCGCGCGAAGCGGGCGACGAGCCAGGTATTGAACCCGTCGATCGACGGCTGGTCCATCGCTGCGAGGATCTTTGGCAACTCGGCGCGGATCTCCTCGCCGGAGATCTTGCGGACGAAGTGTCGCAAGCCGAGCACCGCGGCGGTCGCCCGCGCCAGAGGCTCTTCATCGGCGGCCGTTCCGCTCGCCTCGAGCCAGGTGAGCGTGAGAGCCTGCGGTGCCTCGGTGCGGCGCTCCCGCGCCACCCGCGCGGCGAGCGCGGCAAGCAGGGTCGAATCGAGACCCGCCGATAGAAAGAGACCGACCGGAACGTCGGAGACGAGGTGCCGCCGCAAGCTTTCTTCGATCGCACTCCCCGCGTCCGCGGGCTGTGGCGATTCCGCGGAATCAGGGCGTGCGAGGGGATGGATTTTCATGGCGCCATCGCGCGAGAAGCGCATCCAGTGCCCGGCGGGCACGGCGCGGATCGCCTTGCGCAGCGTGAGCGGCTCGGGAACGGCGCCCCAAGAGAGGAAGCCTGCGACCGCTGCCGGATCGACTTCGGTGGAGATTCCACCACCCGCATCGAGCGCGCGGACCTGCGAAGCGAAGCGCACCGTGCCGTCGCTCGCCGCGTAGTAGAGCGGGCGGATGCCGTACGCATCGCGCGCGAGATAGAGCTCGCCCGCGAGCTCGTCCCAGATCGCGAGCGCGAACATTCCGGCGAGCTCGGCGAACGCCGCGACGCCCTGTCGGCGAAAGAGCTCGAGAATGACTTCGCTGTCGCTCTGGCTGTCGAGCTCGGCGCCGTCCCGCTGCAGTCTCTCGCGCAGCTCGCGGAAGTTGTAGATCTCGCCGTTGAAGACCAGCGTGAGCTCCCCGCTCCGATCGTGCTTCGGCTGAAATCCGCCCGCTGAAAGGTCGAGAATCGCGAGCCGCCGGTGGCCGAGGAGCAGCTCTCCACGAGGTGAGCTCCAGCTGCCCTCGCCGTCCGGGCCGCGAGGCGCAAGGGCCGCGAGGACGCGCGCGAGCTCGCGCGGATCGGGGCGAGCTTCGTCCACGCCGGCAGCGCCGGAAGAGGTCTGGAAAATGCCGCAGATGCCGCACATCTTCAGTCGGCCCTTCCTGCGGTGGCGCCGCCTTCGTCCGACACTCCGGCGACCAGGGCGTCGATCGCAGGCTCGAAGCGGCGCTCGAAAGCTTCGGCGGTGTATTCCGCCTCGTAACGCCGCCGTCCGGCAGCGCCCAGGCTCTGCGCACGTTCCGGGTCGCCGAGGAGCGCCGCCAACGCATCGATCAGCGAGCGCTCGATCTCGGCCGGATCGGCGGAGACGAGAAGTCCGGTCTCTCCATCGCGGACGATCTCCGCGGGTGCAGTGCCGGCAAGCGCGATGCACGGCTTCCCGGCGGCCATCGCCTCGACGAAGACGAGCCCGAATCCCTCTTCGCGCGACGGCATGGCGAAGAGCGCGGCGCGCCGGTAGAGCGTGGCGAGCGTCGCGGGATCGACGCGGCCGGCGAAATAAACCGCGCGCTGCACTCCGAGTTGGCTCGCTCTGGCGCGCAGGCGATCGAGGTCATCACCGGTTCCCGCGATGACCAGGCGCGCTGCGGCATAGCGGCGCAGGAGCCCGGGCCAGGCCGAGAGGAGCTCATCGTGCCCTTTGTAGCGCTCATCCGCCGCGAGGCGCCCGACGATGAGGGCGAAACCTTCACCGGCCGCGGCGAGGACTCCCGGATCTCCCGCGCTCTCGGAGTTTCCAGCGCTGCCCCTCTCGATACCCAGAGGAACGACCCGGATCGGGGTCGCCTCCGGAAGCACGGGCCGCGAGCGCTCCGCCGTCGTGCGCGAGTTAGCCACCAGGAAACGGGCGCGCGCGAGCGCCCGTCGCCGGCTCGCCGTGAGTCCGCGCCAGATCTCGATGCCGTGAAGCTGCACGGCATAGGCCGGGCGAAGAGCCGCGGGAAGCAGGCCCAGCGGACGGGAGGGTCCCAGATGATCGACGAAGAGGGCCCGGCGTTGTGGACCAAACGCAGCGCGCGAAAGAAGCGCCGCGGCGAATCGCCGCTGCGAGCCGTCGAAGGAGAGATAGCCGTCGAGGGTGACGCCGCCGTCGGAGGCCGGAAGGTGCAACCCGGAGAACGCGAGTCCGTGGCGGGCGCAGTAACCGCGCAGCGCGCGGCCGCTCATCCGCGCCAGGTGCGCGGTGCCGCCGCCGTTTTCGTTCATGCCGGCCGATACGTGCACGATTTCGTGAATGGTGGAATCGAGGGGGGCCATCGGATTCAATCGGATTCAGCGGCTCAGCGCGGACTCTGGGGAGCCGGACGCGCGGACATGAAAAGAGCCCGCGCGCGGAGAGGCGGCACGGGCTCGGTCATGCGAGGCGCGAAGCTCGAGAGTCAGGGGCGCGACGGCGAAATCTCCACGGGATCGTCGTTGATCACGCCGATCGCGGCGACGGCGCCGCCCGCAGTGGCCACAGGCCACCAGGCGATGACGCAGGCGCGGCAACGATCATCGGCGCGGAGAACGTTGAGCGGATCCCGGCGCGTCGTGACGCCGGTGCACTCCCAATGGAAGACGTCGTCACCCTTCTGCCAGGTGGAGGTTTCGCCGATCACCAGATTCTTCGCGAAGCCCTGCTGCTGCGGCGTCAGGTTGACGCGGCAGTCGTCACGCACGACGACCGAACGCATCTCGGAACGGCCGAGGAGCTTGCCGCTGCCGTCGACGACGGCGACGAAGTACTCTCCCGCTTCGGTCTCCAGATTCTCGAGCCAGCTCTGCAGCGTCGGGTTGTCGAGATTCCGCATCCAGTCGCGCTTCTCGCCCTTCCCCAGGCTCGCGCGCTCGCGGATGACGTCCTTGCTCAGATTGTCGTTGGGGTCGCGCGCCTGCGACGCATCCTTGGCCTTCCACCACTCGGCCCAGGGCTTGCCCGTGCGCTCGATCTTGTTGCCTTCGTAGTCGTAGTTCTTCAGCTCCTGCTTCGGTACCTTGCTGTCCGTCGGCACCGGGAACGTCGCCCAGTAACCGCCGCCGCCGGCCGGCTCCATCTGGATGTAGTAGAAGTCTTCGACCTCGACATTGAAGCGCCGGAAATAGAGGCGGGTGCTCGATCCGGGGATCTCCGGACTGACGGTCGCCGTAAGCACCCCGTTGCTCTTCTGCGGCAGGCAGGCGAGCGGCCCGAGTGTCACAGACGTCTGCTGCGCCGCGGCGGGCAGAGCCAACGCCGCAAACAGCAGGCCGGACACCAGAAAACGAGATGCATGCATACAGTTCTCCCGAAGTACTCGAAAAAGAGCGTATTGGATCGCATGGATCCGGTCAAGGATGACTTGCACGGATCCTCCGCAGGTAGGTTTCGACGAAGGGAGGCCGTTGGAGCTTCTCGAGGCCGGTCGAGGCCACCCCGGACGCTCCCGCAAGGTCGCCGGACTCGAACAGGCAGACGGCGAGATAGAAACGCTGGGTGGGATCGATCGGCCCGTCGCTTTGCGGCGCGGAGCGCCGGTAATAGTCGATGCAGACCGGCCACTGTCCGGCGCGATAGGCGATCTCGCCGGCGAGGAGCTGAAGGTCGGCCTGCCCGGCGAGCCGATCCGCGATCGGCCGGACCAGCGCGAGGCTCCGTTGCAGGTCTTCGCGCCGGTCCCCCGACTTCGCGAGATCCCGCGCGGAGCGGATCGCGCGCTCTTCGTCGGCAGTGAGGGAGGCGAGCGTGGCGGACGGGGCGGTGGATTTCGCGGCGGAGGTCGACGAGGGTGGCGCCCCGGCTCCGGTCGGCTTCACCGGTCCCGGCGGCGGTGCCCCAGTCACCGTCGCCGCCGTCGGTCTCGTCGAGGCCGGCGCAGTCACCGACGCTGCGGGCGGTTTCACCGTCGCATCGGCGGCCTGTCCGGAAGTCGACGCCGTGGGACCGGGCGGGCGGGAAGGAGCCGGCTTCTCGTCCGGCTGGATCTTCGCTCCTGCCGGTGGCTTCGAGGCGCCGCCGCTCTTCGCCGGACCCGGAATCCGCGCGACGAGCTTGCGCACCGCCGCGGCGTCGGCCGCCGGCTTTCGCAGGCGCCCGGCGGCATTCCGCGCCGCGTCGAAGCGCTCGAGGGAGAGGAGGCAGCCGAGCTGCGCTTCGGCCAGCTGCGCGTCGGAGCTCGCCGCCGCGCACGCCGCGAGCGGCGCGACCGCCTCTTCGCAGCGGCTGGTCCGCGCCAGGGCCCGCCCGCGGAAGCAACCGGCGAGTCCGCCGTCGGCGGAATCCGGAACGCCTTCGAGCCGCAGTATGGCCTTGGCCGCGCGATCGCCCGCGAGCTCCTCTTGGGCCAGCAGCACTTTCCAGTGATTCTCCGCGGGATCGGCCGCGGCGCGCTTCTCGAGCTCCTTCACCCGCTCCCGGGCGGAGAGCTTCGCGAGATCGACTTCGTTCTTGCGCGCGAGAAGGGGAGCGAATACCGGCAGCGAGCGCAAGGTCTCGGGCGTCACCCAGTCGAGCGCCTTGTCTTCGAACCCGCGCCGTTCTTCCGGCGTCAGCGCCGCCTGCGCATAGACCGTAAAACGCCCTTCGACGTCGGCGAGCCGCGAGAAACCTTCGATGAAGGCATCGCGGTCGTTCAGTGCCGCGGTCGCAAGGCCCAGCCGCACCAGACCCTCGGCGAGGATCACCGGCTGCTCGAGAAATCCGAAACAGGCGAGACGGAAGCTCTTTTTGGCCGCAACCGCGTCGCCGCGCAACATCTCGGCTTTTCCGTCGCGCATGAGGCTGAGGTAGAAAGCATCCGGCACCGAATGGCGTTCGGTCGTTTCCTGTGCGAAGACCGGTGTCGTGCCGGCGACAAGGAGTCCGAACGCAGCGAGCGCGAGAGGCAGCGCCGTCACGATGCGCAGCCCGCGGACGTTCATCGAGTCGCCCGGGAAACGTCGTACAGCCGTCGCGGCATCGCGCGCGCGGAAACCGCGGGGGCGCTGACGGCTGCATTTTCGAACGTCCGGTCGTCGAGCACCGCTTGCGCATGGCCGGCCGTCAGCGCTTCGGCGATCTCCGTTCCGAGCTCGCGCTCGATGGCGAGCCGCGCCCGCGAAAGCCCGGGCGGACGCCAGTCGGGCCGGTGTGAATCGCTGGCGACGAAATGCACCCATCCGGCGCGCAGAAGATCCCAGACCCGCTCTTTGGCGCCCCGGCCGAACTCTCCGGTCACGCTCATCGCCGTGACCTGCAGCAGCGCGCCGGCTTCGACCAGTCGCGCGAGCAGGTCGTCCTCGTTCTCCCACAGAAAAGGGATGACTTCCGGATGCGCGACGATCGGGCGCCAGCCTTCGGCGATGAGCTCGAGGATGACTTCGACCGGATCCGGACCGAGACCGAACGGCTCGAGCTCGAGCAGCAGATAACGCGAGCCGCCAAGGGAAAGCACGCCGGCCCGCTCGGGGTTGGCGAGATCGGACAGCAGATCCGAGTCGACGCGAACTTCGCCGCCGAGGCGGAGCTCCGGCAGGCCGGGTATTTTCTGCGCCAGCTCGGCGAGCGTTGCCGCGAGCCGGCGCGGATCGCTCGTGTCCCATTCATCGCGGCGCTGATGCGGCGTCGCGACGATCACCCGACAACCATCGGCGGCGGCAATCGAAGCCATCTCGACGGCCTGCATCAGAGTCTGCGCGCCATCGTCGATGCCCGGCAGAAGATGACAGTGAAGATCGATCACAGCGCGGCGACTCCGCGCTTCTTGCCCGGCTTCGTCCCCGCGTCGTCGCTCGCGCTCGATGTTCCCGCGGTGACTGAAGTGCCGGAGCCCGGAGGCGGCATGGTGCCGGGGTTGGTTCCCTCGTTGGCGCCGTAGGCTTCGTAGGTGCCGCCGTAGCCGGAGCGGTAACGTCCTTCGATGCCGTGATGCCGGTTCAGAACCACGCCGAGAAGCTTGACCTCGGACTGCAGCAGCCGATCGCGACAGGTCTTGGCATCGCGCCGCTGGACATAGCCGGCGCGCAGACAGAGCACCACGCCGTCCGACTGCGCACCGATCAGGATGCCGTCGGTGACCGCGAGGGTCGGAGCCGAATCGATGATCACCATGTCGAATTGCGCGCGCACGAACTTCAGGAAGTCCTGCATGCGCTCCGAGGAGAGGAGCTCGGAAGGGTTCGGCGGAATCGGCCCCGAAGGCGTGAGGAAGAGATTCTCGATGTCGCAGCGGAAGATGATCTTGTCCGCTTCCGCGCCATGAGTGAGGAAACTCACCAGCCCGACCTTGTTCGCGGCGCGAAAGACTTCGTGCTGACGCGGCTTGCGCAGATCGCCATCGACCAGCAGAACTTTCTTGCCCAGCTGCGCCAGCACGACCGCGAGATTTCCGGCGGTCGACGTCTTGCCTTCCGACGGCACGGCAGAGGTCACGACGATGACCTTGAGCTCGCGCGCCGAGGACAGCATGAGCGCGGTGCGCAGCGAGCGGTAGGCCTCGGCGACGGCGAGGCGCGGGCGCAGATGCGGCAGGAGCTCGATCTGGACGTCGTCGGAGCCGCCGCGCTTGCGCACGCGAGTGGCCTTCGTCACCGCCTTCGCGGTGCTCTGTACCGTCGGCGCTTTCTGCCCGTAGCCGTAGCCGTACCCGTACCCGTAACGCCCGAGAAGTCCCGCGCCGCGCGATTCGTTCGAAATGTCTGGCACCACGGCGAGCACCGGCAGGCCGAGCAGCCGCTCGACTTCCTCCGTGCTCTTCAACGTCCGATCCATGTAGTGCAACAGGAAGACGAGGCCGATGCCGAGGAAGAACCCGCTCGCGAGACCCATCGTCACGCTGCGGCGGAGCGATGGCCGGAACGGCCCGCCCGGAACCAGCGCGCGATCGACGATGCGCACGTTCGATTCGCCGGTCGCCTGCAAGCGCGACGAAACGTCGGTCTCCGACTGCTTCCGCACCAGCTCGTCGAGGAGCGTACGCCGGGTCGAGATCTCGACCTGAAGGTTGTTGTACTCGACGGCCGCGGAGTTCAACTGACGATTCTCGGCCTTGATCTGGTTCAGCTGGGAGACGAGGCCCTGTTCGCGACGCTGCAGCGTCTGCACCTCGCCGCGGGCGGCATCGCGCGCCTGGAGCAGGGCATTCGCGGCGACAGTCTTGAGGTTGCGCTGCGATTGCTCGATCTTGCCCTTGAGCTCGATCATCGCCGGCCATTCCGGCTTGTAGGTGTTGAGCTTCGTCGCGTAGTCGCGCTCCATCTCGAGGAGCTGCGAACGCTGCTCGGCGAGGAGCGGATCCGCGAGCACGTCGGCCGCGCGATCGCCGGTCGCCGACTGCAGCTCGTTCAGGCGCGCTTCGCGGTTGATGCG
>JBDTQG010000024.1:0-43984 GCA_039932315.1 Thermoanaerobaculia bacterium
CAAAGTCAATGCGCCGACGATGCCGAGAAAGCTGCGAAAGGCAAGAAAAAAGGTATCGAGAAACTTCAGTCCTTCGGTCGTGTCCCACATCTGGATCGCTTCGTCATCCGCCGGATCGAAACGGTACTTCAGCGCTGCCGTCGCGATGACGCTCTTCTTCAAGGCTTCGATCTTCTGCACATCCTTCGCCTGGAAGATGAAATTCTCGATGTACTTCGCACCGTACGCCGCTTTGAAAGTGGTCGCCGGGATGATGGCCTTGTCCTTGTCGCGGCCGCTGTACGACGAGTCCTGAGTCTTCTTGACCATGACGCCGACGACGGTGAATGGCGAACCGTCGATGCGGACCTGTTCGCCGACCGGATCGACGCCCTCTCCGAAGAGGTCGACGGCCAGCTGATCTCCGAGAAAGGTGACGCGGCGCCGTTCATCGAGATCGAGCTGATTCAGGAAGCGGCCGCCGACCTGCGGATTCATCGAACGCATGGTCCCGAACTCGACGTTCGATCCCGAGACATCGACCGACAGAGCCTTCTTGGCGTAGGTGATCCGCGCGCCGTCCTGTGAATACTCCTCGCTGATGTTCCGGATGCCCTCGACCTCGGTGCGCAGCATTGCGATGTCTTCGTCCGTGAGCTGGATGTGACGGCCACGCGGCAGGCCCTGCCACGGCTTGCTCGTGCGCGACGGCCACGCGATGACGATCGCATCTCCAAGACCCTTCTGCGCCACCATCACCTGGCGATGGAGCCCTTCGCCGAAGGCGAGCATCAGCGTCACCGCCGCCGTGCCCCAGACCAGGCCGAAAATGGTCAGAAAAAGCCGCAGTTTCTGCGCCCGTACGTCGCGCAGGAACTGGCGCAGATAGTTCCGCAGGTACATCGGTTACTCGACGACCTTTGCCGGCCGTTGAATGACCTTGTCGCCCTCGGCGAGGCCCGCCACGACTTCGAGGTTCAGGCCGTCCGACAGTCCCACCTGGATGTCCTTCTTGACCGGCGCGTCGTCGGGCCGGGCTCCCGGGATCTCGACGGAAGCCTTCTCCTTCTCCATCGTCACGAGTCGCTCGGGAACGAGAAGAACGCCCTGCTTCTCCTGAATGATCACGTCGGCGTTCGCCGAATAGCCGGCACGCAAGGTGACTTTCGACTTTTCGACATCGATCGCGGCCTCGACGTCGAAGATGGTTGCGCCTTCCTTTTCACGCGCCTTCGGCGCGATGCGCGTCAGCTTGCCGATGACCGAGCTTCCAGGCAGCGCGCCGATCTGAATCCGCACTTCCATTCCTTCGTGCAGCTTGCCGACATCGATCTCGTCGACCGTTCCCTTGAATTCGAGCGTCTTCATGTCGGCAAGCGTCATGAGGACCGTGCCTTCCTGAAACGAGGTCAGCGGCACGACCGGGTCACCGGGATTGACCTTCCGCTCGAGAACGGTACCGGCCGCCGAAGCGCGGATGATCGAGTCGACGCCGTTGACCTTGCGGACAATGCGGCCTTCCTTGAGGAGCGCCAGCTTGTCCTTCTCCTGCTCGAGCGTGATGCGCGCCTGATCGAAGTCGCGCTGCCGGGCATCGAAGGCATCGCGAGCCAGGATGCCCCCGCTCCACAGCGACTTCGTGCGGTCCAGATCCTGCTCAGCGCGGTCGTAGCCAACCTGTGCAAGCTGCACCCGGCGCTCGGCGTCGGCGAGCTCGAGAGGCGTCGGGTCCGGGCTGACCGAAAACAACGATTGGCCGATCTCCACCCGGTCGCCGACCTGGACGAAACACTCGTCGATGATGCCCGAGATCTGCGACTTCACCTGGATCTCCTGATCGGGCACGACCTGCCCGACGGCGAGAGCCTTGTCGATGATCGTGCCGCGGGTGATCTCGACGGTCTTGATGCCTTCCTTCTTTGCTTCCGCGTTGCGGCTGTAGAGAAAGAGTCCGACCGCGGCGACGCCGACCGCCAACGACCCGACCACGATTTTCATCGGTTTGCCCATAGTCTTCTCCTCGAAGAGGCTGCCAAAAATCACTACGACCCTGAAGTTTGGAGGTTTCATGCCCCTCCTCGAACGCCTGCATGTGGCTCTCGTCGAACCGGAGATCCACTGGAACACGGGCAACGCCGGCCGCACCTGCCTCGCCACCGGTGCCCGTCTTCACCTCGTCGGGCCACTCGGCTTCTCGCTCGCGGAGCGCGAAGTCCGGCGCTCGGGCCTCGACTACTGGGAGCGCGTCGATCTCGAGCGCTGGGAGTCGTGGCCAGCTTTCGAAGCCGCTCTGCCCGGCCTCGGCGCGCCGTACTTTTTTTCCGCCGATGCCGATCTCGACTATTGGGACGTCGAATACCCCTCCGCGGTTACATTGATCTTCGGGCGGGAGAGTCAGGGACTGCCGCAGGAGCTCCGGGAACGCTATCGGCATGCGCTTGTCCGCATGCCCGTCGCCGACAGCAGCGTGCGATCCCTCAACCTCTCGACCTGCGTCGGAATCGCGGTCTACGAGGTCCTGCGACAGCGGAGTCTGCGGGCGCGAAAGATCGACCGCGCGGCGGCAGGATCTGCCGCGGGCGCGCTTCAGCCCTGAAGACGGCGGGCGAGCTCGTCGACCCGGCGATTCGTCGGATCGATCTCCCGCGCCTTGCGCAGGTGCTTCTCCGCTTCGCGGGTTTTGCCGGCAGCGAGTGCCCAGGTTCCGAGCGCCGCCTGACACTCGACCTGACGTGGGTCGAGCTGGACCGCGCGGCGATAAAAGCGCCCAGCCTCCTCGAGCCTCCCGAGGCGCAGACTCAGATCGCCGAGCGCGAGATAGCTGAAGGGGTTCCGGTTGCCGGAGCGATCGACCAGACCGAGCAGGTCCTCCGCCTCCTGCTCGCGCCCGGAGAGCCGCAGCAGCGCCGCCAGATTCTGATACCCGGTGACGATCGAGGAATCGGCTTCGAGCGCGGTGCGATAGGCCTTTTCCGCTCCCGCAATGTCACCGGAGCGACGCTTCGCGACACCGAGATTGACCCACGCCTCGGCGAGCTCCGGATCGAGCTTGACGGAGGTCTCGAGCAGCGCGAGTCCGCTGGGAGTGCGACCTTCACGAAGCTCCTCCGCGCCGCGATTCGAATAGTAGAGCGCGACCGCGGTGAGGTCCGAGATCGGTTCGACCCAGCGATAGGCCCGCACCGGACGCTCGGCGAAATCGAGAATCCGCCGCTGATCCGGCGTGCCGAAAGCTGCCGTGACATGCGCCGATGCGACGATGAGATCCCCATCGCGTTCGAAGCTCTGGAGATCGGAGACGCGGAGGAGATAGACCGGCAGATTCAGCTGTCGCGCCAGGGCGAGGAAGAGCTGGGAAAAGCCGAGACAGTTCGCGGACCCGCTGGCGAAAACCTCGCTCGCTGTGCCGGTGTAGCCCGGCGCGTACTTGAGCGGCGCCTGGGCGCGATTCATCAGCGCCTGCAGAAGCCAGTTGAGCTGCGTCTCCTGTCCGCTGGTCCGCGGCACCTCGGCGTCGAGCCAGGTACGCATCTCGTCGGTCGGAGCGAAGGGAATGATGACCGTCGCCGGGTCGACGCCGCGGGCTCGAATCGCCGCCTGCAGATCCGACTCCATGCGCACGCCGAGGTGACGCTCGGCACATCCGCCGGCGAACAGGGCACTTCCAGCGAGCAGCACCAACATCCAGCTTCGAGCGCTACGGCAACGGATCACTTGGCTCCCCTTCGCAGTCGTGCTAACCCTTCCCGGGCCCGCTCTTCCCCGGAAAGCAGGGCGACCGCGAGATAGGCCGTGCCGAACATGCTGAAGATGATCGCCGCTCGCAGCGAGGGATGCAACCCGTGATGGCTCGTGACGAGAGCGAGAATTCCCGCGGGGACGGCGGCGGCGAGACCGAAAAGGGCAAAGCGCATGAAAGCTTTCGTCGGCCAGACGAGACTCGGCAGGCGAGTGCGCGCGACGCGCCGGAGCAGAGACAGCTCGGTCCAGGCCGCGACCGAAGCCGCGAATCCGAGGCCGACGGCTCCGAGACGGAGAGCGCTCGCCGGGCTTCCGCTGGCAAAGAAGTCCGCCAGCGCCCAGCGGTCGAGCCAGAACATCGCCGGCAAACCGATGACGAGACTCGTCAGGACCCGCACACCGGCGATCCTGGCGGGCGTCCGCGTATCGCCTCGCGCGTAGAAACCGGCCTGCAGGACGCGGGACGAGGTGGTCGCCGGAAGTCCGAGCGAGTACGCCGCGAGCGCGAGATAAACCAGACGGCTCTCGGCCGTTCCGAACCCGCGACCGAAGAGCTGAAAGATCCCCTCCACCAGTGGTAACCCCAGCAAGAGATACGCCAGGAAACTGGGCAGGTTCAGAAACGCCGCCGTCTCGAGCGCCTTCACCGTTCCGGCCGCAATCTGCGGCTCGCCATCGCCCTCCGCGGTTCGCGACAAGCGGGGAAGCGCGGCCGCGGCGATCGACATGCCGAACAGGCTGACCGGAAGGAGATAAAGCGTCTGGGCGTAGAACAGGGCCGCGACCGCACCGGCCGCCAGGAGCGATGCGAGAAGCTGGTCGAGAAACGAGGACAACTGAACGACTCCCCGACCGGCGAGCGTCGGACCGAACGCGGCGAGAGTCTCGCGGACCGGGGCCGAACGGAGCCCAAATGAGAGCCGGAAGCCCTCAAGATCCCGCATCAATCCAGGCAGTTGGATCAAAAACTGAAGAAGGCCGCCGACAAACGCCCCGATGCAGGCGGCTTCGAGCAGTCGCTCGGAGGCGGCCTGCGTTCCGGTGAGGGGCTCCGAAAAAGCCGCCCAGGCCACTGCCGCGACGATCGCCGCATTCCAGAAGACCGGCGAAAAATAGGCGAGAAAGAACTTGCCGTGACTGTTGCGCACGCCGAGAGCCCACGCGGAGAGCACCAGGAACGCCGTCATCGGAAACATCCATCGAACCGCCGCGACGGTGAGCTCGAAGCGGTCGACGCTTGCCTGCCCGAGAGACGCCAGCGCGTGGTCGCGGAGAAATCCGGCGGCAAGAACTCCGACGATCGGCCGCGCGAGAATCACACCGAGCGCGGCGGCGCCCCCGGCGGCGGCAATCAGCAGGCAGAAGACCGAGCCGGCGAGGCGTCCCGCTTCGTCACGCTTTCCCGCTGCCAGAAGGCGCGAATAGACCGGGATGAACGCCGCGGAAAGCGTCTGCTCGCCGAGCAGATTCTGGATGAGGTTCGGCAGACGAAGCGCAGCGCTGAAGGCGTCGGCGTAAGGTCCGACGCCGAAGTACGAACCCAGCGCGCTGGTTCGCAGAAGGCCCGAGAGTCGACTGAAAAGAATTCCGGAGGCAACCGAAAGGGCGCCGCCGGAACTCTTCCTGGGCTGCGATGCCGGCAATCGAAGGTCCCGGAGCCTCAGGAACCGGCCGGGTTCTTGACGAACCAGGCCGCAACAAGCGGGCGAACGATGACGGATTCAGAGTCGAGACCCGACGCGCTCTTGAGTGCCTTCTCGTACCAGGCGCGTGCGCTGGCAACATCCTTGGACTTGCCGTACGAGTCGGCGAGAAGGTACTGCACGTAGGCGCGATCGGTTTCGGACAGCAGAAGCTGCTCGACCGCCTCCGGGTAGCGCTTCTCCTGCCAGCGCAGATAACCGACGAGGTAGGGATAGATCCACTTGTAGTGGTCGGCATTCGCCTTGTCGCCGTCCATCGCCACTTTGGCTTCATCGGCAAGGGCCTGGGCCTTGCGCGCGTCGTGTCGCTGCGCGGCAACGCGGGCGGCGCCGTGGAGCTGACGCACATGCCAGATGACCTTCTCCTCCGCCTTGAGGTTCGAGCCGTCGACGATCTGCCAGCCACGGTTGTACCAGTCGAGCGCCGGGCCGCTCGAACCCGTCTCGAGCAGCACCCGTCCGGTGGCGTTGCAGGCCGCTGCGGCCATGTCCGGCCGGGAGAGCTCCTGCCACATGGCGACGGCCTGCTCGGCGCGATCGAGCCCCTGCGGCAACTGGCGCAGGTAGGTCTCGGCGTAAACGTAACCCATGAGAGCGCGATAGCGGTCGTCACCCGGCTTCGCGACCGTTGCGGCTTTCGTCAGATCGGCGAAAGCGCCGTCCTTGTCTCCAAGATAAAGGCGCGAAGCCGCCCGTCCGAGCAGGGCGGAAAGCGGACGCGACTGATCGTCGAGCGCATGGTTGTAGGCGTTGTACGCGGCCGTGAAATCGCCGGAGGCGCGCTTGAGATCGCCGATGCCGACGAGCGCCGATGCGTAACCGGGGTCGAGGCCCACGGCATCCCCGTACGCGACGAGCGCGGCATCCGACCGGCTCGCGGCGCGCAGGGCGTCTCCGATGAGCTTCTGCAGATGCTTGTCCGGTCCGCGCAGCGTCAGCGCCTCGCGCAGCTTCACCTCAGCCTCGGCGGGTTTTTCTCCATCGAGGAGAGTGACGCCCGCGGCGGCGGACCGGACCCAGTCGCCCACAGGAGCGAGCTCCGCGGCGCGCGCGAGATCCGTTGCCCGCGCATCGCCGCTTTCCGTCAGCGCCAGCTCGAAGATCGCGGCGGCCGCCGTTGCAGCGAGAATGGGGCGCGCGGCCTCGAGATCGCCCCGGTCCATGGCCGAGCGCGCCTGCGCCAGAGCCGACGGTGCGGCACCCGGAGCCGCCGCGAACGCTGAAGCACTGAAGATGCCGGAGGCCACGACGCCTGCGGCGACGCACTTCGAGATGCCCGACTTCTCCTGCGAAGACGACATGAATCGCATCAAGCATTCCTCCTCGGAAGCGTGCTTTTGAGCTCCTGGTTCCCGAACGTCGCGCTCGATGGACTCAGCGCGGAGAGGCGGTCGCGCGCTGCACGCTGGACGGCGAGCAGCATTCCCGCCAGCCCGAGCGACTTCCCCAGCGAGAGCTCCCGGCCGAAGATCGACTCGACCAGGTCTGCCGGCAGCGCCAGAATCGGCGCGAGTGCGCGACCCGAAAGCGTACGCGCCAGCACCGCGCCGAAGGCTTTCGCCGACAGCCCTTGTGGATTCTCCACGGCAAAGTGAAAGTCGAGTGTACCGTCCGTCCGCGGCTCCGCGAAGACGAACGCCTGGGATTCGCAGGCAGGAACGCGGCTCGCTTCGGGAAACGGCCGACGGGCGACGCGCTCGGGGACTTCGCGGAAGCCCTCCGCGAGCCCGATCAGCGTTTCGATCCGATCGGAGCGCGAGAGCCCGGAGAGCATCGCCACGACGTCCGCGAGGTCCTCGAGCTCCGGCGGCAGCCCGGCTTCATCGTTCAATCGGTACGCCTACCAGGTTTCCCCACTCGGTCCAGCTGCCGTCGTAGTTGCGGACGCTGGGGTGACCGAGCAGATACGTGAGAACGAACCAGCTGTGGCTGCTGCGCTCGCCGATCCGGCAGTAGGCGACGATGTCGCTCTCGCGCGGAAGTTGCTGTTCCTCGAAATAGATGCGGGAGAGCTCGCTCGCGGAACGAAACTCTCCGGTCTCCGGCACGATGGCGCGCGCCCACGGAATGCTCTTCGCTCCCGGAATATGGCCGCCCCGAAGAGCGCCCTCGTTCGGATACGCCGGCATATGCATGCGCTCGCCCGAAAACTCTTCCGGGCTGCGCACGTCGACGAGCGGCAGTCCCGCGGCAACATGCGCCAGTACCTCATCCCGGAATGCACGGATCTTCGAGTCGTCGCGTTCGGGCGCGTTGTAGCCGGACGCCGGAAACGACGGTACATCTCGCACGAGATCCCGACCCTCGGTTGTCCACTTCAACCGCCCGCCGTCCATGATGCGGGCATTGCGATGCCCGAAGAGCTGAAAGATCCAGAAGGCGTAACAGGACCACCAGTTGTTCTTGTCGCCATAAAGAACGACCGTCGTGTCTTGCCCGATCCCGTTGCGGCGCATCAGCGCCTCGAAGGCCGCCCGATCGAGGTAGTCGCGGCGCAGCGGATCGTTGAGGTCGCGTGCCCAGTCGATCTCGACCGCACCCTTGAGATGACCTGACGGGTAGACCAGCGGATCTTCGTTCGACTCCACGAGTCGGACTCCGGGATCGGACTGATGCTCCGCGACCCAATCGGTGGAGACCAGCACTTCGGGATGCACGTAACCGCGCGCGGCGGGATCGCTCATCGAAAACCTCTTTCTCGAACCGGAACAGTATATTCGCTGCCAGCGCAGAGCGGGGTCAGCCCCGATAGACTTCGTGCTTCGTGGATCCGCTCGACTCGCAGGCTTCCGTGTCCCTTGCCCGGCCGGCTCGACCGCGGCTTTACGTTGTCGCGCTCGCGCATCTCGACACGCAGTGGCAATGGACCGTTCGCGAGACTGCGGCGCGTTTTCTCCCGCGCACGGTGATCGAAAACGAGGACCGCTTCCGGCGATTTCCGAACTATCGACTGAATTTCGAGGGTGCCTGCCGCTACCGCCTGCTCGAGGAGTGCCATCCCGCGCTGTTCGAGACGGTCCGCGCCCGCGTCGCCGAGGGCCGGTGGTTTCCCTCGGGCGCCGCGTGGGAGGCGTTCGACACCCATCTGCCCGCTCCGGAGTCGATCGTCCGGCAGCTCCTTCTCGGTACCCGGTATTTCGAAAGAACTCTTGGAATCGCCGGACGCGACATTTTTCTCCCCGACTGCTTCGGCTTCTCGCAGGCGTTGCCGACGCTTGCAGCGCATTGCGGAATTGCCGGCTTTTCCACCCAGAAGCTCCGCCGCGGGGCCGAGATGCGTTCGGCGTTCGGCGTTCCGTTCCCGCTCGGAATCTGGACCGGTCCGGACGGAGCCGAGCTTCTCTCGGCGCTCGATCCGGGAGAGTACGGCGCGCAGACGGAGATCGACCTCTCGACCGACAGCGCCTGGTCGGATCGCTTCGCCGAGCTGAAAGCCGCCGGCCGGCCGCTCCGGCTGATGACCTATCAGGGGCTCGGCGATCAGGGGGGCGCGCTGCCCGCGAAGACCATCGACTGCCTGGAGCGCTCGGCACAGAACGACGACGGCATCGACGTCGTGCTCGCCACTTCCGAACAGGTCTTTCTCGAATTGCCGCCCTCCGAACGCGACCAGCTTCCGCGATACGACGGTGAGCTGCTGCTTCGCCTGCACGCGACGGGCTGCTACAGCTCGCGCTCGCAGCTCAAGCGCTGGCATCGCAAAGCGGAACAGCTCGCCCACGCGACCGAGCGCGCGGCGGCTATCGCTGCCGCACTCGGAGTCGCGGCACCGCCGAAGGAAAGGCTGCGAACCGCCTGGCAGCGGATCCTGGCGCACGAGATGCACGACGATCTCACCGGGACGAGCGTGCCCTCGGCCTACCGCCACTCCGCGAACGACCTTGCGGTCACCCTGGGCGAGCTGCATCAGGAGCTCGAGCACGCGATCGGTGCCGTCGCGACGACGCTCGACGCGCCGGGTCCGGGCACGTCCCTTGTGCTCTACAACCCGCTCGGCTGGGCGCGCGCGGATCTCGTCGAGGTCGAGCTTCCTCTGGCAGCCCACGGCGACGTCGATCCTGAGATCTTCGGGCCCGAGGGCCAGGAGCTCCCCTCGCAATGGCGGCAGGAGGGCGCCGCTCGCGTGGGCCGCTTCGTCGCGGCGCTGCCTGCACTTGGCTTCTCGGTCTGCGAAATGCGTCCGGCAGTCGGGAGAAATCCCGCTTCACGATCGAGCCCCGAACTGCGCGTGGGAAAGAACTGGCTCGAGAACTCACGACTCCGCGTCGAGCTCGACGACAACGGTGACGTCTCACAGATCCACGACCTGCGCTCCGGAAAGCAGATTCTCTCGGCGCCGATCGCGCTCGAGATCTTCGACAACACGTCGGTCCGCTTTCCCTCGTGGGAGATCCGCTGGGAGGACACGGCGCGCCCTTGCCGCAGCCGGCTTGCCGGGCCCGTTTCGGCAGTGACGGTCGACGAAGGACCGGCGAGAGTCTCTGTGAGCTTCGTCCGCGAAATCGAGGGCTCACGCTTCGTTCAGACCGTAGCGCTCGTTGCAGGCGACGCTGGCGACGCCGTGATCATCGACGTCGCGATCGACTGGCGGACCGATGCCGCGCTGCTCAAGATGTCGTTCCACATGGCGGCCGCGGCGCGCGAGGCCCTCTTCGACCAGGGCGTCGGGGTCGCTCGGCGACCGGTGGCGAACGCCGGACTCTATGAAGTGCCGGCCCACCAATGGGCGGCGCTGCGGGACGCGTACGGCCATGGCGCTGCCATTGCCAACGATTGCAAATACGGATGGGACCACCCCACCGCCGATACATTGCGTCTCACGCTCCTTCACACCCCGCGCGTGCGCCGGCGGTTCCGGTACCAGACGCGCCAGGATTTCGGGCACCACGACCTCCGCGTCGCCATCCGGCCGCTCGACAGCGACGACTCGATCTCCGCGATCGCCCGTTTCGCGGAAAGACTCAACCAGCCGTTGCACGCCTTCGTCGTGAAGCCGGACGCGAGAGAAAGAACGCGTTCCGCCGCTCCACGACCGAAGACGCGCTCGTTCCTCGCGATCGACTCGGAGCACATCGCGATCCAGGCGCTCAAGCCAGCGGAGGACGGCGAAGGTCTCATTCTTCGACTGCGGGAATGCAGCGGGAATGCGGCAGATATCGTTTTGAATCACTCACCGGGCCTGAAGGCGGCCGCTCTCGTCGACGGGCTCGAAAGACCTGCGAGGGTCCGGACCGCTGCGGCATCGGAGACGCGAAAGGATTCGGCAAAGGGGCCGGGCCGAGGCGAGGTCAGTCCTGAGCCCGACCCTCCTCCGCCGAACCGTTGGCCGGACGCAGGGTCACTGGGCCCGCTCGAGCTGCCTCCGAAGATCTCGCTCAAGAGATTCGGCCTGAGCGCTCTCGCTCTGCATTTCGACCCTCCTTCAGCGAGCCTTCTGTCGTTGCCCACGGCGATGGCGTTGCGAGGGGTGGAGTGGAATTGCGCTGCGGTGCTGGATCGCGGCGAGCGATCGCGAGACGGCGGGCTCGATGGTCGAGGCTTCTCGGTTCCGCGAGAGTTGCTGCCGCGATCGGCGACGCATCGCGGTATCCATTTCGACCTTTCGCATGCTCATCGTTCCGGCGAGTTCGCCGGGCTGCGCTGTGCCGGCCAGTGTCTTCAGATCGAGGCGGGATTCGAGCGCCTCTGGCTGCTTGCCGCGGCATTTCCGCAACAGGCGCGTGCGGAATTCCGGATCGACGGAGCGGTCCGAACCGTCGAGGTGGGAGGCGGATTTTCTCCCCTCGGGCGCTTCGACGAGCTCGAGCGCAACTGGCTCGGCAGGCCCTCTCATCGCGTGATCCCGGGATTCTTCGAACCCGCGCCGGTGGCACTCGTGGTTCCCCACCGTTACGACCGTCGCGGCCGGATCGATGCGTGCCGGCCGATTCATTTCTTCGCGATCGACTTCCCCGTGTCCCCGACCGGATCTCGGATCGAGCTTCCGGCTTCGGGCGGAATTGTTCTGCTCGCCGCGACCGTCACGACCTGCGAGTTCCCGCGAGCGACGCGGGTCTCGCCGGCGCCCGTCCGCTGATCATGCCGGCCGCCCTCTGGTTCCTGGCTCTGCTTCTGGTCGCCGTCGGCTTCGCGGGGGTGATCGTCCCGGCGATTCCAGGCGCGCCGCTGGTCTTCCTCGGACTTCTCGCCGGAGCCGCCGCCGATGACTTCCAGCGCGTCGGCGGCTGGACCCTCGGGCTGCTCTTTCTTCTCGCCGGTTTGACCTTCCTCGTCGACATCGCGGCGACGGCACTCGGCGCGCGGCGCGCCGGTGCGAGCCGGTGGGCGCTTGCGGGAGCCTTCTGCGGTTCCCTCGTCGGTCTTTTCTTCGGGATTCCGGGACTGCTTTTCGGACCGTTCCTCGGCGCGCTCGCCGGCGAGTGGTACGCGCGTCGTGACCTGCGTCAGGCGGGAAAAGTCGGGCTGGCGACCTGGCTCGCGATGCTCGTCGCCGCCGTCGCGAAAGTCACCGTGCTCATCGCGATGCTCGGAATTTTCGCGCTCGCTTGGTGGTTCTGAACGCGAGCGCTCAGAAGAAAAGCCCGGAGCTGTCGAGAACCTCCAGGACTTCGAGCTCCTGGATTCGCCATTCGCCGTCGTCCTTCCGCCAGGCGATCCGCAGGCGAAGCCGCTCGCGACCGGGCCCTCCGGCCCGCTCCCCGACGGCCTCGACGATCGCGCTCATCTCTGCGGTCGCGTTCTCGCGCACCGTCAAGAGGACGTCGGATGCGCCGACCCGGACGGTCTCGGCGCTTTCGCGGTAACGATCGACGACCGCCATGAGCTCCTGCCGGTCGGTCAGAGTTCCTTCATACGGCTGCGCCCGGATCACGAATCCGTCGGCGAAGAGTTTGTCGACGGCGCGCGCATGCGCGAAGCGGTCGAGCGTTCCCTCCTTGCCTGACTTTTCGAGCTCGGTCTGCAGGCTCGCGAACCGGGCACGGATCCGGCGCTGGTCACTCGCCCACCAGCGGTAGGTCGCGAAAAGCGTCACGACCACGGCAAGAAGCGCCAGCAGCCGGATCTGGCCCGCCTTCACCTCAAACGAGACGTGCCGACAGAACGACCTGGATGTCGGGGGAGAGCGCCCGGGAGATGATGCAGCTCGCCTTCGTCGCTTCGGCCTGCTGCGCGAAGGTCGCGGCATCGATTCCCGGCACCTCCGCTTCGACATCGAGCTCGATGCGGGTGATGGCGAGCCCGGCGTCGTTCTTGAGAAGTTGCACGCGCGCTTCGCTGGCAACCCGCTTGGGCGAGAAGCCGGCACGTCCCAGTCCCGCGGCGAGCGCCATCGAGAAGCAGCCGGCATGTGCTGCTGCGAGAAGCTCCTCCGGGTTCGTCCCGGTTCCGTCCTCGAATCTCGACGAGAAGGAGTACTTTCCTTCGAAAGCTCCACTCCCAAGCTTCATCGTCCCGTTGCCATCCTGCAAGCCGCCGTTCCAGACGGCATTCGATTTGCGAATCGCCATGTTTTCTCCCTGGTTCTAGAAACCGACGCGAACCGTCGCGCCGAATGTGATCGTGTCGCTGTCGTAGTTGTCGATGTCCTTCCACTTCAGAAAGCGGTAGTCCGCGTTGACGTCGAGGTGAATCTTCGGCAGCAGCAGGAAATCGACACCCGCCTTCGCGATGTAGAACGGGTCCGACCAGCTGCCATGTCCGAAGTCGGAGTACGTCGTTCCGATCCCGACGCCGCCGTAGACGCCGCGCCCGGCGAGAATGAAGACTTCCGGCGAAACCGCCCAGTCTGTCGAGCCCTGGAAGCCCTTGTCGTAATACTCCGCGTCCGCTTCGAAACGGATGAATCCGGCGAGATACTGGTACGAGACGACCTCCGAAACTCCGTCGTCCTGAATGTTGAGATCCGGAAAGTCGTCGCTCAACTGATCGATGCTCCGCCAGTAGTGAACTCCGACGCCGAGTCGGTGTTCGCCCGCAACGGCTGGCGCAGCGGAGAATCCGGCCGTACAGGCGAGAAGGGCAAGGAAAAGCGGCAGTTGCTTCATGGGTGATCGGTCCTCTCTGGTCGCTCCGGCGAGCCACGCTGGTTCCGCGTGGCGATGTGAGACTACCAAGTTGCCGCGACGAGCGACCATGCAGTGCGGCTCAACGCGAGTCGATCGGCCGGCTGGCGTAGCTCCTGCGCAGGCGCAAGCGTCCACCGTCACGCACGCGCTCGAAGGCTGCGAAAGCCTCGAAGTAGGGACTCTCCGCCGCAGGCAGATCGTTGATGGTTTCCACGTCGATCCCGCTCTCGGGCGCGACGCTCCGGGTGAGCGCGATGCGCAGCGGCTCGAGCAGGCGCGGAAGTTCCGGATGACCCGGTGGAATCTGGAAGCGGATCTCCCGCCCGGAGCGCGAAAAAACAGCCTGCAATTCAGCGCCGGTGAAAGCGAGCCGAGTCGTCGCCAGCCGCCGCGGATAGTTCCCGTGCAGGCCGGCAATTTCGAGGCCGCAGGGCGACGCCGGGTCGATGGCCGAACACCACCAGCTGGCCGACCGCGGCAGCACCTCGCTCAACTGGCGCAGGGCCGACGGCAACGCGAACTGCAACCCGAGCGGACCGTCGAAGAATCGTCCGGCGACAATTTCCCCGGAGAGCTCGAGACCGCGCAGCGCGCGCAGGAGCCGGCCCCATCCGAGCTGCGGCAGTTCGTTCGCGAGGAGCTCACGGAAGACGACCCCGTAGCGATCGAGCAGCAGACGGGCGCGCTCGCGATCGCGCTCCGCGAGAACGATCGCATCGCCGCCGGCGCTGTCCGGGGTCAGCGTGACCTCGAGCTCCGCGGCCCGCCATCGTCCGTTCGGCGTGCGCTGGCCCTGCCAACGGCGGAAGGCGCTCCTCCGCCCCTGCCGGCCGAAGGAGGCTTCTTCGCGCGAAGGCTCCGGAAACGTGAAATCCGATCCGATGGCATCGCGCAGCGGCCGAAACGTTTCGCAGAATGCCTGACCGCGGAATGCGAGATCCCAGAGCGCTCGGTTCACGCGTGCATTCGAAAATCCGCTGGCGTCGACCAGCGCGTCGATCTCCGCTCCGCGCGGTTCCGAGAGAAGAATCCCGCGGATTTTCCCGGCATCGGACTCGGCATCTCCCGCGGCAGGCGATCCGACCCCGGAGGGATCGAGGAAAAGATCGAGATCGGGTCGGAAGGAGAATGCGATTCTTTCCCTGCCCGTACCGAACCATCGGAGCTCGCTGCTCTCGAAAAGATTGTCGAGCCAGGCCGGAAAGTACGGTTCCAGCCGCGCGGGAAAGTAGTCCGACTCCCAGGCACGGACGGGAAGCGAGAGTCCGAAGGAACGCTCGAGGACCTCCTGCAGTCCGGCGCCGCCCGTCGCGCGCTCCGTCAGCCCTTGCCAGCTGGCGAGAAAGAGAGGGAGGTCTCCGGCCGGCAGGGGCTCGAATGCCGCGCGAGCTGCAGCTCGCCGCCAGCGCAACAGTGTCTCGAGATTTGCAATCGTGACGACCTGTCGCACCGGCGAGCCCGATTCCACGAGATCGCCGACAACGACCCGTTCCGCCTGCGCCAGGGCCGCGATGGCGGCGTCGACCTCTCCCGGGGCCCGGCCCCAGAATTCCACGACGAAGTCGACGGGCACCGGCGGATAGAAACGAAGCCACTCTTCGAGCAGCGACTCCAGCGCAAGACCCTCGACGGCCGGCCCTCCGGGCGGCTGGAGCCCCAGTCGGCCAAGGTTCTCCCGCGCGACCGTCGCCACCTGGCCCACCGCCGGGGCGCCGACGGGCAGGATCTTCTCTGCCTCTTCGAGCTCGGTGACCATGGCGGAGGAAGCGCCTGCGGTTTCGCGATCGATGACCTCGCAGAGAGCTCGCCATTCCGCCTCCGGAATGGCCAGGCGCTCCTTCACCCACTCGAGGAGCTCGCTCGACGTCTGCGGCGCGTATCCGGGAAGCAGCCGCTGCACCTTCGCTGCGAACTCTTCGGCGAGCGCGCGAGGAATCTTCGGCCGCTCTTCACCCAGGGCGATCTCGCGCAGCAGGTCTCCGCGCAGCGAGGTCGCGCGTCGTGCACCGGGCACGTCGTCCTCGTACATCAGCGAGTTGTTCCGCCACCACAGCAAGCCGGACGCAAAGGGCGAGGCGCGTTCGCTGCGGACGCGCTCCACGGCGATCTCGCCGGTCTCGAGCTCCTCGAGGTGGCGCCGCAGATTCGGCAGGTCGAACTCGTCGTGCAGAGAGCTTCTCCAGGTCTCGAGCGTCACGGGAAAATCGTCGAACCGCGCCACCGCCTCGAGAAGCTTCTTGGCGTTTTCGCGCGATACCCAGAGCGGCGTTCTGCGGCCGGCGCCGGCACGCGGCAGCAGCAGTGCGCGTTGAGCGTTCTGGCGGAACTGCGCGCCGAAGAAGCCGGAGCCCTCGAGCCGGCTGCGCAGCAGGGCTTCGAGACGCGCGGAAGTGACCGACGCGAGAAGCTCCCGCGGATCGGCACCGGCAGGCAGGATCAGAAGGACGGCATCGTCGTCCGCGAGCGTCTCGATCGTCGAACCCTCCGCCTCCTCCCAGGCCGCGGCGAGCGCCATCGCCAGAGGGCGGTTGAGCGTGCCGCCCCAGAATGTATACAGCACGTGCTGCCGCCGGCCGTCGGGCGAGGTCGAACCGCGCTCCGCCGTCTCTTCGAAGACCAGCCGGTGTCGGTGCGGCAGCAGCCCGCCGAAAACCGTCCGAACCTCGCGCAGCAGGCGCACGAGCTCGCGGGCGCAGAGCGTATCGAGGGGATAGGACTCCCGGAGCTCGATCTCGACCTCGGGCCGGTCGAGCTTGCCTTCGATCTCTTCGAGGAACTCTCCGATCGCCTCCGAAAAGACGTGGCCGCGGTCCCGGCCGTCCGCGCGCCAGAAGGGGGCGAGAGTGACCCCGCTGCGCGCCGGAGCGACGAGAACTTCGTTGGCCGTGATGCGGCGGATGCGCCAGGACTGCGTTCCGAGCAGGAAAGTGTCGCCGAGCACTCGCTCCCAGACGAACTCTTCGTCGAGCTCGCCCAGACGGGCGTTCGACTCCTCGATCCGCAGCTGAAAATAGCCGCGGTCCGGGATCGTGCCGCCCGACTGCGCGAGAAGACGCGCCGTTCCGGGTCGTGCGGCGACCGTTCCGTCGAGGCGATCAAAGGCGATCCGCGGGCGGAGCTCGGCGATCCGCGCATCGGCGAAGCGTCCGGCAAGCATTTCGACGACGAGATCGAACTGTCGCCGTGTCAGGTCGTGGTACGGCTCACTGGCACGCAGGACGTCGAAGAGATCGTCCGTCCGCCAGCGCTCGAGGGCGACCATTCCCACGATCCATTGCGCCAGGAGATCGAGCGGCGCGCGCACCGGCTCGACGGGTTCGATCGCTCCGTCGAGAACTGCTCGAGCCGCGACCGCGCATTCGACGAAATCGCGCGCATGCGTCGGGTACAGCCGGGCGCGGCTCACAGCTCCGACCGCGTGACCTGCCCTGCCGATGCGCTGCGCCGCCGATGCCAGCGATCGCGGCGCCTGCACCAGCAGCACCTGATCCAGAGCGCCGATATCGATGCCGAGCTCGAGCGAGCTCGTGGCGACGAGCGCCGGCAGCTCTCCCGCCTTGAGCCGGTGCTCGATCGCCGAGCGCAGCTCCCGAGCGAGCGATCCGTGATGAGACCAGGCGAGCTCGCGGGCCGCCCGGTCGTTGATCATCCGCGTGAGCTTCTCCGCCAGCCGCCGGCTGTTGGTGAAAACGAGGGTCGAACGTGCGGCGCGGATCTTCTCGCGCAGGTCGTCGGCGATGGCGTTCCAGAGTGCGTCGCCCTCGAGCCTCTCCCCCGGTGCTCCCGCAAGCGCCTCGGGCAGACGCACTTCGACGTCGTAGCGCTTCTGCTGACGCGACTCGACCACGGTCACCGGTCGGCGAACGTATCGCGGCCGATCGTCGGCAGCGCGCTCGATCCGATAGCCGCCGACCCACTTCGCGATCCGCTCGAGCGGGCGAACGGTCGCCGACAGCGCGATGCGCTGAAACTCGCCGGCGACGAGCACCAGCCGATCCACCGCGGTGATGAGGTGCGTCCCGCGCTTGCTGGCCGCGACCGCGTGAATCTCATCGAGAATGACCGTTTTGAGTCCGGCGAAGAGGGCTGCTCCAGCACGCGAGTTGAGCAGCAGATTGAGGCTTTCGGGAGTGGTGATCAGGATCTCGGGGCGGCGCCGAAGGATCTTCTGCCGGTCGCCCGGAGAGGTGTCTCCACTTCGGGTCGCGACTCGGATGGCCGGCAGGTCCTTCCCGTCGGCAGCGAACGCAGCGGCGATTCCAGCCAACGGTTCGATGAGGTTGCGCTCGATGTCGGAATTGAGAGCCTTGAGCGGCGAGACATAGAGAATCCGCGTCGTGCCGTCTTCCCAGGCGCCCGTGGCGAGCTGTTGCAGAGCCCAGAGAAACGCCGTGAGCGTCTTGCCGCTGCCGGTCGGCGCGCTGAGCAGGACGTTCTCGCCACGGGAGATGGGCTCCCAGGCGAGACGCTGGATCTCCGTCGGGGGGCCGAACCGGCGGGTGAACCAGCCGCGGATTCGCGGATCGAAGCGCTCGAGACTCACGACAGCAGAGCTTAGCCGAGCGCGATTGGCTGTCGCGACCTGTCGTTTTGGCCCTCGGTCCGGACGCCGCGAAGGGCTAAGATGAAATGCGCAATGCGCCGGCGAAAAAGGGACCCATGACCACACTCAGCGGCAAGACTTTGCTCATCTCCGGCGCGTCGCGCGGAATCGGCCTCGCGATCGGACTTCGGGCCGCGCGCGACGGCGCCAATGTCGCCGTTCTCGCGAAGACAACCGAGCCTCATCCGCGCCTTCCGGGCACGATCTACAGCGCCGCGGAGGAGATCGAGTCCGCCGGCGGAAAGGCGCTCGCGATTCCGTGCGACATCCGGGAGGAGTCGCAGGTGAAGGCCGCGGTCGACGCCGTGCGAGAACGCTTCGGGGGCATCGACATCCTCGTCAACAACGCTTCGGCAATCAGCCTCACCGGTACGCTCGAAACGCCGATGAAGCGATTCGACCTCATGTTCTCGGTCAATGTGCGGGGAACGTACCTTTGCTCCCAGGCCTGTCTGCCGGACCTCAAGAAGGCCGCGAACCCGCACATCCTCAATCTCTCTCCACCGTTGAATCTCGATCCCCGGTGGTTCGCCGGTCATGTTGCCTACACGATGGCGAAATACGGCATGAGCATGTGCGTTCTCGGAATGGCCGAAGAGTTCCGCAGCGACGGCGTGGCCGTGAACGCACTCTGGCCTCGCACGGCGATCGACACCGCGGCGCTGGCGATGCTCGGCGGCCTGGCTTCCTCCAGCAACAGCCGGAAGCCAGAGATCCTCGCCGACGCCGCGCACTGGATACTCACGCAGCCTTCGCGGAGCTGCAGCGGCAACTTTTTCATCGACGACGAGGTGCTTCGAGGCGCGGGAATCACCGACCTCGACAGCTACGCCGTCGAGCCCGGTCAGCCTCTGATCGCGGACTTCTTCCTGTGAAAGTGATCTCCGCCTGTCCGCTCGACTGCCCTGACGCCTGCAGTCTCGAGGTCACCGTGGAAAACGGGAGAGTGACCAAATTGGACGGCGCTTCAGATCGCAATCCCATCACCGAGGGCTACATCTGCGCCAAGGTCCGCCGGTTTCCCGAGCAGCTCTACGGCAAGGACCGGCTCCTGCAGCCGATGCGCCGGGTCGGAGAGAAAGGCGAAGGAGTCTTCGAGCCGATCTCGTGGAATCTCGCGTTGAGCTCGCTCGCCAAACAGCTCGTCGAAACCCGCGATCGCTTCGGCGGTGAGGCGATCCTCCCCTACTCCTACGGCGGTTCGAACGGATATCTCTCGCAGGACACGACCGACGCACTCCTGTTTCGCCGGCTCGGTGCCTCGCGACTCGCGCGCACCGTCTGCGCAGCGGCAACCGGTCGCGCCTCCGCCGGGCTCTACGGCAAGATGGAGGGTGTCGCGCACGCCGACTTTCGCGCTTCCCGCCTGATCGTCATCTGGGGATGCAATCCGTCCGCGTCGGGCATTCACCTCGTGCCGCAGATCCAGGCGGCGAGGGATGCGGGCGCCAAGCTCGTGGTCATCGACCCGAGAGCGACGCCGCTCGCCAAGCAGGCCGACCTTCATCTCGCTCTGCGCCCGGGAACCGATCTTGTCGTCGCGCTGTCCGTCATCCGCGAGCTCTTCGCGACCGGCCGGGCCGACCGCGCCTTTCTCGACGAACACACGACGCGCGCCGACGAGCTCGAGCGTCGCGCCGCTCCCTGGACGCTCGCGCGCGCGGCAGCGCTCGCGGAGATTCCGCTCGCGGATCTCGAGCGCTTCGTCGAGCTCTATGCGGCGATCTCTCCCGCGGTCGTCCGCTGCGGCTGGGGACTGGAGCGCAATCGCAACGGTGGCTCGGCCGTCGCGGCAGTCCTCGCACTACCGGCGGTCGCTGGCAAATTCGGAGTCCGTGGCGGCGGGTACACGATGTCGAACTCGGCCGCGTGGAAGATGAGCGCCGAAAAAATTGCCGGTCCAGAAAGCGCGACCCGGATCATCAACATGAACCAGCTGGGAAGCGCGCTCGAGGCGGACGCCGGAAATCCCGTGCGTCTGCTGTTCGTCTACAACTCGAACGCTCTGATGACGACGCCGAATCAGACTCTCGTCCGTCGCGGACTCGAACGGAAAGACCTGTTCACCGTCGTCTTCGACCAGGTGATGACGGATACCGCGCGCTACGGAGACCTCCTGCTCCCGTCGACGACCTTCCTCGAGCACCGAGAGCTCATGCGCGGATACGGTGCCTACGCTCTGCAGGCCATCTCGCCCGTCGTCGCACCCGCGGGAGAAGCGCGCTCGAACTACTCCGTCTTCGCCGACCTCGCGGTGCGCACGGGCGTCGCGACGGAAGGCGAGATTCCGACGGAGGACGCCGCGATCTCGGCAATCCTCGACTCGAGTGGCAGGGGTGCCGAGCTTCGCGAGGAGCTCGGCGCGCGCGGATTCGCCTTGCCGCCGACGGGATCCTCTCCGGTGCAGTTCGTCGACGTTTTTCCGAAGACCGACGATCGCAAGATCCATCTCGTTCCGGTCGCGCTCGACGCCGAAGCGCCAGAGGGTCTCTATGCTTATCAGCCCGATCCCGCGACAGCGGCGGCTCCGCTCGCGCTCGTCTCTCCGGCAACGAACCGGACGATCAGCTCGACGCTCGGCCAGTTGCGCAGGGGACCGGTCCCGCTCGAGATGCACCCCGCAGACGCCACAGCTCGGGGTCTGACCAGCGGCCAGCGGGTACGGGTCTCGAATGCGCTCGGCGAGGTGGTCTGCAACCTCCACGTCTCCGCCGACATGCGGCCGGGAGTCGTGGAGCTGCCCAAAGGCCTCTGGGCGCACAACACGGAGAACGGCGCGACCGCTTGTGCTCTCGCGCCGGACACCCTTTCCGATCTCGGCGCGAGCGCCTGCTTCAACGACGCGCGCGTCGAAGTCGCACCGGCCTGACCGAAGCGGACGACTGGCCTCCGGCAAACTCCGTCGGCTTGGGGAGCGGCTTTACTTCTTCTTGTTGTAAGTCGAGTAGCCGGCGACGACGGCGCGTCGGAGGTCGGGAGCGGTGCTCTCGAAGGCGACGAGAAGAATCGTGCGATTGCCGTCCTGGCGCAGTACGGGCTCGATCGGGAATCTGCAGCCACCCGCCGGACAGCCTCGTCCCGGCAGGCAGTCCGCGGTGAGACCGGCGCTCGAGCTCTCGTAGCGGAACCCGGTGAAGCGCGCGCCGGCCGGAAGGTCGACTTCGATCACGCGGCAGCCCGCCCCGACGGAAGCGGAAAGCGCAGCGACGTCCGCGAGAGCGACCTTCGCCAAACGCGCGCCGAGATCTGCAGGGCACCCGGCGGTTGCTCCCCCTTCGATCGCCGCCTCTCCCCACGCCGCGGCTTCCCCGGCGGGGCACTCGACGCACAGCCGCTGCCGCGCCGGGATCGCTGCCGCGGACGCTGCAGAAGCGGCGACGGGCGCTGGAGGAGCGACAACCGGCGGCGCGGAGGACAGAGCCGGCGGCGGTGCAACGGGCTTTGGCGGCGCCACGACCGGAGGCGGCACCGGAGCCGGCGCCGGAGCCGGCACCGGGGCAGAGGAAGGCCGCGGTCCTGGAACGTCCGGTTTCGGAGCGCTCGCGGCCGCCGGAGCCGGAGCGGGACCCGAAGCCGGAGCCGGAACGGGCTGCGGACTCACCACGGAAGGTGCGGCAACCGGAGGCGCCACCGGAGCAGCGGGTGGCGCCACCGGCGGAGCCACGGGCGGCTTTGCGGGTTCGACCCCTGCCGACGCTTTGGGCTCTGCCGGAGACGGGCCCGCGGGCGAAACAACGACCGGGGCGGGCGCCGGAGCTGGAGCCGCGCCGGAAGCGATCGCAGGGTTCGGCGACGGTGCGACGGCGGTCGTCTGCGGCGTCGGGACGACTCCGCCACGGCCGCGGGAAAAATGCACTTTCATCGTGGACACTGCGCCCGGCGCCATCTGATGCGCGGCCGAGAGAACTGCCGGCTTGCCGTCCGCAGCGAGCGCGAGCTCCGCGCGGTAGCTCATGTGGCCCGCATGGCGAACTTCCGCGTTCCACTGCCCCGCTGCGAGGCCGCCGATGCTTGCCTTGCCGTCGCTGTCCGTCAGGACCGACGGCAGGCTGCCGCCGCCGTCCGGCGAAAGGTAGACGAGCAGGATCTCGGCCCCGGGGATGTTTTTTCCCTTGGCGTCTTCGACGAGAACATCGAGCGTGACGGGACCACGCCAGTCCTGGCTGCGGGCAACGGCCGGCAGCAGCAAAGCGAGAACGAACAGGAGGCTTCGTCGCATGGGTCTCCCGGAATCCTACCGCAGCCGCTGCCCGGGGCGGGAGGTCAGAGACTGCCTGAAGGAGTCACGGCCACCCGCGCCGGTCCCGACGCGAGGGCGGCCGGTGTGAAGTCCTCGCCCGGGTTGATGAAGCGGTCCGTTTCGAGACGGTACTGGCGGTCGTAGAGCTGCTTGTAGCGGCCGGCGCGCGCGAGGAGCTCGGTGTGCGACCCGTGCTCGACCACTTCTCCGCCTTCGATGACGAGAATCTGATCTGCGCTGCGAATGGTCGAAAGGCGATGCGCGATCACGAACGTCGTTCGTCCGGCGCGCAGTTTCGCGAGGCCGTCCTGAATCATCGCTTCGCTTTCGCTGTCCAGACTCGAGGTCGCTTCGTCGAGAATGAGCAGCGTCGGATTCGCCAGCACCGCGCGGGCGATGGCCACCCGCTGCCGTTGTCCGCCCGAAAGCTTGACGCCGCGCTCACCGACGATCGTTTCGTAGCCCTTTTCGAAAGCCGTGACGAACTCGTCGCAATGCGCCACCTTCGCTGCGGCGCGGATCTGGTCCGCGGTCGCTTCCGGTCTCGAATAGGCGATGTTCTCGGCGATGGTGCCGTCGAACAGGAAGTTGTCCTGAAAGACAGCGCCGAGGTGGTGGCGATAGTCGCGCAGCCGCAGGTTGGCGAGATCCTCGCCGTCGATGCGGATCCTCCCGCGGCTCGGGCGATTGAACGCCATGACGAGACCGATCAGCGTGCTCTTGCCGGAACCTGATGAGCCGACGAGCGCTGTCGTCGAACCTGCGGGCGAGCGGAACGAGACGCCCTTCAGCACCGGCGTATCCGCCTGGTATTCGAACCAGACATCTTCGAACTCGACCTCGCCGCGCATCGACTCGATGGGCTGGCGAGACGCATCCTCGTCGTCTTCGGTGGTTTTGCCGAAGATCTCGCGGATCCGGTCGAGACCGGCGAAAGCCTCGGTGAGCTGCGTGCCGATCGACGCGATCTCGGCAACCGGAGCGACCAGAAGCCCGCTGAAGAAGATGTACATGATGAAGTCGCCGAGAGTCATGGTACCGGCGAGGATCGAGCGCCCGCCCACCAGCATCATGATCACGCCGACGACGCCGAGGAGGGCCGTGGATGCGCTGGTGAGCCCGGCGACACCGCTCATGGTGCTGCGCACGTTCTCGAACAGACGGTCGATCCCGGCGCCGAAGACCGACTCCTCGAACTTCTCCGCCGTGTACGCCTTGACGATGCGCACGCCGCCGAGCGACTCGCCCAGGCGTCCGGTGATCTCCGCCTGGATCTTGCTGCGCTCGCGGAAGATCGGCCGGAGACGGCGGAAGGCGTACGACAGCATCCCGCCGAAGACGACCAGGACGCCGAGAATCGCCAGGGTCAGATGCCAGTTGAGCCAGAAGAGGACGCCAAGAGCGAGGATCGCCGTGACGACGCCGCCGACGAGCTGCACCAGTCCAGTTCCGACGAGATTGCGGATTCCCTCGGCGTCGGTCATGACGCGCGTAATGAGCTCGCCGCTCTTGGTGCCGTCGAAGAAGCTCGTGGGGAGCCGGACGACATGGGCGTGCAGCCGTTTGCGCATCTCGGCGATCTGCCTCTGCGCCGCGATGCCGAGCAGATTCGCGAGGCCCCACCCGGTCGCCGCCTGGATGATCGTCGCCACCCCCGACGCCAGCGCGAGCGGCAGAAGCAGCGCGCGGTCGCCTTTCCCGAGAACGTCGTCGATCAGATATTTCGACGACGCCGGCAGAACCAGTCCCGCCAGACGTCCGATGAGCATGAGCAGCAGCGCCCAACCGAGGCGCCGGCGCTGCTGCCAGACGAGAAGTTTCGCCTCTCGCCAGACCGATTCGAGTTTCAGCTTGGGCTTCTTTTCACTCATGAATTTCCTTGCAGGTAGGGCGTGAGATCGCCGACCGTGAGTATCGAAGCGACCACGGCGCCGAGCGTCGCGATCAGGCAGACGACGGCGAGGAGGACGTGCTGCGGTCTTTCCGGCCGCAGCGGATCGAGCCATCGCGCCGCTACGTAGCCGCCGAGGAAGCCGCCGAAATGCGCGAAGTTATCGACGCCGGGCATGATGATCCCGAAGATGAACATCACGACCGCCCATTTCCAGACCTGCTGCCGCATGGTCGACTGACCGCTGCGCCGGCCGTAGCAGACGAGCGCTCCCAGCAGCCCGAAAATCGCCGCCGACGCTCCCACGGTCACCATCGCGCGCGGGCCGAAGAAGGGCAACGGCGGAACGAACCACTGGGCAAGCGTGCTCAGCCCGAATCCGCCGACGGAGGCCGCTGTCCAGATGAGCACCATCCTGCCGGCGCCGTAGAGCTTGGCGACCGGAGGAGCGAGATCGCGCACCCAGAGCATGTTGAAGACGATGTGCAGCAGACTCGCATGCAGAAGCGACGCACTGAGGAGCGTCCACCAGTGACCGCCGACGATAACCGGGAAGGCGCCGCTCGCGCCAAGCAGGAGCAGCGGGTACTGCTGCACCGAAAGCAGGTCGAGCGACAGGCGCGCGACCAGCGCACCGGGAGACATGAGCAGTGCGACGACGTAGAGGATTCCGCAGACTCCCATGAGGATCTGCACGAAGCCGAGGTCGTCTCCCAGCCGGCGAAGGAACGGCGCGAACCCCCAGAGCGCCGGATTCCTCCGGCCGCAGTGGAAGCAGCGCTCGTCCTTGACGCCGACCAGTCGCCCGCACGACGCGCAGACGACCGAACCGCTGGTCTGCCTTGCGAAGAAGCTCAGGGCTCGCGACTCAGGGCTTCTCGTTGTAGGTCACGAGGGCCTGGGTCTCGCCGTCCTGCGCCGCGGCCGTGATCGACAGCTGACGCTTGTCGTCGGTGGCGGTGATCGTTCCGCTCGGTGCTCCGTTGACGCTCAGGCTCGCCTTTTCGACCTTGAAGCCCGCTGCCTTCAGCTTCGCCTCGAAGAAAGCCAGCAACGTGTCCGACGAATCGGCGGTGCGCAACGTGAACGTGCCGCTCTTCTCACCCTTGGCCTCGATGTTCGCGAGACCCTCCGTGCGGGCACCCGGGTAATCCGGAATCCATTCCGGGGACTTCTGGGCACCGGCACCGAAGACCGCCGTACCCTCGTCGGTCGTGACCTTCATCTGGCCGCCGTTCGCTGCCGTCGCGTCGAGGTCGACCTTCGTCTCGTGTCCGTCCTCGGTCATGGAGAACCTGCCGGCTTTGATGTCATCCATGTTGAAGGTCACGACTTTGCCCGTCTTCTTGTCCTTCACGGTGATCTTTCCGGCCGCGGGATCCGCCGAAAGCACCTCGACATCCGGGTTCATGCGCAGCGCGAGCTCCGCCGCCCGAACGACCGCCGCGTCCGGGTTCGACTCGACCTCTTTCGCGAAGTCGGAGAACTTGTTGACGCCCTTCTTGAGGAAGTATCCCGAGACGACCACGCAGCTGCCGACTCCGAGCAGCAGCAGTACGCCGCATCCGAGCAAGACCTTGACCATCGTGGACATGCCCTGCTTGGGGGCGACTTCAGGGGTGAGTGGCTGGTTCATTGCGGGAAACTCCTTGCGAGTGGATGCTCAGATTAACATGCGACCGGAAAGGCCGGTCTGTGGAGAGCTCACCGTCGGCGGGCGAGCTAGCGGAATTCGCCGCGGACGCCGTCGGGAAGCTCGTTCTGGTCGTCGCTGCGTCGCGCGAGGCCATGCGTCGCGAGAATCTCTCCCGCCTGGCGCACGGCCGCCAGCAATCCGGCCCCGGGACCGGAAGTTCTCACGATGGCCGCCGTTTCGTTGGCGAGCTTCTGCCACGTCCCCTCGGGAACCACGGCATGGATCCCTTCGTCCGCGATGACGGCGACCCGGCGTTCGAAGCCCGAGACGGCGACGAGAATTCCCGTGCGGTCGCGCGTCTTGAAAACCTGGTACACGAGGAAAGCCTCTCGAGCCCGCTGTTCCAGCCGCCTTTCGAGAAGCCGATGCCCGCAGAGCCACCTTCGCCAGGGCGGGATCACGACCACCGACAGGGCCCCCACGACGAATCCGAGGGCGACGAGCAGAAGCATCCAGGATGCCCGGGCGAGGCCGAGCGCCGGAAGGGGCGCCATCACGGCTCCGCCGATGGCAGCGGCAAATCCGCAGACCGCAGCGCCCTTCCAGGAGGCGACCGGGTAATCGTCGGCGCTCGCCAAGGCAAGCGCGACGACTTCAGCGCCGGAGTGACGCTCCGCCTCTTCGACGGCCAGGCGGATCGCGGCTCCCTCCTCGATCGTGATGTTCTCCGGCAGGTCGTTCGTCTTCAGGGGATTCACCGCAGCCAGTCTAGCGCGGTCGTCGGCCCTCGCGACGGGCGGTCTTCGTTGACAGGTATCCGCGTGGATCCTTACACTTACGCGGCTCGTGTTTCGGGCCCCGCCATGACCCTTCGATCTCCTTTCCTCTTCGTCGCCGCCCTCTTGCTCCTCGGGCCGTTCGTGCCCGTGGCACGCGCCGACGAGCCGATCGTCCTGATCGCCTTCGGCGACAGCATCACCGAGGGCTACGGGGACACCTCGAGCTTGGGGGGCGGTTACACCAAGCGGCTCGACCGGTGGATCGATCAGTCCGGCCACAACTGCCGGGTCGACAATCACGGCGTCGGCGGCGAGACCTCCAGCCAGGGTCTCTCGCGCGTCGACAGCGTTCTCGCCGAGGGCGGAGATTTCTTTCTGCTCATGGAGGGAACGAACGATATTTCGCATCGCACCGGGATTGAGTCGATCCGGTTCAACCTCAACGAGATGGCGACCCGCGCCGAGGCGCTAGGAATGGTCGCCGTTCATGCGACGCCGATCCCCAGGATCCCGACCGCGCTCGTCGACGCCGACAACACCGCGACGGCTGCACTCGCCGCGACCCTCCGGCAGGTGGCCGCGGATCTGAACCGCGGGCTGGTCGACAACTTCGCGGTCTTCGAGGGGTTGCCGGGTCTCTTCGACAACTACTACTACCTGCCGCCCGGCAACACGGACCCGGTCGGACATCCGAATACCGACGGCTACATGCAGATCGCCGGAACCTTTCTCGAAACGCTGCTGCCGCTGCTCGACGCGCCGCGGATCCAGATCATTCCTCCGGACGGCGGAACGGAAGCCGGAGCCCTCACGTCGTTCGGCATCGGCGGGATCGGAAGCTTCACGCGCGTCGAATGGACCTTCGGCGACGGAGGTTTCACCGTCACCATGGCGCCGGGCGACCTCTCGACCTTCTACCTCTACCTCGAGCCCGGCACCTACACCGTGTCCGTTCGCGGCTTCACGGCACAGGGCGCCGTCTCGGTGGACACGGCGACGGTCGAGGTCACGGGAAACGCCGCGATCTGGCCGAGCCGGACTTCCCTGCTGCCGGTCGTCGTGGAGTCGAACGACGGCCTGCTGGTTTCGGACCTCACGCTCGTCAACGGCGGCGCCTTCTTCGCCATCGCCGAGGTCGAGTTCCTGCCCGAAGTTCGCTATGACGTCACTCCACCCGTCCGTCGATTTCTCCTCAATCCCCAGACGACCATCACGCTGAAAGGCGTTCTTCCCTTCTTTTTCGGAATCGGGTCCGGGCGCGGAGCGCTGAAGGTCGAGATGTCGTGTGCATCGCCCGGTGCTCTCGGAACACTTGTAGCGACGGCGCTCGTCCACGCGGCCTCCGACCCGACTTCGAGCAACGGAGCCGCGGTTCATCAGGTCTCCTCTCTCGGCTGGAGCTCGTCCTCGCGAGAGTTGCTCGAAATTCCGTACAGCGCTGCCGCACCGCCGAGCTTCGTGCTGGCGAATCTCGACGCTTCGGCGGGAATCGTGCGCGTCGACCTCTTCGACGCCACCAGCGCGTTTATCGGCTCCGCGGTTCTCGACCTCGGCGCCGGAGCTTCCCGCGTGCGCGCGCTTCCCGACCTGTTTCGCGGTCTGGAGACGCGGGAAGCGCCGTTCCAGGCGCTCTTCGGCGCCTCGACCGTGCGCTACTCGGTCGCGACGGTCAGCTCCAACCCGACAACCGGTCGGGTCGAAGTCGAGTCGGACGAACCCTGAGCCCGCCGCTCGTCCGCTCTTCGGCAACCCGCGGAGAGCGACTCGCGAAACCCTGAAAAGAAGATGTTAAAGTTTCGCCCGCCGCGCAGATGGTCCGCGCTTGGCGGGCCTCCGGGAGAAGTGGATTGACGACGCTGAACCATCGCAAGTGGACGTTCGAGGATTCTCTCGATCTCTTCAACATCCGGCAGTGGGGAAACGGCTATTTCTCCGCCAACGAGCGCGGCAATCTCGTCGTTCAGCCGGGCGGTCCGGGCACGCCTTCGGTCGACATGAAGGATCTCGTCGACGAAGTCCGACAGCGCGGAATCGGCGCGCCGCTCCTCATCCGCTTTTCCCAGATTCTCAAGGCTCGGGTGGTCGAGCTCAATGAGGCGTTTCTGCGCGCGATCTCCGAATACGGCTATCACGCGACATATCGCGGCGTGTTTCCGATCAAGGTCAATCAGGAGAAGTACGTCGTCGAACGTCTTCTCGAGGCCGGCAAGCCGTATCACTTCGGACTGGAAGCGGGTTCCAAGCCGGAGCTCCTCGCGGTCCTCGGCATGCTCGAAGACGAAGAGGCGCTCGTCATCTGCAACGGATACAAGGACGAGGAGTACATCGAGACCGCGCTTCTGGGCTCGAAGCTCGGACGGCACGTGATTCTCGTCGTCGAGAAGTTCTCCGAGCTGCAGCTCATCGCGGAAGTCGCCCAGCGCACCGGAGTGCGGCCGGCGATCGGAGTTCGCGCCCGGCTCTCGGCGCGTGGCGCCGGACACTGGGAGGCGTCCGCGGGCGATCGTTCCAAGTTCGGACTCGGCGCTCGCGGTCTCTTCCATGCGATGGAGTTCCTGCGCGAAAAGGGGCTGCTCGACTGCCTGGAGCTTCTCCACTTCCACCTCGGAAGCCAGATCTCGTCGATCCGCAACGTCAAGGAGGCGCTGCGGGAGGCCGGCCGCACCTACGTCGAGCTGTCGAAGCTCGGGGCACCGTTGCGCTACCTCGATGTCGGCGGCGGACTCGGAATCGACTATGACGGATCGCAGACGAATTTTCCTTCGTCGATGAACTACACGCTCCAGGAGTACGCCAACGACATCGTTTTCGGGATGATGGAGCTTTGCGATGCGGACGGCATTCCGCATCCGATTCTCGTCTCGGAGTCGGGGCGTGCGCTCGTGGCGCACCATGCGGCGCTCATCGTGGACGTTCTGGGAGTCGGGGAGTTCACGGTCGGAACGCTGCCGGAGACTCTTCCCGATGGCACGCCGGGACCGGTGCGCCATCTCTTCGATACCTACCGCGAGGTCTCGCGGAAGAACCTTCTCGAGGCCTACCACGACGCCGCCGGCTATCGCGACGAGGTCCTCAGCCTCTTCAATCTCAACCACGTCTCGCTTGCCGAGCGGGTTCTCGCGGAAGACATCTTCTGGGCCCTGGCGCTCAAGATTCTGCGCATGATTCGCGAACTGCCGGAGGTCCCCGAGGAGCTCGACGGCCTCGAGCGCGCGCTCGCCGACACCTATTTCTGCAACTTCTCGATCTTTCAATCGCTGCCCGATTCGTGGGCGATCGATCAGCTTTTCCCGGTCGTTCCGATTCACCGGCTGAACGAAGAGCCGGTCCGGCGCGGTGTGCTCGCCGACATCACGTGCGATTCCGACGGGAAGATCGACCACTTCATCGATCGCCGCGACGTCAAGAACGTTCTCGAGCTCCACACCGTCGGTGAAGAGGTCTACTACCTCGGAGTCTTTCTCGTCGGCGCCTATCAGGAGATTCTCGGCGATCTGCACAATCTCTTCGGCGACACGAACACGATCCATGTTTCGCTGAGCGAAGAGGGCGGCTATCACATCGACCACGTGCTCGCGGGCGATACCGTCGCGGACGTTCTCAAATACGTGAGCTACGACCGCGAGGATCTGGTGGCCAACGTGCGTCGATTCTCCGAGATCGCCCTGCGCTCGAAGCGCATTACGCTCGAGGAGTCCCGCGATCTTCTGCGCGTCTACGAGCAGGGGCTCTCCGGCTACACCTATCTCGAGCGCGAGTGACCGGAAGGCGCACCGCCGGCGTTCCGCCGCGGCGTGAACGCGCCGCCGGTCTGCTGCTTCATCCGACCAGTCTTCCCGGCGAATTCCCGATCGGCGATCTCGGCCCCGGCGCGCTGGCCATGCTCGACTGGATGGTCAGCGCGGGCTTTCGCGTCTGGCAGGTGTTGCCGCTCGGCCCGACCGGCCTCGGCGACTCTCCGTACAATTCACTCTCGGCCTTCGCCGGCAATCCGTCGCTCATCTCTCCTGAAGCTCTCGTCGGAGACGGACTTCTCGCGGCGAACGATCTCGAGCCGTGGAGAGTGGCACCGAGCGCACAGTGCGACTTCAACACCGCGGTGCGCTGCAAGGAGTCTCTTCTCCGGATCGCGTTCCGCAATTTCCAGTCCGGCAGCTTCCCGGATCTCTCGGCGGCTGTCGCCGATTTCGGCGCTCCCGCGCGGCGCGCCGCCTGGCTCGACGACTGGGCGCTCTACGCGACGCTCAAACGCGAATACGGCGGGATCTCCTGGCTCGACTGGCCGGCGGAGGCCCGGCGGCGCGACGCACGTGCGCTCGCACGCCTTCGCGAATCGCTTGCCGGGGAAATCCGATTTCAGATTTTCTGCCAGGTACTCTTCTTCCGGCAGTCACGCGCTCTGCGGAGCGCAGCGGAAAGTCGCGGGATCCGGATTCTGGGCGATGTCCCGATGTACGTCGCTCCCGACAGCGCCGATGCCTGGTCCAGGCCGGAGCTTTTCGACCTCGCGGAAGACGGCCATCCCCGCGCCGTCGCGGGTGTGCCTCCCGACTACTTCAGCGCCGATGGGCAACGCTGGGGCAATCCGCTCTACCGCTGGGAGGCGATGAAGGCGGACGGGTTTCGCTGGTGGATCGCGCGACTGCGCACGCAGCTCGAATTCGCCCATTTTCTGCGCCTCGACCACTTTCGCGGCTTCGTCGCCTATTGGCGCGTCGCGGCGCAGGCGAAGACGGCACGCCGGGGACGCTGGGTCAAAGGACCCGGCGAAGCCTTCTTCCGCGCTCTGGCCGGCGCGCTCGGCGAGCTTCCTCTTCTCGCTGAGGACTTGGGCGATGTCGACGCGCGCGTCCATGCTCTCCGGCGCAAACTCGATCTTCCCGGAATGCGAGTGCTGCAGTTCGCTTTCGGAGAGGTCGACAGCGAACACGCTCCGCATCGGCACGAACCGCGTTGTGCCGCCTACACCGGAACGCACGACAACGACACGACGCGGAGCTGGTTCGGGCAAACAGGCGACGACGAACGCCGCCGGGCCACGGCGTATCTCGGCGCGACGCCGGAAACGATTTCCGAAGCGATGGTTCGCGCGGCATATGGGTCGGTCGCCGACCTCGCTCTCGTTCCGTTGCAGGACGTCCTGAATCTCGACGGCGCGGCGAGAATGAACACTCCGGGGAAGGAAAGCGGCAACTGGACCTGGCGGGTGCGCCACTCCGACGTCGCGAGCGACGTGCCGCGAAGGCTGCAGGAGCTGGCGAGCGCGACGGCGCGGCTTCCCGCACCCGGCAGCTTGCCGGTATCGCCGCCAGGAGCCTGAACCTGCGTCCCACCGGACCCGGCGCAACCGCCCGAGGTGGCTACTGGATCGCAGCGCTCATCGCCTGGCGCCTCCTCCTCGTCTTTCTCCCGGCGCTCTTCGCCGCGCCGGTCTTCCCGCCGTTCGACTCCGCATCCTACTTCGCCAACTTTCACGGCAACTTCGAGAAGCCGCCGACCGCAGCGACGCGCTGGGCGACCTGGGACGCGCAGCACTATCTGTTCATCGCCGAGCACGGCTATGTTGCCGGACATGTTTCGAGCGCTTTCTGGCCGCTCTGGCCGGCGGCGATCCGGGCCGCGGCCTGGATCACCCGACTGCCGGCGCTTGGCGCGGCGCTTCTCCTCGCCAACCTTCTGTCGATCCTTGCCGTTCTCGGCCTCTGGCGGCTGATCCGCAAGCGCCAAGGAATCGGTGAGATCGGGGATGCCGACACTGCGACCTGGACGATCCTTTTTCTACTGGCGTTTCCTTCCGCTTTTTTCCTCGCGCTACCCTATTCCGAAGCGCTCTTTCTGACGCTCTCCGTCGCGCTGTTTCTGGCCCTCGACGCCGGGCGCTGCGGCCGGGCAGGGCTTGCGGCCTTCGCGTTGCCGCTGTGCCGTCCGGTCGGATTTCTGGTCATCGTTCCCATGCTCTACGACCGTTTCCGTGCACCGGCGGGTCGCGGCGCATCGCGGCCCCGCGGTTGGCGCGAGCTTCCCTGGCTCGCACCGATCGCCGGGACCGCGGCCTACTTCGGCGTTCATGCGCTCACCACTGCTCAACCTCTCGGCGCATTCGGTGTCCACGGGCTGTTCGCGAGCGGTCAGTCTCTGCGCCAGCTCTACGATCTGATTTCGTTCGGGCGATCGTTTTTCGCCGTCGACGCCATCCATTCGGTTCAGGGCTCGATTCTCGACCGGGCGGTGTTTCTTGCTGCGGCCTGCGCTCTGCCCTGGCTCTATCGCCACGACCGCACCTTGTTCTGGTTCGCGTTGCCGCTGACCGTCGTACCGGCCGTGAGTCTGCATTTCATGGCGTTCACGCGCTTCGCTCTGGTGCTTTTTCCCGTCTTCTGGGCTCTCGCGACCGTGCTCCGCACGCACAGGCGCAACGGGCTACGCTGGGCCTGGCTCTCCCTGTCGCTCGCGTTGCAGGGCTGGCTCTATTTCCGCCATTCCCTCAATCTCTGGGCGGGCTGAACGAGCGCGACGCGAGAGCATAGAATTCCCGCTGTGACGCGCTTGCCGATTCTTGCCGCTGAGCCGCCACAGCCAATCGACCGGCTGGGGCGAACGCTGGGCGATCTGAGGATCTCCGTCACGGATCGGTGCAACTTCCGCTGCACCTACTGCATGCCGCGAGCGGTCTATGGGCCCGATCATGCATTCCTGGCGCGAGCCGAGCTGCTGACGTTCGAGGAGATCGAGAGACTGGCGAAGATTTTCGTCGACCTTGGCGTCCGGAAGCTCAGACTCACCGGCGGCGAGCCGCTGTTGCGCAGGGATCTGCCGGACCTCATCCGCAGGCTGTCGACACTTGGCGTACCCATCGCGTTGACCACGAACGGATCGCTTCTGGCGGCGCAGGCCGGCGCGCTCGCCGCTGGCGGGTTGACCCGTCTCACGGTCAGCCTCGACACGCTCGACCCGGTCCTGTTCCGCAAGATGAACGACGCCGAATATGGCCCGGAAGACGTTCTCGCCGGGATCGCTGCAGCCGAAACGGCGGGCTTTCGTTCGATCAAGATCAACGCGGTCGTTCGCCGCGGGTTGAACGAGGAGAGCGCAACCCAGCTGGTGCGCCGATTTCGTGGCACGGAACACATTGTCCGCTTCATCGAATACATGGACGTTGGCGAGTCGAACGGCTGGCGGATGGCCGACGTCGTTCCCGCAGCGGAGATTCTCGATCGCCTCCAAAGAGAGGGAGAGCTCGAACCTGCGGCCCCTCTCGCACGCGGCGAGGTCGCCCGGCGCTATCGCTTCCGAGACGGCTCAGGAGAGGTCGGCGTCATCGCTTCCGTGTCGCAGCCCTTCTGCGGCGATTGCGTGCGCGCGCGCCTGTCCGCGGACGGCAAGATCTTCACCTGTCTTTTCGCGGAGAGCGGAACCGACGTCAAAACGCCCCTCCGTGCCGGCGCTACCGACGAGAATCTTGCGCTGCGGATCGCGGAGGTCTGGCAGCGACGGACGGATCGCTACTCGGAGCTCCGCAGTCAGGATACTGCCGGCGTCCATCACGTCGAAATGTCCTACATCGGCGGGTGAGCGTGCTCGCCGATGTTCGTCCCCTTTACTTGAACAGCGCGTCGAAAGCCGCGCGGGGATCTTTCGGAGTGGCCGGCTTCTCGACGGCGAACTCCTGCCGCTCGCGAGGAGAAAACTCCGGACACTGGTTCGCCTTCGCTTTTCTCGTGATGCGTTCGACTACCGGCTGGCGACACTGGCCCGGCGCGCCGGGATCGAAGTGAGCGCAGTTCGTGCAGGTGTGAAGATCGGAAGCGCAGGCGCTGCAGCGTGCATCGATCGCCATGGCTGCGGCGAGATTCTGCTGCTCGCCACAGCTCGCGCAGCGAAAGGCGCTCGCGGTGGGAGCGCCGAGGCCGCGCCCACGCGGAGCGTCGCGAGGATCGCGCGGAGGCCGCGGCGCTCCTGCCGGGCGATCCGACGCGCCGCGTGAAGACTCCCGCGACGATGAGCCGGAGTCCATGTACCCGCTCTGCTTGTACTTGCGATCACTCATGAATTCAGTATACCGGCTCCTTTCGCATGCCCTCGGCAGACTGGCGCGCAGAGGTTTCGACTGCGGTCTCGCAAGCTCCGCCGCAGGCCTCCTAACGGTCAGCGCCGCGCTCACAGTCGCCGGCTGCGGGGGTCCTCCCGTCGCCGGGAAGGACGAAGTGGCTCTCGAGCTCAGTCCGCGGCGGTTCGCGCTTGCCGATTTTCTTGCCAGCCATCCGACCGCCGCGGTCGACATCTCCGTCGACGGTTCGACCGCTCTGGCGCGCGATGCGTCAGGGGGCTCCAAGGACCGCAGTTTTCTTCTCGATGTCGCGAGCGGCCGCAAAACGGCGCTCGACAGCCTCCTGCCGAGTGTCGCCGTCGGACTTCTCCCCAACGACGGCAAGGTGGTGCTCTCGCGCCCTGAGGCCGGACGATTTCTCGGCTGGGCGGGGAATGGGAGCGGCTATTTTCTCGTCCGGAGTGCCCCCGCGGGCGGCCCTGACGAGCTCATCGTCGTCGGAGGCAGAACCGGGCTTGCGCGATCGCTGTTCGTGGCGCCCGCCGGATTCCGCATCGCTGCCGTCGCTGCGCGCGGCGATCGCCTGGCGCTCACTCGCGAGCTCGATCCCGAAAGCAGCGAGGTCTACCTGTACGACGCCGCGCGTGGAGATACCCGATTGCTCCTGCCCGTCGATGCGGACGGCCTGTTTCGCCCGGTGGGATTCTCCGCCGACGGCACCCGGATGTACCTTTTCGCCGATGATGAACCTTCCGGCGACGGTCGCGCGCAGCTCGCGGTCCTCGACCTCGGCAGCGGTGCGCTGCAGCGTCGATCCCGTCCCGGATGTGTGGCGCAGGAGCTCGATCTGGCTGCAGACGGTGCAACCTACGCCCTCCAATGGAGCTGTAAGGGAACGATCGAAGCCGGGCTTTTCGAATCCGAGACCGGCGCAGAGCTCGGCGCCCTGCCGCTCCCCGCCGGAACCCGCCTGGCACGCGCGCTGCCGGCACCCGGCTCCGCGGGCGTACTCTACGAAGTCGCGAGCGAGCGCTTTCCGCGCGATCTCATGTTCGCGCACTCGATCGACGCGGATGCCGACGCTCGCCCGCTCACTTTCGGGCTGGCACCCTCGATCGCCGCCGACGATCTGGTCGTACCCCAGGCGGTCGGCATCCGGAGCGGCGTCGGAAGCTCCCTGCCCGCCGAGCTCTGGTGGCCGCGCCGCCCTGCGCCCGGAAAACCCGCGCTCGTCTGGATCGAGGGCGACTCTCAAGCGCCGGCGTGGCGCGAGTTCCATCCCTTCATCCAGTTTCTCGCCAACCGCGGCGTCGCCGTGCTGCGTCTCCGGTTGCGGGGCGCGCGCGGTTTCGGACGGAGCCTCCGGCACGCTGCCGACGGTCGACTTCTCGATGCCGCGCTCGAGGATATCTCCGCGGCGCGGGCGGAGCTCGTGCGCCGCGGCTGCGATCCGCAGCGTCTGGCGCTGCTCGGAGAAGGCGCCTGGGGAGGTGCCATGGCGGCGGCTTCGCTCAGCGAAGCGCGCGGCCAATTTGCTGCTGCGGTCGATCTCGGTGGAGATCCGGATCCTTTGCGGCGCCTCGACGAGCTCGCGACCCTCCCCGAGCCGGCTCGCGGCTGGTGGGCAACGCGACTCGGGGATCCGGCGTCGCCGGCTTCGGCTCGCGACCGCCAGCGGGCGCGTTTCCCCGCTCTGGCTGGCGGATTGCCGCTCTTTTCCGCGCGCGACATGAGCGGAGCGTCGTGGAGCTCCGACGCCGACAGCACGCGACTCGCTCTCCCGCCCTCCCGTCGCGCCGATCTCTCCCGGGGACTCGATTCGTTCTCCGGTCTCGATGCCACGGGAGTCGAAAGTCTCTGGCAGTTTCTCGCGCCGGTCTTCGCTACGCGCCCCTGAACTGGCGCTTTCGCACTCCGCAGCGACGGCTGCAGAGCGAAGGGCGTGTTACGATTCTCGTTCCCGCTCATGGATTCTCTGGACAAGTATCAAGTCCTTGAAAAGATCGGCACCGGCGGCTTCGGAGTCGTCTACAAGGCTTACGATCCGTTCATCAAACGTAACGTCGCCATCAAGACGTGCACCTCGGAAGAGACCGAAACGCGCGAACGTTTCATGCGCGAAGCGGAGATCGCCGGGAACCTGCATCACCGCAATATCGTCACGGTCTACGACTTCGGATTTCAGGACGGCGTTCCCTATCTGGTCCAGGAGTACCTGAGCGGAGAGGACCTCGATCGCAAGATCAAGCGCCGCGAATTTCTGAGTCTTCCCGAGAAGCTTCTCTATCTCGTTCAGATCGTCCGCGGACTTCAGTACGCGCACTCCCGCGGTGTCGTCCACCGCGACATCAAGCCGGCGAACATCCGGATTCTCGATGACGACACCGCGAAGATCATGGACTTCGGGATCGCCAAGCTCGCACAGCATCTCGAGGGTCTCACGCAGGCCGGAATCACGCTCGGCACCGCTGCCTATCTCTCGCCGGAGCAGATCCGCGGTGGCGCTTTCGATGCGCGCTCGGACATCTTTTCCTTCGGCATTCTCGCTTACGAGCTCCTTGCCTTCGAACGCCCCTTTCAGGGAGCCGAGATTTCGGCCGTCTTCTACCGTGTGCTCAATGAAGAGCCGCCGTCGCTGCGCGAGAAGGCACCCGACTGTCCGGAAGAGCTCGAGCGGATCATTTTTCGTTGCCTGGCGAAGGAGCCCGCGGACAGGTATGCGGGCAGCTCCGACCTGCTGCAGGAGATCGAGGACCTCGCGCGCCGGCGCCCGCGCGAAGGCAATTCCGATCATCCTTCCGCTGATCTCACAGGGAAGACGATCGCAAGCTCGCCCGGACCCGCTTCCCGGTCGCGTCCGGCAGGGAGGGCGGCGGGATCCGCTCCGCTCAGCGTCGGCGACATCGAGCTCGATTCCCGACAGGCCGTTCCGCACCCGCAGAGCGAAGCTCTCGCCACTTTCGCCTTCGAGGCCGGGCGCAAGCGTGGCATCGGATTCGTTTCCGTCCTCGTCGGCCTGGTCATCGCCGGAGTCGCCGCGTGGGGCGGCTGGCGCTACTGGCAGGAGCGCACGACGCGGCCCGGTTCTCCGGTTCCCGTTCACGTCGCGGCGGCGCCAGGCATGATCCCCACTGCTCCTCCCGAAGCGGCGGCGGCGCTTTCACCGGACAGACCAGGCTCTGCCAACGGCGCTGCTCCGCCGGCGACCCCCGGTGGAGCGACCGGAGGCACCGCGCAGACGGACAGCAGTGCGCCGTCCGGAGGCGCGCCAACCGGCGCTGCCTCGACTGCTCCCGCGGCGGCTGCTCCCGCGGCGGCCGCAACCGCGATTCCCGCTCCTCCGCCGGCCGCGCCGAAACCGGCGACGCTCGCCATCGCGCCGGCATGGGACACGACGATGACGGTTCGGCTGGGCAGCAAAATCTGGACACTCGATCGGGAACGCCGGATCGAGCTCGCCGCAGGAACCTACAAGCTCAGGTTTGCGATCACCACGGCCGTCTTCGCCGACTCTGCCGAAACCTCTGTGCGGCTCAAGGAGGGTCAGGTCATGCAGATGACCTCCCCTATCGAGCGCCCCGGCCGGCTCACGGTCCAGCCGCACATCAACGCCCGGCAGGCCTTCGTCCGCATCGATGGCGGAACCGCTGTGCCGACGCCGCTTCGCGGGCGATGGGTCTCGACCGGCAAGCACCTCGTCGAGATCGTCGCGGGGCCGGATGCCGGAGCGGCTCTTCTGCTGACCGAGAGCGTCACGATCCGCAGCGACGCGGAAGCGATCCTGACTTTCGATATCGACGGCCGCAGCCCGCGTCGGCTCTCCGAAAAGCCCATTCTCCCGAACTGAGCGTCTGTTAGAGTCGCGGTAGGGTTCCCCTGCCGATGCGCCTGTCGCCGTTCCCGCCCCTGCTTGCGACGCTGCTGTTCTTTCTGGCCCTGCAGCCTGCGGGAGGCCAGACTCCGGATCCGGCCGCGAAGCCACCTGCCGAAGGCACCGCGGAGAGCACATCCAGCCCTGGAGTGACCAGCGAGGATCTTCTCGAACCCGGAGACCTGGGCGCGCCGCATGCAGCCGCCACGGGCTCCGACGCCCAGCCGGATCCGCTCGCCGATCAGGAGTCTTCCGCTGAACAGGCGTTCGCCGATGGCGAGATGGCGCGCGCCATCGAGATCTATCGCAGCCTCGGCGCGACCCATCCGGTGCTCGCCGAACGCTCTCGATTGCGCGTGACCGCCGCCTGGCTTCTGTTCCAGCAGGGAAACGTCGACGGCGCAACGCAGGAGCTGACGGGCGCACTCTTCAACGATCCCGGCTATCTCCCGCGCACCGAGATCTACAGCCCCGACTTCGTCGCTCTTTTCCAGAACGCGCAGCGTGATGCCAAACAGAAGCGCGATGCGGCCGCGACGAAGCGCCTCAGGGAGGGCGTCGCCGCTCTCGCGGCCGGCGATCCGGTCGCCGCGCGCAAGGCGATCACCGAAAGCCTGGAACTCGCACCGGGATCGGCGCGTGCGCTGTTCGCGCTGGCGCAGGTCGAGCTCCGCGAGCAGAAGATCGACGCCGCGCTCGCCGGTTTCGAGCACGTGCTTTCACTCGGTCGCGGCGGCCAGCAACGCCTGCCGACCGACCTGCAGCTCCAGACGCTCAACAACGTCGGCGTGATCTATTTCGGGCGCGATCAGTTCGAGGACGCCGCGAGCTCGCTCGAAGAGGCCACGCGCCTTTCGGACCGCGATGCACGCGTCTGGTTCAATCTCGGCCTCGCGCGCCAGAAGCTCCATCTCGACGCGCCGGCGCTCGACGCTTTGCGCCGCGCGCATGAGCTCGACCGGCGCGATCCCGAGATCGCGCTCCAGCTCGGGCGCGCTTACATCGCGGCGACTCGCTGGATGGAAGCGGTGGCGGTGCTTCTCGAGGGCACGGAGGCTCATCCGGAATCGCCGCTGCTCTGGCTCGAGTTCGCCTCGGCGCAGCGCGGCCTGGGAAATCCCGAAGGGACTTCGACGAGCCTCGGCAAGGCCATGGATCTCGATCCAGCGAATGCACAGGGCGCTGGACTCCGCGCGGCAATGGAGCTCGCGCAGGCGGCGTTGAATGCGAAGAACTTCGGACAGGCAACGGCAGCGGCGGCGGCCGCTACCCGGATGGCCCCTGCGGATGGCAGCGCCTGGGCCCTTCTGGGGCTCGCGCAACGGGCTTCGGGGAAACTGGATGATGCGGCCACAGCTCTCGAGAAAGCAGCCAGCGTCGCGCCCGACCGCGCCGACATTGCGCACAATCTCGGAACCATCTACCTCGCGCAGCACCGCTATCCGGAGGCCGAGGCTGCCTTTCGTCGCGCGGTCACGCTCGACCCATCGGCGACCGAGTCGGTGGCGGCGCTGGCGCGCCTGCAGGCGCGGGGCTCTGCATCGGGATCGACTTCCGGGAAGGGGAACGCCGGGAAGAGCTCTGCAGTCAAGCCGGATCTCGGCGCCCGCCTTTCCGCCGTCGACTATCCGCCGCTGGGAATTCGCGGTCTGCTGGTCGAGGCGGTGACGGCCGGCGGGCTGGGCGATCGTTCCGGGTTGCTCGTCAACGACCTGGTTCTCCAGGCCGACGGTCGGGCGCTGACTCAGGTCGCGACGCTGACGGCGCTTCTCTCTGCGGCGAAGCAACCGGTGATCGACCTCGCGGTGCTGCGCGCCGGCAAGCCGGTCCAGCTGACGCTGCGCGTCCGCTAGGAGCGCGCGCGCCGGCTCGCCCAGCGCGCGCTCGCGGCGACATAGGACGCGCGATAACGCGCCGCGACCGAATCCCAGGAGAATTCGGCGCACGCGACCTTCCGCGCGGTGGCGCCGCACGCCAGTCGCCGGGCGACGTCCCCGAGCGCCCGCGGAACGACTCTGCGCAAGTCGTCGACACTTCCTTCCGCCACCAGCCAGCCCGTCTCCCCCTCGCGCACCGCCAGGGGCAGGCCGGAAACGCGCGATCCGACCACGGGCAAGGCGCTCGCCATCGCCTCCAGAATCACGTTGGGCAGTCCGTCGACGTTGCCTTTCGGATCGTGGATCGCCGGCAGAACGAAGAGATCCGCAGCTCGATACAGATCGGGCAGGGTGTCGTGCATGACCGGACCCGGCAGGTGCACCCGTCCGCCGAACTCGACCGTGCGGCGACGGAACTCCTCCAGCCGGTCGCCGCCGCCCGCGAGCACGACATGCGCCTCCGGGAGGTGCGCGAAGAGCTCGGGCAGCGCGTCGATGAGGAGGTGAAGTCCCTTCTTCGTGGCCATGCGTCCGACCGAGAGCAGAAGCGGCGCGGCGAGGGGAATTCCCAGGCGCTCCCGCCAGATCGTTTTTCTCGCTTCGTCCGGCCGGAAGAGCTCGCTGTCGACTCCATAGGGAATCACCGCCGAGCTCCCGGTCGGGAATCCGATCTCCTGAATGCGCCGTGCGAGCTCCGGCGAGCAGCTCGTCAGTCCGTCGACACGCCGGAGGGCGTGCCGGATCCACGGTCGCAGCGGCCACTTCTCCGCCAGAAAGACGTCGCTCCCGTGGAGGCCGACGAGAAGCGGAAGACGCGCGGCACTGAAGACCGCCGCGGGCAAGTTCGGCACCACCCAGTGCGCCTGGACAACGTTCCAGCCGGGCTCGCGAAGAGTCGCCTTCAGGGCACGACGTGCACCCAGCAGGTAGAGCGGAGCGACAGCTGCCGACCCCGTCGACATCCGTTCATCGGCATGAAGGGATCGGCCGTAGCCGAGAAGCTCCCAGCGCTCCGGTGCATAGCGGAAGGTGCGAACTTCGACGCCGTCTTCCTGCCATGAGGCCGAGAGGCCGCGGGTGTGCGGAGCAAGAACGCGCACACGGTCCCCGCCACGCACCAGCGCTCGCGCCAGATCGCGGATGAACGGACCGCTGCTGTCATGCGCGTGCCGGGGATAGGTCTGGGTGAGAAACAGGATGCCGAGCGCTCGCGCACTGTCGACATCGCCTGCGCCATCGACAACCTGGCCGACCTGCGCCAGCGCGTCGGAGCTAATCGAGAAGCTCCCGGACCGAATAGCTGTCCGACCGCCGGAAGGTGCGGTGGGTCATCATCTCGGCGAGGAGTCCGGTCATGAGAACCTGGAGACCGATCATCATCAGCAGCGAGCCGAGAAGCAGCAGCGGCCGGTTCGACAGCGACTCGCCGAGGAACCACCGAATCGCCAGGTAGATGTTGATCAGCAGCCCCGAGCCCAGACCGACGAGCCCCATGGCACCGAAAAGATGCAGCGGGCGACGGGTGTACTTGGTGATGAAGAGGACGGTGAGGAGATCCAGGAGCCCCTTGTAGAAGCGATCCCAGCCGTACTTGCTGACGCCGTGACGTCGCGGATGGTGCTTGACCGCGAGCTCGCCCACCGCGAATCCGCGGCGGCTCGCGAGCACCGGAATGTAGCGGTGCAGCTCGCCGTAGATCGGCACCTCCTCGAGGACTTCGCGGCGATAGACCTTGAACCCGCAGTTGAAGTCGTGGAGGTCGACCTGCGCCAGCTTCCGCGTCGCCCAGTTGAAGAGCAGCGAGGGGAGCGTCTTCGAGATCGGGTCCTTGCGCTCGTGTTTCCAGCCTGAAACGAGGTCGAATTTTCCGCTCTCGAGCGTGTCGATCATGCGCGGAATCTCGTCCGGATCGTCCTGAAGGTCGCCGTCGAGGGTGACGATCAATCTCCCGCCAGCACGGTCGAATCCGGCCGTCAGCGCGGCAGCCTTACCGAAATTCCGCCGCAACCGCACGAGCTTCACTCGCGGATCGAGCACACGTGCCTCGCGCACGCGCTCGCAGGTTGCATCGCGCGAGCCGTCGTCGACGAAAATGATCTCGTACGAAAGAGCGAGCGAAACCATCGCCGCCCGCACCCTTCGCGCGAGCTCCAGAACCGACTCCGCCTCGTCGAGCACCGGAACCAGCACCGAACAGTCGACTGCGGCCGGTCGAACTGCGGCCGGGGCGGCAGGGGCGAAGCCATCGCTCACGGCGGGATCGAACCCGGAGGACGAGGAGGGCAAAGTGGGCGAAAGGGAGCTCATGGCAGGCCACCCGCAGGCAGCCGCGATATTGTACCAATCCATTCATGTTTCCCGCTCCTCAGGTCCTTTCGGGTCCGTTCAATTTCCTCGGTCGATCCCCCGAGGAGATGCGGCGTCTCATCCCGGACGCCGAGCAGGTGCTGCCGGCGCCGCTCCGGATCTATCAGGAAGACGAAAGTGCCACGCCGCTGCTCGGCTATCCGATCCTCCTCACCCCCGAGCTCACGGCGCTCGATCGTGCCTTCGAGAACTACCTGATGCAGGAGGAAGAGGTCGAATACGCGACCATTCGGCGCATCGCCTTCGACTCCTCGGCGTTCGCCGGCGCCTGGGAGCGTTATCGGCTGCTGCTGACGCGGGCGAGCGAGAACGCGATCACCGCGAGCTACGGGCGCAGCTTCCCCGGAATCCTCTGGCTCTACCATTCCGCGGCGATCGCCAAGGGCTTCAAGGAAACGACCAAGCGAATGCTTCGTCGCGATCTCGCCTGGGCGAAGCAGAACGGCGAGGAGTTCCGGTATCGCGTCTACCACCGCGTGCTCGATCGTCTGGCGAACCTCACCTACGACGTGGTCAACCGCCTCTCCACCGACACCGAAGAGGTTGAACAGCAACTATTTCCCACCCTGCTGACGCGGATGAAGGACAACGTGCTGATCTTCACCGAGGATCACATCAGTCCGAATCTCGCGGAGCTCGCGGGCTATTTCTCCGGCTGCCTGAGACTCGACGGCCGGGATTTCCGCCTGCGGCTGATGCAGGTTCACGAGTGGTATTCCGAGCTCTTGCGCCGCGACACCGAGCTCGTCCACCTGACACGTCTGCTCGGCGAGGAACCCGGCGAGGATCCGCGGCTTCATCTCAATCGTCCCGGCTATCTGACTTTCCTGTCCGGTCGCCCGACCTACGATGCGGCGCGCCTGCTCCCGCTGCCCTGGATCCAGGTCTGGGAAAGCCTGCTGCTCAAACTGAAGGAGTTCGAGCTCTTCAACGCCCTGCGCCGGAGCATTGTCGGCGTCGAACATGACGGCGACCACATGCTCGGCCGGGAGCGCTTCTCGGCACGGGTCGGTTCGACGACGACGACATTGCGGCTCTCTTCGAGCACCCGGCCGCTCGATTTCATGGCACCGTGGGTGGTCGACCCACTCGTCGCGCGATTCGGATTGATCTACGACATCTCCGACTTCACCGAAACGGTATCGCTGCTGCGACGTTCGGGAGCGCTCGAGCAGGACCGCTCG
>JBDTQG010000025.1:0-38026 GCA_039932315.1 Thermoanaerobaculia bacterium
CGACCTCCGCAGCGGCCCGGCGGGCGCTGGCGCCCCGCGCTATCTCCAGGCGGCGCTCTTGGAGGCGGTCCGTCGCACCGCGCGCGAGCGGCTCGCGACCTACCTCGAAGATCACCCGCTCGAAAGCGGTATCGGAAAAGCGGCGGCGATCCGCCAGCTCCTCCCGCGTGCCGCCCAGAAACTCGCCGATCTCTACTTCAGCCACCTCGCCGCGACCGGCGACCTCCTTCTCTCCAACGATGAGATTCGTCTCCCCGGCCGGAGCGTGGAGCTTCCCGACGACCTGTCGCCCCTCGCCCGGGCGCTCGTCGAACGCTACGAAACGGCAGGGCTCGCGCCGCCGGGTCCGGGAGAGGTGGCCCGCGATCTCGCCGCCAAGAGCCAGATCGTGGACGGGCTTCTGCAGCACCTGGTGAAGCGTAAAGCACTGATTCGACTATCTTCCGGGTTGCTCATCGCGGCCCGGGCCGTCGCCCGGCTGGCGGAAGATCTGCAGGCGACGGGCTGGGACCACTTCTCGATTCCCCAGTTCAAGGATAGATTCTCGCTATCCCGCAAGTGGGCGATTCCCCTCCTCGAACATCTCGACGGAATCGGAGTCACCCGGCGTGTGGGCGAGGAACGGCAGATCTGCTCTCCTCGACCGCCGTCCAAGGGACTGGAGCGAAGCCCATCGCACTGAACGGGCAGCGGTTTCTGAAGCCTCTGCAACTTTTTGTTTTTAGCCCGTAAGTCCAACACTTCCAGGCTTTAGAAGTCCCGGTGCCGACCACGGTTGAGTTGGCACCGATCTCGCGGTTCATACCGCCATTCGAGCCTCCGCGGTGTGCGCGAGGGGATCGAAAGTAACTCAGAAGGGGGAAATCGATGAACAAGTTCCAAAAAGTAGTCGGATTGGCTCTGCTCGCCGCGATGGCCGTGACCGGTCTCGCCATGGCGCAGGGCATCCCGACGGGCCGGCTCTCCGGCCGGGTCAGCGACGCAGACGGCAACGGCGTCCCTGGCGTAACGGTCGATGTGACGTCGCCCGCGCTGCAGGGTACGCGCTCGATTCAGACGGACATCAACGGCGACTACCTCGTCGTCAGCCTTCCGCCGGGCGAGTACTCGATGACGTACACCATGGACGGCTTCGAGACGCAGACGCGCACCTCGCGCCTCGCGGCCTCGCAGGCGGTTCAGCTCGACGTCAACATGTCGCTCGCGGCGGTCACCGAGACGATCGAAGTCACGGGTGAAGCCGTGACGGTCATCTCGAAGGACAACCAGAATTCGACGACGGTTTCGCAGGACATCCTCGACGAGCTCCCCGGCGCCCGCACGCAGCTCGCCGCGGTCGCTCTCTCGCCGGGTGCGGCATTGACCGGCCCGGGTGGCGCAGTCACCATCTCGGGCGCACAGTCGTGGGAGAACACCTTCTCCATCAACGGCGTGAACGTCAACGACAACATCCGTGGTACCCCGAACGCGCTGTTCATCGAAGATGCGATCGAAGAGACGACCACCTCGACGTCCGGAATCTCGGCCGAGTTCGGCCGCTTCTCCGGCGGCATCATCAACACGGTGACCAAGTCCGGCGGCAACGATTTCCACGGCAGCCTCCGCGACAACCTCACCAACCAGAACTGGAACAGCGAGAACCGTTTCTCGCCCACGCCGGAAGACAAGATCCGTCCGGTCTATGAAGGCACGATCGGCGGCCGGATCATCCGCGACAAGCTGTGGTTCTTCGGTGCCGGACGTCAGCTGAAGACGGGCGTCACTGCGACCTCGAACATTCTGAACCTTCCCTACAGCGCGACGAACGAGCAGAAGCGCTATGAAGGCAAGCTGACCTTCTCGCCGACGTCGAACCACCGCTTCACCGGTTCGTACATCGACATCACCCAGGAACAGCTGGCGCCGCATGGCGGCCTCGCGAACTATCTCGTCGACCTTTCCGGTCTGGCGACGCGCAGCCTGCCGAACACCCTGCTGGCCGGCAACTACTCCGGCGTGCTGACCCCGAACTTCTTCGTCGAGGCTCAGTACTCGGAGCGCTCGTTCAAGTTCGAGCCCTCCGGCGGTTCCGATCCGTCGTTCGCCGGTGGCACGCCGATTTTCGACCTCAACAACGGCGTGATCTACAACGAATCGCTCTTCTGCGGCATCTGCGCCGACGGTGGCGACCAGCGCGAGAACAAGGATTATCTCGCCAAGGCGAACTACTTCCTGTCGACCAAGGGTGCCGGCTCGCATGACATCGTCGTCGGTCTCGACAGCTTCGACGACATCCGGACCAGCAACAACTATCAGTCGTCGACGAACTTCATTTTCGATGCCGACAATTCGCTGTTCATCAACAACGTGCCGTACCCGGTGATCCTGAGCCAGCTGGACGGCGGTGGGTCGTACCTCGCGTACTACCCGATTCTGTCGACCAGCCTCGGAACGGCCTTCAAGACGAACTCGCTGTTCGTCAACGACCGCTGGCGCCTGAACGACAACCTGAGCTTCAACCTCGGCGTTCGTTACGACAAGAACGACGGTAAGGATGCGACGGGCACCAAGATCACCAAGGATGACCAGCTGAGCCCGCGTCTGGGCGTCAACTGGAACCCGGATGGCAACGGCGAGTGGCTGCTGAACGCCTCCTTCGGCCGTTACGTCGCGGGCATCTCGGGCGCGATCGCGAACTCGGGCTCTTCGGGCGGTTCGCCGGCGACGCTGCAGTGGTCGTACACCGGTCCGAGCTTCAACCAGCCGGGCCAGCCGCTGACCACGAGCGAAGCCGCTCTGGCCGCGGTGCAGAACTGGTTCACCTCGATCGGTGGAACCACCAACCAGGATCTGCTGCAGTTCGTGAACATTCCCGGCGGCGGACTCGTCGTCGGCGATGGCATCGGTTCGACGTACGCCGATGAAATCACCGTCGGTGGCGTGAAGAACTTCGGCAGCAAGGGTTCGATCCGTGCGGACATCGTTTACCGCACCTTCGGCAACTTCTACGTCACCAAGCGGGACACCTCGACCGGCCGCGTCATCAACGCCAACGGCAACTCGGTCGACCTCGGCATCATCCAGAACGACGACAGCAACCTGGAGCGCAACTATCTCGGTCTCCAGACCTCGTTCAACTTCCGCGCCAGCGATCGTCTGACGGTCGGTGGCGGCTACACGCTGTCGCATGCGGATGGCAACTTCGAAGGCGAGAGCGCGGGTTCCGGCCCGGTCACCTCGATCCTCGAGAGCTACCCCGAGTACAAGGAAGCTCGTTGGAACGCCCCGAAGGGCGACCTGCTGATCGACCAGCGCCACAAGATCGCGCTGTTCGCCATCTGGGAAGCCTTCAAGTCGGATCGTCAGCGCCTCGCACTGAGCATTCGTGAGCTGTACAACTCCGGCTTCGCCTACTCCGCCATCGGCACGGTCGGAACCCGCGCGTTCGTCACGAACCCGGGCTACGCCTCGCCGCCGTCGACGGTCCCGTACTTCTTCTCCGATCGCGGTGCATTCAAGACCGACGACATCAGCTCGACGGCGATCGGCATCAACTACTCGTACTTCCTCGGACAGGTCGAGCTCTTCGGCCAGTTCGACATCCAGAACGTGTTCAACCAGGACGGCGAGATCAACGTCAACCAGTCGGTCATCACGCGCACGAGTGACACGTCCCTCGCGGCGTTCAACCCCTTCACCACCACCCCCGTCGAGGGTGTGAACTGGCGCAAGGGACCGAACTTCGGCAAGGCCCTGTCGGTCAACGACCTCCAGGCCCCCCGGACGTACGTCGCTTCGCTGGGTATCCGCTTCTAAGAAGTCCGCAGTCCAGCAGTTGTTTTCCCAGCCCCCGGCGGTCACATACCGCCGGGGGCTTTCTCTTTGAGAGAATGTCGACGTGCTCCGCAAACGAAATCCCTCCCGCACTTCTCCACGCTGGCCGGCGCGCGCCCTCGCGGGCAGCCTGCTGCTCTCGGCCTGCGGCGGTGCTCCCCAGGACAAGCCGGCCGCCGCGATGTCGCCGCCGGTCATCCTCATCTCGATCGACACCCTGCGATCCGACCGTCTTCCGCAGTACAACCACAGAACCGGACCGGCCGACCTCGTGACGCCGGCGATCGAACGTCTCGCCCACGACGGACTGCTCTTCGAGCACGCCTTCGCCGAAGTGCCGCTCACCCTGCCCTCGCATACGTCGATCCTCACCGGCGATCTGCCGCCCGTCCACGGTGTGCGCGACAACATCGGTTTCGCGGTCGACAGTCAGCGGACGCCTCTCCTCCAGCAGCGCCTGCGCGACCGTGGCTATGCGACCGGCGCCGCCGTTTCGGCCGAAGTTCTGGCGAAGCGCACCGGAATCGCCGCCGGCTTCGATCTCTTCGACGAACCGTCGCCCGCCGCGAACGGTGGCGCCGCCGCGCGGACCGCCGAACGTGCCGGAGCGGAGGCCGTCCGTGGGGCGATCGGCTTCCTCGCCGGCGCCGGATCTCGTCCGTTTTTCCTCTTCCTTCACCTCTACGAACCCCACGCGCCCTACCGCCCGCCCGAGCCCTTCCGGTCGCGCTATCGCGACCCTTACGACGGCGAGATCGCGACCGCGGATGCACTCGTCGCTGATCTGCTGGCCGAGCTCGATCGCCGCGGCCTCTACAACCGCTCCCTCATCGTTCTGCTCTCCGACCATGGCGAGGGCCTCGGCGATCACGGCGAAGACGAGCATGGGTTGCTCCTCTACCGCGAAGCGCTGCAGGTGCCGTTGATCGTGAAGCTCCCCGGCGCCGTGCGCGCCGGTGAACGTGTCCAGCGCGACGTCGGTCTCATCGACGTCGTCCCGACCGTCCTCGAAGTCCTCGGCCTTCCTGCCGAGAAAGCGCTGCCGGGAATTTCGCTGCTCGCGAAGGGAGAAGCCGCGCCACCGGCCGATCGCGCCATCTATTCCGAAACGATGTATCCGCTGATCCATTTCGGCTGGAGCGATCTCGCTTCGATCGTCTCCGGGAACCTCCACCTCATCGACGGTCTGCGGCCCGAGGTTTTCGATTTCGTCCAGGATCCCGGCGAGCGCCAGGAGCGTTCGAACGACGAGCGCCGCGCGCTGGCGGCGATGCGGCGGGAGCTCGCCGGGATCGACCGCACTCTCGCGCCGCCGGCTCCGGCGGACGCCGAAACCGTCGCGGCGCTCGGCGCGCTCGGCTATCTCGGCACACAGGCGCCATCCGATCGCAGCCAGCTCGACGATCCGCGCGACAAGATCGCTGGCGTCGCGCCGGTTCTGCGGGGCCTGCGGCTCTACAACGAAGGCGACTATCGCGCCGCGATCGACGTCCTGCTCGGGGTCACGGGCAAGGACACCGCCAGAGTCATCGGCAAAGGCAGCGGCACTGGAGGCGGTACGGGAGGCGGCACGCCGGACGCCGCGGGCGAGAGCTCCGCGCTCGCCTGGCAGTACCTCGGCGCCTCCTACGACGCGCTCGGGAAGAAGGCCGAGGCACTTGCCGCCTACAAACACGGCATGAGCCTCGCTGGCTCGTCCTCCTATCTCGCGGAAACCGCCGCGTTGCGCCTCCTCGAGCTCGGCCGGCCGCAGGCTGCCGCCGATCTCGTCGTTCAGGAGCTGACGCGGCATCCCGACAGCGGCCGGCTGCGGGTGCTGCAGTCGCGGGCGCTGCTGCAGCTCGGCAGGATCTCCGAGGCCGCGCGGGTCGCCGACGAGGCGGTCGCGAAGGACTCCGGGATGGCGGACGCGTTCTATCAGCGCGCCGTCGTTTCCATTTCGCGCAAGGACGGGCTGGCGGCGATCGACGACCTGGTGATCGCGACCCGTCTCGACGCGAAGCACATCGAAGCCCGCAAGGCGCTCGCGATGTTGCGCCACGCGCAGGGGGACGATCCGGAAGCGCGACGCCTTCTCGGCGAAGTGCTGGCGATCGATCCCGCCGACAAGGACGCGCGCGCCGACCTCGGCTCCCTCGACGCCACACGGCCGCGACCGTGAGCGGGCGGAACCGTCGCGGCCGTCGCAACCTGCGCGGTGGATCCGGCGCGCGCAACCGGGCGCCTGTCCTCGGATCCGCGATCGCCACCCTGATTCTCCTCGTCGCGGGCTGCGGTAGAAACCACCGCGGTCCGGCGCCTTCGGTTCTCCTGGTCACCCTCGACACCACCCGCGCCGACCATGCCGGGGCCTACGGCAGCAAGCTCGGCGCGACGCCGCATCTCGATGCGCTGGCGGCGCGCGGTGCGATCTTCGAGCACGCCTACGCCGTCGCCCCGTTGACGCTGCCGGCGCATGCCTCGCTGCTCACCGGTCGACTGCCGACGAGAACCGGCCTGCGCTGGAACGGCGAGCAGAAACTCGCCAACGACCCGCGAGGACTGCCGACACTCGCCGAGCGCTTCCGTGCGGGCGGGTACACGACCGGCGCATTCGTCTCCGCGTCGGTTCTCGACCACGCTTTCGGACTCGAGCGCGGATTCTCGACGTATGACGACCGGGTCAGCGAATCGACCGGCGCGTGGAAGGCTGAGCGTGCCGGCCAGGAGACCGTCCGCCGGGCCATCGCCTGGCTGGGCGAGCAGCCCGCGGCCCGGCCTGTCTTTCTCTGGGTTCATCTCTATGAGGCCCACGAGCCGTACCTTCCCCCGACCCCATTCGCCGCGAAGTTCCCCGGCGATCCCTACAGCGCAGAGATCGCGACAGCCGACGATGCCCTCGGAAGGCTCCTCGACACGCCGCGGTTCCGTTCCGACGCCGGCGCGATCGTGAGCGTCATCGGCGACCATGGCGAAAGTCTCGGCGAGCACGGCGAAGCGACGCACGGAGTGCTGCTCTATGACGGCACGCTGCACGTGCCGTGGGTTCTCGCTGCGCCGGGAGAAGCGCCGCGCCATATCGCCGAGGCCGCGAGTCAGGTCGATCTCGCGCCGACGCTTCTCGCTCTCGCGCATCAGCCGGCGCTCGCTCCTTCCGGTGAGCTCGACGGCACGGACCTCTCGCCCCTTCTCTCCGGAGCCGGCTCCGGCAGGCCACGCACGCTCTATGCAGAATCGCTCTACGCCAGCTTCCTCTACGGCTGGTCTCCGCTGCGGTCGACGCGACGCGGCGCGTTCAAGTGGATCGCCGGCGCGCGCAACGAGCTTTTCGACATCGGCAGCGACCCCGGCGAGACGAAGAATCTTGCCGCCGTTTCGCCTGAAGAGGCCGGCGCGCTGGCGCGCGCCCTCGAGGAGATCCGCTCCCGTGAAGTGGCGGGCACGGCGCCGGCCGAGGTCGATGCTGCGCTCGCCGCCAGTCTGCGGAATCTCGGATATCTCTCCGGCGCCGGACCTCGACCGGAGACCTCCGGCGAGGATCCGCGCGATCGCATCGCGCTGCACGAGCGTCTGCGCGCGATCGACGGACTCTGGCAGCGCGGCGATGTCGACGGCGCGCAGCGCGAGCTCGACGAGGTTTTCGCTGCCGATCCCGGAAACCGGCTCGTGCAGCGCGTCGTCGAGCAGCAGGTGCGCACGGCGATCGCCGATCTCGTCCCGCGCGGGGCCGAGCAGGGCGACACCGTTCTCCGCCTGCGGATACGCCTCGCTCAGCTTCTCGCCGGAGAGGGCCGCCGTGACGAGGCCCGCGAGCTTCTCGAGACCGCGTCCGACTCGCCGGCGCAGGGCGCAGTGGCGCTCAACGTACGCGCTTTCGCCCGCCTCGAGCTGGGGAGAAAAGACGAGGCGCGCGCCGATTGGACGGCGATTCTGCGCGGCGATCTTCGCGATCCCTCCCCGGCGCTCAATCTCGCGACGCTCGCGCTCGGCGAAGGACAGTTCGCTGAAGCCGAGCGTTGGGCGAAGGAAGCCGTGACGCGTTCGCCGCGCTCCCCGGCGGCGCTCAACGCGCTCGGCATCGCCCTCGAACAGCAGGGCCGGCCGGTCGATGCCGAAGCGCGCTACCGCGCCGCGCTCGCCGCCGACCCGGCCTTCTTCCGCGCCGAGCTCAACCTGGGACTTCTGCTCGCAGCGCGCGGCACGAGCGCGGCAACCGGAGGCGCCGTGGCCGCGCTCGAGGACGTGCTGCGGCGATCGCCCCAGGAGCCGCTCGCTCACCTCGCCCTCGGAAAAATCCTCGTCACCCGGCCCGGAAATCTCGCTTCCGCGCGGCAGCATCTGGAGGCCTTTCTCGCGCTATCCCCGCAACACCCTCGCGCCGGGGAGATCCGCGAGCTCCTGGCGAGGCTTCCCGGCGCATCCGGTTCGGGCGGATAATCGATCCATGAGAACTCCCCGACACAGCGGAGCCGGAAAGTCCGTCGCCATTCTCGGCGCCTCGAGCAACCACGCGAAGTTCGGCAACAAATCCGTCCGCGCCCATCTCGCCGCCGGATACGAGGTCCTTCCCGTCCATCCGACGGAATCCTCGGTTGAGGGGCTCACCGTGTATCCGTCTCTCGCCGCGCTGCCGCACGGCGTCGAGCGCATCAGCGTCTACCTGCCGCCGGCGGTTTCGCTCACGGTTCTGCCGGAGATCGCCAGAAGCGGCGCAAGCGAGGTCTGGTTCAATCCCGGCGCGGCCGATGACGCCGTTCTCGACGAAGCGAAGCGCCTCGGAATTCCCGCCATCGACGGCTGCAGCATCGTCGACCTCGGACTGTCACCCAGCGAGTTTCCGTGAACGCTGCCGGGAATCCCTGAGACGATGAGCGGCATGCGGCGGATTCTCGAGCGCGCGGGGGAATTGCGCGCGTCGGGAGTCGATGCGGTGCTGGCGACCGTCGTCGAGGTCACGGGGTCTGCTTACCGTCGCGAAGGCGCGCGCATGCTGATCGAAGCGGACGGCACCCTCACCGGAATCCTCTCCGGCGGCTGCCTCGAGAACGATCTCGCGGAGCGCGCGGCAGACGTCCGGACGACCGGCCTTCCGGCGCTCGCGACCTATGACCTGCGCTCCCCTGACGAGGTGCTCTGGGGACTCGGACTGGGGTGTGGCGGCAAAGTCACTGTGCTCCTCGAGAGGCTGGACGCCGCGGCGGACCGAACCTCTCCGCTCGCGCCCTTCGAACGGCTGGAGAAAGACCGCCAGGCCATCGACGTGAGCACCGAATTCGCCGGCCAGGTGATCCTGCACGAACGTCTTCTCCCGCCGATCGCGCTGGTCATCGCCGGAGCAGGCCGGGATGTCGTCCCGGTGGCGCGGCTTGCGCGCGAGCTCGCCTGGGACACAGTCGTCCTCGACGCGCGCCCTACGGCTGCGGGCCGCGCGCGATTCGAAGGCCTCGCGCGTCACCTCGCGATATCGCCGCGCGACGTGGCGCAGAGCGTCCGCATCGACCCGTTCACCGCCGTGCTTCTCATGACGCACAACTATCTCGACGATCTCGATTGGCTCGCTGCGCTGCTGCCGACCGCAGCGCCCTACCTCGGACTGCTCGGGCCCGCCACGCGGCGCGACCGTCTCGTCGCGGATCTTGCACAGCAGGGTCTGGCGCTCGATGGCCCGATGCAGTCCCGCCTTCATGGACCGGCCGGTCTCGACCTCGGCGGTCGCGCTCCGGAGCAGGTGGCTCTCGCGATCGTGGCCGAGATCCAGTGTGCAATGTCTGGCGCCAGCGGCGACCCGCTGTCGCAGGCTGCCGTATCAGCGACAGTGGCAGCAGACTCGTTCTCCGCCTCCCGGCATTGACCGTCGCCGGCGTTCTCCTCGCCGCAGGCAACTCGCGGCGGATGGGACGGGCGAAGGCCCTTCTTCCGTATCGCGGGACGACTCTGCTGGATCATGCTGCCGACTTGCTCGTTGCATCGGGATGCCGACCGCGATTCGTGGTCGTCGGCCCCGAGGTGGAAAAAAGCTGCTGGTCAAGGAAGGAACAAGATCTCGAGGTTCTCGTGAATGCCGACTCCGGCGCGGGAATGGCTTCGTCGCTCCGCGCGGCGCTTCGCGCGATCGAAGCGAGCGCCGAGGTCAGAGCGCGGGGCCAGGGCCTGGCGGACGGCGACGTCATCGACGGCGTGCTGATCACTCTCGCCGACCAACCTCTGGTCACAGCGGAGCATCTGGCAGCCCTTCTCGCCGCGGGCCGCGAGACCGGCCTCGCGGCCACGGCCTGGGCGCAGGCGTTCGGCCCTCCCACCTACCTTCACCGGGCTTTTTTTCCCCAGCTCAACGACCTCGAGGGCGACGAAGGCGCGAAGAAGGTTCTGGCGGCGAATCGCGACCGCCTGCGCCTCGTCACGTTTCCCGGCGCGGCGTTCGACATCGACGATCCCGACGACTATGCCCGTCTGCTGTCGGGCGAGTACGCCTGAGCTTCGGCCCAGAGCTCGACCAGATCCTCGATTCGCCTTCCAACAGCCTGCCGGCGATACCTGAGCTCCGAGGCCACCTGACCTTTGCGTCGCAGGCGCAGGAATGCGACGCCTTCACGCCAGAGAGTCTCCTGGCGTTCGACGAAACGGGCGGCGACGATTCCCGCGAGCGGCGCCACGATCCACACCGCGAGGCCGGACGCCGCTCCCCAGAGCCGCCCCGCGACGATCGCTTCGACGATCCACGTGAGCGGGTAGACGACGAGACCGGGAAAAACCTTGTACGTCGCAACCTGATTCGGCTCGTCGTCGAAGCGCCGCGAAACGAGCTCGACGATGGCGTAAGGAACGATGTTCAGCAGCAGGCCCACGAGTGCGGCGGGCAGGGAGATCGCGAACTGCAGCGCCATTCGCGAGAGGTATCCGACGAGGCGATCCAGCGGATAGGTCGCGATGACCTGTTCATCGCGCAGACCGGTCGAGGTCAGCAGGTGATCGTAGACCCGCGCCGCATCGACGGCGGCGGCAACCTCGCGCGGGTGTGTGCGGCGAAGCGCGTCGAGGCCGTCGAGAAGCGTTCGTCGCGCTTCGAATTCCGCCGCGAGACGCCGCTCCTCCGGCAGCTCGAGCGCGTCGATCTCGAGGATCTTCGCCCCGCGCTCGACCAGTCGCGACTCCTCCCAGCTGCCGTAGTTGAGCGTCACCCGATGCAGAGCTTCCGTCACGCGTTCGGTGAGGAGACGCACCGCCGTCGGTTCGTCGCGCGAAGCGAGCTCGACCTCCTCCGCCGGATCGATCGCAGGGCCGACCACGACCAAGGCGCGGGAACGGAAACGCCCGCGCTCTTCGAACATCAGTCCGACGGGAATGACGCGACATCCGAGCGGTCCGAGACGCAACTCGGCTTCGAGCAGAATGCGCGCCGCGCCGGTTTTCAGCGGCTGGAGCTGCGGCTCGTCGTGGCTCGTTCCCTCGGGAAAGATGGCGACGATGCCGCCGCGCGCGAGCTCCTCGTGACAACGCTCGAAGGTCTCCCGGTTTCGGGCGGCATCCGGGGAAGCGCCGCCTTCGCCATCCTGGCGCCGATAGACCGGGATGACACCGGCGAGATCGAGAATCTGCGCCAGGACCGGAATCTTCCACAGCGTGCTCTTGCCGAGGAGGCGCGCCGGCAGCCCGAGCGAACCGAGGATGAAGAGGGGATCGACGAGCCCGTTCACGTGGTTGGCGACGACGACCATCGGAACGGGATGGTCCGCAGCGGAAGCCTGCGGCAGGCGCTCCCGTCCGATGACCTCGATGCGGCGGAAGAAAAGTCCGAGCACCAACCGGCACAGAAGGCCGATCGCCCGGTCGACCCCCGCGCGAACCGCGGAGGCTCCCACGCTCAGACCGGCTCTTGCCAGGCCGCGGCTGCAGCGAGACCGCGGCGCTCGTCGACGAGAAACATGCCGACGAGCCCCAGGACGAAGAAGACCGCGGTCCACAGAATCGCCAGCTTCTGCGATCCGGTCGCGGAAGAGATGAGCCCGAACGTCAGCGGTCCGAACGCGTAGGCGCCCTTACCGGCAAGGCCCCAGAATGCGAAGAACTCGCCGCTTTTTCCGACCGGCGCGAAAAGCCCGACGAGCGCGCGCGATGCCGACTGCAGGGACCCGATGCCGAGCCCCGCCGTCACCGCGATGATCCAGAACGCGAGCTTGGTCGACGTCAAGTACGTCGCGAGGCAGGTCCCGATCCAGAGCAGCAGCGAAACCTGGATGGTCCGGCGGGCGCCGAGGCGGTCCTGGATGGAACCGAAAGCGAAAGCGCCGCCGGCCGAGGAGACCTGCACGATCAGGAAGAGATAGATCAGCTCGCTCGACGAGAAGCCGACGGTCCGCTCGGCGTAGACGCCGACGAAGGCGATGATGCTCGACAGTCCGGCCGAATAGACGAAGAAGACCGAGAGGAACTTCGCCAGCTCCCTGAAGTGGCGGATCGACTTCACCGTCGTCCACAGGCGCGCGAATCCCTGACGGGCGTAAAAAGCGAGCGACTCGTTTCGCCGCGGCGCACGTTCACGCAGGAACATGAAGGTCGGCAGGGCGGCGACGAGAAAAAACAGTGCCGTCAGCGGCCAGACCAGCCTCAGGTTCGGCAGATTTTCCAGAGTGAAGCCGCCGTCGATCTTCGGCTTGATGAGGAGGAGCGATGCAAGACCGCCGAAGTAACCCAGACCCCAGCCGAATCCGGAGATGCGACCGACATTCGCCGGCGTCGAGATCTCGGGGAGAAAGGCGGCGGTGAGATTCTCACCGAAGGAGAAAGCGACGTTCGAGATCACGAACAGCACGAGCGCTAGCTGGATCGCTCCCGGCTGGACGAACCAGAGCGCCGCGGTTCCGCCGACGCAGAGAACGTAGGTTCCGAAGAGAAAGAACTTCTTGCGCCCGGACTCGTCGGCCATCGCGCCGACGATCGGCGAGAGCAGCACGACGATGAGGTTCGAGAAGAAGATTCCTTTTCCCCACAAGGCATCCGCCTGGGGACCGGTCGCGACCAAACGGGTGAAGAAGACGCTGAACGCGACCGTGACGATGATCGTCGTGTAGCTCGAATTGGCGAAATCGAACATCGCCCACGAAATGATCTCGCGGCGAGTGACCGGCGGCGGCGCTGGCGTCGACATGGTCTCCCAGCTCCCGCCCGGTCAGGGGCAGGTCATGAAAGCAGAGGAATCGGTCGTCGCGGCGGCAGAGACCCCGAGCGCGTTGTCGTACACCTTCGTGGTGTCGGTCCAGGTGTCGTACACGGTGACGTGAAACTCGACGTTCGTCAGCGCGGCGAAGAACACCCAGTAGCGATTGTTCAGCGAACAGCCGTCGATGATCTTGATCATCAGCTCGAAGTTCGCCGGATTGAAGAACCAGACGACTCCGGAATCCTCGGAACCGAGAGGCACGAAGGTCCCGGAGCCGGTGACGTTGGCGAAATTCCGCCAGGTCGCGCTGACCCGGAACCGGCCTTTTCGGAGCTCGGTGTAACGACCGTCGTACGACGGCATCGAGCCGTCCCCGGCGAGAATGCGCGTCGCGCCGGTGCAGGCCACGAGAGTGGTGAACGAGCCCTGATCCGCCGGCTCCGCGCCCGAAGTCACCAGGTAGTAGCTCTGGTTTCCGAGCAGTTGCACCGTGCCGAGATCGGAGAAGCCGGTGCGCCCGCTGACGTTGTCGTTGACCGCGACCAGATTGAGCAGCGGGTTCGAGGGATCGAACGAGCTGCGATAGAGGTAGACCACGCCGTCGAAACCGCTCTCCTGAACGCTGGTGAACGTGCAGCCGCCGTTCGCGTTGGTGAACAACGCCTGGCTCGAGTAGCGCGTGATCTTGCCGGAGAGTGCGGCGGGCGCGAGCGTCGCGTTCGGACGGTTGAACGTTCCGCCCCCGACATTGCTGCCGTAGAAAGCGAAGGCCGCCTGCGCCTGGGCGGGCGACGCACCAGCGAGCAGCGCGAGACCGGCACACGCCAGCCCTGCTGCGAGCTTCAGGCCGCAGCGGTCCGAAAGGGAATGGAGGATTGGCGCGCGCATACGAACGTCCGGACGAATCCTAACCCAAGCCCCCGGGAGGGGCCCAGGGTCAGCCCTTGGCGGCGTACCAGCTCTCCCCGATGCCGGCCTCGGCCACCAGCGGCACGGCGAGCGTGGCAACCCCTTCCATCTCCTTCTGGACGAGAGCGGCGACGGCCGCAGCCTCCTCCGCCGGAGTCTCGAGGACGAGCTCGTCGTGGACCGAAAGGAGCAACTGCGACGTCGGATGTTCGGCCTGCAGGCGCCGGTCGACGGCGATCATCGCCATTTTCTGCAGATCCGCCGCGGTTCCCTGGATCCGGGCGTTGATCGCCACGCGGCGGGCGTTCTCGCGCAGGTTCCAGTTCGAGCTCTGAATGTCGGGCAGCGGACGGATCCGGCCGAACAGAGTCGCGACGCAGCCGTCGCGCTCCGCGCTGGCGAGCGTCTCCTGCATGTACGCCTGGACGCCGGCGTAGCGCGCGAAGTAGGCGGCGATGAACTGCTCCGCCTCCTTCGTCGGAATGCCGAGCGCCTGGCCGAGGCCGAACGCGCTCATGCCGTAAATCAGGCCGAAGTTGATCGTTTTCGCCGCCCGCCGCTGGTCGCCGTTGACCAGATCGGCGGAGATTCCGAGCACCGCTGCCGCCGTCGAGCGATGGATGTCCTCGCCGCGCGCGAAAGCATCGATCATCGCCTTCTCACCGGCGATGTGCGCGAGGACACGAAGCTCGATCTGACTGTAGTCGGCCGCGACCAGAAGCCTTCCCGGACCGGCGCGGAACGCCTTGCGGATCCGCTGCCCCATCTCCGTGCGGATGGGAATGTTCTGCAGGTTCGGATTCACCGACGAAAGGCGGCCGGTCGCAGCCACGGCCTGCTGGTAGTGCGTATGCAGCCGGCCATCCGCTCCGATCATTCCCGGCAGCGCATCGACATAGGTCGACTTGAGCTTGGCGAGCTCACGGTAGCGGAGAACCTTCTCCGGCAGCGGATTTCCCTTCGCCGCCAGATCCTCGAGCGTGCCGGCATCGGTCGACCAGTTCTTCGTCTTCTTCGTCCGCTTGCCTCCGGCGAGTCCGAGCTTCTCGAACAGGATGACGCCGAGCTGCGACGGCGACTGGATGTTGAACTTCTCACCCGCGAGCTCGTAGATCGCGCTCTCGAGTGTGGCGAGGAGACTCGCGAGCTCCGTGGACATCGCCGCAAGAAACTCCGTGTCCAGACCGATTCCGGCCTCCTCCATGCGCAGAAGGACCGGCGCAAGCGGGCATTCGATGTCGCGATAGAGCGTCGCCAGCGCGCCGTCCCGCGCGAGACCGATCTCTTTTTCGAGTATCGGCGCCAGGATCCCTGTCGCCCGCAGGCGCGCTCCCACCCAGCTGCCGACGCGCTCGTCGCCGGTCGCGGGCGGCTCGACACCCCGCTCGAAGCCATAGAACTTCGGTTCGGGAAGTTTCTCTCCCAGGCGCTCGAGCGTGATCTCGGTCAGCGAGTGACCATGCGCCGTCGGCTTGAGGAGGTAGGACGCCAGCATGAGATCGAAGCCGCCGGCGCAGGGCGCGACCGGCTTTCCGCTCCCCCGCCAGGCGAGCCGGAGAACCTCCTTCATGTCGCAGGCGATGAGCGCGAAACCGGGACGCGCCAGCCAGTCCGCGAGCGATCGCGCGACCGCATCGGCAAGAGGAGCGTCCCGCAGATCGACCCATCCGCTGATCTCGTGTTCGGCGCTTCCCGCGACGCCGCCCTCGCTGCGCTCGCTGCGATCGCTGTCATCAATGCCATCGCCGTCGGCTTTCGCGGACAGAGCGAGGGCGATCGGGCGCTCCGTCTCGGCCTCGGCAACCAGCGCAAAGGTCGCGCCGCTGCCGACTCGCGCGGCGAATTCATTCCAGGCTGCGGCCGTCGGAATCGCCGGCAACGCCCCCTTGTCCGAAGCTCCGGCTGGCGCACTTTCTCCCGTCGCGGCCGCCGGAGCCACTGCCGCCGTCGACTGCAGCTCCTCGAGGAGGCCCGAGAACTCGAGCTCGGCGTAAAGCGCGCGCAGCGCCTCGACGTCCGGAGGATCGAGCCGCAGCGCCTCGGGGTCGAGCTCGATCGGCAGGTCGGTTCGAATCGTCACCAGGTCCTTCGACAGCAGCGCCTGTTCGCGGTGCTGCTGCAGGCCCTCGCGATACGCCTTGCGCGGGATCTCCGCCGCGCGTTCGAGGAGCGCCTCGACGGAACCGTACTCGCGCACCAGCTGCTTTGCGCCCTTTTCTCCGATTCCCGGCACTCCCGGCACATTGTCGACGGCGTCGCCCATCAGCGCGAGGACGTCGACGACCTGGGACGGCGGCACGCCGAAATCCTCGGTGATCCCGGCGACGTCGTAGCGCTTGTTGCGCCCGGAATGAAAGAGCGCGACGTTCGGCGCGACGAGCTGCATCATGTCCTTGTCGGCCGTGACCAGGACGACGTCGTAGCCCGCTTCCGCCCCTTTGCGCGCGAGGGTGCCCATGACGTCGTCGGCCTCGTAGTTGTCGAGCTCGAGCCGCGGAATCCGGAAAGCTTCGATCGCCCGCCGGACAAGCGGAATCTGGGGCCGGAGCTCCTCCGGCATCGGGGCGCGGTTGGCCTTGTAGTCGGCGTACTTCTCGGTGCGGAAAGTCTGGTCAGAGAGATCGAGCGCGACGCCGACGAGGTCGGGCTGTTCATCGCGCAGCAGCTTCCTCAGGATCTGGATGAAGCCGTAGACCGCATTGGTCGGCACGCCCTTCGAATTCGACAACGAGCGGATGGCGAAAAAAGCCCGGAAGATGTTGTTGAAGCCGTCGATGAGGACGAGCTTCGGCCGATGCGGCGCTCCGGCCGATGGAACCGCCGGCGAAGATGGCGGATTTGACGATTCCGGGGATTCTGGAGACGACGATGGCGGCAGTGACGGCAGTGACGGCGGTGACGGCGGCATGGGCAAAGCTTAGCGGATCGCCTCCCGCGAACCGCTCCTACTTGAGATAGCCCAGACTGCGGAGGCCGGCCGCGGTTTCCGCGTCGAGCGCGGCGGTCGCCGAAGGGAGCGGCTTCAGGCCGGCCCGCCAATGCCGGAACTTCGCCTGCATCGCGGCGAGAGCGGCCGGCTGCGTCGCGGAGACGTCCGTCTGTTCGAACGGATCCGCGGCGAGATCGAACAGCAGGACCTTGCCCGGGTTCGGCTGCACGACGAGCTTCCACCGCGCATCGCGCACGCCGTAGAAACCGTTCGACTCGGCGGCGATGAAATCGACCGGTGGTACCGCCGGCGCCCGGTCCTCGATCCACGGTATCAGGCTGGGTGCGCTCACCCCTTTCGGAGTCGGCAGTCCGACGAGATCGAAGAGAGTCGGCAGCAGCGAGCGGATTTCGATCAGCTGCGGTAGCGCACGTCCGCGCCGGGAGCCGAAACCGGACGGCAGCTTCCAGACGAACGGAACATGGAGGAGCTCGTCGTAGAGCGATGTGCCGTGATCGAAGCCGCCGTGATCGCCGAACTCCTGGCCGTGATCGGCCGTGACGACGATGAGTGAATCGTCCCAACGGCCACGCCGCTTCAGCTCGTCGAACAGACTGCCGATGCCGGAATCGAGCTCGAACAGCTTCTCGGAGTAGCGGGCATCGAGCGCCCGGCGATCGCCGGCAGTCGTGGGAAGAGCGCCGCTCGCGAGTTTCGTCCGCAACGCCCGGGCGCCTTTCTCGTCACAGGTATCGAACGCCGTCGGCGTGCGATCGAACCGTCCCCGGACCGAATCCGACGGACAGTAGGGCCAGTGGATGTCGAGGTAGTGAAGGTAGACGAAGAACGGCTTTTGTGGCTCCTGATCGAGCCAATCGAGAAACGTCCGGTTGATTTCGCCGCTGCCGCCCGAAAGATTGTTGCGATAGAAGTCGAAACCCTGCTGCTGATTGAACTTCACCGACAGCTGATACTGGTATCCGGCAAGCGCCGTGCGATAGCCCGCGGCTTTCATCCCCTCGGCGAGCGTCATCGCATCATCCGAGAGGATCTGCCCGCGCACGACACGTCCGCTCTCCTCGTCGAAGCCGGTGATCCCGTGCTCCGAAGGGTAGAGCCCGGTGAAGAGCGACGGTACGGACGGACGCGTCCAGCTCGCCTGCGAGTAAGCCTGTTCGAAGCGCACGGACTCGGGGCCGAGGCTGTCGATCTGCGGCGTCGCCGGCCAGCGGGAGCCATAGAGACCGACGTGATCGGCGCGCAGGGTGTCGATGACGATCACCACGATTCCGTTCGGAACCCTGCCGGAGCGCGGCCTCGCGCAGCCGCCGAGGACGGAAAGAGCGGCGAGGCCAGCCAGTATCGCGACGCCTGCAAAGCGGCCGGTCGGGCGGACGCTCGGGCGTCTGAAGGTCAAGCGCATGCGGCGAGCCCTTTCTCCGGACCGGATCGATTCCACGAAGCGGCGCAGCCTATACTAGGCAAGCCGCGCCGATGACCGCTCCGATCTCCAGTCCCCTTCTTCGCCGCACGCTGCTCCGCCTGGGGTCTCCAGTGGCGGTCGCTGCGCTGCTGGTCTCGACCGCCTGCGCACCCAAGCCGCCGCCGAAGCCGTATCACCCCAACATTCTCATCGTCGTCATGGACTGCCTGCGCGCCGATCATGTGAGCGCCTACGGCTACGCTCGTCCGACGACGCCGAATCTCGACAAGCTCGCTGCCGAAGGGATCCGCTTCAAGTCCGCCTACGCCAACGGCACGTGGACCAAACCGTCGATGGCGACGCTTTTCACCGGGCTCTATCCTTCCGAGCACGGACTGCTGCGCGTCGGTACCCCGGCGTCGGACGTCACCGAGACGGATGCGCTCGCCGATGGCATCCCGATGCTCGCCGAGCCGTTCGAAAAGGCGGGATATCACACCATCGCTGCGGTCAATCAGATTCATCTCAAGCCGGAGTTCGGCTTCGCCCGCGGCTTCGATGACTATCACTGGGTCAAGGAACGCTCGGCGTTCGAGCTCAACCGGTTGATCGCGACGTCCATGACCGCCGTCCCCGCCGATCAGCCGGTCTTCGCCTGGGTGCACTATCTCGATCTCCACTGGCCCTATCGCCACTTCCGCAAGAGCCCGATGCCGGAGCTCGGGCCGACTTTCATGAAGCCGGAACCGCCGACCGACCAGGGTCGCGAAGTCATCGCCACATGGGTGAAGGATCACCTCACCGAGGAGAACCGGCTCGCTCTCGCGGCGCGGTACGACCGTGAGATCCGCTATGCCGACGAAGCGCTCGCCGACCTCGTCGAGCGCTTCCGCGCCGCCGGTCGACTCGACGACACACTCATTCTGGTGACCGCGGATCACGGCGAGGGATTCTGGGAGCACGAGCGCCTCATGCACGGTTTCGAGCCGTATGAAGAGGTCGCCCACGTACCGCTCGTGATGCGCCCGCCCGCACGGCTCGGATTTCCGTCGGGAGTCCGCGAAACGCTCGTTTCGCATGTCGACCTCGGCGCAACGCTGCTCGACGTCGCCGGACTGCCGCCGCTCGCGGGTGAGAGCGGGGAAAGCTATCTTCCCGTTCTCAAGGGCAACGACCGAGCCGCGCGCTCGATTCTGATTCAGACCGAGCTCACGACCGCGCTCCGGCAGGGCCATTTCAAGCTCATTCAGCACAGCGACGGGAAGATCGAATTCTACGATCTCGCCACCGATCCGGGCGAGAAGACGAACCTCGCCGCCGTCGCCTGTCAAGGAGATTGCGTCGCCGTGCGCACGGAGCTCGCGCGCCGGTTGCGCGCCCTGGGTCCGCCGCGCGGCGGCAAGCGCGGCAGCTTCACCGCCGAAGAGACCCAGGAGCTCAAAGCTCTCGGCTACCTGTAGCACCCCTCACCCGCCGGTCGCGCCGCCGCGTTCGCTGGCCAGCGCGAAAAGCTCGACCGCCGCCCCGCCGGGCGCGTGCAGCGTTTCGATCGGCACGTATCGTTCCGTCGCGAGCTTGCGGAGTCCGCGCGACATCTCCCGCTGTCCGCTCTCATTGCCGGCGCGAAAGACCTTTTCGTAGAGCGCGATCTCCTCCTCCGAGTCGTCCCAGAGAACGAGCACCGCCGGAGGACTCGCGAGGAGCGATGCGAGATCCCGCCGGCAGACCTCGTCCGAAGCGACGTCGTACCAGTGCAGCGACGCGAACGTGCGCGGTTCGCGCTCGGCCAGCAGGTAGAGCACCGGCGCGGCCGAGTAGACGAAAACGCGGTCGGCAGGGCGCGAGTGCCCGTCGATGTCGGCGACGAGGCGCTCGACGAATTTCGCCGTCTCCTGCGAAAGGGAGAATCCGGAAAGACCTCGCGGAGCGGATACCGCTCGCGGAGCGTCCAGAGACGGCTCCTCCCAACCCGCGAACCAGAACGGTTCGAGCCGCCGCTGCCATGAAACGGCGAGCGTGAGGACCATCACTCCTCCGACGACCGTCTGGCGTTTCCATCTTGGAGTGGACGGCGAGGCCGGACCTGTCGCGGGCGTCGACGTCCCCATGGCCCGGTGCGCGACGATCGCGACGAAGAATCCGAGCCCGGGAACCGACATCGCCTCGGAAGCGGCCCAGGAGAGCGACAGCATGTAGGCGGTCGCGAATCCCACCGCGGCGAACATCAGGTCCTCGGTCTCGGCACCGCCGAGCCGACGCCGGGCCGCGAGGAGAAGTCCGTGGAGCGCGAGCGCAGCGCATCCGAAGAGAGCCAGATAGAGACCGACACGCTGCGGCAACCGGAGCCAACCGAGACCCGGATGAAGCCAACGGGACAGGGGAATCGCCGCCAGGCAGGCCAGCGCGATCGCCAGCGCCTCGCGCCATGGAGGTCCGGGATCGAGCTCCGCGTCGGCCTCTGCGTGGCGTTCGGCGTGCGGATCCGGCAGGATCTGGAGCGCCAGCGCCGCGGCGGCACAGAGGGCGATCGCGAGGGTCGCGGGAATCGCGAAAGCCCGAGTCGTGAACGTGGTCTCGATCGCACGCACCAGAAGGTCGCCGAGCGGCCCCTTCTTCGTCGACGTATCGAGAAAAACCTGGTACAGCGCATCGTCGAGAGCACCGTTTCTCGCCAGCCAGAGGAGAACCGGCGCGAGCGCAAGCGCGAAACCGCCGAGCCAGCTCGCGGCGCGAAGCCAGGTGCCGCGGGTTCCGAAACGATGGAAGGCGAGGAGCGGCAGAACGGTTGCGAGAACGGCCAGGGTCCCGACGCCGGTCGTCTGTTTCGTCAGCAGGCAGAGTCCCGTTGCCGCTCCGGACACCAGCCACCGTCCCACGCGGACTCCCTCGTCGTCGAGAGCAACCGCCGCGGTCCAGCCTGCGATCGTCGCCCAGAAGAGCGATTGATAGTTGTAGAGATAGAGCACGTCGGTGCCATCGCCGGCGGCCGCGACGACCGCCGCGAAAGCCCCGAGCAGCGCGCCGGAACGAGAAAACCGGCGCACGAGCCAGAAATAAAGCGCCAGCGCAAGTCCGATGCGCTCGACTGCGCCGACGAAGCGGTGGGCGATGAGTGTGCGGTCGCCAGCCACGGCATCGATCGCCGCACTCTCGATCACCGACAGCGGCGGAAGGTGCAGGTAGAAATCACGGTAGGGCATCTCCCCCGAGAGCATCCGGTGACCGAAGAACGGCAGATAGCCGTCGAGCGTGCCGCCGAAGCTCGTGTTCCACCACGGGTAGAGGAAGAGGGTCATCAGGACGATGAGCAGCCCGGCGTCCGGCCAGTTCCATCGCCCGGCGCGCGACGTGCCGTCGAACTCGCCGTCCGATGCCGCGACCGGTTTCGCAGGCGAGCTCATGGCAGCACCCGCACGGCGGCCTCGGGCTTCGACGGCGTTCCCAGAAATTTCTCCAGCACCGGAGCGAGCGCTCGCGCGAGGACTGCATGACCCCGCGCGGTCATGTGCGGATCCTGGCGAAAATAGAGCGGCCCGGACGCTTCCGCAACGACGAGGTCCGCCAGCGGATCGACGACCGGAATGCCGAGTGCGACGAGAGGTGGCGCAATGCGGCGACGCGGCGCTGCGGCGTCGACGGCATCCAGGGGAACGCGCAGCTCTCTCGCGGTCTCGGCGAGGCGCTCGGGCTGAACCTCGAGCTGATCGGGAACGAGCAGCGCGACGAGCGCGGACCCTTTCGCTGCGACGCGCTCCTGCAGCCGGCGCGCGCAGGTGAGAAGGCGTCGATCCCCTTCGAGAATTCCGGCCGTCGCGGGAACACGGAACACCGTCAGCCGCTGCTCGGCCACCCAGCGCGAGAACGAGGTGCTGCCCAGAACGGCGTGCTGCAGCCAGGCAATGGGCGCCGAATTTCTCAACAGCCGCAGCAGATGCGACCGGTCGAGCAGCGGCTGCCAGAGAAAGCGCCGGAGCCGCGCACCGGCGCTCACCGGCCCCCGGGCGACGATCGCACCCGAGCGCACGTCGAATGCATGACGGTCGGTCAGCGCGTCCGATTCGTCGTTGCCGAGAAAGATGGCGAGGACGACGACGCGCGGAGCGAGCTCGTCGAGCAGAGCGCTCGCGCGATCCGCCTCCTGGCAGACGTCGTAGAGCGGAACTCCCGCGTTCCAGGCTTGTGCGCCCGCGGCGGAAGCCGCGCGAGCGACGAACGTGTCGTCTTCCTCGACGCCCCAGCCGAACGTGAACGAATCGCCGACCGCGAGGACCGCCGGCCGCCCGGCGTCACTCTCGGCACCGGATTCCGGCGTGCCGACGCGCAGTCCCCGGGGATCGGTTCGCACCCGGACGCGGAAATCCGCGCGATTGGTGAACTCGACGTCGAGATCGGACGCGAGCTTCCAACCGAGCGCCGGGTCAGCGGCGTAGAAGCGTTCCGTCGCGTAGCTTGCCTGTGGCGCCACGAGGCGGACCGCAATTTCCGCGCAACCCAGTCCGAGTCCGGCACCGAGTGCCGCTGCGAGCCAGCGGACGGTGCGCGATGTCGGAGGCAGGGGACGGACTGGCGGCGCGGGCGGCGGTGATCGCCGCGACTCTGGGGGCGGGAGATTCATGGGCGAATTACTCCCATCAGACTATTACAATCAACTTGCACCGCTCAACGATTCGCCGGTCCGATGAAGGAGATCGCGGCAATCGTTGTAGAATTCGGTTTCGCGTCCGAACAGAACAGTGAACGACCGAGACGGAGGGGGCCGCCCCGGAGGCTGCAGATATGGCAGAGATCGATGAGTCAGGATTCACCTCCCGCGAGGCCGCTCAGATCAGCGGTGTGCCTTTCTTCACCGTCGACTACTGGGATCGCTCGAAGTTCCTCAAACCCTCGATTGCCCGCTCAACCGGGAGAGGGCGTGGTCACGGCCGCCTCTATTCTTATGCCGACACCCTGCGGCTGCGGATCGCGCGCGAGCTCCGGGAGCAGCACGTTTCGGTTCAGACGCTGCGGCATGTCGTGAAGCGCCTCGGCGAACGCGCCGAAGGTCTGGCCAAAGCGCGCTATGTCTTCGTGGCACAGAAAGTGGATCTGGTGTCCGACATCGATGAGCTCTTCGGCATCCTGCGCTCACGCGGACGGACGTTCGGCTTCCTTCTCGATCTCACGGAGATCCAGCGCGGCGTCGCCGAGCGCGCCACGAAGCTGCGCTCTCCGAAGCGGGCGCCCGCCGGCGCCCGGCTGGCGCGCGACTGATGGGCATTCCGCGTCCCGTCGCCCGGCTTCTCTTCGAAGAGGGTCGCCGCAGACCGTTCTCAGGATCCGTTCTTCAGATCGGGCGCTGTTACGTCTATCTGCGGTGGGACGAGCTCGAGCGCTGGGCGCGACGCGATGGCTTTCCCTTGCGCACATCGATTCCGAGAGAGCTCTCGCACGACAGGCATCTGGCGAGCGAAGGTTGCATCTCGGACCGCACCTTCTTTCTCGCCCTGGGTTTCGACGAGGTTCTGAGTCTCGATCTTCTCGACGACGAACGCCCGACGTATCTCCAGGACATGAACAAGCCGGTCCCGGCGGAGATCGAAGGGCGCTTCGACGTCGTCTTCGACACCGGAACGCTGGTCCATGTCTTCGACCAGAAGACGGCGTTCTCGAACATCGCCCGCCTGGTGAAGCCCGGAGGCAGGGCCATTCACGGCACCTCGCCGTCCTCGAATCATGTCGACATGGGCTTCTACATGTTCTCACCGACGCTGCATGCCGACTTCTACACCGCCAACCGCTGGCAGATCGACGCGCTCGCGCTGTGTGAGTTCGAGGCGCTCTGGTACCGCGGACTGTTCGTGCCGCCGATGTGGAAAACGCGTCCCTACTCGCCGGGCATGCTCGACGCATATCGCCTCGGTGGATTGAACGGCAGCGCGTACTCAGTCTGGGCTGTGGCGACGAAAATCGCCGGCGCGGTCGCGGACCGCTCACCGATTCAGGGCTGCTATCGGGAGTCGCACGCCGCCGGTCCCGGCGAGCGACCGCCGCTTCCCGGCTCGGAGCAGACCGTGCGGTCCGATCCGGACCCGTCGGCCCCACCCGCGCACGTCCGGCTGGCACGCTGGGCCCACCTGCGGCTCAAGCGCGGCTGGCGACGGGTGCGACCGTCAGGCCGGCGGCTGCCGCCGGTATCGTCTCGCCTCTGATCCCGGGCTCCGGCGCGGACTCGTTCCGTAGACGAACGAGAAGAACGAGCACGATCCAGGCTCCAGCGTAGAGGTGGCTCTCGAGGAAGTTCCACGGCGTCGCTGCGAGATGGAGCGTAAACGCGAAGCAGCTCGCCGAAAGCAGGTAGGCCGCGAGCAGCCAGCCCGGGCGCACTCCGCGCGATCCGCCCCAGGCGCTCGCGACGAGCAGCGCGAAGATCGGCGCGAGAATCCCGTAGTGATGAGACCAGGCGATCGGTGAAGCCATCGTCGCGGCGAGCGTCACCGCGGCAAGATCCGCCGTGCGGGCCACAGTGCCGGCGCCGCGCATCCGCCAGAAGCCGTACACGAGAATCGCGAGGGAGCTCAAGAGCGTCGCGACGTAGATCCACGGCACGTAAGGCGGCAGAAACGTCGTGCCGGTGAAGTCGTTGGCAACGTCCGGATTGCCGATTCCCGCCAGTCGATGCAGCAGACCGTTCACCGAATTGTTGGGAAAATACGACTCTCCCTGGTGCGCGAGAACGCTCAATACCTTGAGGTAGTCGAGATGCTCGCTCAGGCCGAAGACGGCGAGGGCCCATATCGCGCCCACGGCGGCGGTTCCGGCGAAGGCGATCGAAAAGCGCCAGCGCCGGCGCAGGACTCCCCAGACCAGCAGCAGGCCGTACTGCGGCTTCAGCCAGACCGTCAGACCCAGGGCAATGCCGGCGAGCGCTTCGGCCCGGACCAGAAAGAGCAGCAGCGACCCGGCGAAGAGCGCATCGATCCATGGCTGGATCTGCCCGAGTGTCACGCCGCGGAGGAGGGGAAAGAAGAGCGCTGTGAGCCCCGCTGCGCCGATGGCCGCCAGAATGCGTTGTCCGCGCGCCAGCGACTTCCCCGCGCGCCGGGCCTCGGTGCGCAGGCGAAAGTCCAGCAGCCATACCGTGAGGGCGATCGTCGCGAGGTAGAAGCCCTCGGTGACACGGTTCAGCAGCCAGTCCCGCTGATGCTCCCGCAGGCCGGGTCCGCGCAGCCAGTCGAGTGCCATCACCGGAAACAGCGAAGATGGCGGGTACTGAAACTTGATGTGGCGGTCGAAGAAGATCTGGCGATACATGCCGCCGCGTTCCGGCACCAGCCTCGAGTCGAGCGCCTTGTGCATCGGCGCCCAGGAGTCCGCGCCGAGCGGCCGCGTGTAGAGGCGTTCGAGGTTCTCGAGAGTCGACTGTGCCAGCCATCGCGGCGCGAAACGGTTCTGGACCCGGTCGAGCAGGATTCCGTTCACGAGCAGCAGCACGACGAGCAGCGTGCCGATTCCGATGCGCCGCCGCACCACCGACGGAGGGGATTGCACGCCGGCAGGCTCCGGCGAAGTTCCGCTCCCCATCGGTGCTTCGCTCACGATCGGGAGCTTATCTCTCCGGAGAGCAGGCCAAGCACAGATCAGCGATTACAAGCTGTTCATTACAACCCAGATGCTACAATTCATCGATGGCGGTTTCTCCGGCGAGCTTTCGCTCCGAACCCGGCTTTTCCGGGCGTCCCCGGCGGCGCTGGCCGGATGCGCTCTTCGCGTCCCTGCTCGCCGCCATGGCTCTGCTGATCGCTGTCTCCAACTGGAGCGCTCTCGGCGACGACCTTCCCCTGCGCTTCGTCGACAGCACCTGGTACGAGGCCGACTCGCCGGGCTATTTCGAGATGATGACGAACCGCCTGTCCGATCACGACGACACGCGGACACATCCGCTCTTTTCGCTTCTCACCTGGCCGGTCGTGCGCGGAGTCGAAGCCGTCACCGGATGCCCGCCGGCCGTCGCGGCAGCGGTCTACCTCTCCGGAATCGCGGTGCTGTGGACGCTGTTGCTCTACGCCGTCCTGCGCCGCCTCGAATGCCGCGCCCCCGAGGCGTTCCTCTTCGCACTCCTCGCCCTCTCGAGCGCGACCGCGCGCTGCTGGTTCGCCGTGCCCGAGACGTACATGATGGGCGGCCTCTCGATCCTGATCGCTCTCTTCATCGCCCTGGCGAAAAATCCGGGCGAGGTCGCGTTGACGCTCGGCAGTGCCGCGAGCCTCGCTGTCGCGGTCCCCAACTGGATGGCCGGCCTCGCCGGATCGATCCTGCGTCTCGACTGGAAGCGGGCGCTGCGCTCGTCCGCAGTCGCTCTCGGTCTGGTCTGCGGCCTCTGGGGAGTCGAGAAGCTGATCTTCCCCTCCGCCGTTTTCTTCTTCGGCCACTGGCAGGAGGCCGCGTGGGTCTTCAACCCCCGAGCGCTCGGTCCCTTCGCGGTCGTTCGCGCCTTCTTCCTGCACTCGATGGTGCTGCCGGTGTTCGCGAGCGAAGACCGCTACATCTGGTCGAACCTGACGATCACCATTCAGGGTTCGCCTACCGGAACTGGCGGGCCGTTCGCGACCACCTCGGTCGCGATCTGGATCGCCCTTCTGGGCATCGGTCTCTACGCACTCGTCCGCGGCGCTGTACCGCCGCGCTCCCGTCTGCTCATCGCCGGGCTCGTCGCGGGACAGCTCGCGCTCCACCTTCTCTTCGGCGACGAGACCTTCCTCTATGCGCCGCACTACTTCGCCCTGCTCATCATCGTCGCGGCGCTCGGTCTGCGGACGCGCTTTCGCCCCGCGGTATGGATCCTTGCCGGAGCGCTCACGGTCAGTGCCGGAATCCACAACCAGATTGCGCGCGCTGACGCACTGCACGCCCTGCATCAATACGTCGCGCGTCCGGGCAAATTCCACAGCCTGGGAATCCGGCCGTCGTGGGCACGCCCGCGCCGCCATCACGCCGACGCCGGAGCGCCCCGGCCCACCAGCGCCGCGCATCCGTCGCACGCAGAGCCTCCGCTGCCGCGCCATCGCCCTCCAGAGCTCCTCCAAAACGATGAATAGATTTGTCAGAGTTTCTTCAAGAGCTTGGAACCCCTGCGAACCGCCGGGTATAATTCTTCGTCTTCAGTTTGCGCCGTGGGCCTCCGGGATGGATGGTCCAGATCTCGAACTCACGCTTTCGCCGGACCCAAGGAGGACGACCTCTTGACCCGAGCCATCCGCAACGCCGCTCTCGCTTTGCTCGCCGCAGCCGCCGTCGCGGCGCCGCTCGTCGCCGGACCGATCTACCTGCCCCTTGCGCTGCACGAAACGGACGGCGCCTACGTCCGCAACAGCGACCTCTGGGTGACCAACCCGGATGCCGTCACCCAGGGCTTCGTCGTGCGCTACATCGCGGCGCTCGCCAACGGCACGACGCGCACGGCCGGGGACGAGACCGGTCCGTACTACGTCGGAGCCGGAGAGTCGAAGCGCTTCTCCTCTCTCGTGCCCGACGGATTCACGGGCATGCTCGAAATCGACGGTGCCGCGATCCTCGAGTTCAACGGTGCGCTCACGGTGCGGAACGGACAGGGCACGATCGTCAGCGAAGCGGAGATCCCGGTGCTGACCCAGGTCGATCTTGCCGCCGCCAACACCAAGCTCAATCTCCTGGCCTGGCGCCGCTCCGGCACCACGACGACGACCAACCTCGGCATCGTCAACGCCGGCGCTGCCGCCGCCCACTGCACGATCGACGTGCGCCTGCGCGATGGCCTCCTCGTTGTCCAGGGTGTCGGCTTCGACCTGCAGCCGCTGACTCTCGTTCACTTCGGCGACGCTCTCGGAGCGCTCGGCCTGACCACGGTCATCGAAGGCGCGCGCGCCGCCGTGACCTGCAATCAGCCGTTCTGGGCCTTCAGCACGACCTACAGCGATCAGACCGGCAACGCGGAGCTCTACGAGCCGACGTCATCGATCGGCCGGTCGACTCTCATCAAGCCCGTCGGCAGCAGCACTCCCGGCGGTCCGACAGAGCCCGGCGCCCGGGTCTATGAGCTCCCGGGTGTCTTCCTGAACTGCAACCCGTGCGACCACCATAAGTACAACATGAACCCGGGCGGCACCTACACGAAGATCGTGCTCGACTTCGACTTCCACGTCGGGCGTTGGGATCCGCACAACTCGAGCGGCTTCCACAACATCGTCTGGATGCAGAACGGTCAGAGCTGGGGCAACCTCCTGGCCTACATCAACTCGCGTGGAAGCCGGGGCAACATGGTGTTCCAGGTCAACGCGGGCGTCGGCCAGGAGCACACTCAGAATCCGGGAGTACAGCTCGGAAACGACTACCACATCCACTACGAATACGACCTCAACAGCCACTTCGTTTCGTATGAACTGCGCCAGAACGGAGTTCGGCGAACCGGCGCTCAGTACCCCATCAGCCGCTCCATTCATGAGATCCGTCCGGGCGGCTTCTTCGCCGGTTTCGGCGGACAGTCTGCCGCGGGACCGGAAGCGGCGACACCGGGCTGGACTTTCTCGAACCTGAAGGTTCAGTTCGTCCCCTGACGCCCGCTCCGGATCGATGACCCCAGGGCGGCCGCAAGGCCGCCCTTTTCGTGTCGCCCGGCCGCAAGGCCGCCCTTTTCGTGTCGCCCGGCCGCAAGGCCGCCCTTTTCGTTTCGCCCGGCCGCACGGCCGCCCTTTTCGTTTCCACTGGCGGAAGGCCGCCCTTCCCTCGCCGCGGCAACGTCCGAACCGCCACGGGCCGGCGTATCCACCCGGTGCCCTCCGTTCGGCCGCGAGCCGTTCCCGGGCAACCGCTCCGTTTCTTCCGCGACCGGCGGTGTTGTAGAATTCTCGGGTTGTAACAGGTTGGTTGTAACGAACTCCCCAATTCACGTCGCCCGCTTTTTCACTTCAGGAGCAGCCATGCCGCGCCCGCACTCGAGCCTCCGTCCGATCTGGTTCGCCTTCGTCCTCGCCGTTGCCGGGCTCGCTTCGGCGGCACCCTCCTTCGCGGCGCCCTGTGTGCCCAATGCGACGACGCTCTGCTTCGACGTCGCACCCGGCGATGGTCGGGTCTCGGTCAAGCTCGACTGGAGCACCACTCTCGGTGGCGGATCCAGCGGGCACGCGCATCCGGTGGCGCTGCAGCCGGTGGGAATCACCAAGGGCGGCATGTTCTGGATCTTTTCTGCGGACAATCCGGAGCTCATCGTCAAAGTGATCAACGGCTGCGCCAGCAACGGCCACATCTGGATCTACTATTCGGCGCTCACCAACGCCGGCTTCACGCTCACCGCGACCGACAACTCCTTTCCCACGCACACCTGGACGCGAACCAATCCGGACCTGACCATCGCGGCATCGGTCGCCGTGATCGACGCCTTCACCTGCGACGGCTCCGAACCGCCGACCAATCCGGACATCGTCGAGTTCGGTCTGCCGGGCGAGTTCCTGGTCTCCAACGCCTCGAACGAAGGCTTCCGCTTCGACATGCCCTTCGCGGAGGAGCGCGAGTTCCAGAAGGTCGAGATCCAGTTCGACGTTTTCATCGCCGGTTACGACGCCTCGAAGCCCAACGGGTACCACACCCTGCTCTGGTTCCAGAACGGCCCGAGCTGGAACGACGACATGATGGTCTACATGAACATCCGGCCGCAGTCGAACACGATCCGGATCGAGTCCAACGTCGGTAACGACACCGACTTCAGCAAGAGCCCGGCTCCGGATCCCGGCGAGTGGTACCACGTTCTCTGGGAGTCGAATCTCTCGGGCATTCATCAGTTCTATTACCGGATCACGCGCCTTGCCGACGGACACATCGTGCAGGCGTCGCTGCTCGACAACAGCTATCGTCATTTCATCGCCGCCACCGACGGCTTCCTCTCCGTCGGCGGACAGCCGGGAGCCGGGCAGGAAGCCGACACGATCGGCTGGAGATTCCGCGATCTCGAGGTGAAGTACTTCGTCAGCGGACTCTGATTCCCGCTACGATTCACCGGTGAGCTCTGCGGCCCCGACCTCAGCCGCAAACACACCGCGCAATCTGCTCCGTTCCGGGAGCGCTGCGACGCTGGCGCAGTTCGTCCGCGTCGCGGCGATCCTCCTCACCCATCTCGCTCTCCGCCGACTGATCTCGCCCGCAGACTGGGGCCTGCGGGACTGGACCGAATCCCTGTTCCTGCTGCTCGCGACGGTCCGCGACCTCGGGCTTCACAGCCACGTCGTCCGTCTTCGGCCGATGCCGCTCGGAAATCTTCTGCGCGTCGAGCTCCTCTGGGGCGGCGCGCTCGCTCTCCTTATCCTGCCGGGCGCACCGCTTCTCGCCGCAGCGTTCAGCACCCCACGCCCCGACGTGACGCTGGTTCTCCAGGTCATGGCGCTCTACCTTTGTCTCGAGGGGCTCGCCAGCGTTCCGATGACTTACTTCGAGGCCGAGCTCCGCATCGGACGCTCGGTCCTGCCGGAGCTCGCCCGCACGCTGACCTACTGCCTGAGCGCTCTCGCGCTCGCTCTCTCCGGCTGCGGTATCTGGTCGTTCATCCTGGCGATGATCCTCTCCCAGGCCGTTTTCGCGGCGCTTCTCTGGCGGCGGGCGCGGCCGACGATCACGCTGCACTACGAACCCGGTGCAACGCTGCCGATGCTTCGGGCGAGCATTCCTCTCGCCGGCATCTGGTTTCTCCTTCTCGCCGTCACCTACGCCGACGCGCTCATTCTCGGCAGCCGCTTTCCCGACGCCCTCGTCGGCGGCTACATGTTCGCGTACGTCTGGGCGTTCTTCGTCTCGCGCATCCTGCAGCAGCCGATCGTGCGCGCGCTCTATCCTGCCTTCGTGCAGTTCGGCGATCGCCCGGCGGAGCAGTTCCTCGCCTATCGCCTGGCGACCAAAGCGCTCCTCGCGATCGAGGTCCCCGCGGCGCTGTTCCTTTTCCTGAATGCCGATCTTGCGGTGCATCTGCTCGGCGGCGAACGCTATGCGAGTCAGGCCGGACTCCTCCGTCTCCTCGCCTTCGTTCCGCTCGTCGATCCGCTGGGCCGCTTCGGCGGTGAGCTTCTCGTCGCCCGGCGCAAGGATGGCATCCGCATCGCCGCGCTGATCCTCCAGTTCCTGGCGCTCGTCGGCGGTGGCCTCTGGCTATCGCACCGGTACGGTCCGACCGGCATGGCGTGGGCGAACTTCATCGTCCTCGGAGCGCCGATCCTCGCCTGGGCGCTGGCGAAAATCGATCCCGCCGGTCTCCGCGCGCTGGCGCTTGACCTCATCGAGATCTATTGCGCACCCCTGCCGCTCTTCGCCATGGCGTGGTGGATTTCGCCGGCGGGATCCTGGTCACGCTTCGGCGGCTCCGCCGTCGCCGCGCTCGTCAGCCTGGGATGGTTCTGGTACCGCTTCGGGAAGCGCTTCGTCGACTTCTTTGGTCGGAACCGCCCGACGCCCGAGTCCGTCCCGCCGCTCCTCGAGAGCGCGATCTAGAAGACCGGAAAGCCCTTCCCAGGAGGATTTCAGGCGGCAAACGCCCGAGGTTCCGTCCCAGGTCCGATAAGCTTCGAGCGTCGTCCGAACGGCTGTCCAAGGAGAACTCGATGCCGCAATACGCGATGATGGGACTACTTTCCTGGGTCCTCATGGGACTTCTTGCCGGCGCGCTCGCGCGCTTTCTGCTGCCGGGCAGGGATTCGCTGGGCTGCTTCGTGACGATCCTCGTCGGCGTCGTCGGATCGGTCGTCGGTGGATTCGTCGCGACCTACTTCGGCTTCGGCGGATTCCAGGGCTTCGACTTCCACAGCCTGATCGTCGCGACGATCGGCGCCATTCTCTTCCTGCTCGTCGTGCGTTTGCTGAGCGGCGGCAGGAAGAGAGACTAGGTCGAACGACGTTCCGAAACTGCCGGGCGGCGCGCCTGTCCGAGCAGGTGCCGGATCTCCGGCAGCACGAGCCGAGTGAGCGCGAGCTCGATCGCCGCCGGAGCTCCGGGCAGGAGGAAAATGGCCCGCGTCCCGACGAAGCCCGCCGTCGCGCGCGACAGCATGGCCGCTGCGCCCACGACCTCGAAGGAAAGCATCCGGAAAAGCTCACCGAAGCCGACGATCTCGCGCTCGAAAAGAGGTCGGACCGCCTCGACCGTGACATCGCGCGGAGAGAAGCCGGTGCCCCCGGAAAGGAGGACGACTTCCGTCTCCGGCATCGCGAGAAAACCCAGGACCGCCTCCCGGACGGCGTCGACCTCGTCACGGACCCGGCTCTGCGCGACGACCCGATGGCCCGCGCCGGTCACGAGCGTGCGCATCAACGGGCCACCCTGGTCGGTCTTGTCCGTCCGGCTGTCGCTCACGATCAGCAGACCGAACGCGAAGTCCCTTCGTCTTTCGCCGCTCGCGTCCGCACGATGCTCCTCGACACTCATCCTCCGAGCCTATCTGTCCCGCGCGCAGCCCTGCACGAGGAACGAAAACCCCGGTCCGCCTTGGTAGGATCGAGCCCATGAGTCGAAAAGTGGCGATTCTCGGTGTACCGATGGACCTCGGGCAAGGGCGCCGGGGAGTCGACATGGGTCCCTCGGCGATCCGCTACGGCCGCCTGCACGAGCGCCTCGCGGCGATCGGCTGCGAGGTCAACGATCTCGGAGACGTCGACGTTCCGGGCGCCGAGGAGCTGGGTGTCGAGCACGCCCAGCCGGGCGGCGGCATGGGCTACCTCGACGCGATCCGCGTCGCCTGCGAGGCCACGATCGAGAAACTGCTCGCGCTTCCCGCCGACACCTTTCCGGTCATTCTCGGCGGCGACCATTCGATCGCCCTCGGGTCGGTCACCGGTGCGTCGCACCGCGAGCGCACCGGCGTCATCTGGGTCGACGCCCACGGCGATTTCAACACCGTTGAAACTTCTCCGTCGGGAAACATCCACGGCATGCCGCTCGGCGCCCTCTGCGGCATCGGTGATCCACGCCTGATCGACCTCGGCTGGAAAGGGCAGAAAGTCCGCCCCGAGGACGTCGTGCTCGTCGGCGTGCGCGATCTCGACGGCGAAGAGAGCAAGCTGATGCGCAAGGCGGGCGTCACCGTCTATACGATGAAAGAAGTCGACCGCATCGGTCTGCCCCGGATCGCCGAGGAGGCGCTGCAACGCCTCGCGAACCTGCCGCGCCTGCACGTCTCGTTCGACGCCGACGTTCTCGACCCGGAGATCGCTCCCGGCGTCGGCACACCCGTTCCGGGCGGTTTCACCTATCGCGAGGCCCATCTCCTGATGGAGCTCTTCGCCGATTCCGGTCAGGTCACCGGGCTCGATCTCGTCGAAGTGAATCCGATCCTCGATCGCGAGAACCGGACCGCCAACACGATGGTCGGTCTTGCCGCAAGCCTGCTGGGGAAGAAGATTTTCTAGGAATTGCTGTCTTAGAAAAACCAACAAAAGCTCAGCAAGGGAAGGCTCCGGATCCGCAACGTCCGTGCCTGCGCTTCGTGCGCGGCGCGAGCCGCGCCATGCTTACGGATCGCTCCGTGGAGATTCGACCTTCTGAAGTTTTGTGAGAATGGCGAGCGCGTCCTGGGCGCGATCGACCGGAACGAAGAGGTGATCGTGGTGGTAGGCCGCGATCGCGTTGCAGGGAATGCCCTCTTTCGCGAGCGCCGTGGCGACAACCGCGAGGAAGCCGACGGCGGCGAGATCCGAGTGAACGGTGAGCGTGATCCAGGCCGACTCGAAGATACCTTCGATTCCGTGGCGCCGGGCCTCGGACTTCTCCAGGACCAGCGTCAGGCCCTCGGCTTCGCGGAATGTCGCGACGGGCTGCAGCCCGGGCTTCAGCTGCTCCGGTCGGACGAGGCAGAACAGGCAGGACGAGGCATGGAGCTCGGGGCGCATCCCGGCCAGCAGCTTTGCGAGATCGCTTTCGCCGCTCACTCGCTCTCTTCGAGCTCGGTGTCGATATCGACGATGTCGCGCTTCGCGGCCGGGGTGACGACGATTTTCACCCACGCCGTGCGATAGCCCTTGAGAGTGAACTGGGCGATGTATTCACCCGGACCGGGAAAGATGTAGCTCTTGCCGCCGCCGCTGCCGTCCCAGTCGTCGGCGATCCCGAGCGTCTTGCCGTCGATCGTCACCAGCAGATCTTCCGGTTCGACGTGGAACTCGGCCCCCTTGCGGCACTGGAACGTTCCGCTGATCCGTGGCGGCGGCTCGGGGACGATGGCGACCTCGGGACGCGACGTCGCCATCGTTTCGGCCGGCGCGGGCGCAGCCGGTCCGGACACTCCACTGCCGCCGCTCGCCGCCGCCGCTCCGTGCGGCCGGGTCGGAACGGGCGCGGTCGCCTGCTCGAGCCGCTGTCCGACGGGCTGTGTTCCCGCGTCGACCGCAGGGTTGGGGGGAGCGGTCGCGGTCGGCAGCGGGATGCGCGCCGCGGCGTCCGTCGCCGGTGGGGTGGCGGTGGCATCTCCGGTCTTCGCGTGCGAGAGATCCGGAGGCGGGGCCGGCCGGCGCATCGCGAGTCCGATCGCCAGTGCGCCCGCGACCAGAAAGAGACCGGCGATGAGTGCCCAGCGCTTGCCGTCCGCGCTCCGCGGACGGCGCACGATTTCGGTCGGCGCCGACGTGGCGTAACTCGGCGGCGGCAGCGGAACACGTTCCGGGCCACCCGGGGCGCCCCGGCCGGTCGCCGGCATCACGATGGTCGGTCCGGTCGACACTCCGGCGGGGCTCGCGCCGCCGCGGGCCGCCGGGTGCGCGAACAGAGCGGCGAGCGTCCGTGCCCGCGCGGCGAAGGTCCGCGCGTCCGGCACGCGCACGTCGCGCTCCTTCGCGAGACTCCAGCGCAGAAAGTCGGCGAGATCGGGATGCAGCCGGCTCACCACGGCCTCCGACTCGAACGGATCCTGATGCAGGATCTGGAAAACGAGCGTCGTCAGCGTGTCGGCGGGGAACGGCTTGCGATGCAGCAGCATCTCGTAGAGCACCACGCCGAGGGAAAAGAGATCGCTCCGCCCGTCGAGCTCGAATCCCTGCACCTGCTCGGGCGCCATGTAGGCGGGGCTGCCGACCATCGTCCCGGTGCGCGTCAGCTCGGTCGATTCTCCGACGGCCTTGGCAACGCCGAAGTCGCTGACCTTGACCTGCCCGGTCGGCGTCAGCAGCATATTTCCGGGCTTCACGTCGCGATGGATGATTCCGGCAACGTGCGCGGCGGCGAGCGCGTCGGCGGTCTGCGCGACGATTTCCAGAGCCTCGACGGTTTCGGGAAAATCGCCGCGCGCCAGGCGCTGCCCGAGGGTATCGCCGGGAACGAGCTCCATGACGAGATAGAGCTGCTCCGATTCTTCCCCGGCGTCGTACACGGCCACGACATTCGGGTGCTGCAGGCGCGCTGCAACACGGGCCTCCCGCGAAAACCGCGCCGCGGCCTCTTTCGGATCGCCGTGCCCCGCTGCGAGAGCGAGCGAGATGAGCTTGACCGCGACGTCGCGGGAGAGCTGGGGATCGTGCGCGCGATACACCGCCCCCATGGCGCCGCGCCCGATCTCGCCCGTCAGGCGATAGCGTCCGATCGTCAGGGGTACGTGCGGTTGCGGGCTCACGAGACGGATTCTACGGGAGTCGCGCGCAAGGGAGTCCTCCGCAGCCCGATGAGGATCGGGTGGGCGGATTCGCGTAGAATTGCGCCTGAGGTGTCGATGCTCGCGAACCGAATCCTCGAGATCCAGGCCGCTCTTGTCGAAGCTGAGCTCGACGGCTGGTTCTTCGCTGTCTTCCAGTCGAACGATCCGATCAGCTCCGATCTCCTGGGGCTGGCGAACAAGGCGCTCGTCACGCGCCGCTGTTACTACGTCGTCCCGAGCCACGGCGAGCCACGCAAGCTCGTCTCGACCCTCGAGCCGGCGATGCTTGATCATCTGCCAGGAACGAAGGCCGTCTACACCACCTGGCAGCAGCACCGACAGCAGCTGGAGCTGCTGGTGCGGGACTGCGGTCGACTCGCCGCGCAGTACAGCCCACGCAACGAGATTCCCACTGTTTCGCGACTCGATGCCGGAACGGCGGAGCTGCTGACGTCCTTCGGCTGCGCGCTCCGGACGTCAGCCGACCTGGCGCAACGCTTCGCCGCCGTCTGGAATCAGGAGCAGCTCGAAGGACACCGGCGCGCGAACGTTCACCTCCATCGCATCGCGCGGGAAGCTTTCGCGCTCGTCTCGGCTCATCTCGGGGCGGAACGGACGATCGACGAGCGCCGCGTGCAGCAGTTCATCCTCGAAGCTTTCGAGCAGGCCGGTCTGCACACCGAAGCGCCACCGATCGTGGGCGTGAACGAGCACAGCGCCGATCCGCATTTCGAGCCTGCAGCCGAAGGCTCGAGCCCCATTCGTCGCGGCGACTTCCTGCTCATCGACCTCTGGGCGAAGGAAAAGAAGAGCGCGGAGAGCGTCTACGCGGACATCACCTGGTGCGGTGTCTGCGCCGATGCGCCGACCGACCGCCAGGAGGAGATCTGGCGCATCGCTCGGGATGCCCGCGACGCGGGCATTCAGCTCGTCCAGGAGCGTTGGCCGTCGACGCCGATCCACGGCTTCGAAGTCGACGATGCGACACGGGAAGTGATCCGCGTTGCAGGTTACGGCGACGCCTTCTATCACCGCACCGGGCATTCGATCGGGATCAAGGATCACGGCCAGGGCGCGAACATGGACAACCTCGAGACCCACGACACGCGACGGCTGATCGCGATGACCGGATTCTCGATCGAGCCCGGTATCTACCTCGCCGGCGAATTCGGCGTCCGCACCGAAGTCAACATCGCGCTGACCCCGACGACGGCCGAAGTCACCGGCGGCGCGGCGCAGCACGATCTGCTTCGACTTCTGCCCTGATGATTTCGGCCCCCGCGGACGCGGCCGCAACGCCTCGCCGCAGTTCGCGCGAACGCCCGGCAATCTTCGAACGACCCAACTGGAGCCCGGAGAGCGCCGCGGGACGGCTGCTGGCCCGACCGCCCGGAGCCAACGACGAGCGGGCGCTGCTCCGCGATTGCGCGCGGATCGCCGTCCAGAGGTTGGGCGGGTTCGCGCGCGTCCTCGACCTCCTTCCGGCACGCGAGCAGGAGCGCGCAGTGCTCCTCTTCGCCCTGGTCGACCTGCTGTTCGCCACCGCACGGGGAGCCGGAACCGAGGCCGCGCGGGTCACCGATCTCGATCGCATCGCCTTCGTGATGGCCCGCGCGTTGCGCGGCGAGCCGGTCGAAGAGCTCTTCGCGCGCCGCCTCGCCGCGGAGGCGCGGCGGCGCAGCTTCACCCGGCAGGCGCTCGACGATCTCTTCGACGCTGCCCGGCGCTTCGCGTCGCGCCCGCGTCCCGAAACCTGCGCCGCACAGGCTGCCCACGCCCAGCAGATCTCGGAAGCCTTCGCCACTGCGCTGCTGGGAGGGGAGCCGACGCCTGCGGTGATCGACCTCGGCGCCGGACTGCTGCGACTCGCGACGCTCTGCGATCTGCCGAACGAGCTCCGCGAACAGCGCTGCTCTCTGCCCGCTGCCGAGCTACCTGAGCCCGTTCAATACCGCACGCCGGACGAAGTCGGCGCCGTCGTCGGCCGCGAGTGCATGGAGCTGCGCAAACTCCTCCTCAAGGGCGCGCGCGCCGCAGGGGAGGTTCCGTTGTCTTTCCGCCGGCCCGTGGCGTTCCTCCTGCCAGCGGCCCTGTCCCTTCTGGGACTCGTCGAAGACCGGCCTCCGGAGCTCGCGCGCCGCGCGCCGAAGCTTGGTGGATGGACTGTACGGCGCGCTTACTGGCGCGCCCGCTTCACTCCGCTCATCTAG
>JBDTQG010000026.1:0-37714 GCA_039932315.1 Thermoanaerobaculia bacterium
GTGAAGCGGAAGATGTTGTCGATGAAGAGCAGCGTGTCGGCGCCGGTCTGGTCGCGGAAGTACTCGGCCATGGTGAGCGCCGAAAGCGCGACCCGGAGACGCGCGCCGGGAGGCTCGTTCATCTGGCCGAAGACCATGACGGTCTGGTCGATCACCGACTTTCCGGTGTCGCCGATCTTCGCTTCCTGCATCTCGAGCCAGAGATCGTTGCCTTCGCGGGTGCGCTCGCCGACGCCGGCGAAGCAGCTGTATCCGGAGTGGAAGCGCGCGAGGCGCGCAATGAGCTCCTGAATGATGACCGTCTTTCCGACACCGGCGCCGCCGAAGAGTCCGGCCTTGCCGCCACGAACGAGCGGGCAGAGAAGGTCCATGACCTTGATGCCGGTTTCGAAGATCTCGGTCTTCGAGGAAAGGTCGGCCATGTCGGGCGGCATCTGGTGGATGGCGCGACGAGCCTTTGCGTTCACCGGACCGCGATCGTCGATCGGTTCGCCGACGAGGTTGAACACCCGGCCCAGTGTCTCGAGACCCACGGGAACGGTCACGGCGGAACCGGAGTCGGTGATCTCCTGCCCGCGCTGCAGTCCGTCGGTCGAGCCGAGCGAAACCGCACGGACCTGGCCGCCGCCGAGATGCTGGGCGACTTCGCACCAGAGCGTCTCCTTCATCTTTTCGCCGAGCACGGTGCGCTCGACCTGGACGGAGAGAGCGTTGTAGAGCGACGGCATGCTGTCCTCGGAGAACTGCGCGTCGAGGGTGGAGCCGATGACCTGGGTGATGCGTCCGACGTTGGGGCTGGACATGTCGTTCAACCTTTCACTGCGAATCGTTGAAGTCGCTGAGTCTTTTTCCGGACAGGGTCAGGCGAGCGCGTTCGCGCCGCCGACGATGTCGAGCAGTTCCATGGTGATGTGCGTCTGACGCGCCCGGTTGTACTGCCGGGTGAGCGTCTTGATCATGTCCTCGGAAGCCTCGGTTGCTGCCTTCATCGCCACCATGCGGGCGATCTGTTCCGAGACCGCGGCGTCGAGGAAGGCCTGGAAGAGGCGGATCCGGGCGACCGCGGGCAGCAGGTCGTCGAGCAGCGCCTTGGGTTCCGGGCGGAATTCGTAGTCGACAGCGTGAGCCTTGACGCCGCTCGCAGGCGCTTCCACGGCTGCCGGTGCGAGCGGCAGGAGCTGAATCGTCTCCGGGCGCTGCTTGCCCGCCGAGTAGAAACGCATGTAAGTGACGTGAACCGCTGAAATCTCGCCGTCGAGAAAGCGCTGAATGAGCGTGTTGGCGATCGGTTCGACCTGCTCGAAGCGCGGCGGGTCGCTCACTTCGGTCGCCGGCTCGATGAACGGCTGACGAATGAACTTGAAGTAGGCGAGGCCCTTCTTGCCGTAGACGGAGACCTCGGACGGCAGCGCGCCGCGCTTGCGCTCGTCGAGAAATCCGACCGCGGTGCGCAAGATGCTCGAGTTGTAGCCACCGGCGAGACCACGGCTCGATGTCACCACGATGACGGCCGCTGGCGCCGCTGCATTGCTGGTCTTGAGCAGCGGATGGTCGAGCCCATCTCCTGCGCGGGCGAGATCGGCCACGAGCTCGGCGAGCTTCTCCGTATAGGGTCGCGACGCCACGGCGCGATTGAACGCCGCCTGAAAACGGGCGGTCGCGATCAACTGCATCGTCCGCGTGATCTTGCGGATGTTGCGGATCGACTTGCGTCGCTTGACGAGGACGCGGCGGTTCGCCATGACTCTAGGCCGGCCTTGTGGCGCTGGCGGTCTTCGTCGAGGCGACGAACTGCGCCTTGAAGTTCGTCAGCACTTCGAGCAGCTTCTTGCTGAGCGCATCCGGCAGATCTCCGGTCTTCTCCATCTCCTGGAGGATCTCGGGGAACTCGTTGCGCACGTGCTTCAGCATCTCGTTCTCGAAGGCGAGGACGCTCGTCACCGGCAGATCGTCGAGCACGCCCTGCGTGCCGGCGAAGATCGAGATCACCTGTTCGAACGTCGGAAACGGACGGAACTGCGGCTGCTTCAGCAGCTCGACCATGCGCTTACCGCGATCGAGCTGCTTCTGCGTCGCCGTGTCGAGATCGGTGCCGAGCTGCGAGAAGGCTTCGAGAGCGCGGAAGGAGGCAAGGTCGAGGCGCAGCGAGCCGGCGAATTTCTTCATCGCCTTGCGCTGCGCGCTGCCGCCGACGCGCGAAACCGAGATGCCGATGTTCACCGCCGGACGGACGCCGGCGAAGAAGAGATCGGGTTCGAGATAGATCTGGCCGTCGGTGATCGAGATCACGTTCGTCGGAATGTAGGCCGAAACCTCACCTTCGAGGGTCTCGATGATCGGCAGCGCAGTCATCGAGCCGCCCGAATCGGGGAAGCGGTGAACGCGGAACTTGTCCTTGTCCGGCAACGTCGCGAGAAACGCCTCGGCGACGTGCTTGCCGTGCGAGCGATGGTAGAGACCCGCTTCGTCATCCGGGCGGACCTCCGCCGGTGCCGCCAGACCCTGCGGATGCTTCTTCACCTTCGAGCGATCCTTGAGATCGGCCGGAGCGTCCTTCGCCACGACACCGAACTCGTCACGCAGCTTCACCGAGCGCTCGAGGAGACGGGAATGGAGATAGAAGACGTCGCCCGGATACGCCTCGCGGCCGGGCGGACGACGCAGGAGGAGCGAGAGCTGGCGGTACGACGCCGCCTGCTTCGAAAGGTCGTCGTACACGCAGAGCGTCGCTTTGCCCTCCTGATACATGAAGTACTCGGCCATCGCGGCGCCCGCATAGGGTGCGATGTACTGGAGCGGCGCCGGGTCGGCGGAGGAGGCGGAGACGACGATCGTGTAGTCCATCGCGCCGTTCTCGCGCAGCTTCTCGACGAGGCCGACGACCGTCGACTCCTTCTGGCCGACGGCGACGTAGACGCAGATGACGCCCGAGCCCTTCTGGTTCAGGATCGTGTCGATGGCGATCGCGGTCTTGCCGGTCTTGCGGTCGCCGATGATCAGCTCGCGCTGGCCGCGGCCGATCGGAATCATCGAGTCGATGGCCTTGAGTCCGGTCTGCAGCGGCTCGGTCACCGGCTGGCGCTGGGCGATGCCGGGAGCCTTGAATTCGAGCGGGCGGCGATGGGGAGTCTCGATGACGCCGAGTCCGTCGAGCGGACGGCCGAGCGGATCGACGATCCGGCCGATCATCGCTTCACCGCAGGGGATCGACACCAGCTCGCCGGTGCGGCGGACTTCGTCGCCTTCCTTGATCGCGAGGTATTCGCCGAGAATGACGATTCCGACGGAGCTCTCTTCGAGGTTGAAGACCTGGCCCATCGAGCCGTTCGAGAAGGCGATCAGCTCTCCCGACTTCGCGTTCGAAAGTCCGTAGACGCGGGCGATGCCGTCGCCGACTTCGAGGACCTTGCCGGTCTCGGCGAGATCGACTTCCTGCCGGTACTGTTGAATCTCTTCAGCGATGACCGAAGAGATCTCGTCGACCCTGAATCGCATCCTTCAAACTCCTCGCGAAGACTCTTCGCTGTTATTGACGTATTCCCGGCCGGAAAGAAGCTCGCGCGAGGCGCGGGCCAGGAAGGTTTCCTGAAGCTGTTCGAGCTCCCGGGCAACGCTGTCGTCGAACTTCTTGTCGCCGACGCGCACCACGAGTCCGCCGAGGAGCGTCGGGTCGACGCGCTCGACGAGCTGAGCCTGCTTGCCGGCGAACCGGCTCGCTGCCGTGACGAGGTTGGCGCGCAGCTCCGGGGTGAGCGCAACGGCGCTGGTGACGTTCACCTCGACCTGATTCTTGTTCTCCATCCACGCATCGCGAAACGCTTCCGCGACGGCACGGATGAGAAACAGCCTGCCCTTGCTGCGCATCACCTGGAGCGTGTCGACGAAGAGGTCGCTCGCCTTGCCACGGAAGCCGTTCTCGATCAGGCGGCGCTTCTCTTCGCTGTTGACCAGCGGGCTCGCGAGGACACCCTCGATCGCCCTGTCCCGGTCGAGAAGCTCGACCAGGCCGCGCCACTCTTCGAGGACCGCATCTTCGACTCCGCGGCTCGCCGCCAGGCGGAAGACCGCATCGCTCCAGACGCGGGCGAGCGAACGCTCGCCGGCCTTGCTGCTTCCCGCCATCTCAGTTCTGCTTTCCGTCCGCGAGCTCGCGGATCGAGTCGCGGATCAGTCGCTCATGATCGGCGGGCTTGATCTCGCGCTCGAGAATCTTCCCGGCGACCTGGGTGGTGAGCTGCGCGGTGAGCGTGTAGAGCTCCTTCACCGCAGTCTCCTTGGCGAGTCCGATCTCCCGCTTGGCGCGTTCGATCGTGCGATTCGCCTCGGCCTGCGTTTCTTCCTGGAAACGGCGCTTCACCGCTTCGGCGTCGCGACGGGCTTCGTCGACGATCGCCGTGGCCTCGGACCGGGCCGAGACCAGCTTGTCGGTGTACTCCTTCAACCGGGCCTCGGCCGCTTCGCGGTCGAGCTTCGCCTGGTTGAGCGACGAGCGGATGAACTCCTCGCGCTGCTGCAGCCCGCCCAGAATCGGCTTCCAGGCAAACTTGCCGAGCACCACGATCACCAGGAAGAAAATGACCAGCGTCCACAGCGCGTTGCCGATGTTGCCCTCGAAAGGACCGCCCTGTCCCCCCTCTTCCGACGCCAGAATGGGCGCGGCGGAGAGGGCGAGCGTCGTCGCGAGCGCGAGTGTGCGTTCGATTCGCATTCGATCTTCCCTGGTCGGCGTCAGAGCGCCGCGAGGAGGCCGACGACGACCGCAAACAGGGTCGCGCCTTCGATCATCGCCGCGGTGACGATCATGGCGGTGTTGATCTGGCCGGCCGCTTCAGGCTGGCGGGCCATGGCTTCGGTGGCGCTGCCACCGACGCGCCCGATACCGAGGCCGCAACCGATGACGGCGAGACCGGCGCCGATCGCGCCACCCATCTTGCCGAGACCCGAGGCCGGGGCCGCAGCGGCGGCAACTCCGCCTTCCTGGGCGAAAGCGGCGGGGGCGAAGATCAGGACGAATCCAACGGCGACGAGCATCAGGACGAGCCGGGCGGAGTTCTTGCGGTTCATTTGTGTGCTTCCTTTCGTGGTCTGGAAGTGATCGAAGGTTTCTGAGTACTGGAGGTCAGTGGGCCGTGACTTCTTCGGAGTGTGCGTCGTGATCGTCGTGATGGACGTTCACCGACATGCCGATGAAGAGAGCGGTGAGGAACGTGAAAATGAAGGCCTGAAGGAAAGCGACGAACACCTCGAGAAGCGTGATCGCGACGCTGCCGATGACGATGACGACGGTCACGCCGAGGCCTGCGCCAGTGCCGAGCGCCTTGACGGCGGAGAAGATCAGGCCGAGGAGCACGCCGAGCAGGATGTGGCCGGCGATCATGTTGGCGAAGAGTCGAACGGCGAGCGCGAACGTCTTGGCGCCCAGGCCGATGATCTCGACCGGGATGAGCAGCGGAGCGAGCCAGAGCGGCCCCGGGCAGAAGTGCTTGATGTAGGCCATGCCGCCGAAGCGCAGGCCGTTGACAACCATCAGGATGAGGGTCAGAACCGCGAGCGTGGCGGTCACCCAGATGTTGCCGGTCGCGGCGCCGCCGATATGCGTTCCGAAGAGCGCCGAGATCGGGTGCAGCGGCAGAAGGCCGAGGAGATTGATCGTCAGGACGAAGAAGAACGCGCTCCAGACGTACTGGATGAAGCGGTCGGTATGGACACCGAGGACGGGCTCAGCGATCTCCTTGCGCAGGTACTGGCAGACCGTTTCGACGAAATTCGTGAATCCGGTCGGCACCAGGCGGCTGATCGGGTCGCTCGCAGCGCGGCGTCGGAGCAGAAACGGCATCACAAGGACGAGGAGCAGTCCGGCGGCGATCATCATGACGATCTGGTCGGAGAGCACGGTGATCACGCCCCTGGGGGTGAGAAACCCGAGATGCGCGGGAATCTCCTTCAGGGGGTGCTGGATCACGTGACTCAGGGGATTCTCAGGCGCCATCCGTCAGATCTCCGATCGTCGGTTCAGCAAATCAGGCCTGCGTCGCGCGCAGGCTTCGCAGCATCCAACCCGTTTCCACCGCCAGCAGCACCACGTAGCTCGCAGCGAGCGCGAACAGAAGCACCTTTCGATCCCAGCGGCCGCTGGCGACTGCTGCTCCTCCGGCCGCGAGTGCCCCCAACATCCGCCAGAGGCTCGCCTTGCCGATCGCGGAGATCGGCGCCAGCGCCGGCGTCGGCTGCCGGCTTGCGCTGGCCGCGGTGGCAGTGGCGGCCTTCCGCTCCGCGATCATCTGCGTAAGCGGCAGGGCGCCAGCCAGGCTTCCGGCGAAACTGGCCAGGCAGCCGAGCCAAACGCTCGCCGCCGCTCCCGGAACTCCCATTCGAGCCGCGCCCATCTGGCCGAGAACGGCAAGTGCGACCGTTGCGAGCCCGCCCGCGCCGGCGAATCCTGCCCAGATCGCGAACCTGTCCGGCGCCGTCACGGCTCTTTCCGTTCGTCGTCCTGCACCTTCTCCTGATCCAGCTCTCGCGCCTCTCGCGAGACGGCGAGCGAGGCTTTCACCAGGTTGTAAAACCCGCCGACGAGTCCGAGGAGAGCTCCCGTCAGAAGTCCCCAGGGGCTCGAGCCGTAGTGACGGTCGATCCAGTATCCGAAGATCGAGCCTCCGCCGACTGCGGCGGCGAGCTCAACTCCGGAGCCCGCCAGACGCATCCAGGGCTGTCGATCCCGGCCGTGCGTTGGATCTTCGCGTTCTTCGACCATGAGCCCCGATCCGATGAGCCCGACGGCAATGCATCAAATTGCTGGGATACGAACTGGTGTCCTGCGGTCGCTCACACTTCCGCGACCGCCAAAGTCTAACAAACGGCCGCCGGTCGGGGCAAGGCGGCGCGAGCGGACATCGGGCTCGAGATCAACTCGAGGGCGCCGGAGAAGGGGGGGCGGGTGCGATTCCGAACTGTGCCTTCACGGTGGCGCGGAAAAGTACGGAAAGGGTGAAGGTGCCGAGAACTGTCCCTAAAGGGGTGAAACAGCAGGAGATGGCCGCGACGACGACGCAGAACATGTGGCGTCGGCGCTGCTCGATGAAGCGAGCGGTCAGAAAGAGGACGACGGCGTAGGCCGAGGCGAAGAGGAGGACGAAGCTGCTCACGCCGAGGAGAAAGCAGCCGGCGAAAAGCGCGCCTGGAGCGTCCGTCGTGGAGCTGGCGGAGCGCGAAACCATGAACAGACCCATGCAGAAGTAGAGCAGGGGAAAAAGTGCGCCGAGAGCGCAGATCCCGGCGAGCACGTAGTGAAAGATCGAAAGGAGATGAAGCTGCTCGTTGTCCGCGGTGCTTTGCGAGGGGTTGATTTGCGCAGGGTTGATTTGCGCCGGATTCATTTCCGCTGGATCCATTCTCGCTTGCCTCCGTGCGCGGCTCTCGCGTTGCGCGCCGACGCTTCGTGGGGATTCTGCGGCACGCCGCCCTGACTTGGCGAATCCCTTGGCGATAGGCTGAGGGTCCATGCTGCCGATCTCTCTCGCCGGTCTCGCGATCGATTCCGATATCCGGAAGGCGGAGACCCTTCCCGGCTCGGCCTACAGCGATCCGGAGATCCATGCCCTGACGCGCGATCGGGTGTTCGCGAGGAGCTGGCAGCTCGTCGGCGACAGCGATCGGGTCAAGGTTCCCGGGCAGGTCTACCCCACCTTGCTTCTCGAGGGTGGGCTCGAAGAGCCGCTCCTGCTGACGCGTGACACCCACGACGCGGTGCACTGCCTGTCGAACGTCTGCACCCATCGCGGTGCCCTGCTCTGCGAAGGCGAAGGCGTGCAGCAGGTTCTGCGCTGCCGCTATCACGGACGGCGCTTCGCGCTCGACGGTCGATTTCTTTCGATGCCCGAATTCGAAGGCGTCGAAGGCTTCCCGAGTGCCGCCGACAGCCTGCCGAAGGTCGCGTTCGGGCGCTGGCACAAGTTTCTCTTCGCCGCTCTCGCGCCGGCGTTTCCCTTTGCCGAGCTGGTCGCAGAGATGGAAGAGCGTCTGAGCTTCCTGCCGCTCGACGAGGCCGTTCTCGACCCCAGCCGCTCGCGCGATTACCTCGTCAAAGCGAACTGGGCGCTCTACTGCGACAATTTTCTCGAAGGTTTTCACCTGCCTTACGTTCATGCCGGGCTCGCTGCAGCCATCGACTACGGCAGCTATCGCACCGAGCTCTTCCGCTGGACGAATCTCCAGGTCGGAGCAGCCTCCGGCGGCGAAGAGATCTTCGATCTTCCGGCCGGCCATCGCGATCGCGGGCAGAAGGTCGCCGCCTACTGGTTCTGGCTCTTTCCGAACATCATGTTCAGCGTCTATCCCTGGGGCGTATCCGTGAACGTCGTCAAGCCGCTGGCGGTGGATCGCACCAAGGTGAGCTTTCTGCACTACACCTGGGATCCGGAGAAGCTCGAAGCCTCGGCGGGCAACAACATCGATCGCGTCGAGCGCGAGGACGAGGCGGTGGTCGAAGCCGTGCAGCGGGGCGTGCGCGGCCGCCTCTACCGGCGCGGTCGCTATTCGCCGCTGCGCGAGACCGGTGTCCATCACTTTCATCGAATACTGGTCGAATTCCTGCGGACGGAGTGAGAGCCCCATGCGTGAAGAACTGATTGTCGACCTCGAACGCCGCCTTGCCGCTTCCGCCGCCGGAGGTGGCACGCAGCGGGTCGAGCGCCAGCACAAGGACGGGAAGCTCACTGCACGCGAGCGCGTCGAGCTGCTGCTCGACGCCGGTTCCTTCGTCGAGATCGATGCTCTCGTCACCCACCGCTGCCGCGATTTCGGCATGGAGGAGCAGCTGATCCCGGGCGACGGAGTCGTCTGCGGCTACGGCACGATCGATGGCCGCCTGATCTACCTTTTCGCCCAGGACTTCACGGTCTTCGGCGGCTCGCTCTCGGAGACCAACGCGGCGAAGATCTGCAAGATCATGGATCTCGCGGTCGAGAACGGTGCACCGGTCATCGGGCTCAACGATTCGGGTGGCGCGCGGATTCAGGAAGGTGTGGTTTCGCTGGGCGGCTACGCCGACATCTTCCTGCGCAACACGCTCGCCTCCGGCGTCGTCCCGCAGATCTCCGCGATCATGGGTCCCTGCGCCGGTGGCGCGGTCTACTCGCCGGCGATCACCGACTTCATCCTCATGGTCGAGGGGACCAGCTACATGTTCGTCACCGGTCCCGAGGTCATTCGAACAGTGACCCACGAAGAGGTCACGAAAGAGGATCTCGGCGGCGCGGCGACGCATGCCGGCAAGAGCGGTGTCTCGCACTTCACGTTCGCGAACGACGCTGCCTGCCTGATGGGAATCCGCGAGCTGCTCTCGTTTCTCCCGTCGAACAACATCGACGACCCCCCGCGCGGAACGAGCGACGACGATCCGGACCGCGAGTCGGAGCTCCTCGACAAGCTGATTCCGGACGATCCGAACAAGCCCTATGACGTGAAGCGCCTGATCGCCGAGATCGTCGACGACGGCAAGTTTTTCGAGGTACACGCGGATTTCGCCCGCAACATCGTCGTCGGATTCGCGCGCCTCGCCAACCAGAGCGTCGGCATCGTCGCCAACCAGCCGAACTACCTCGCTGGCGTGCTGGACATCGACGCCTCGCTCAAGGGCGCCCGATTCGTCCGGTTCTGCGATGCCTTCAACATTCCCCTCGTCACCTTCGAGGACGTTCCCGGTTTCCTGCCGGGAACGCAGCAGGAATATGGCGGAATCATCAAGCACGGCGCGAAGCTCCTCTACGCCTACGCCGAGGCGACGGTACCGAAGCTCACCGTCATCACCCGGAAGGCCTACGGCGGCGCCTACTGCGTGATGGCCTCGAAGCACCTGCGGACGGACGTGAATCTCGCCTACCCGACGGCCGAAATCGCCGTCATGGGACCGGAAGGCGCGGTGAACATCCTGTTCAAGCGCGAGCTCGAGAAGGCCGAATCCGGGGCGGCCGCTGCGCGCGCCGAGAAGGTCGCGCTCTACCGGGAGAAGTTCTCGAACCCGTACATTGCCGCCGAGCGTGGATTCGTCGACGCCGTCATCGAGCCCCGGAAAACGCGCCCCGCACTCGTTCGGGCTTTGCGGCAGCTGCGCAGCAAACGGCAGTCGGTACCGGCGAAAAAACACGGGAACCTGCCGCTCTGACGCGCGCTTCGCTTGACAGTTCCGCCCCCCTGCGGCAAGCTGCGGGGGCTTGGTACGTCCACATTTGCAGTAAGGAGAGGCTGTCATGCGTGAAAAAGATCGCGACCTCCGGCGTCGCCGTCAGCGTCGTCTCGAACGGCTGAGAAAGCGCAACCAGGAAGAGGTCGCGAAGCGCAAGACGGCGCCCACCCAGGGTTCGAAGCGCGGTGCGAAGGCGGCCGACAAGGAGCCCGAGGCGACCGCTGCGGCAGGAGCCGAGAAGAAAGCCGCCAAGAAGGCTCCGGCCAAGAAGGCCGAAGGCGACGACGTGGAGAAGAAGCCGCGAAAGGCGGCGGCCAAGAAGCCTGCCAAGAAGGGCGACGAGCCCGCCGGTCAGGAACCCAGCGCGGAGCCGGAAGGCAGCTGAGCCGGGCGGATCGATGCGCATCGCGATCGGTGCCGATCACGCCGGCTTTTCCCTGAAAGAACATCTTCGTGCCCAGCTCCTCACGGCTGGACATGACGTTCACGATTTCGGCACGGATTCCGAAGTTTCGGTCGATTACCCGGATTTCGCCGCGCGGGTAGCGGGAGCGATCGCGAGCGGCGCTGCGGATTCCGGCGTTCTGGTCTGCGGCACCGGCATCGGCATGGCGATCGCGGCGAACCGCGTGCACGGCGTGCGCGCGGCGGCCTGCATCGACCTCTATTCAGCGCGCCTGAGCCGGCAGCACAACGACGCCAACGTTCTCGCGCTGGGCAGCCGCATCGTCGCGGCGCCGCTCGCTGAAGCGCTCGTCGAGCTCTTTCTTTCCACCCCATTCGAAGGCGGACGTCACGCGCGTCGTGTGGCCAAGCTCGACGGAGAATCCGCATGATCGCCCGCCGTCTCGTCGAGGTCGACCCCGAGGTCGCAACGTACATCACTGCCGAGGAGAAGCGGCAGAACGAAGGTCTCGAGCTCATCGCGTCGGAGAACTTCACCAGCCGCGCCGTCATGGAAGCGGCGGGAAGCGTGTTGACGAACAAGTACGCGGAGGGTTACCCGGGGAAGCGCTATTACGGCGGCTGCGAGGTGGTCGACCACATCGAGAACCTGGCGATCGACCGCCTGCTGCGCATCTTCGGCGCTGAACACGCGAACGTGCAGCCCCATTCCGGAACGTCGGCGAACATGGCGGTGTATTTCGCCATGCTGAAGCCCGGGGACACGCTCCTGGGAATGGACCTCTCCTGTGGCGGGCACCTCACCCATGGCCATCGGCTCTCCTACTCCGGGCGGGACTTCAACGTCGTCGCCTACGGCGTCGACCGTGAGAACGAGCGGATCGACTACGACGAGGTCGAGCGTCTCGCGCTCGAGAACAAGCCGAAGATGATCGTCTGCGGCGCGTCCGCGTACAGCCGTACGATCGATTTCGCGCGCTTCCGCGCCATCGCGGACAAGTCCGGTTCGCTGCTCATGGCCGATATCGCGCACATCGCCGGGCTGGTCGCGGCCGGCCTCCATCCGTCGCCGGTGGCGCATTGCCATTTCGTCACCTCGACGACCCACAAGACTCTGCGGGGTCCGCGCGGCGGCGTCATCCTGTGCAAGGCGGAGTTCGCCAAGGACATCGATCGTGCGGTCTTCCCGGGAATCCAGGGCGGACCCCTCATGCACATCATCGCCGCCAAGGCCGTCGCTTTCGGCGAAGCGCTGACGGACGGCTTCCGCGCCTATCAGCGGGAAATCGTCGCCAACACCTCGCACCTCGCGGCAGCGGTCTCTGCCGCCGGTTTCCGCATCGTTTCGGGCGGAACCGACAATCATCTTTTTCTGATGGACGTCGCTTCGCGCGGGCTGACCGGGAAGGTGGCCGAGAAGGCTCTCGACGCGGCCGCGATCACCGTCAACAAGAACACGATTCCATTCGACACCAATTCCCCGATGGTCGCGTCCGGAATCCGCATCGGTACCGCCGCGGTCACGACGCGGGGCATGGGTGCGGGCGAGATGGACGCGATCGCCGGCCTGATCGCCGAGGTTCTCGCCGCCCCAGCGGACGTTGCGGTCGCGTCTGCGGTCCGCGAGCGTGTCCGCGAGCTGTGCGCGCGGTTCCCGCTTTACGATGCCCCTTCCGCCGGTTGACACCGCTGCAGGCGCTGCGCATGCCGCGGGACTTTCCGCCGCTCGCAGTGGAAACTTAGATATCTCCCTTCCGGCGGGATGGACGCCGGACTCCTGGCAGCAGTTTCCCGCGGAGCAGCAGCCGCGCTATGCCGAGACGTCTGCCGTCGTCGACGTCTGCGGCCAGCTCGCGGCGCTGCCGCCCCTCGTCACCTCGTGGGAAGTCGAAGCGCTCAAGCTGCAGCTGGCTTTGGCCGCCGAGGGAGAAGCCTTTCTCCTTCAGGGCGGCGACTGCGCCGAGAGCTTTGCCGACTGCACCTCGCCGATCATCGCCGACAAACTCAAGGTTCTGTTGCAGATGAGCCTTGTTCTCGTGCACGGGTCGCAACGCCCGGTGATCCGCGTCGGACGATTCGCCGGTCAGTATGCCAAGCCGCGTTCTGCGGACCGTGAAGAGCAGGGTGGAATCTCGCTGCCCGCTTATCGCGGGGATCTCATCAATCACGCTCCGTTCACCGTCCACGATCGCGAGCCGGATCCGCAGCTCCTCCTGCGCGGATATGAGCGCGCGGCACTGACGCTCAACTTCATTCGCGCGCTGGTGGACGGCGGCTTTGCCGATCTCCACCACCCTGAGTACTGGGACCTGGATTTTGTGCAGCATTCGCCGCTCGCCGAAGAATACCGGCGGATCGTGCGGGGAATCGGCGACTCGCTGCGCTTCATGGAGACGCTTGCCGGCCGGCAGGTCGGAGAGATGAACCGGGTCGACTTTTTCACCAGCCATGAGGGCCTTCACCTGCTGTACGAGCAGGCGCAGACCCGAAGAGTGCCCCATCGAGCGGGCTGGTACAACCTGTCGACGCACTTCCCGTGGATCGGTATGCGAACCGCGAAGCTCGGGGGCGCGCACGTCGAGTATTTCCGCGGCATCGCGAATCCGGTGGCGGTCAAGGTCGGAGCGGCCTCGACGCCGGAAAGTCTCCTCGAGCTCATCTCCGTTCTTTCCCCGCAGAACGAGCCGGGGCGACTGACGCTCATTCACCGCTTCGGGGCGGCGGCGATCGCCGATCGATTGCCACCTCTCCTCGAAGCGGTCGCGCGCTCGGGTCGCCGCGTGCTGTGGTGCTGCGATCCGATGCACGGCAACACTGAAACGACGCCGCAAGGGGTCAAGACGCGCCGCTTCGAACACATCCTCGACGAGCTTGAGCAGGCGTTCGCGTTGCATCAACGCGCCGGCACGGTCCTCGGGGGAGTTCACCTCGAATTGACCGGGGAAAACGTCAGCGAATGTCTCGGCGGTGCCCGCGGACTCGCCGAAGCGGGACTCGCGCGCGCTTACCGCACCCAGGTCGATCCGCGACTGAACTGCGAGCAGGCAATCGAGCTCGCCATGCGAATCGCGGGCCGGATCGGGCGGCGCTCAGCCTGAAATCAGCGCGCGCAGCGCGCCGATCAGAAAAATCGAACCGCAGGCGACGACGAGCTCCGGCTGTCCGGCGAGGGCAAGCGTGAGTGCGGCTGCGACGTCGGGCTCGACGACCACGTCGATCCCGGGTGGGATGAGCTCCAGGAGCGCTGCGGGATCCGCTGCCCGGTCGGAGAGCGGACGACTGAGAACGACGCGATTCGCCCGGATCGCAAGCGACGGCAGCATCGCGGCGAGATCCTTGTCTGCAAGCGCACCGAAGAGCAGGGTGAAAGGCCGGTCGAGCTCATCGAGGAAATCGACGAGTGCCGCACAGCCGGCAGGGTTGTGCGCCGCGTCGAGCAGCACGGTGGTGCGCGAGCCGCCAAGAGCCATTGGCTCGAGGCGTCCAGGCCAGCGACAACGCGAAACGCCTTCTGCGATCTCCTCCGGCGAAATCGCCGGCATACCGGAATCCGCGAAACGCTCGGCAGCGACGACAGCCGTCGCGATGTTCCACGCTTGATGTCTTCCGGCGAGTGCACTGCGAAGGTCGTACGTTGCATCTCGTGTCGTCAGTGACAGTTCGAGGCCGGCAAGTCCGCGAAAACGAATCTCCAGGTTCGTGACCTGGTGATCTACGGCCACCCAGGTTGCGCCGATCTGCTGAGCGATGCGAGTGAGTTCATCTCGCGCTTCGGGAACCTGCGGCGCGACGATCGCGGGCCGCGAAGGCCGCAGAACGCCTGCCTTTTCGCGCGCGATCGCCTGAAGAGACGAACCGAGCCACTCCTGATGATCGAGCGCGATCGAAGTGATGACCGAAAGTCCGGGATCCGCGAGATTGGTCGCATCGAGGCGCCCACCCATGCCGACTTCGAGGACCGCGAGGTCGATCCGCTGTGCGGCGAAGTAGCGAAACGCTGCGAGCGTCAGGGCCTCGAAATAAGTCGGGCTCGCGTGCCCGAGTCGCTGGGCGGCCGACAGCACATCCGTGAGCTCCTCGCCGAGCGCCTTTTCCGAAATGGCTGCGCCGGCGATGCGGATGCGCTCGGTGACGGACTCGAGATGCGGTGACGTGTAGAGCCCGGTCTCGAGCTTGGCAGCTTCGGCAATCGACGCGATGAGCGAGGAAACCGAGCCCTTTCCGTTGGTGCCGGCGACCAGAATCGAGGGCGTCGCGAGCTGCGGTGAGCCGAGCGCTGCGGTGAGATCCTTCAGGTGGTCCAGGCCGAGCCGGATGCCGAATCGCTCGAGGCCGCCGAGGAGTTCCCGAGTCGACGCCACGATCGTCTACTGGTTTTGCAGTCGAAAGGAAACCGCGATCAGGCGAGATGGCGCAGGCAGCGCGCGATCGTCGCCTTGAGCTCGGTGCGCGGCACGACGAGGTCGAGAAAACCGTGCTCGAGCAGAAACTCGCTGCGCTGGAATCCCTCAGGAAGGCTTTGCCGGATCGTCTGCTCGATCACACGCGGACCGGCGAATCCGATGAGCGCCCCGGGCTCGGCGATGTTCAGGTCGCCAAGCATGGCGAAAGAGGCCGTGACGCCGCCGGTCGTCGGGTCGGTCAGCACCGAAATGTACGGCACGCCGGCGGCGCGCAGCCGCGTGAGCGCCGCCGAGATCTTCGCCATCTGCATGAGAGACAGAATCCCCTCCTGCATGCGCGCGCCGCCGGAAGCCGAGACGATGATGAGGGGACGTTTCTTCTCGCGTGCGAGCTCGGCGGCGCGCGTCAGTTTCTCTCCGACGACGGAGCCCATCGAGCCGCCCATGAAGCGATAGTCCATGACCGCGAGCAGCACAGGGATCTGTTCGATCGTGCCCGCGGCGACAAAAGCAGCGTCGCCGACGCCAAGTGCCTTCTGGTAGGCCTTCAGGCGGTCGGCATAGCGCTTGGTGTCGACGAAACCGAGCGGATCGGCCGGCAGGACGTCGTCGAAAAGCGTCTTCGGTTGAGGCTCGTCGAGCAGCAGCGCGAGACGCGCCGGCGCATCGATCCGGAAGTGATAGCCGCACTTCGGGCAGATCCGCAGATTTCGTTCGAGCTCTTTCGCGTAGACGATCTCGCGGCAGCCTTCGCAGCGGAGCCAGAGACCTTCGGGCACCGTGCTGCGTTCGCGGGATTCGCGAACCGCTTTCGGCTTCTTGTCTTTCTTGAACCAGGCCATGGTGGACCGGGTCCGCTAACGAGAGAAGTCGGCGCCTGCCCCAGAAGCGAGCGGAGGAAACGACAGGGGCGCCGATCGACGAATCGAGCGACGCCCCCGGCGGATCCGTCGAGCGCGGACCCGATAGCGGACAGACGGAATCAGATCTCGGCCGAGCCCTCTTCCTCCGCCTCGAGGTCGTTCGGAATTCCGAGGCGCAGGCAGGCCGCGTCGTACATCTGGCGCGCGGCCTTCTTGGCGTTCTGAAGCTGGGCCAGCTTCTCTTTCACCTTGGCGAGCTCGTCCTCGATCTGGCGATCGAGGTCGGAAATCTCCTGTTTGGTGACGCTGAGAGTGTTCTCGTAGAACTTCCGCTGCTGGTCGTTCAGGCTCATTCGTTCTCCTTACAGCTTGAACGGAATCTTGAGTTGGTACCACATCCGAACCCGCACACCCTCTTTGGTCGCGGGACTGAAAACCGCCGATCGTGCTGCGGCTGCCGCCGCTTCGTTGAGCCCGACGTTCTGCGAAACCCCACTGTCGATGCGGGTTTCAGCGACTCGCCCCGTCTCGTCCACCAGAAGGGACACGATGACGGTCCCCTCCACTTTCAAGCGTCGAGCCATCGCAGGATACTCTGGTTTGGTGAGGCTGACAAGAACTGGCGGCCTCACGCCGATGCCCGAGCGGACGAGATCGCCCTCTTTCACGGTCGGGACTTTTGGAGCCTCCTGAGGTGTTTCGGCGACCGTCTCGACGGCCGGCGAGGGAGGTGGGGCGACGTCCTGCGTAGGCGCTGGCGCCGGCTCGGGAGTCGTTGTCGGCGCGGCGGTCGGCGGCGGTGCGCTCGAAGTCGCAGGCTCCGGACGCGGCTCGAGCGGAGCTGCGCCCGCCGCAGAAGGCTGCGCCTTGCTGTTCAGGCTCGCCAACTCCGCTTTGCGCTTGGCGAGCTCGTCCTCATATTTCTTCTTGAGCGCATCTTCCTGACGCTTCACTTCGTCGGTGACCAGTTGGTCGACGTTCGGAACTGCCGCCGCGGCGACGGCCGTGCCATGGGGCGCGGCCGCGGTGCTGGGCGCCGCGGTTGTCCCCGTCGCGTCAGCGGGGGCCGTTGGAGCGGGTGCAGTGCCGCCGTTCGGGTTGGAGACATCTCCCGGCGCCGGCGCCTCCGTTCCTGCCGGATCTCCGGCGGACGGCGGAGCGACGGGAGCGCGTTTGTGAATCACGAAGTAGGCAATCAGTCCGGCGAGAGCGACGCCGGCGATCGCGAGCCAGAGCATCCGGCCGCTGCGTCCGGCCTCGGGCTCTTCGACGCGCGAGACTCCCGTCGGAGCGACCACGGCAACGTCCGGATGGCGGGCGGGAACGGCGGGCGATGGGGGGCTCGTCGCGCCGCGCGCGTGCAGCGGAGCCGTGGCGGATGACCCCATCGAGAGCGCGCCCTCGCTCTGCGCTTCGCTGGCGAACAGCTGCTGCAGATAGGTTCCGAGATCCGTTTGCGACGGTGCTGGCTTGAGCGACTGCAGAATGCCGTCGAGCTCGCGCTGCATTTCGCCGGCGGACTGAAAGCGATCGTCGGGGTCGCGGGCGAGCGCCTTGAGCACCAGCGCGTTCACTTCCAGCGGCAGCCGCGGGTCGAGATCGCGCGGAGCCTGAATCCGTCCTTCGCGCACGGCGTCGAGGACCGACATCTCGCTCTCGCCGGAGAATAGCCGGCGCCCGGTGAGCATCTCGAAAAGCAGTGAGCCCAGCGAGAAAAGGTCCGAGCGCGCATCGACAGGGCGTCCCCATGCCTGTTCCGGCGACATGTACTGCAGCTTTCCCTTGAGCGCTCCCATCTGCGTCTTCGATGCTTTGGTCACCGCTTTGACGATGCCGAAGTCGCAGAGCTTGATATCGCCGTCGTAGCTGATCAGCACGTTCTGCGGCGAAACGTCGCGGTGCACCAGGCCGAGCGGGCGGCCTTCGAAGTCGCGCTGGCGGTGTGCGTGATCGAGCGCCGAGGCCAGTCGCGATCCGATGAGGAGAGCGAGAGCGAGAGGCAACGGCCGGCTCTCGGCGCGCGCGCTGTTGAGAATCGACCGCAGATCCTTGCCGTCGACGAACTCCATGGCGATGAAGTAGTCGTCGTTGATCTTGCCGAGGTCGTAGATATGGATGATGTTGTTGTGGTTGAGCTGCGCAGCGAGCTTCGCCTCGTCGATGAACATGGTGACGAAATCGGAGCTGTCGGTGAGATGCGGCAGGATTTTCTTGATGGCGACGGTTTTCTGGAAGCCCTCGACGCCCTTCATGCGCGCCTTCCACACCTCCGCCATGCCGCCCACCGCGATTCGCTCCAGCAGGGTGTACTGACCGAACTCGTTCGAGTGCGGCTGCAGGAACGAGGGCGAGATCGACACCCGTTGCGTCGCGAAGTTTTCCTTGGCCGCTGCGGGCCGCGGCGCCTGTCCGCCTTCGCGCGCCCGCGGCCGGGCGAGCTCGTCGAGCTGGGTCAGATCGATCTCGCGCGTCGGACGCCGCAGCGTCGCCGACGAATCGGTTTTCTTCAGCGCGGGCATGGCAGCGCCTGCCGCGCTCGATGACGTCGGGATCGTTGAGGGAGCAGGAGCGTCGGGAGCCGACGAAGCTTGTATGGCGGCGAGTGGGGGAGCTGGAGGAATCGGAGCCGTCGGAGCCATTGGAGCCATCGTCGGCGTCAGCGGCGTCGATGCGGCGGGAGCCATCGCCGGGGGCTGAGAGCGCGGAGCCGCGGGCGCTTCGCGCAGCGGGAACGGCTCCGGAGTCACGGCTTCAGGAGCTGGAGCCGCGAACGCCGGAACTGCGGGCGAGGCGGGAGCGGCGGAGGTTGCCGCTGCGCTCGCGGTCAGCGGCCCAGATGCCGCGGGAGCGGCAGGACGCGACGACTTCTTCGGCATGTCGAGGCCGGAGAGCGTCGCCGTCAGCATGTCTTCGATTTTGGTCGAGGCTTTCTTCGCTGCTGGGGGCGCGATGCGCTCGTCTTTGATCATCCCCGACAGCGTGCGCTCGAGCCGCTGCTCCATCTCGATGGAGCGGGTGGTTGCGGGCGCCGGACTCGCAGTGCCCGGCGCGGCGGCGGGGCGTGGGGCGGGGCGCGCGGCCGGCGTCGAGCGTCCTTCATTCTCGACTTCGGCGAGGAGATCTCCGAAGAGCTCGTGCGACGTCAGGCGTTTCTGGTCGGCTTCGCCTTCGCTGCGGCGCGGGGTTCGGGCACTGCTCACGACGCGTCGCGCCAACTGGCGAAGATCTTTTTCGCTGAACGGCTTCAACAGCGTCTCGTCGGCGTCGATCGGACCCAGATCCATTCCGACCATCTCGGGGAGCAGGGCAATCGACCCCGGACCGCCCTGCGCTCGCGAGAGGCTGCGCAACATTTCTTTTGCGCCTGGAAGCTCCGCGTTGATCAGCACGAGCTGCGGAGCGCGATCGGCGACCGCTGCCACCGCTGCCTCGCAACTCGACACGATCTCGACCTGCCAGCCGTCCGACCCGAGTCCGTCGCGCACGCGCTCGGCGTAGCGACCTTCCGATTCAACGACAAGGATCAACGACATCAGTACTCCCTCAGGAAGCGTTGCGAGAGTTCTAACACTCTGCTTTGTGCGAGTCAATCGCGACATCTCGGCGATCCGCTGATTCCTGAGTGGTTTAGCGTAGAATCGCCGGGTCCGGGAAGAGCGCCGAACGGACGCTTTTCGACGCGGTTCAAAGCGCTGAATCCATGCTCATTCTCGGACTCGACCCAGGCAGCCTCCATACCGGCTTTGGCGTGATCGATTGCGTCGGCGGCAGCGTGCGGGCGATCGTCGCGGGTCGCTGGTCAGCGCCCGCCGGGGAGTGTCTCGGCGAGAGGCTGAACTTTCTCGCGACGAGCCTCGAGGAGCTCCTGCGCCGCGCCCGTCCCGATCTTGCGGTGGTCGAAAAGCCGTTTCATGGTGTCAACGCGCGTTCGGCGCTCGTCCTCGCGGAGGCTCGCGGGGCGCTCCTGCTGACTCTCGCTCGCGCCGGGTTGAGAGTGGAGGAGTACTCACCCGCGGAAGTGAAGAGCTCGGTGACCGGCAGCGGTCGCGCCGACAAGGCGCAGGTGGCGCGCATGGTTCGCCTCCTTCTGGGACTTTCCGGGAGCGCTCTCGCCGCCGACGCGACCGATGCGCTGGCGATCGCGTTGTGCTCTTCCCAACGGCAGAGTCTGCGCCGACTCACGGATCAAGCGTCAGCCCGTAAGTAGCTTCTGATCAGATGCTTAGAAGAACTCGTTTGCGCTTGACCGGGTTTTTTTCGCTGTGCTACGCTCTCAACTTCGACGATCAGGTAGATGTCTGAACCTGCTGAATAACGGAGACTCTTGGCCTTTCAGGGATCGCTTCGCGAGCTGCCCTTACCCGACATCATCCAGCTGGTCGCGGTGTCGGGAAAAACCGGGGTCTTCACCCTGAAAAACGGGGCGGAAGCCGGCAAGATCTTCCTCCGCAAGGGGCAGATCGTGCACGCGGCCGTGAACACGCTCGAAGGCGAACACGCGGTGTACGAACTGGCGCGGTGGTCGCAGGGAGAGTTCGTCTTCACCCCCGGAACCGAGACGGAGATCGACTCCATCGACAAGTCGAACACCAATCTGCTGATGGAGGCGGCGCGGCAGATCGATGAGTGGAAGATCCTGTCGAAGAAGGTCGGTTCGACGCGGATGGTGCCCGTGTTCTCGCCCGAAAGCGGGATGAGCTCGGTCTCGTTCTCTCCCACCGAGTGGGCTGTCGTTTCCAAGGTCGACGAGCGGCGCAACATCGAAGAGATCGCTGCAAGCCTGGGGCACGGTGCTTTCGAAGTCTGCAAGGTGATCTACGGCCTGCTGACGTCCGGCGTGCTCGCTCTGCGGGAGGATCTGCGCCGTCTGCCGCTCGATCGCCTCCAGAAGATGACCGCGGACGACCAGACGCGAGTCGCAGATCAGATCTTTCGCCTCGGACAGCAGCTCATGTCGGGGCAGGAGCGCGGAGGCCAGCTGGACGGCGCGCTGCGACTGTTCCGCGCCGAGATGGAATCGGGACGTGGCGCCGATGCCGTTCTCGACATGGTGCGGGCCAGTGAGAAGGTCATCTCCGCTCAGCTCGGACCGAATCAGGCGAAGAGCTTTCTCGATCGCGTCGGGCAGTTGCTGCAGCCGGCCTGACCCGGCGCGCCGGCGACCTCCGCACCGACAGTTCTCCACCGCAGCGGTTTTGTACCCCCTCCCCGCGGCGAATTTCGCCGGAAAGTGGCATCGGAGTTGCTCCTTGGGACATCGGGCGGAAATCTGAGTCCTTTGGCTGGACATTCGGCCGGGTGCGGCAGGAGAATGAGTGGTTCTCAGCGTGGCAATCGTCGACGTCGATCTTTTCGGCTCGAATTTGGAGGAGATATGAAGAAATTTCTACTTGCCGCATGCTTGATGGCCCTCGCTCTGGGCGCCGTTCCGACCTTCGCACAGCAGGCCTCAGCGCCGACGGTTTCAGGTCAGACCGGCCTCTTCACCCTGGTCGATTCCTGGACCCTGCCTCAGGGCGCCTGGTCGCTCGGTTTCTACTACAACAATTGGGACCATCTGGTGGCCCCGGTCCCGGGAGGGGTCGCGCGCCCGCTAACGGACAACTGGGGTTATGACTGGAACCGCCTGAGCGCCAGCGTCGGATACGGCATCTCGGACGCTTTCGAACTTTCTCTGATGCTGCCGTACGAGGACTTCTCGGCCTCTGACAACCGCCACGTCGGTTACCTGAACGGGCAGCTGTTCCGCAACAAGATCGACGCCAAGGGAATCGGAAACGCCGTCCTGGGCGCCAAGTACCGGCTGTTCGGTAGCGCCGAAGACGGCACCGGCCTCGCGCTGAACGCGTTCATCGAGGCTCCCACCGGGGATGAGAACGAAGCCGTCGTGACCGGTGGCACGGGATGGGGCGTGGGCGTCAACTGGGACTTCGCTCCGAACTGGCTGGCACGGGTCGGGTATCACGATGTCGGCGCGGCGGACAATTTCGATGTTGCGAACGAAGTTCAAGCGGGCCTCGGATACTCGACGGCGATCAACTCGCATTTCGACTGGATCACCGAACTGGCGGCGAGCTTCTATCAGGGTGGCGACTCGAATCCCGACGACGTATTCGATCTCACCTCCGGCGGTCGCTATTGGTTCGGCCAAAGCGGAAACTGGGCGGTGAATTTCGGGCTCCGCCTGGAGCTCAATCAGCTTTCCGACACGGATGAGCATTGTCCGGTCGGCGGACTCGTCGGACTGACCTTCCATCCGCGGGCGAAGGGCCACAAGCAGATTCTCGAGGAACGGCTTGCTGCGGAGAAGGCGGCCGAAGAGGCGCGCATCGCAGCCGAAGCCGCCGCGGCGGCCCAGGCGGCGCAGGAGAAGGCTGCCGCAGAGAAGGCAGCTGCAGACAAGGCAGCTTCGGATAACGCAGCCGCTGCCGCGCAGAAGGCTGCAGCGGATGAGGCCGCGAACCAGGCGGCAGCGCAGGCGTCGGCCGCGAAGCAGAGCGAGGAGACGATTCAGTTCCCGAGCTCGGGCGACCGGCTTTCGAACATTGCCAAGGCGAAGCTCGACGAGGTTGCGCTGCGCTTGAAGCAGAGTCCGGCGGCCACCGCCGTCATCATCGGGCACGCGGACAATCAGGGAACGGATGCGGCGAATCAGCGACTCGGCATGCATCGCGCCGAAGCGGCGAAGGCCTACCTCGTGAAGCGCCATCAGCTCGACGGCAATCGCATCTCGGTCGAGAGCCGCGGCGGCGCTGAGCCGATCGCTTCGAACGACACGGAAGCCGGACGTGAGCAGAATCGGCGCATCGTGATCGTGGTGCAGCTGCCGTAGGGATCCGATTCGGGAATCAGGGACCGGCCCCGCGGAGCATGAGTTTCGCGGGGCCTTTTCTTTTCCGGAGAGGTGCTCAGCTTTCCGGCGCGGCCAGGCTCTCGCGCGAAAGCGAAACCACGGCGCCCGTCCAGCCCGCGACGCCGCCGAAGGCGACCAGGCCGGCGAGCTCGACCGGTGAAAGAAAACGAGCTGCGAGGGCACCCGCGACGAGAGAGCTTGCAACCTTCTGTGCGAGCAGCAGATGCACCGCGCCGAGCGCGCCGACGGCGAGCATTCCGCCGAGCAGACCCTGCAGAATTCCCTCGCAGTAGAACGGTCCGCGGATGTAGAACTCCGTCGCACCCACGAGGCGCATGACAGCGATCTCCTCGCGATACAGGAAGGACGTGAGGCGGACGACGCTGGCGATCGTGAAGACCGAAGCGCCCAGCAGGATCGCGGCGAGGGCGAGTCCCAGGCCGCGGACCAGCGCGAGCAGCGTTTCGATCTGACTGATCCAGTCCTGATCGGCATCCACCATGACGACCTCCGGGCGCGCGCGGAGCTCCGCCACCCAGGCATCGAAGCGAGCGCTCTCGCCTGGCGGAACGGATTTCATTTCCGCTTCGAACGAGTACGGCAACGCGTCTTCGCCGCGACCGGCGACGAGCTCCGCCAGGCTCGGAAATGCGCGCGTGAAACGTTCGCGTGCTTTCTCCGGAGTGACTTCCTCGATCGCACCGGTCCAGCTGCCATGCTCGATTGCGCTGCGCAAGCCGTTGCGGGCGCTGTCGCTGGCATCGCGCGCGACGTAGACGACGAATCGCGCCGCGGCACGCCAGTCGCGAACGGTCCGCGCGAGGTTCTCGGTCACGAGCAGCAGCGCTCCCGAAAGGAAGAGGCTGACCGCGATCGTGAGGATCGCGAGCAGGCTGACGCGCAGGCTGCGCGCGAGACCCACCGCCGCCTCGCGCAGGAAATACGCGAGGGCCTGAAGAAAATTCACTCTGGCTCCTCCTCGGTCCAGTTCGCCGTAGTGCTATCTGACGGAGAACGGCTCGCGGTCGTCGCTTGAGGGTCTGCCGAACCGGACGTTGCGTCGTCGAGGGGCCGGGGAACGCGATAGGCCTCGCGGCGCGACGGCCGGTCGTCCGCGAGTCGCCCATGAGCAAGGGTGATCACACGGTGACCCACGCTCTCGATCAGCGCGCGATCGTGCGTGGCGAAGAGCACCGTGGTGCCGCGCAGGTGGATGTCGAGAAAAAGGCGCACGATCTCCTGGGACAGGTCTTGGTCGAGATTTCCGGTGGGTTCGTCGGCAATCAGGATTTCAGGCTCATTGATGAGCGCGCGAGCAATGGCCACCCGCTGCTTTTCGCCGCCCGAAAGCTGGCTCGGAAAGCTCGCCATGCGGTGCGAAAGTCCCACGCGGCGCAAGGCTTCGAAAGCGACGCGCTTCTGCCGGCCGTGGTCCAGGCCGAGGATCCGAGGCAGGAACGCGACGTTCTCGAAGATGGTCTTGCGTTCGATGAGGCGGAAATCCTGGAATACCACGCCGATCGTTCGCCGGAGGAACGGAATCTTGCTGCGCGGAATCTGCGCGACATTGCGGCCGTTGACCAGAATCTGCCCGGACGTCGGCACATCTTCGCGGAAGATCAGTTTGAGCAGAGTCGTTTTTCCGGCTCCGCTCGCCCCGGTGATGAAGCAGAACTCGCCACGCAAGATTTCGAGGTCGAGGTTGTCGAGAGCCGACTGCCCGGTCGGAAATCGCTTGGACACGGCGAAGAACCGGATCATGACCGCCGCTTTGTGGGAAATTTCACCGGTTCCGGCTCAGTTCGGAACTTCTTTGTCTTGGATCGGGACTGCGGTGAGTAGCGCCTGCACCCGGACCGGATCGGCTCTTCCTCCGGAGCGTTTCATCACCTGTCCGACGAGGAAGCCCAGAACCTGCGACTTTCCGGCACGGAACTGCTCGACCTGCTTCGGATTCGCGATCAGCACCTCATCCACCCAGGCCGTCAGCTGGCGTTCGTCCCGCACCTGTCCCAGGGCGAGACGTTCCACCGCAGCGGCGGCACTTTCCGTGGAATCCCACATCGCGCGCAGGACGTCGCGTGCCGCTCCCGAGGAGAGAACTCCATCTTCGGCGAGGAGCAGAACTTCCGCGAGCCGATCCGGCGCGATCGCCTGCACCAGAGCGCACTGCCTCTCGTTGAGCTCGCGCACGATGTCGTTCCGCACCCAGTTCGCCGCCGGCCGGGCGAGACCCGGAGCGACCGCGAGGACCGCTTCGAAGTAGCTCGCGAGCCCGGGTTCCGCCACCAGATCGCGCGCTTCCGCCCAGGCGAGGCCGAGGGAGTCGACGTATCGCTTGCGCCTCTCCCAGGGAAGTTCCGGGACTTCGGATCGCAGGGCAACGAGCTGCTCCGCCGAGATCACGACGGGAGGCAGGTCGGGTTCGGGGAAATAGCGGTAGTCGTCCGCCTCTTCCTTGCCGCGCAACGAACGGGTCTGCCCGGAATTCGCGTCGAAGCTCCGTGTCTCCTGCGCGATCGCGAGCCCGCCGTCGAGGCGCCGCGATTGCCGAGCGATCTCGTGATCGATCGCGCGTGCAACGTTGCGGAATGAATTCAGGTTCTTGACCTCGACCTTGGTTCCGAGCCGGCTGGCGCCGGCAGGCTTCAAGGAGACGTTGGCGTCGCAGCGCAGCGATCCCTCCTCGAGATTGCCGTCCGTCGCCTCGATCGCCACCAGGAGCTGATGGAGACTGCGCATGTAGTCCTCGGCTTCGGCGGAGCTGCGCAGGTCCGGTTCGGAGACGATTTCGACGAGCGGCACGCCGCAACGATTGAAGTCCACCAGGCTCGAGGACTCGAGCGCTCCGCCCCCGGGCCAATCGTGAAGGAGCTTGCCGGCGTCCTCCTCGAGATGCAGACGGTGAACGCGGACCGTGCGCTCGTGCTCGATGAGCGGCAGCAGACCCTGTCGCGCCAGGGGGCGGTCGAACTGGCTGATCTGATAGCCCTTGGGGAGGTCGGCGTAGAAGTAGTTCTTGCGCGCGAAGACTGACGCCAGATCGACTTCACAACCGAGAGCGAGCGCGACCTTCGCCGCGAGGTCGACCGCCTTGCGATTGAGGACGGGAAGCGTTCCGGGATAGCCCAGACAGACCGGACAGATCAGGCTGTTGGGATCGGCTCCGAAGCGATTTTCGCAGCGACAGAAGATCTTGCTGCGGGTCTTGAGGTGGACATGAACCTCCAACCCGATGACCGGCTCCCAGACCGACATCGCGGCAGCTTATCGCAGCGCCCGCGCCCGATTAGTATTGCGCTGTGGATGCAAAGTGGATCGTGACGAAATCCGTCGGGGCGGAAGCCGTGACCCCTCCGCTCGCGGCGAGCGCCGGAAGCCGTCCCGAAACGCGCGCCGGATTACCGGGCTGGGAAGACCGGACGACGGCGGCCGAAGTCCGCTTTCTGGGCCGGTCCGCCGCAGGAAGCTCAGCCGAAGCGGGGGTTCGCGCGTGGATCGGCGAATCGCGGCATGTTGCGCGAATGCACCAGGTGCACGGCGCGACGGTGCTCGACGCCCGGCCGGGAGACTGCGACGAAGCGGACGCCCTCATGACGGACCAGCCCGAGCTCGCGCTCACCGTGGTCACTGCCGACTGTGTTCCGATCCTGCTCGCCTCCGCGTCGAGAATTGCCGCCGTCCACGCCGGTTGGCGCGGCTTCGTCGGAGGCGTGGTCGCCGCGGCTCTCGACAGGTTCACCGATCGGTCGGAGGTCGTCGCCTGGATCGGTCCGGCGATCGGCCCGTGCTGCTATGAAGTGGGAGAGGACGTGGCACTGCCGGTCGTCGCGCGAAGTTCGCCCGCGGTGCGCTCGATCGGCGAACGCGGGCGCCCGCATCTCGATCTGGGACTTGCGGCGGAGATCGAGCTTCTGCGCGCGGGAGTTTCCGAAGTCCGTCGTCTCACGATCTGCACCGCCTGTCATCCGCAGCTTCTGGAGAGCTATCGCAGGGGGAAACGGGAGGGCCGCCCGGCAGGTCGAAATCTGAGCTTCATCTGGAGGCGCGCACAACCTGCAATTCAGGACGTCTGAGTCGCGCTGCCACGCCGTGCCGGCCGGGTGCGCGGTGAACGCGCAAACGCCCGCAGCTGGCCGCAGGCCGCACCGACATCGTCGCCGCGGGTGCGGCGGACGGTCGCGGTGAAGTGGCGTGCGATGAGCGCCTCCTGGAAGCGCTCGATCGCCGCGTCCGACGGCCGCGTGAAACGGTCTCCGAGGACCGGGTCGGCGTTGAACGGAATCAGGTTGATCTTGACCGGGAGCTTGCGCAGCAGGCGCGCGAGCGCGGCCGCGTCTTCCGGCTGATCGTTGAATCCAGCGAGCAGGATGTACTCGATGGTGATCCGGCGCCGGCTCTCGAGCGGGAAGCGGCGCAGAGAGTCGAGCAGATCGGCCAGCGGGTAAGTGCGGTTGATCGGCATGATCTCGCTGCGCCGCGCATCGTCTGGGGCGTGGAGCGAGATCGCGAGATTGGGCCGACGCTCCCAGGTCGCAATCGCATCGATGCCCGGCACCACTCCGGCCGTCGAGACGGTCATCTTCCGCCATGAGATGCGCTCGGAGAGCAGGCTGAGTGCCGCGTGGACGGCGTCGATATTGAGCAGCGGCTCGCCCATACCCATGAAGACGAGGTTGAGGCTCTCGGGAAGATCGCGCAGCTTTCTCACCAGCATGACCTGACCGAGGATCTCACCGGCGGAAAGGTTCCGCCCTGCGCCCCAGTATCCCGTGACGCAGAAGGCGCAGGCGAGACCGCAGCCGGCCTGGCTCGAGATACAGAGAGTTCGTCGCTTTGTGTCGGGAATGTCGACGGTTTCGATGGAAGCGCCGTCGTGCAGACGCAGCAGGAACTTCGTCGTTCCGTCGGAGGATGCATGCTCCGCCGCAACCTCCGGCAGCGAGAGCGTGAACTTCTCATGCAGATCGCGCCGCGAGGTCAGCGCCAGGTTTGTCATCGCGGCGAAATCCGTGACACCGCGAAGGTAGATCGCGTCATAAATCTGGTCGATCTGAAATGGGCGCGCGAGATGCGGGCGGAGCGTCTCGCCGAGCGCCGGACGGTCGAGTCCCAGCAGCTCGCGCCGGACTTCGGGCGGGGAAGTGTTCACGTCCATCTTTTTATTTGCGAACGCGACTCTTGCGGGTGGGGTCGATCCCGAGCGCCCGCAACAACGACAGGTCGTCGCTGTTGATGCGAAAGGCGGGCTCGCTCCGGCGACTCTCCACGGCGGGAACGTCGCTCGCGCTGGATTCGGCCGGGCCGGGCGCCGAGGTGGAGTCCGATCCCGCCGGCTGACAGTCGAGGAACAGCTGCAGGGTGTAGCCCTCGCGATGCATGCGATGCAGCGTGCGATGAACCTCCGCCGACTCCGAAAGAGCCTCGAGCAGGGCGCGCTCCAGTTCGCGCATGAAGGTCCGTCGGCGATCGTCCATTTTTTCTCGGTCCTCTTCGGGTTGGATTATCGGACCCGCACGAAAGAGCTGTCAAACAGGTGCTTGTGCTACTTTTCTGCGCCGTGATGGTAGAGGAACTCGAAAACTGGTTGCGGAACGCGGGAATCGAGTCCGATCCTCCGATCGCACTTGCCGGCGACGTGTCACAGCGCCGCTATTTTCGTCTGCGCCGCCGCGACGGCGTGTCTCTCCTCGCGACGCACTATCCGGAAGACCTCCGCGCAGCAATGGCACGGTTCGTCGGCGCGCGGGAGCTCCTGGATCGAAGTGGAATCCGGGTACCTGAAATCCTGCGGACGGACCCCGCGGGCGGCTGGATGATCGTCGAGGACCTTGGCGATGCAACGATCTTCGAGAGTGGCGACCTCACCCATGCGGAGGGAAGCGTCCTCCCAGGGCGTGTCGTCGCTGCCGTCGAGGTCGCGCAGAGAGTGGCGCGACTCGATCGCTCGGCCGTCACGGCCCTCGGGTCTCCGCCGCTCGACGGGACAGCGCTCGCTCGCGAGCTCGATCCGACGTTTCAGTACCTGTTCGATCCACAGGGTCTCGCTGCGTTCTCCGACGATCGAAGGGCATTTCGTCTGGCACTCGACGATCTTTGCTACCGCCTTGCCAAATCCGAGCTCGTCCCGTGTCACCGCGATTTCATGGCGCGGAATCTCCTGCCAGTCAGCGGCGGTGTCGCGGTCATCGATTTTCAGGACGTGCGCCTGGGGCCGGCGGGCTACGATCTCGCGTCGCTGCTCAACGACAGTTACTTCCCTGACCCCGATCTCGAGGAGGCGCTGCTGCCGGGCGAATGGAAATCGGGCGGAGCGCCCGACCAGTACTCCCGCGCGGTCGTTCAAAGGTGTCTCAAAGCGGCGGGTACGTTCGCGCGTTTCGCCGCCCGCGGCAACCGACGCCACGTTCCACTGATCGCGCCGACGCTCCACCGTGCCGTGCGCCATCTCGAGCGGCTGCCGGAGATCGCGGCGTCGTTTCGGCCGCTTCACGCGTGGTGGCTTCAGCTGCTCGCCGCCGATCCCATCTGCTAGAGTCTTTTCGTCGTCCGGCGCGCCGCGAGCTCTTCGTCGCGCGCACGGCTGCGAGGAGGTTCCCGCGATGGGATCGCTCGGAGTTCCGGAACTACTGGTCATCTTCGTGATTCTCGTACTGCTCTTCGGCGCCTCGAAGATTCCTCAGCTCGGCAAGGGAATGGGCGAAGGCATCCGCAACTTCAAAAAAGGTCTGCACGGCACCGACGACGAGCCGGCCGAAACCGACAAGAAGCGGTCCTGACCGGCGCCCTCAGGAGCCCAGACGGATGGCTCGGCTGGCTCCGATGGATCCCATGGCTCCGATGGCTCCGATGGCTCCTCCGGTCACGCCGCTCTCTCCGCCCACTTCCGCCATTCCCGCAGGCCGCACGAGCCCCGATGCGAAGCGGGTCCGCGTCGCCGTCGCGGCTCCGGTCACTCGCCGGTGTTCGTTGTAGAGCCGCATGACGCGTCCCACATAGGCCTGCGTCTCACGATACGGCGGCAATCCTCCGAAGCGGTCGATGGTTCCAGGGCCGGCGTGATACGCGGCCAGTGCGAGCTCCAGGTCGCCGCCGTAGCGGTTTCGCAGGTCCCGCAGATAGCGCGCACCGAGATTCAGATTGACCGTCGGATCGAGCGGCTCGTCCGAAGGCTCGAAATGCAGCGGCATGAGCTGCATGAGTCCGAGCGCACCCTTATCCGAAACCGCGTCGGGGCGAAAGCTGGATTCGGCTTCGACGACCGAAGCGATGAGCAGCGAGTCGACGTCATAGCGTTGCGCTGCGCCGCGAATCTCCCGTCCGAAAGGCACGGAGTCGAGATAGCGATCGGTCGCTTTGCGGCGCAGGTCACCTTCCTGAATCAGGCGAAACTGGTCGGCGGCCGTCGTCGAAACGTGGGCGACGCCGGAAGCTGCGAAATGCGGTCCGCTGCGATAGGGAAAAACCGTCTCAAGCCCGAGGGAGAAACCGGCGACCGGGACGGGAACGGATGGCTGGCTCGACGTCGAAAAAAGAAACAGCAGCGTGATCGAAGCGCAGGCGCTCCAGATCGTGCGGCGGGTCAAACGATGAAGAAGTTCGGTGGGCATGAGTTGCCTCCGTAAGGGACGGGCGTCCGCGGCCGAATCGATCGCGTACGGGCCTCCTGCAAGGCAGGGGCCGAAGTTCAGGATGGAATGGGGTTTTTTTGGGGTGCTTCGATCAGACCTTGGGGAACTGACGTCTCAACCCGACTCGGGGACCTGCTGCTTTCCCCTTGCCTTCGTTGCCGCCGATACCCAAGTGAGAAACTTTGTTGCGCAGGGTGTTGCGATGCACCCCGAGGCTGCGCGCCGAGCGACAGTAATTCCAGTCGTTGGAGCGTAAAGAAGCCGTAATGAACTGCCGTTCGAACTCCTGACGGGCCTGCTCCAGGGTCAATCCCTGGCTGACGAGCTCGTCGACGATCTGGTGAAGTCTGCCGTTGAAGTTTTGTCGATTCACAGCCGATTCATCCTGCTCGAGACGAAATCTATCGCATTCAGGGCTCCCGCGCAAGCCGGACCGGGGCCGCCGGTCCGGGCGCAGAGCCCGGCGCAGAAGCGCCGGCTAGCGGCTATTTTCGCTCGAGTCGATCGCCAACGTAGACCGGATAGCGCGATTCCAGGATCTTCGCAATCGCCGTGTGGGACTGTACCGAAAGAACGGCCAGCTCACCCAGGACGACGGGGGGCATCGTGGCTCGATTCATCCGGTAAATTGTGAAAATGTCCCCGGGAAGGACCTCATCGTCCTCGCCGCGGTCGATGAACACGACGTGATCCTGACCCAGGCTCACGAGCTCGGCCGGCGAAGCGACGATGACCGCAGCACTGGCCAGATCGCTGGTCGTCGGTTCGCTCACCGGGCGGACGGACGTGCGGCGGGCGAGCGGAATCGGCTCCGGCTCGAACGGCATGAGCTTCATGCCGACGGAGATTCCGTCGCAGCTCTGGACGATCTCGGCGATCGCCGAGGTTTCCTGAACGGAAAGTACGCGCACACGGCCGCGATAGTTGTACTGGCGGCCGATCGCATCATGAGTCACCGGGTGCCGGATGACCTTGCCGGTCGCGACCGCGGTGAAGAGCATTCCCGGGGAGAGCCCCGCGGCGCGGCCGCCATCGAGATAGACGACGTCTCCGGATGTCAGGTTGTACTTGACGGTATCGACGGTGCCGTAGATACCTTCCGGCTTGCCATTGACCGGGCCGCTGAGCTGCGGTGAGAGCACTTCATATTCGGAGCCGATGACGGAGTAGCCGAAAACCTCGTCCGCAGGTCCGATGAAGCCGGAGCAGTAGATGTCGTCCTGAGTGCCGAGAGGCACCGGAACGCTGCCTTTGCCGCCGGCGACTGCGACCCCGGGAATGGTCGCTGAAGCCCCGGTGCCGCCACCCGCACCGTTCGAGCCATCGCCATTCTGCCCACCCGCGCCGTTCTCATCTCCGACGCCGCCCGAGGCATCGGCGGTGGTTTCACCGCTCGCGTCGCCCGCTCCTGTGCCGCCAGAGCCATCCGCAGCTCCGACGGTCGTCGTGCCGGTGACCTGCAGGTCGAGAATGAGCGGATCGCCGGGATAGATCCAGTGCGCGTCGCGCACATATTGATTCTTTTCCCAGAGCTGCGGCCAGAGGTACGGGTTTCCCAGATTGGTCTTCGCGAGATCCCAGAAGGTGTCCCCGGGAACGACGATGTGAACTTTCGCCCCTTCGGGAACCGCCGGCGGATCCCAGGGCGTCCAGTGCCCATCGACCAGTTTGAGTCCAGTGGGGGGGGTATCCGACGCCTGCAGCGCGGCTCCTGCGAAAACAGCCGTACCGAGCAGCGCGATGACCTTGAGATGGCGGCTTGCCATGAGTCGACCTCCAGAAGCCATTTCTATCTGGCGATAACCTTACAGAACTTGAGTCGAAGGGTACTCGCGGGTGTGCACAGTGTCAAGTGCTTTCTCCACGGAACCCACGCACCCGCTTGGGTTTAGCCGACCGCGGCAAGGGTCGCGCGGGAGTCGTCCGGAGGTTTGGCGGTCGGCCTAGGGGGTGCCGAGGCGCTGGCGTGCTGCCTCGGCGGCCGCCGATTCCGGGAAGCGGGTCAGCAGTTCGCGGTAGACCGTGGCGGCCGAATCCGCCTCGCCCAGGCTGGTGAGGCAGGCACCGATCTTGAGGAGTGCATCCGGAACCTTGTTGCCTTCGGGATAGCGCTCGACGACACTGCGGAAGCCGGTCAAGGCGCCGGAAACGTCGCCGCGACGCAGATCGCCCTCCGCCAGCCAGAACTGAGCGTTATCGGCGAGGTCGGAGCCCGCGTTCTCGGCGAGGAAGCGGCGGAATCCGGCGGCAGCCTCGTCCAGGCGCTGCAGCTGCAGAAGATCGAGACTCTGGTCGTAGAGCTCCTGCGCGGAAGATGCGGCGGTGGTTTCAGCTGGGCCGGCAGTGCCGGGAAGGCTGGCCGCGCTGGAGCTCCCCGCGTTTGCCGGCGTCCGCGGTCCGCGCTCCCCGGGCTCGCCCGGCTCGCCGAGATCGCTCTGTTCGATCTCGACCCGGGGCCGCGGAGCCGTCGCCATAGGCTCTTCCGCCGCATGGACGCGCGGCGCGCTGCTCGCAGAGCCGCCGACGCTCGTGAGTCGCGAGAGATCGCCTCGCAGGCGCTCGACTTCGGCGGCGAGATCCGCTTTCTGCTGCGTCGTCGCCGACAGTTGGGCTTCGAGCGCTGAAATCTTTTCCTGCAGTTCCTGCACCTGTGCCGCGCCGCGATCGGCCTTGCTCCAGTAGGGGTCCGAGCTCGCGCAACCGGTGGCCACGAGAAGGAACGCGGCCGCGAGCGCAGAGAGGAGGCTGGATCGCGACGCGATGCGCCTCATTCCGCGCTCGTCGGATTCTGCGGCGGCGGAGGGGCGGGCGACGCTTCGGTCGCTGGACCGGGTGCTGCGGGCGGTGGGGTCGAAGAGGACGATGCGGGTGCGACGGGAGCGGCTGGTGTCGAAGCCGGTGTTTCCGCTGCCGCCGTTTCGATCATCGCTGCTTTGGGAATCTTGCCGGTGTAATGGCTGTCCGGGTGCTCTTCGCGCAATCGTGCGAAGGCGGTTCTCGCGTCCTCGGGCCGCTTGAGATCGCGATAGGCGAGTCCCAGGTAGTAAAGGGCGCCATCCATGCGCGAGTAGTTGGGGTAGTTCTTGAGCAGACCTTCGATGCGGGTTACGGTAGCGCCCGGCACTCCATAACGTTGGTAGAAGCGGCCGACGACGAACTCGTGTTCCGCCAGCCGATCGACCACTTGAACGAGCTCGGCCTGCGCCTTCTCGGCATACTCGCTGGTCGGGTAGAGGCGCACGAGATCTTCGAGCGCGGTGCGCGCTTTTTCGGTTGCGGCCTGGTCGCGGTCGGCGCGCTCGATCCGCCGGGCGAGCGACGAGGCGATCTGGAACTGAACGTAGGGAGCGCGATCGCTGGTCGGAAAACGGTTCTGAAAGTCGCGGTACTTGGCTTCGGCCTGAATGAGATCGGTCGAGCTTCCGGTCAGTGAATAGCAGTCGGCCACTTTCAAGAGCGCATCGCGACCGGAGCTCGAGTTCGGCTCGACTTCGAAAGCGTGCGAAAAGTAGGGACGGGCGCGGTCGTACTTCTTCTTGTCGAAGAGGCGCTGGCCTTCAGCGAGCGATTCCGCCGCCGAGAGCCGGAGGACCGGATCGTTCTGGATGTTCGACTTGCAACCGACTGCAAGCATGCCCAGGAAGGGCAGCAGCGAAGCGAGCTTCACGAGGGCTGAAGCCCTGCGTCGCCGGACGGAAAATGGATTCAAGCGCTGCCCTCCGCGAGCTTGCGAAGCTGCTGTTGTGCGGCGACCGGATCGGCGGAACCGAAAACCGCCGACCCAGCCACCAGCGTGCGTACCCCGGCTTCGACGGCCGACCGGACGTTGGCGGGTCCGATCCCGCCGTCGATTCCGATGAAAGTGTCGAGCCGGCGTGCTTCAATCATCGAATGCAAGCGGCGCGCCTTGTCCATGACGTAGGGCAGGAACGCCTGCCCGCCGAATCCAGGGTTGACCGACATGAGAAGCACGAAGTCGGCGGAAGGAAGGATATCCGACAGGACCTCGACGGGTGTTGCCGGATTGATTGCGATGCCGGCGAGAGCCCCGCCTTCGCGGATCTGGGCGAGCAGGCGGTCGAGGTGAGTTGCCGCTTCCCAGTGCACGCTGATGCGATCGGCTCCGGCGGCGAGGTAGTCGGCGAGCAGACGATCCGGGTTGGAAACCATGAGGTGGACGTCGAGCGGCAACCGGGTGTGCCGACGGAGCGCTGCGACAACCGGAACTCCGATCGTGAGATTCGGCACGAAGTGCCCGTCCATCACGTCGACGTGCAGCAGGTCGGCGCCGCCCGCTTCGCAGACGCGCGCCGCTTCAACGAGATTCGCGAGGTCGGCAGCGAGCAGTGAAGGTGCGACTTCGATCACGGCAGCGTTCCTTGTGCCGCAGCGACGACGAGAGAGATCACGTCGTGCCGGCGCAGCGGATGTCCCGGCAGGGGATTCTGGCGCAGGATCGTTCCGTCCGAGATCCCTTCGTAGGGCTCGAACTTGACGGCGCCCATGTGAAAGCCGCCGCCCTCGAAGTAACGTTTGACCGGCTCATACCGCCGGTACACCAGATCCGGCATCACATAAGTCTCCGGCGGCGTATCGAGGGCCACGAGGAGATCGATATGCGTCCCGGCGGCAACGCTCGTGCCCGGGGGCGGGTCCTGGCCGACGATCGTTCCCGGCGGTCCGCCGGAGCTCGAGATCGACAGGGTGTCGCCGAGCTCGAGTCCCTCTGCGTGGACCGTGAGCTGCGCGGCGCTCATCGCCTTTCCGGTGAGATCGGGAACGCTCGCCTGGCGCGCTCCGAGCGACAGCACGACTTCGACGGCGCTTCCGCGCTTGACGAATCCGCCGGCTCGGGGCTGTGTCTCGACGACCCGGCCCTCCGGAACAGCAGCACTCCACCTCCCCGCGGGTTCCGCGGCGCGATAGCGGAGTCCCTGATCGGAGAGCAGTCGTGACGCTTCGTCGGAGGTCAACCCGGCGAGCTCGGGGACCGTCATCGCTCCCCGGCGCACGAAAAGATTGAAGGAAAGATAGGCCGAAGCGACGAAGGCGGCCAGCAGCACGACTCCCCAGAGCAGATTCTGCACGAGCCGAACGAGCCGCCCCCACACCGTGCCCGGAGTCTAGCAGGCAGGCTCCCCGCGAGGTCGTCGGCCGACGGTAGAGTAGGGAGATGAAATCGTCCAAAAAGATCGCGTCGAAAGCCCGCCTCGGCGCACACGTTTCGGTCGCCGGAGGTTTCGTCGAGGGGATTCGCCGCGGCACCGATCTCGGTTGCGATGCGCTGCAGATTTTCGTCAAGAGCCCGAGCCAGTGGCAGTCGAAGCCGATCGCCCCGGAGGACGCCGCCGCCTTTCGCGCCGCGCACGCCGCGAGCGCCATCGGTCCCGTGATTGCGCACGCCGCCTACCTCATCAACCTCGCGGCGCCGGATCCGCTCATTCTCGAAAAATCGCGGGCCGCGCTCGCCGACGAGCTGCGACGCTGCGAATTGCTCGGCGTGGATGCACTGGTCGTGCATCCTGGCGCGCACCTCGGAGAGGGCGTCGAGTCCGCTTTGACCGCGATCGCGCGCTCTCTCGACGCCGTTCACGCGGCAGTCGGGACCTGTCCGACGCGCATCCTCCTCGAGATCACCGCCGGTCAGGGAACCGTGGTCGGAAATCGCCTCGGGCACTTGGCGTCGATTCGTGCCCAGGCGGAAAGCCGCGAGCGTCTCGGCATCTGTCTCGACACCTGCCACGCGTTCGCCTCCGGCTATGCGATCGACGGTGTGGATGGCTGGAACGCGTTCTTGAGCGAGCTGGAATCCGAGATCGGTTTCGATCTCGTCGGCTGCATCCATATGAACGATTCCGTCGGTGCGCTGGCGTCGCGCAAGGACCGGCACGCCAATCTCGGCGAAGGATGTCTTGGAATCGAGCCGTTCCGCTGGCTGGTCGCGGAGTCCCGGCTGCACGGCGCGCCGATGATCCTCGAGACGCCGATCGGCGACGACGAGCTCGGCCACGCCCGCGACCTCGCCGTGCTGCGCGGGTTCTAGTCTCGTCCGGCTATTTGCCGAGGAGGTTCTTGCTGAGGTCGAAATAGAGCACGGTGACCATGAGCAGAACGACGATCGCAAGGCCGACCTGCGCGATGCGCTCTTTGACCGCCAGCGAAAGATCGCGGCGGATCGCGCTCTCGACCAGCAGGATCGCGATCTGGCCGCCGTCGAGCACCGGAATCGGGAAGAGGTTGAGGAGGCCGATCGACAGGCTCAGAACACCCATCAGGTAGAGCAGATTCTTGAAGCCGGTCCGCGCCGCAGCGCCGGACTGCGCGGCGATCTCGATCGGTCCCGCGAGCGCGCTCTTCGCGGCCACTTCGCGCTTGAAGATCTTGCCGATGACCGCGAGGCTCTGCTTGGCGATGTCGTAGTTGAAGCGCACGCTCTCGCGCAATGCAGCGAGCGGCGGAAAGCGTTCCGCGACGGTCAGACGGACGCCGATTTTGCCCTTGCCGCCCTGATCACCGGGAACGACGTTCAGCTGAGTGAGCGCTCCGTCGCGGCGGACCTCGACGGCGACGGTCGCGCCGGTGTGCTTCTCGATGTACTCGACGAAGTCGGTCGGACTGCCGAGCGGCCGGCCGTCGACGCTTCGCACTTCGTCGCCGAGACGGAAGCCGGCCTTCTCGGCGGGGCTGCCGGCGACGACATCGCCGATCTTGGGCAACAGCTTCGGATAGATGCCGGCGTCGCCGAAATCGAAATCGGCGGGCTTGCGCGGCGTGACGACGACCTTGCTGCGCTGGGCATCGCGTTGAATCTCGAGCTCGATCGGCTTGCCGATTCCGGTCAGCACGGTGAACGCGACGTCTGCCCAGCGGCTGGTCGGCTTGCCGTCGATCGCGACGATCTCGTCGCCGGGGCGAAGACCGGCCGCCTCTCCTGGCGATCCGGCTTCCACGGTACCGATGACCGACGGAACGCTCTGCAGCGCCGGAACCTCGATCCCGACCATGAAGAGGCCGGCGATCAGGAGAATCGACAGGGTCGCATTCATCGTCGGCCCGGCGAGGTAGACGAGGATGCGGCGCCACCTGGGCTGGTTCAGAAAGTCGCGCGGATCGTCCGTCGCATCGCCCGGCTCTTCGCCCGAAAGCTTGACGTAGCCACCGAGCGGAAACAGGGAGATTCGATAGTCGGTTTCGCCGACTTTCCACCCGAAGAGGCGCTTGCCGAAACCGAGGGAGAAGGCGAGCACCTTCATGCCGAAGGCTTTCGCGACCAGGAGGTGGCCGGCCTCGTGGACGAAGATGATGACGCCCAGAGCGAAGACGAATGCGGCTGTATTGGAGAGGATATGGAGCATCGAGCGCTGCAGACTATCGCG
>JBDTQG010000027.1:0-36089 GCA_039932315.1 Thermoanaerobaculia bacterium
GGCTACTACCCGGCGCGGCGCGCGGCGGCGCTCGATCCGATCGACGCGCTGCGCTTCGAATAGTCCTCAGTCAGCTCCTGAAGGGATTCCCCGAGCTCGGGCCTCAGCCGACGACGCTCGACCAGAGGGAAAGATCGTTCGTCTCGAAGTCGTCGTACGAGATGAGCTTCAGCGGAGCGGCCGGATCCGCGATGGTGAAGTCTTCCGTGATGCCGGCGTGGCTCGTGCTGTTCGCCAGTGGAGGAATCGCGGCCAGCCCGATCCCCCGCTTGGCGAAAGCCGACCGGAGATAGAGGCCGTCCTTGGCATTCACCGCATTCGCCGACATCAGAATCCCGTCCCGGGCGATGGTGAAGGTCGGCGAGGTCGTCGTGGCCTTCATGCCGTCGATCATGTACTGCGTGATGGTGCTGCGGGCGGTAGCGACGCCATGTCGGCGAGCCAGAGCGACGAAATCCTCCCAGAGCATCTCTGCCCAGATTTCGCCGGCGTTGTGTACCTCCGACGGGCTCGAGATCAGGTTGGGGTAGCAGGACGTGTTGCCGGACGCCTCCGGATGCGTCGTCTTGAGCGGCCCGATGTCCTTGAACGTATACGGGTTCTTGAGAAGATCCGAAGAGTAGGGATAGTGCCGGATGGAGAAGTAGTAGTTTTCTTCCCAGGTAGACCCGCAGGCGAAGCGGTCGGTCTGGCCGCCGATCGCGTAAGCGGTCCCGACGACGTTGTCCGTATCTTCGGTCGTCATCAGGTCGGCGTTGAAGTCGCCCCAGCCCTCTCCCATCGAGCCGCCCTGCCGGTTGTTCAGACCAGATCCGTTTCCGACCAGGCGATTCGACATGTAGTGCATGATCTCGTGCCCGACGATGAGCATTTCGAAAGTGCCGTCCCGAGTTGGAACGAGATCGCCGCCTGCCGTGAAGATGAACATCTGCATCTTCGGCCGGCCGCCGTCCGCAGGCGTCGTCATGTTGGCGTTGTCGGTGCCGCTGAAATCCTGCCCTTCGGAGCGCACGTCATCCCCCTGCGCTCCGCCGCGGCCATAGTTGCTGACCTGCGCATTGCCGGAGAGCTCGTTGAATCCGCGCAGGTACCAGTAGTCGTGCTGCCAGTTCACCTGGTAGAACATGCCGATGACCGCCGCCTGACGGTTGACGGCGACGTTCACGTTCTGCGTGCTGTCGTACTGGGCATCGAAGGATCCGGCGACGCCGGTCCCGCGCACGTCTCCCGCGCTGAAGCCGTCCGGGCTCGCCAGGTCGAGGTAGGCGTCGGTGTTGTTTCCGGTGGTCGCCGTCGCTGCCGGAGCGAGCCAGGGATCGGTCGGTCCGAGCAGGCTCTCGATCGAGATGAGCGGTGCGGGGGTGATGAACGGCGCCTGGAAGTTGCTTCCCGGCGCACCGGTGGGATGCGGCGTACCGATCGGTCCGGTCGGGCCGTCCCACGGCCGGAAATCGCCGCTGTTCTGGGCATACGTGCGATAGCTGTAGCTGTCGTGCTGCTTCAGATCGTTGCGGAACAGGACGCGTCCGTCCTCGGCACTCATGACATAGGAGTAGACCGGGCCTGATCCGGAGGGGGCACCGTCGACCCAGAGCTCGAGATAGTAGCTTGCGACGAGGTGCCCGGGAGCGATGGGAAAAAGCACCGGGCGCACGCGTGTGGCTTCGGAGAGAAAGCGGTCGGCGGCCGGTGCGCCGGCCGCGCGGGCGCGATCGACGGCGAGGTCGGCGGCAGATTCGAAATAGCGATAGCCGTCCTTCGCGTCAGCGCTCTCCGCGAAAGCGTCTGCTGCGAGATCCCGCCCCGTGAGGTCGGCGATCGCGAGGTGGATGGCATCCGCTTCGCCGAGGCGGAAGCCGTCCACGGCCGAGCGCGATGCCGCGATGCCGTTCTGGGCGCGCCCGGCGACGCCGGAGATCGCGAGGTCCTTGCGCATGACGACCGCGAACTCGCTGTCGAAAAGCTGGATGCCGTCGACGAACTGATCGAATTTGACGATCGTCGCGCCGCCCTCGGGGTTCGTCACGTAGCGCACCACGAAGGTCGAAAGATCGTCGGCGGTCAGTCCGAGGAGCGCGGCGTGCGTCGCGAGGAAATCGCGGGCCGCGACGTCCGCGGTGGTGTTCCGATCGGAAGGTGCGCCGGAAAGCATCTGCCCCGGTTGCGTCGACAGCATCGAGATGGGGTAGAGAGAGAATTCGTCACGGGAGATCCGCAGAGCCGGCGTCGTCGCCGCGAGATCGGCGGCCGCGGCGCGCTCGCTGGCGCTCAGCTCCGTTCGCGCAGCCCGCGCGCTTTCGCCGGCGAGAGCAGCGCGCGCTTCCGGGTCGAAGCGCGCGTGGTAGTTCTCCGGCAGAGGGCGGTCGAGCGCTCGCCCAGCGGCCGGCATTGCCGGCAGTGCCAGGGCGGCGATGGTGGTCGCAAGGGTCAGCGTCTTGCGGAATGCGAACGGACCGAATGAGGAAGGTGACGGGACGCGCATGGCAGCGGACTCCTTGGCGGCGGTTGACGGCGGAGAATGCGTTGGAAGAGGACGGGGAATCGTACGCAATCGGATTTGGAGCGTCAATCGCGGCCTTCGTGACTTTCAGAGGATGCGGAGCTCGGGCGATCCCGCGACGACTTCGCCGATTTCGGCCGCGCGATGGCCGCTGGCGAGAAGCGCGGTCAGGATCGGATCGACGGCGCGCTCCGGTACGGCGAGGAGCAGGCCGCCCGATGTCTGCGGATCGAAGAGGAGCTCCTCTTCGACTTCCTTCCGCTGACCGATCCAGCGCACGTGTCCGGCGAGATGGCGACGGTTCGCTCCGGTCGCTCCGGTCGTGATGCCGGCCTCGGTGAGCTCGAAGAAGCGCGGGTGAACGGGAAGAGCGGAGAAGTCGATCTCGAACGCGACGTTCGAGTTCCGCGCGACGTTCCAGGCGTGACCGGCGAGGCCGAAACCGGTGACGTCGGTTGCAGCGGTTGCCCCATGGCGGAGCGCGAGGCGCGAAGCCTCCGCGTTCGACCGTTCCATGCCGGCAAGCGCCGGTTCGAGACCGGCGGCGTCGAGGCGATCGAACTTGAAGGCGTTCACCAGTGCCCCGCTGCCGAGAGCCTTGGTCAGAATCAGGCGATCGCCGGGTCGCGCCGTCCGATTCGTGAACAGGCGCTCGGGATCTCCGAAGCCGACGACGGCGAGCCCGAACTTCAGCTCCTTGTCCCGGATCGTGTGTCCCCCGAGGATCGCGGCACCGGCCTCGCCACAGGCGGTGGCGCTGCCGGCGAGGATTCCGGCGAGGACTTCGGGCGGTGCGTCGGCAGGAAAGCAGCAGAGGTTGAGCGCAAAGAGCGGCTGACCGCCCATGGCATAAACGTCGGAGAGCGCGTTCGTCGCCGCGATGCGGCCGAAGCGCCGGGGGTCGTCGCAGACGGGCGGGATGAAGTCGGTGGTCGCGATGAGCGCCTGACCGCGAAAGAGAATCACGCCGGCGTCGTCGAGGGTCTCCGGGCCGACCAGGATCCGCGTTCCCGGTTCGGCGAACGCGACGACGCCACCGAGCACTCCCGTCTCCGCGAAGAGTGCGCGCAGCTCGCCGGGGCCGATCTTCGCGGCGCAGCCGCCGGCCGCGGCGGCCTGCGAGAGCCGGAAGTCCTGGCTCATCCGGCGACAGCGTCCCCGAAGCGTGCGCCGCGGCGGATGTCCGCGATGATCTTCAGGTGATGACGCGTGTGCGTGGCGAGAAAGCGCAGACTCTCGCTGGCGCAGAGACCGCGAAAGAAAGGATGCGGGAAGAACGGCTCCTCGTTCGACAGCACCTCGTCGGGAAAGCGGCGAACGACGTACCGTTCCCGCAGGAGGCTCAATCGCTCTCCGAGATCCGCCGCCGCCGGCGCTTCCGCCGGGACGACGCTCCGCGGCGACTTGCCGAGACCGCGCGGAATCCAGTCGAGCGAGAGGATCAGGCGGCCGAGGAGATTGATCTTCTTCGGCAACGGCTCACGCCTGCCACCGAAGACTTCGACCCCCCGCTCGAGGACCCGCAGGATGTGATCCACCTGCTGCCCGATCGACCAGCGCGAGACTCTGGGGACGCGGAGATCGAGAAGTTTCGGGTCGAAACGGACCATTCGGTCGAGCGCGTCGAACTGCGCGGCCAGGCGCGCGAGCTCGCGGTGCGCGCCCGCGATACGCAGCCCGGCCTTCACTCTCTCACTCCCGCGAGCTGCAGCACGAAGGCGTACTGCAGCGCGGTTTCCCGCATCCGCGCGAAGCGCCCGGACTTGCCGCCGTGGCCGGCCTCCATGTTCGTCTGCAGCAGCAGGAGGTTCCGATCGGTCTTGTGCGCACGCATCTTCGCGACCCACTTGGCGGGCTCGAAGTACTGCACCTGGGAATCCCAGAGACCGGTCGTCACGAGAAGATGGGGGTAGGGCCGCGCACGGACTTCGTCGTACGGCGAATAGGAGAGCATGTAGTCGTAGTACTCCGCGATTCTCGGATCGCCCCACTCGTCGAATTCGTTGCTGGTGAGCGGTATCGACTCGTCCGTCATCGTCGTGATGACGTCGACGAACGGCACCGCGGCGATGACCCCGCGATAAAGGTCGGGGCGCATCGTCGCGATGGCACCCATCAGCAGGCCGCCCGCGCTGCCGCCGACGGCGAAGACGCCGTCGCGGGCCGCGTAGTGGTGAGCGACCAGGCCTTCGGAGACATCGATGAAATCGAAAAAAGTGTTCTTCTTGCGCAGGAGCTTGCCGTCTTCGTACCAGCGCCGCCCCATCTCCTGGCCGCCGCGCACGTGGGCGATCGCGTAGACGAATCCGCGGTCGACGAGCGAGAGCACGTCGGAGTCGAAGTAGGGGTCGCTCGAAACGCCGTAGGAACCGTAGGCCTCGACGAGCATCGGAGACTTTCCGTCGGCGACGAATCCCCTGCGGTAGAGCAGCGAGACGGGCACCTGCGCGCCGTCGCGTGCCGGAAGGAAGAGCCGCTCGGTGACGTACTTTTCGGGATCGAAGCCCCCGAGCACCGTCTGACGCTTGAGCAGCTTCCGCTCGCCCGTCTTCATGTCGAGCTCGTAGGTCGAGACCGGAGTGCGAAGCGAGGTGAAGCCGTAGCGCAGCTTTCCGGTCGCCTGTTCGGCGTTGAAGGCAAGCCAGGCGGTGTAGTCGGGCTCGTCCGAATCGACGTACCGTTCGGCGGAGCCATCGAGCGGCTTGACGCGCAGGCGGCGGAGGCCGGCCGAGCGTTCGGCGATCGCGACGAAGCCCGGAAAGGCCTCGAAATCGTCGATGAAGACGTCGTCTCGTCCCGCCACGAGGTCGCGCCACTGGCTGCGGTCGGCGGTCGAATCTGCGGGAACGAGCATGAGCCGAAAATTCTTCGCCTGCCAGTTCGTGCGCACGACGAAGCGGTCCCCGAGGTCTTCGACGGAATACTCGTGATCGCGCTCGCGCGGCAGAAAGAGGTGCGCGGGCGCGCCGGGCCGGTCCGCGTCGATCAGCCGCACCTCCGTCGCGACCGTGCTGCGCGAGAGGATCTGAATGAAGCGCCCGGATTTCGACCTGGTGATGCTGGTGTAGAAGGTCCGGTCGGGTTCTTCCCAGACGATCGGATCGGCTTTCGGATCCGTACCCAGGACGTGACGCCGCACGCGGAATCCGAGCAGTGTCACCGGATCCTTTTCGATGTAAAAGAACGTCTGGTTGTCGTTCCCCCACGCCACCTCTCCCGAGCAGTTGGGGACCGTCTCGGGCAGTTCGTGGCCGCTCGCGATTTCGCGCACGCGGATCGTGTACTGCCGTCGGCTGACGATGTCTTCGGACCAGGCAAGCAGTTTTCCGTCGGGGGTGACGTCCCAGGCGCCGACGCGATAGAAGTCGTGTCCCTGCGCGCGGGCGTCGAGATCGAGAACCAGCTCCTCGGGGGCGGTCATCTCCGCTTTGCGGCGGTGAAGCTGGTCGTACTCGCGGCCGGTCTCGAAGCGACGGTAGTACCAGTACCCGTCGCGATGGAACGGCACGGTGTCGTCGTCCTGTTTCACTCGCCCCGAAAGCTCCGCGTAGAGCCTGGCCTGCAGGCCTTCGGTCGGTGCGAGCGCCTGCTTCGTATAGGCGTTCTCGGCGTTGAGGTAGGCGAGAACTTCCGCCGAGCTCCGCGTGTCGTCGCGCAGCCAGTAGTAGTCGTCGACCCGGTCGTGCCCGCGCTCGTGAAAAACGTGCGGGCGGATGCCGGCGACGGGAGGCGGCGCCGCGGGAGCGACGAGAACAGAAACCCCCGCGTTGCCCGGATTGTCCGGGGGAGTCGAGTTCTGCGGCAGGGGAGCGGACACGGCGGGCGGCTCGTCGGTGGATGCGGCAGATGAATCGTTCGCCGAAAGAATCGAAAGCATCGCGACGAGGCCCGTAGCGATCGTTCGCGAAGGCATCGAAGTCCTCCGGGAGCTGCGGGTGAGCACGAAAATGGAGCCGACGCCCGGGATTGAACCGGGGACCTACTGATTACGAATCAGTTGCTCTACCGCTGAGCTACGTCGGCCCGCTTTCACGAGGCGACCGATTCTATGGGAGACCGGCGCGACGCGTCCAATTCCGTGTCCCGCGCCGGCGCTCCTGGCGCCTCGCGTCACCCGGCCTGACGAATTTCTGACAGTCCGGAAGGGCCGCGCCGCTGCGGGACTTGTATCATTGCCCGTCCATCGCGGAGGTTCCTTTCAGTGGAAAATGAATCCAAGGTCGAAACCTCCCTGCGCCGGCTCTGCGCGCAGTATGCGCGACCGCTTCGCGGGCGTGCTGTCGGGCAGCTCTCCGCCTGACCTTCGCGGCCTCCGGCTTGCGGACCTGCCTTCCGGGATGAGTGCGTTCCCGCGCGACTTCGGGCGCCGTCCGCCGATCGCCCAAATCGCGCCGCGCGTTTCCGGGCTTGCTGCGCTCGGCGCCAGCATCTTCGTCCTCGCGGCTGTCGGTCATCTGCTGGCCGAACGCACCGGGGCTCCGCTCTGGGCGCTGGCTCTCAAACCGGTTCCGGTTCTGCTTCTTCTTCTGCGGGTGCTGCGCGCGCCGGAGTCGCCGTTGCGATGGGGCGTGGCGGCCGGGCTGGTCGCCTCGGCGGTCGGAGACGTGGTGATCGGCCTTCCCGGCGCTTTTCTCGCCGGAGTGGCGTTCTTCCTCGCGGCGCACATCGGATATGCCGGAGGATTTCTGCGTGCGGCGCCTTCGCTGCGCCTCCTGCGCGCCGTGCCCTTCGCGCTTTTCGGATTCGGCATGGCCTGGTGGATCGGCGAAGGCGCCCGGGAGTTGCGCTGGGCGGTGACCGTCTACATCGTCGGCATCTGCCTGATGATGTGGCGTTCCGCGGCGCTCCTCGGTGAAGCCCGTTTGCCCGCCGGCGTCGGCGGCGCGGCACTCACGGGCGCGCTGTTCTTCGCCGCCAGCGACAGCCTCATCGCCATCCATCGTTTCGTTCGCCCTCTGGCGTGGGCGGAAGTTCCGATCATGGTGCTCTACTGGATCGGTCAGGCGGGCATCGCCGCGGCCGCCGTGCGCGCGTCGCGCGGGTCGGCGACGACATGAAGCCGGAGAGGCCCTGATGAAGCCGATCGAGATTCTCGCCCGTGCGCCGACCGGTGACGGCGACGAGCTGACGCTGATGCGCCGCGACGGCGACTACTTTCTGTCGCTGCAGTCGAGCGGTGAGCTCATGACCAGCCGCGCGCATGGATCCGAGAAGGCCCTGGCGACGCTCGCCTGCGCGGCGCTGCCGAAAACGGAGCGTCCGCGCGTGCTCATCGGCGGGCTGGGTTTCGGCTACACACTGCGCGCGGCGCTCGATGCGCTGCCGGCGAGCGCCGAGGTCGTCGTCGCTGAGCTCTTCGATCTCGTGTTGACGGCGAATCGCGGCGAAGTGGGGACGCTCGCCGGACGCCCGCTCGACGACCCGCGTGTGTCGGTGCGCATGGGCGACGTCCGCGAGGCGCTCGGCGAGGCAACTTTCGAGGCCATCCTGCTCGACGTCGACAACGGACCGGAGGCGTTCACTCTGGTCGCCAACTCCCACATCTACTCGTCGCGCGGTATCGCACGCCTCGCGCGAAGTCTCGTACCGAGGGGAATTCTGGGGATCTGGTCGAACGCCGAGGCGCCGCCGGCGCCGGCCGTCTTGAAGCGCATCGAGAGCAACGGGTTCTACACGCCCTGGGGCGAACGCACGCGCTCCCGGGAGCGCGGTCGCGGCTCGCACCACACGATCGTCCTCGCACGCCGGCGCTGAAGCGCGGCGAAGACGCCGGCCGTCAGGCCGAAGCGAGCACCGGTTCCGGGGAGACCTCTTCGAGCGCCACCGTGATGAGCTTGGAGACCCCGCGCTCCTCCATGGTCACACCGTAAAGCGTGCTCGCAACCTCCATGGTGAGCTTGTTGTGGGTGATGACGATGCACTGCGTTTCCTTCGCCAGCTCGCGAAGCATGCTGACGAAGCGCAGGGTATTGATGTCGTCGAGCGGCGCATCGACCTCGTCGAGGATGCAGAACGGCGACGGCTTGATGCGGAACAGAGCGAAGAGCAGCGCGATCGCCGTCAGCGCCTTCTCGCCGCCGGACATGAGCATGAGGTTCTGCAGACGCTTTCCGGGGGGACGGGCGACGATCTCGATGCCGCTCTCCATCAGGTCCTCTTCGTCGAGCAGCCGCATCTCGGCTTCGCCGCCGCGGAAGAGATCGACGAACGTCTTCGAGAATTGCGCGTTCACCAGGGTGAAGGCCTCCTTGAAGCGCTCGCTCGACGTCTGGTTGATCTCCTTGATCGTTCCGCGCAGGGACTCGACGGAAGCCGCGACGTCGGCGCGCTGTGCGGAAAGGAACTTGTGGCGCTCCTCCTCGCCGCTGTACTCCTCGGCGGCGAGCACGTTGACCGGGCCGATCGCCTCGATCTGTTCCTTGATCCGCGCGAGATCGACTTCCAGCTCGGCGAGGTTCGACGGCAGCTCCCCGGGGATCTCCGGCAGCGGCTCGCCGAAGTGTTCGCTGTGCTCCGCTCCGAGATGGTTGGCGTCGTGCTCCAGTCCGACCAGAGCCAGCCGCAGGGTCTCGACGGCGCCGCGGGCGCCATCGTGGTCGCGACGGGTCTGCGCCAGCGTCTCCTGGCGCGCCTTCGCATCCTGACGTTCGCCCTCGAGCTGTTCCTGATCGCGATGCAGAAGGGCCTCCCCGCCGGAGCGCAGCTCGAGAGCGTCCTGGAGCTCGACCTCGGCCTGTTTCATCGCCGCTTCGAGCTCGAGTTTGCGCTGAGCGAGCGCCGCTGACTCGCGCCGCCATTCATCGACCTGGCGTTCCGCGGCGGCGATTTCGCGGCCGAGACGCGAGCTCTCGCGCTCGAGAGACTGCAGTCGCTCGGTGAGGACGTCGAGCTGGCCGCGACGTCCGGCACCGAGAGCACGCTGCGTCTCGCGCTCCTTGCGGATCGCTTCGCCGGCGCGCTGGAGGTCGTCGAACCCGCGCTCACGCTCGGCGTGGCGCGTTTCGAGCCCCTGGAGATCGCTGCCGAGCCCGAGCTGCACCTCGCCGAGCCGCACGAGGTCGGAAGCCAGGCGGGCCTGCTCGCGCTGCAGCGCCTCTTCGTTCTCCGACAGGCGCTGGTGGCGGCCCGCCAGCTCGTCGCGACGGGAGCGCACGCCTGCCTGCTCCTGCTTGAGCGCAGCGGCGCCTTCCTGCACGCGATGAATGATCTCGGCGATGCCGGCGCGCTCCCCGACGAGAATCTGGATCTCGCCGCGCGCGCCGTCGATCTGCAGCTCGAGTGCGGGCAGCAGATCGGCGAGGTCGGTGAGCTCGCTCGTCCGGGCGAGAAAGCCCGGCTGCTCCTCGTCCCCGTGGAGATGGATCAGTCCGCCCTGCATCCAGAGGCGGTCGCGGGTCAGGAAAGCCACTCCCGGCAGCGCGCGCGCCAGACGCTCCGCGTCGGCGACCGTCGAGACGAGATAGGCCGGCGGCAGTGCCCGTGCAACTTCGGGAGAGAGGCCCAGCGCGTCGCCGAGCTTCGCCACGATCGCCGGGTCCTGCACCTCCTCGACGTGCGGGACAGCGAGCTCGGCAGGGCCGAAGGGCGACAGCAACGTCCCCGAGGCACGCCCGCTCTCCGCGAGTCGGCTCGCGAGCTCTTGCGCCGGCTGGTCGTCCGAAAGGACCACGGCATCGATGAGATTTCCGAGATAGAGGTCGAGACTGCGCTCCCATCCGCGCATGGCGTGAACCCGTGAACCGAGAGTTGCCGGTTCGGGCAGACCGAGTGCGGCGAGGCGATCGGCGAGCGCACGTCCCTTCTCGCGGTCTCCCTGGGTGAGCTCGGCGAGAAAGCGCTGGCGCTCCGACTTGCCGGTCAGCTCGTGCTCGAGAAGTCGCAATCCCTCCGCGGCGATCGCTTCCCGATTGAGGAGTCCTTCGAGAGTTTCCCGTGCGCTCGCGAGCTCCTGATGGTGCTCGCCGAGCAGCGCTTCGATCTCCGCCAGTCGGGCGTTCGCGGTCGCGAGTGCGCGGCTGGCTTCCGTGATTTCGGCCGTGCGCTGACTGAGCTCTTCGAACAGGTGGCGCTGGCGGAAACTGCCCTTCTCGGATTCGATCTGCTCCCGATGAATCCGCGTGCGCAGAGCATCGAGCTCGCCGAGGGAAGTGAGGAGCTCCCGGCGCGCCTCTTCGAGACGGGTTTCGGCGGCCGTCGCGCTGGCTTCGACCTCCCGCAGGCGGGCGCCGTCGGCCTGGACATGGGCTGCCGCCTGATCGTGTTCGACGACGAGGCGCGCGCGGCTGGCCGTGAGCTCGCCGATCGCCTGCGCGTGGTGCTCGAGCTCCTTCTGCCGGTTGTCGCTGACGGCCTGTCCGGCGGCGACGCGGGCGTCGATTTCGGCGATCGTCCGCCGCGAGCCGGAGAGAAACTGCTGGCGATCGGCGATCGTCGCGCCGAGCTGGGCCTGACGCTGCGCCTTCTCCGAGAGCTCGGCGCCGAGCCGCTCGAGACGCTCGCGCAGTTCGGCGAGCTCGGCCTCCCGACGATGGATCTCGGCTGCGAGGTCGGTCTCGCGGGTGTGCGATTCGCCGAGCGTGATGCGATGCGTCGTGAGCTCACCGGCGAGACGGGACCAGCGGCCGCCGAGAACGGCGCGGTGGAGCGTCTTCCACTCGGCCTGGCGCTCCTGATAGCGCCGGGCCTGGCCCGCCTGCCGCTTCAGCGAGCGCAGATTGCGCTCGATCTCGCTCACGATGTCGTCGAGGCGGAGCAGATTCGCGGTCGCCTCTTCGAGTTTGACTTCGGCGATCTTCTTGCGCGCCTTGTAGCGGGTGATGCCGGCCGCTTCCTCGATCAGCTTGCGGCGTTCCTGGGGCTTGCCGGAAAGGATCAGGCCGATCTTCCCCTGCTCGATCACCGAATAGGCGCGGATCCCGAGCCCGGTGTCCATCAGCAGATCCTTGATCTCCTTCAGCCGGACGGTCTTCCCGTTCAGCCGGTACTGCGATTCGCCGGTGCGGAAAACCCGGCGGGAGATCGTGATGCGTCCGTCCTCGCCGAGGACGCCGTCGGCGAACCCTGCGTCGGCGAGGAACGACAGGGAGACTTCGCCCATGCCGAGCGGTTTTCGCTTCTCGGAGCCGTTGAAGATGACGTCTTCCATCGTGTCGCCACGCATGGATTTGGCGCTCTGTTCGCCGAGCACCCAGGTGATGGCGTCGGAGAGGTTCGATTTCCCGCAGCCGTTGGGGCCGACGATGCCGGTGATGCCGCCGGCGAACTGCACGTGCACCGGGTCGACGAACGACTTGAATCCAGACACATCGAGGCGTTCCAGCTTGAGCATTCCGCGATCCCCAGAGAAGGGGTCGAAGTTACCAGAGCCGGCGGCCAGTCCACAAGATGTAGGGGTATCCGATGGCAAATGCACCTAGATATGGCCAGGCCGGCCGGAAACCGGCTTCCAGTAAGGGTTTCAGCCCCGGGCCGGGCGGCCCTCCCGGCGATGCCGCCCGAAGGCGATGGCGCCGGAGACCGCCAGCAGCAGGCCGAAGACGCAGACGATGGTCGGACCGGTCGGCAGATCCATGCTCTCCCACTGCGTGGAGAGCAGGAGGCCGGAGACCCCGGCGGTGAGCGCCACGGCCCAGCCGATCGCCAGGCGGCGGGTGGTTTTTGCCGACAGCAGGGCACCGCATACCGCCGGAACGATGAGGTACGAGAAGACCAGATAGACCCCGGCGATGCGCACGAAGCTCGTGACGACGAGACCGAACGTGGCGTAGAAGAGAAAGTCCCAGAGCCGGACGCTCATTCCCATCTTCTCGGCCGCTTCGGCGTCGAACGAAACCAGGTGAAAACGCCGACGCAGGGCATAGTGAAAAATCCCCACGCCGGCAAAGAGCGCGATCGTGCGCAGGACCTCGGTGCGCGAGACGAGAAGGATGTTGCCGACGAGAAGGTTCTTGATCTCCTCGTCTCCCGCGGCGGTGCGTGAGAGGACGAGCGTCGCGGCGGCCGCCGACACGATGTAGATGATGCCGATGATCGCCTCCTGCGGCACGCGTTCGTGACGAAAGCGCGTCAGCGAGAAGAGGGCTGCGCCGGCGAGAGTGAAAGCGATCGCCAGCACCCAGGGGAGGGAACCGTGCTCGGGATCGGCGCCGAGCAGAATGGCGGTGGCGATTCCCAGCGCCGCGATCTGCGCGAGGGCGAGATCGACGAAGATGATGCCGCGCCCGACGACGTGCAGTCCGAAGTAGACGAGCATCGCCGGAAGCACCACGAGAGCGACGAGCGGCCAAAGCCAGAGAGTCAGTAGATCCAAGTTCGTATTCTCCGAATGCAGGTGTGAATCAATGCGTGCCGGCGGCCAGAGCCTGCGCGATCCGCTTCACGTTGACGTCGATGAGGTCGACGTAGGTCGCGGTGCCGGGAAGCGCGCCGGGAAACTGACAGACGTCGACGACCTGCGCGCCGTTGTGCGCGGCGACGGACTCCGCCGTCTTCCGCGGCTGATATGGCTCGACAAGGAGCACCTTGATGTCGTCGCTCTGCATCTTGGCGATCACTTCGGCGAGGTGCGGCGGCGAAGGAGGAATGCCGGGCTTCGGTTCGAGAAACGTTTCGGCGACGAGATTGAAGCGCCGGCTGAAGTAGCGCCAGGTGGGGTGATAGGTGACGATCTCCCGGCCCTTGTACGGCGCGAGAGCCGCTGTCCACTCGAGCATCTTCGCGTCGATCGTCGACGACAGCGTCGCGAGGTTCGCCGCATATGCGGCGGCGCCGCCGGCATCCAGCGCGGAGAAGACGCGGGCGAGATGGGCCGCCACGACCTTTGCGTTTTCCGGGTCGAGCATGAAGTGCGGATTGCCCGCGAGATGCGTGTCACCCTGAGAACGGTCGGCGGCTGCGGGAATGTCCACCAGCTGGATTCCCTCCGAGGCGACGACGTGACCCGGAGCGCCGACCAGGATCTTTCCGTTGCGTGCCCCTTCGAGGAGCGGCGGCAGCCAGCCGACCTCGAGCTCGGCGCCGCCTTCGATGAGCACATCGGCGCGGCTCATGGCGACGATCTGGCTTGGCCGCGCATCGACGAAATGCGGATCCTCGGTCGGCTTGGCGATCGTCGTCACGCTCACGCGATCTCCACCGACGGCGGTCGCGAGAGCCCCGTATTCGGAGGTCGTCGCGACGACCTTGAGTGCTGCATCTGCAGGAACTGCGGATCCGGCGACGGCCATGGTCAAAGCAAATCGTGCGAACAGTCTGGAGTTCATGTGCGGCCTCTTTTCTAGAACTTGTGCGCCGCATGGGCGCCGAGAAGGAATTCGAGCTGCAGCCAGAGGGAGTGTTCGTCCTGCGCGAGCGCGTCGCCGTGGTCGAAGTTGTACTGCAGGCGGAGTTTCGAGAATTCGGTCGGAAACCAGGTGACGACGGGCGAGATGCGGAAGCGATGGGAGAGTGCCGGTTCGTCGACGTTCCCGGGCTCGCCCGTGTCGCCACCGACCGAATCGAAGCGCAGTCCGACCGCGTGCCCCGGCTTGTAGCCCCAGTTCACCTGGAGGTAGCCGCCCCAATCGGAGAACGAAGCGCCCGGAACGAGGACGCCGGCGTCGTCGAATGCCGCGGCGTCGAGGTCGCGATGCATGACCTCTCCCTGCACTTTCACGAACGGAAATCCCTGGAACGCGTTGGTCGGCTTCCATTTCCAGAAACCGTCGACGCCGTAGATCCGCGTTTTGCCGCTTTCGCCGGTGCCGTTCGGTCCGAGCGCCGCCGACGCGCCGACGAGCAGCGTCTGCGTGTCGGAAAGGTCGAAGGAGGCTGCATAGCGGGGAGTGACCAGGAAATCGTTCGGCGCAGCGACGGGGCGATCGACGATCTCGCGCCCGAAGAGCGTTTCTCCGGGAACGCCGCGGAAGCTCGTCAGGGTCTCGCCCTGGCTGTTCTGCACCGTCAGGTAGGCCTCGGAGTAGAAGGTCGTCGGCAGAAGCCACGAAATGCGCGCGCCGACCGAACGCAGGCCGTCGGGACCGAAGAACCGCCCGTTGACGAGCGGCTGATCGACGAAATCCCAGCTGTGCGGATGACTCGGATTCAGCCGTCCGAACTCGGTGAAGAACTGACCGACCTTGAGTTGCAGACCGTGGGGGAGCGAAGTCGTCGTGGCGTACGCCTCTTCGAGCTCGACCACCGACTCGCCCTCCGGACTGATCTGGAAGACGACATTCGCCTGCGCGCGGAAGTACGGGTCGACGGCGCCGTCGAGAACCATCTCGACGTTCTGTACGGTGAATCCGCGCTGCGCGGGATCGTGCCCACCGCCTTCGAGCGCTCCGATGTCGTCAGCGGTCGAGCTTCCGGCGGCGAAGAGCCCGTCGACCGAGAGGTTGAGGAAGTTCTTGCCGCCCCCGCCGGCGAGGATGGGGATGGGCGGAGGAGTCGGCGTGGTCTCAGAGACGGGCGCAGCTGCTGCGGGAGCAACTGCAACGCTTTGCGAAGCGGTTTCGGGAACGGATTCCGGAACGGTTTTCGGCACGGGGGTCGGATTCGCACCGGCAGCGCCGTCGGCGGTGGCGGTCTGCAAAACGGCGAGCCGCGCTTCGAGGGCTGCGATGCGGTGCTCGGTGTCGGCGCGAAGCTGGTCGATTTCGCTGCGCAACTGATGGACGGAAGCCTCGGCTGCGGAAGGGGGATCCGGCAGTGCGAAGGCGCCGGGCGAAGGGGCGAGTGTCACGGAAAGGCAGGCGGCCACAGCGGCCGCCGTCAAGGGACTTCGTCGGGGCATTGCAATCTCCTCGGCGCGGCGGCTCGCGCCGCGCGGCAGAACGGTGGTTGAAGAGGTCCCCCGCCCGGCGATCGGGAGGAGGAGGTACCGTTCAGGCGGAGGGTGGACCGCGCGGCGAGGAGGAGCTGGAGAAGCGGGCGAGAACTGCGGCCGGCGCACTGGCGAGCTGGAAAATCCGCTGCGGTGCGGGCTCGATCCTTGAGACGAGGTGCGGCGTTACGCCGCGGGAGTGCGCCTGGAGTGCGCACGCAACGCACTCGGCCTCACGCGTCGCTCGCGAACGATCGAAGTGATGTGGGCTCGCCGGATGGCTCGCCGCACGCTCGAGGAGTGTGCCCTCGGGAAGCTCGCGGTGCAGATTTCCCGGATTGTGGAGCTCGAAAGCGCCACTCGCGGCGAGCAGCGTGCAGAGCAGAACACTCGCTGAACGCAGGGCGTTTCGCCAGAGGCTTCCGGACGTGCGTAGCGCCCGCATCAATTGTCTCGGCGGTCTCGACCGTTGTGGCCGGCGCGGCGCTGCAGGTGATTCTGAAACTCCGAGAAATAGAAACCGGCCCAGAGCATGAAGGGCAACGCGAGCTTGAACGGCAGATCGAGCAGGTGCTTGCCGAAACCCCAGAAATTCTGGGCGAAGGCGCCGTAGTGCGCGTTGCTCCATTCGCCGAGTTGAGTCGCGTAGACGAACTTCACGATGAAAAAGAGTATCAGGATGTGGAAAACCACCGACAGCAGCAGCGCCATCCCCAGGTTCTCGAATCGGCGCCGGCGATCGATGCTCGGGACGCCGAGAAAAAACGCCGCCGTCAGAATGAGATTGAAATGGACGTCGGTGAGGCGGAACTTGTAGATGAATCCGTCCTTCGCGGAGACGTCGCTGCGGGTGACGAGCAGGAAGTGACTGTCGTGGATGTAGAGGCGGGTGACGGGGGGAAACTCCCCCCAGCGCGTGACGTTCTCCGCCGACACCGCAAGAAAGTGATTGTAGAAAGGCGTGATGAGCAGCCAGACCAGAACGGAAGGAATGAGCCCCAGCAGGAGGTTGCGGACGAGGCGCACCGACCACGACGAGGTCGGGGCGACGATGACGGACTTTCTCGGTCGCGGGGGCATCGGGCCATCGGTCCTGCGCGCCCGCGGCTTCAGGCCGAAGCTTCGCCGTCGGCGGCGGCGTCGGGCGAGCTCGCGGGCGCGGCGGCGTAGCGATTGGCCCACAGGATCCACAGCAGCACTCCAGCCAGGATCACGATCGTCTGCCAGACGACCGTATGCGAGCTGTCGAAGAGCTTCGGCAGATAGACGCCGGTGAGAAAGAGCGCCACGACGCGGATCAGGTTGACGAGCTGAATCGCGACGAATCCGCCGCCGACGCCGAGCAGCCTCGATTTCCAGCTGGCGGGGAAGGCGAGCACGGCGGCAAAATAGATCAACATGGCCTCGACACCGTTGCAGCCGTTGCGGATGTTCACCGCGAACTTCGAGCTGCGGATGATGGTGCCGTTCATGGTCGTCTGCTGGCCGAGCAGGTTGAGCGCGAATCCGCCAGCGCGCGCGATGGCCGCCGTGAACGGTTCGATCACGTGATCGTTGACCGGGTTCCAGGCGATGAGCGCAAAGCTCGAGCCGAGGAAGAAAACGAAGAGGAGGAGGAAGCTGAGCTCCCGCCGGTTGCGCTGCCAGAATCCGCCGCGCGGAACGGCGGGCCCGGCGTCGGAGCGCTTGTCGGAGTTTCGGGTTCGAGGGCCGGGCATGGGGTCCCGAGGCTCGCGCGCAAGGGGAGCGTGAGACTACGCTCTCGCCTCGCGCCCTGTCCAGAAGAGCGCGGCGGCTCGCTGGAGAGCGTTTGACAACCCCGGCGAGCGGGCCGTACCATGCCGCAGCTTCCTCTGATCGGAACACTCCCTGTCCCTCATCGCCAAAGCCACCATCCTCGACGCCGCCGAGATGCGACGCATCGTCCGCCGGATGGCCGGCGAGCTGGTGGAAACCGAGCATCGCCTGGATGAGCTCATGCTCATCGGCATCCGAACGCGCGGAGTGCCTCTCGCCGAACAGATGGCGGCGGATATCGAAAAGCTCGAAGGCCGTCGCGTGGCGATGGGCACTCTCGACATCACGCTCTATCGCGACGATCTGTCGCTCGTTGCGCCCAAGCCGGTGGTCAGGGAGAGCTACTTTCCAGAGCCGATCGGCGATCGGACGCTGGTGCTTTGCGACGACGTGCTCTACACCGGGCGCACCGTCCGCGCGGCGCTCGATGCGCTGCTCGACTTCGGACGTCCGAAAGCCGTGCGTCTGGCGGTATTGATCGACCGCGGATGGCGGGAGTTTCCGATTCACGCCGACATCGTCGGGCGCACGGTGCCGACGTCGGCGAGCGAGGTCATCAAGGTGAGCTTCGAAGCCACCGACGGCGAGTCCAAGGTGCAGATTCTGGATCGCAAGCCGGACGCATGACGCCGCTCGTCGATCGCTCCGGCGCCGGCAGTCCGGGGGCCGATCCGACCGTCTGGACGCGCAAGGATCTGCTGACGATCGCCGAGCTCTCGAACCCCGAGATCGAGCTCATTCTTTCGACCGCGGAGTCTTTCGCTGAAGTCGCGCACCGGCCGGTCAAGAAGGTCCCGACTCTCCGCGGCAAGACCGTGGTGAACCTCTTTTTCGAATCGTCGACGCGCACCCGGGTTTCCTTCGAGATCGCCGCGCAGCGGCTTTCGGCGGATGTCGTGAACTTCACGACCGCCGGGTCTTCGCAGTCGAAAGGCGAAACGTTGCGCGACACGACGCACAACATCGCCTCGATGTTCCCGGATTTCGTCGTGGTTCGCCACGCGCATCATGGCGTTCCGGCGATGCTCGCGCGCGAGCTCTCGTGCGGCGTCGTGAACGCCGGAGACGGCTCGCACGAGCACCCGACGCAGGCGCTCCTCGACGCGATGACGATCCGTCGTCGAGCCGGGCGCATCGCCGGCCTGACCGTGGCCCTGGTGGGCGATATCGCGCACAGTCGCGTGGCGCGGTCCAATATTCACCTTCTGACCCGCCTCGGAGCGCGCGTGCGCGTCGCCGGACCGCGCACGATGGTTCCGGCGGCGATCGCCGGGCTCGGCGTCGACGTCTGCTACACGATCGAAGAGGCCGTGGCCGGAGCCGACGTCATCGTGATGCTGCGGCTGCAGCTCGAACGGCAACGAAGCGTGCTCTTTCCGAGTCTCGGCGAGTACGCGTCGCTTTTCGGGCTCAATGCGGAGCGCCTGAAGCTCGCCAGCCCGGATGTCATCGTGCTGCATCCCGGCCCGATGAACCGCGGCGTCGAAATCACCAGCGAAGTCGCGGACGGCCGGCACTCGGCGATCCTCGAGCAGGTCGGTCAGGGCGTCGCGGTGCGCATGGCCGTGCTCTATCTCCTGGCGGGCGCGAGGAAGCCCGGGGCATGAGCGACGCGATTCTTCTCACCGGCGGTCGATTGATCGATCCCGCGCGCGGGATCGACGGCGCGTTCGACGTCGTTCTCGACGGCGGGAAAGTGAGCGCTGTCGGCGAGCGCGGAAGCCTCTCGGTACCCGACGGTGGCAGGACGATCGACGTCACCGGCAAGGTCGTCTGTCCGGGGCTCATCGATATCCATGTGCACCTGCGAGAGCCCGGGCAAGAGACCAAGGAGACCGTGGCGAGCGGCGTCGCGGCTGCGGTGGCCGGCGGCTTCACGCGTGTCGCCTGCATGGCGAACACGTTGCCGACCAATGACAGCGGCTGGATCACCGGGCTGATCGTGCGCGCCGCCGAACGCGCTGCACTTGCCCATGTGCATCCGATCGGAGCCATCAGCAAGGCGCTCGAAGGCAAGGAGCTCGCGCCCATGGCCGGGATGGTGGCGGCAGGCGCCGTCGCGGTCTCCGACGACGGCCGTCCGGTGTCGAACGCGGAGCTCATGCGGCGGGCACTCGAATACGCGCAGCACTTCGGCATTCCGGTGATTCAGCACGCGCAGGACATGGACCTCTCCGGCGACGGCGTCATGCACGAAGGGGAGTGGTCGGCGCGGACCGGCATGCCGGGAATTCCGGGTCTCGCCGAGGACGTCATGGTGGCGCGCGACCTGCTCCTCGTCGAGGAGACCGGAGGGCGCTATCACCTCGCGCACATGTCGACGGCGCGCGCCGCCCGCCAGATTCGCGCGGCGAAAGACCGCGGCCTGCCGGTCACCTGCGAAGTGACGCCGCACCACCTGCTGCTCACCGATCGCTCCGTTGTCGAAGCCGGTTTCGACGCGCAGTGGAAGATGAATCCACCGCTGCGCGCCGAGAGCGATCGCGCGGCGCTGCTCGCGGCGATCGTCGACGGCACCGTGGACGCGATCGCAAGCGACCATGCGCCGCATACTTCGGACGAGAAATGTTTCGAGTTCGAGCTCGCGCCGTTCGGAATTCTCGGACTCGAGACCACACTTTCCGTCTGCCTGGAGCATCTCGTTCGTCCGGGTCACCTCGCGCTGAGCCGACTCGTCGAGCTCCTGACCTGCGGCCCGGCCCGCGTCCTCGGCCTCCCCGGCGGGACGCTTTCGGAGGGCTCGCCGGCCGACGTGACGGTGATCGATCTCGAACGAAAGTCGACGATCGAGCCGAAGGATTTCCGCAGCAAGTCGCGGAACACTCCGTTCGACGGCTGGCCCGTGACGGGCGGAGCGGTTCTCACGATCGTCGCCGGGCGGATCGTGCACGACGCCGGAGTCAGCCCATGATGCATCGCGAGCTCCTCGAGGCGGCGCGGGCCGCCGCCGAAGCCGGCGCAGCGGTCCTGCGCCGCTACTTCCGCAGTGCCGATCTCGAAGTCCGCACGAAGGCGCAGAACGACTTCGTCACGCAGGCCGATCACGAGAGCGAGGCGGTGCTGGTTTCCGAGCTCCTGCGGCGCTTTCCCGACCATCGCATCCTCGCCGAGGAGGGCAGCAAGAACAGCTCCGCTTCCGGCGACTACGAATGGGTCATCGATCCGCTGGACGGAACGACGAATTTCCTTCAGGGGCTGCCGGTCTGGGCGATTTCGATCGCCTGCAGAAAAGGGAATGAGATTCTCGCCGGTGTCGTGCTCGACCCCGAGGGCGGCAACCTGTTCACCGCAGCACGCGGTGGGGGGGCTTTCTGGAACGGCAACCGGATGCGGGTTTCCGATCGCCCGGAGCTTGCGGGCGCATTTCTCGCCACCGGCTATCCCTTTCGCGCGAAAGCGGCTCTCGACGCGTACCTGGCGGTTTTTCGCGGCGTGTTCGAAGAGGCGCGGGCCATTCGGCGGTGCGGCGCCGCAGCGCTCGATCTCGCCTATGTCGCGGCCGGCGTGTACGACGGATTCTTCGAATTCCGCCTCTCCCCGTGGGACATCGCCGCGGGTTCACTGCTCATCGAGCAGGCGGGCGGCGTGCTCTCCGATCTCGACGGCGGTGGCGCCTATCTCGAAACAGGAAACGTGCTGGCGGGGAATCCCGGAGTCCACGCCGGGCTCGTGGCGGTCGCGAAGCGATACGCCTCCGAAGAAGACATTCGCCGACTGCTTCCGTGACGCGGGCCGGCGCGGTCGAGCTGCACCTTCATCCCCGCGATCCGCGGGGGCGGATCCGCAGCCTTCGTCTGACACCACGCGGAATTCGGCTCGCCGGCGGGGTGTTCGCCGCTTACCTTGCATTTCTCGTCGGTGGTCTGGCGGTGGCGCCACGGACGATCACGAATCAGCTTCTGCAGCACGACTACCGGGTCCGGCTCGCTCGGCGGCAGCAGCTCGGAGAGCGCGTCCAGGCGCTGGTCGATCGGTTCGGCGAGCTCGCGAAGCAGGGGCACTCTCTTTCCTCCAGGGTGCAGCGCATCGCCAGGATCTACGGCCTGCCGGAAGCTCCTGCAGGGCTGCTGAGCTCTCAGGGCGCGCCGAATCCGGCGCGATCGCCGACGTCCATCGCACCGCGTGAAGCCGCCTCGACCATCTTCGGCGGTGTGCTCGCGCAGGGCAACCGTCTCGAAGCCGGACTGCGCCGGGATCTCGACCGCATCGATCTGACCCTCGCGGCGCTTTCGACGTTCGAGAGCGAGAATCCGCGCTGGGTCGCGGCGGTTCCGTCGCGCTCGCCCCTGCGCGGCAAGGACGTCGTGCTGACCAGCGGTTTCGGAACGCGGCGGAGTCCGTACACGCGCGTGCTCGAATTCCACGCCGGGATCGATCTCGCGGCGCCCGCCGGAACGCGGGTCTTCGCTCCGGCGGCCGGTGTCGTGGTCTGGGCGGGAGCCGTCGAAGCCGACCGGCGGAACGACTGGTGGAGACTCGGGCTCACCGTCGTTCTCGACAACGGCGACAACTTCAAGACGATCTTCGGGCACTGTCAGGAAACTCTGGTGCGTCCGGGGATGCGCGTCGCGGCCGGAGATCCGATCGCTACGGTCGGCGAGACCGGGTGGACCACAGCGCCACACCTGCACTACGAAATCCGTCGGCGCCTCGGTGCCGATTGGTTGGCGATCGAACCGCGCGACTATCTGCTCGACCGGCCGCTGGACGATCCCGAGCCGCAATCAACGCCGCGCCCGCCCGGGGCGCTCGGGCCGCAACCTCTGCCGCCACAATTCCTCCACTAGAAGCGCAACCGCTGGGCGTGACACCTGCGGCCCGGCGACGCGCTCCGCGATAGGTGCTCGAGCGGAGCTCGCAGAGCAGATCAGCGGTCCTCTGTACTCCAGTGAAACCGGTGCATGACGCGCTGCAGAATCGGGGCGAGAACGAGACCCGCGGCGATCAGAAAAACGAGCCCGGAGTAGAGCGCATATATCCCGGCGAAGAACTTGCCGCCGGCGCTCTGCGGCTGCTCGATGGGGCCCATCCCCCCGAGAATCATGGCGGCGTTCAAGAAGGCGTCGAGCAGCCCGAGATGCTCGAAGTGCATGTAGATCGCCATTCCGAGGCCGAGCGAAGCGACTACGAGCGCGGTGGCAACGACGAAGTGACGGAAGAGCCGGCGCCGGAAGAGCCGGGCAGGAAGCAGGGGCGGGGGTTGCTGGAGCTGCGTCATCGGACCGTCGTCAGGTTCCGACGGAATTGTCTTGGCGCGGCGGAGCGCGGTACATCCGCCATCCGAAGGCGACCGCGAAAACCGTGTAAGCGCCGGCGAGAACCAGCAACACCGGTTCGGTCCGGCCGTTCCCGACGATGCGCAGGAGTGCCATGGCGACGACGACGAAGTGGAGAAAGTTGCCGAGTAGCAACGGCCGGTTGTAGATGCCGCCGAACTGCATGTCGCGGGTCGACCAGTTGAGAATCGCGAAGCCGAGAAAAAGCCCGCCTGCAACCTGGAGCAGCAGAACTGCGGCGCTGGCGCCCGCGAGAGGGTGTCCGTTGCCCGCTTCGAGCTTCGCCCAGACCTCTTGCGGCGCGAACGTCGCCGCGACTCCGAGCGCAGCCAGAAACAGCGCGCTCGCACCCATCAATATTCTGGCCGGCATCGGCTCTCCCGCCATTGCATCCGCCGCCGCTGGTGGCGTCGCCGAACAGTCTCTCACCTGAGGCGGCGGAATCCGAACTGCTGCCGTACGTTTCATAGAATAGGGAGGTGACGGAGACGCGCAGGTCGAATCTGGACGGGAACCGGATCCGGACGGAGAGCACTAGAACTTCGGCCCCTTCGCTCGCCTCCCTGCCGGCGCACGCCCTGCCGGTGACGTTCTACCTCGCCGGCGAACCGGACCTCGCCCGGGTCGAGCGCCTCGACCCGGACGTCGATCTCGACGACTTCCGGATCGGCGAGCGCTCCTGGGTGGCTCAGACGTACCTTCGGCTTCGCGCGGCGGGGTATCCCGCTACCCTGTCATCGAAGGTTCCCGCAAGAGGGCTGGTGGTCTTCCACGCCAAGCACAAACATTTCCTGGCACGAGACATTGCCACAAGCCGCCGGATCTATTTCGTCGCGGTGCGGGCCGACAACAGCTCCCCGCTGCTCGCCGATTTCGAGATCGTCCAGTCGGGCCACTTCGCGGATGAACGAACGCGGTTCTGGATTCCACTCTGGCCGCAGGCCGGACTTCTACGGCGGAATCCGGACCGCGGAGCGAAGCTCGCGCGCGTGGCCTACTTCGGCAGAGCAGAGAATCTCCATTCCGCTTTCCGTGGCGCCGAGTGGCGCGATGCTCTGGCCGATCTCGGTCTCGAGTGGGTTTTTCGCGAGGTCAGCTACAACCGCGGAGAGCCGGCGGGCGCGGACCGAGCAAAACGCGCCTGCGGCGAGGGCGTCGACTGGGAGGACTACCGGTCGATCGACGCGATCGTCGCAGTCCGCCCCCACGAGCCGCACCTCCAATTTGCGAAACCGGCAAGCAAGCTGATCAACGCATGGCGGGCGGGCGTGCCGGCGCTCATCGGTCCGGAATTCGCCAGTCGCGAGCTGCGGCGCTCCACCGAAGACTATTTCGAAGTCGCGAGCGCCGCGGAAGCGCTCGCCGTACTGCGCCGCCTGCGCGACGATCCGTTGCTCTATGCGAGAACGGTTGCCGCCGGCGCGCGCCGCACCCACGATTTCGACGAAGCCGTTCTCACGCAGCGGTGGGCGCGAGTCCTGTTCGATCTCTCTCCGGGGCGCGTGGCGGAGGGCGCTCTGCCGTGGACTCGCCGGCTGCCCCTCGTCCTGCGGCTTCCGCTGCGTCGCTGTCTGAGATTGCTCCGCGCGAGCCGGTCGCGATGAACGTCGAGCGCCGCCGGCTCCTCATCGCCTGGACCTCGCTTTTCGCCGGCAGCCTCGCGCTTGCCGCGGCGCTCTCGCCAGCAATTTTTCGTGGTCTGATCTGGGCTCTCGGTCGCGCTCCCTGGCCTTATTCGCGCGTTTTCGATCGCGTCGCGATGGTGATCGCGTTGAGCGTGCTCATCGCCTTCCGCCGCGACGTGGGGTGGAGATTTCTGCCGCGCCGGCTCGGAGATCGAGGACCGAAAACGGCGGCGATCGAGGAGAGCTTTTTTCGCGGCCTGATTCTCGGCTCGCTCACTGAGGGATTCGGCTTTCGAGCGGCCGCGATCGTGAGCAGCCTGCTGTACGCAGCGGTGCATCTGCTGGTCTCGGACGTCCGCCTCGGACAGAACGTCGATTCGCCGTGGGCGGGCTTCATCTACCTCGAGCAGGCGGTCGCGCGGCAGATCGAAGTCGAAGCGCTCGCGCCACTCGTCGCTCTCTTCGTCTGCGGTATGGTTCTCACGCTCGTTGTCCGCCAGAGCGCTTCGCTGTACCCGGCGATCGGGATGCACGCCGCCTGGGTCTTCGCTTTTCAGACGCTGCGCCACGCCAGCCGCCCGGTCGCGGGCGTCCCGGGGCACTCGTTTCTCGGGACCCATCACTTTCTCGTCGGAACGTGGTGGGCGGGGTCGGCGATTCTGCTTTCGGGCCCGCTCTGGCTGTGCGGCGCGGCCTACTTCCCGGAACGCAGCAGTTCGTCGTCGATGCGATCGAGCAGTTCGCGCGAGCTGGCGAAATCGAACTTGCGCGCGAAGTGATACTTCCCGCTCGCGAGGTTCGGCAGATCGAGCGCGGTGAGAGTGCGCGGAGAGCCCCGCACGGCGCCTGAATAGTCGACGTAGCGGTAGTCGTCGTTGACGATCGCAAGATCGCGAGCGTTGGCGAGCACGGTCTGGATCAATGACTCTTCCGGCGCGACGGTGGAGCGATAGTGTTTTTCGATCCTGGGATTCGCTCGCAGAAACGCCGTGAGGCGACGGACCGCGCTCCGCCGCAGAGTCCACCAGCTCCGGCCTCCGCAGCAACGGAATTCCCCAGCGAACGGCACATGGATTCGGCGAATGCCGACCAGCGCACCGTAGTCGAGATAGAAATGCAGCGGTGCGAACCGGGTCAGAATCCGGGCCAGACGCAGGATCGGCACACTGCGCGCGGGAAGTCGAATGTAGCGATACCAGTAGCGCGCGCGTGCCTTCCGGCGGGACCACGGGCTGTCGTCACCGAGGACATCCCACCAGCGGACAAAGCCGTCGGCAGTCGACGCCGCCAGGAATTCCTCGATGCGATCTACCGGCGTCACCGGATAATCCTGCGCCGTCAGGTTGATCAGCCAGTCGAACGAGACGTCCTCTGCTTCGAGGTACGACAGGAGATCGAAGAAGGGTTGGAGCTGGCCGGAGAATGTTCCTCGCCGTTGCGGCCCCGAAGGCGCGAGTTGGTGAAGACCGGAGATCGTCTCCAGCTCCTCTTCGACCGCGATTCCGAGAGCGAGGGCGTCACTGTCGTGCCGGAGAAAGATTGGGCCGTCGCTTCCGCGGCGGATCGTCCGCAGCAGCCGCAGGATCTGCTGCGGATCGCGATGACTCTGGACGAACCAGCAGACGATGGGTGGCAAGCGCCGGTCCCCTCAGCGGATGACGATCTTGATCGCCCGGCGTTCCTGCATGGCCTGCAGCGCATCCCCCAGGCGCTCGAGGGGGAGCTCGCCGCTCAGGAGGCAGCGGAAGTCCGATTGTCCGCGATCGAGTCGTTCGATGGCCGCGCGGAAACTGCGCGGGGTGTGGTGGTAGCAACCGAGAAGCGAGAGCTCGTCGTAGTGAATCGGGTACGACGGAAAGTCGACGCGGTCCGCGGGCGCGCCGCCGCCGAAGAAGAGGCACGATCCGCCGGCAAGAGTGGCATCGACGACCGCTGCCCAACCGGCCGCTGTGCCCGTCGCGTCGATCGCGATGTCGAATGCGCGATCGATGGCCGACGAAGGAGCCTCGCGCCGGACTTCGATTCCGTTCTCCGCGCCGAGAACCTTCGCGGCGGAAAGTCGCGTCCGGTGAGGATCGGCGACGGTGACGCGGTGCCCCTCTTCGGCGAGTGCAGCGACGAAGAGGAGCCCGAGGGGCCCGCCGCCGAGAACGAGAATCGTGAGCGGCTTTCTCTGCGCACTCTTCAGATTCAGGCGCTCGAGACCATGCTCGACGCAGGCCAGGGGTTCGGCGAGCGCGGCGATCTCCGCGGCGAGCGACGGCGGACGACGGTAGGTCGAGCGTTCGACGAAGCGCTCCGGCACGAGGAGAAAATCGGCGAAAGCGCCGTTGAGATATTGCAGGTCGGCGCACAGATTTTCGCGGCCGCCGCGGCAGGAATCGCACCGCCCGCAGGACGCGGAGTTCGCAACGATGACCGGCGCTCCGATCTCGAAGGGTTCTCCGCGGCCCGCGGCGCCGTCATCCGTGGGTCCGCGGGCGACGACGCGGCCGGTCATCTCGTGACCGAACGGTCCGGGCACCGTGAGCATTCGGGGATGTCCGCCGCGGCGAAAGACCTTGAGATCGGTGCCGCAGGTCGTCGCCGCTTCGATGCGCACGAGGAGCTCTCCCGCGCCGGGTCGGGGAACGGCAACCTCGCGCAGCTCCAGGGAGCCGGGCCCGACGAGAAACATGGCGCGCCCTGTCTGCGGCACGGCGGGCGGCGCCGGGAAGCGATCGGCGGTTCGAGCGCTCATGGATGGAACACGACCTTGAGCGCCTCCTGGCGGCGCGCGAGCTCCAATCCCCGTGCAAAGTCGGCGAGCGGCAGACGGTGCGTCACGAGCCGTGCCGGCCGGAATGCTCCCGAGACCAGCAGATCCCACACGGCATCCTGCTCGGCGAGCGCGCCGGAGTAAGCGCCGACGATCCGCTTCTCGTGCTTGAAGAGATCGTTGAGCTCGAATCCCGCGGGCTCGCCGGCGCCGGCGTGCGCGAAGAGGACCAGAGTTCCGCCGGGCCGGAGGGCGGCGAGCGCCGACCGCGCGACGGCACTGCCGCCGACACTGTCGAAGATCGCATCGGCGCCGGCGCCGTCCGGGCTGCTCTCCCGGATCGCGACGCTCGCGGTGTCTCCGGGGGCGACGGCCTCGTCGGCGCCGAGCTCGAGCGCGAGCGCGCGGCGATCGGCGCGGGGATCGACCACGATGACAGTGACCGGGTCGTTCAGGGCACGAAGGAGCAGCAGATGGAGAAGGCCCATGCTTCCCCCGCCGACGATCGCGACGACCGGTACGTCGCTGCCGTTCCGGCGTTCGGCGGACAGAATCCGACCCTTGCTCAGACTGCGCAGAACACAGGCGGCCGGTTCGAGAAAGATGGCCTCTAGATCGTCGAGCGCCGCAGGCAATCGGCGGGCGCTGTGCCTCACCGCACGCTGCCGGACGAGGATCTCCTGTGCGAATCCGCCGGGCGCCAGCAGATTGTCGCGGAACGCGGAGCACTGGGTTTCAGCGCCGCTGCGGCACGCCGGGCACTCGCCACAGGCGAGATGGTGGGGAGTGACGACGCGATCGCCGGGTGCGAACCCCTGAACGCCCGCTCCGACGGCGCTCACCTCGCCGACGATCTCGTGCCCGAGAACCGAGCCGGCGGCAGCGGTGCGATGCGCGAGCTTGAAAAGGTCGGTGCCGCAGAGCCCGCTCCAGCGCAGCCGGAGCCGCATCTCGCCCGTGCCGGGCGCCGGAACGGGAAGGTCGACGAGCCGCGGCGCGCCCTGTTCGTCGATCGCTACGGCTTGCATTGCGCGGTATCATTCCACCAGATGGAACGCCGGATCCACTTGCGTATTCCGCTTCGCATCGAGTTGCGCTTCTGGCGCCCGGGGGATACGGCGAAACTGACCGGTTACACCACCAACATCTCGAAAAGCGGATTTTTTCTCGGCGGTGCTTCGAGCCTGCAACAGGGAGAACGCCTGCAGCTCGAAATCGTCGATCGCGACCGCGGATTCCTCGCCGAAGGCCGGGTGGTTCGAGTTCATCGTGTCGCGCTCGCCATGCGGCACCTCGATCCGCCCGGCGTCGGCGTCCGTTTCCTCCTGCCCGAGGAGCTCGTCGAAGAGCTCCTGCCGCTGGCGAAGCAGTCGGGTCCGGTGACCCAGGGTGGGCGCGCGCTCGATCCCGGTCTCTTTCCGCCCTACGACCCCGCGACCGAGGACCTCGAAAATCCGGGCGCCGCCGCCGGTCCTGCCGCATCCGCAGGGCAAAGCTCGCCCGGCGGAACCGCGGCAGCGCGGGAGCCCATGCTCGACATCGACCGGGACAAGATCGTGATGGTCACTTTCGAGGATCCGTCGGCGTTTCTCGGCACCTATCATCGCGATATCCGGGCGGGCGGTCTTTTCGTTTCGACGCCGGCTCCCATGGCCCTGCAGGACAAGGTCTGGGTCGAAATGCACCTGCCGCTCGCCGGGGAAGAGCCCAAACGATTCGCCGCGCGCGTGATCCAGCGGTTCGATCCGGTCGCCGCCGTCGGACCTGGCAAGAATATTCTGGGCGGAATGGCGGTTCAGTTCCTTGAGCCCGAGACGGTACTGGCCGAGCTCGAGCCGGTGCTCGCGGCGCTTCGAAGGTAAACCGGCAACCGGCGAAGACCGGAGCCGCGCAGAGATAAACTTGCAGCCTGCAGGTCACCGAAAAGGAGATGCTCCATGCCCTATAGCCCCATGCTGGTCCGTCCGATGCGAGAAGAGCTGGCTGCGGCCGGCTTTGAGGAACTGATGACGGCGGACCAGGTGAATCGACTGCTCGACGAAAAGCAGGGAACGACGCTCGTCGTCGTGAACTCGGTCTGTGGCTGCGCCGCCGGTATGGCTCGCCCGGGCGCGCGTCTCGCGATTCAGCAGACGCCCCGTCCGGATCGCCTGGCGACAGTGTTCGCCGGACAGGACATGGAAGCGACGGCCCAGGCGCGCGCCCGGTTCGGCCCGATTCCTCCCTCCTCGCCGTCGATGGCGCTGTTCAAGGATGGCGAGCTCGTCTGGTTCCTGCCGCGTCATCGCATCGAAGGACGCGATGCCCTGGCGGTGGCGGCCGACCTCAAAGCGGCGTTCGCGGCGCACTGCGTCCCGGTTGCGGTCGCCGGCTGATCGCCGGTCGTCAGGATTCGAAAGACGCGCGGAGATCCAGCATGGGTACCTTCCACGACAACATGCACGAGCTGCATGGCATCACGGTCGTCGTCGAGACGACCGGGCCCGAGCTCTTCATCGGCCGGTGCCACGACATCGATGCGAGCGGGGTCATTCTTCGCGACGCCGACGTGCATCGTGAAGGGGACCCGGAGTCCGCCGGAATCTCGCGGTCCGAGTTCCTCGATCACGCCCGGCGTTACGGCGCCTGGCCGAAAATGAAGCGGCATCTCATTCCAGCAGATTCCGTACGCGAGATCCGGCGTCTCGGCGAGATCTGAACATCCCGACAGGAGTCCGTCTCATGAACGCTATCGTCCGCGTCCCGCCGCCGGTCAACGAACCGATCCACTCCTACGCTCCGGGCACTCCGGAACGCGCGCGCTTGAAGACGCGCCTCGCCGCCATGGCCGCGGAGGAGATCGAGATCCCGCTGATCATCGGCGGCCGCGAAGTCCGCACGGGAAAGACCGGCAGCGCGATCTCGCCGCACGATCACGCCCGGCGTCTCGCGACCTACCATCAGGCGGGCAGGAAGGAGGCGGAGCTGGCGATCGCCGCCGCCAACGAAGCCTGGCACGACTGGTCCGAGATGCCCTGGGAGTCGCGGGCGGCGATTCTGCTCAAGGCGGCCGATCTTCTCGCCGGACCCTGGCGCGACACGGTGAACGCGGCGACCATGCTCGGGCAGTCGAAGACCGTCTTCCAGTCCGAGATCGATGCCGCCTGCGAGCTGGTCGATTTCTGGCGCTTCAACGCCCACTACGCGCAGGAGATCTACGAACGTCAGCCGATCTCGCCGCGCGGTTTCTGGAACATGACGGACTATCGCCCGCTCGAAGGGTTCGTCTTCGCGGTGACGCCGTTCAACTTCACCGCGATCGGCGGGAATCTCTCGAGCTCACCGGCGCTGATGGGGAATACGGTCGTCTGGAAGCCTTCGTCGACGTCGATCCTGTCGAACTACTACGTCATGAAGCTCCTGGTCGAGGCCGGCATGCCGCCCGGAGTGATCAACTTCGTTCCCGGTCGCGGCGCCGATGTCGGCGATCCGGTGTTCGCGCATTCTGCCTTTGCCGGCCTGCATTTCACCGGCTCGACCGCGACCTTCCAGGGAATGTGGAACACCATCGCGACGAACCTGCCGCAGTACAAGACCTACCCGCGCATCGTGGGCGAGACGGGCGGCAAGGACTTCGTGTTCGCGCACCCGTCGGCGGATGCCGAGGCGGTCGCGGTCGCTCTCGTCCGCGGCGCCTTCGAATACCAGGGTCAGAAGTGCTCGGCCGCCTCGCGCGGATACATTCCGAAGTCGCTCTGGCCGGTGGTGAAGGAGCGCATCGTCGCCGAAGTCGAGTCGATCCGCATGGGTTCGCCGCTCGACTTCCGCAACTTCATGGCGGCGGTCATCGACGAGAGCTCCTTCGACAAGACGATGGGATACATCGATCTCGCCCGGCGTTCGAACGAGGCGCAGATCGTCGTCGGCGGCAGCGGAGACAAATCGACGGGCTATTTCGTCGAACCGACGGTCGTTCTGACGTCGAATCCCCACTTCAAGCTCATGGAGGAGGAGATCTTCGCGCCGGTGCTCACGCTGTTCGTCTATGACGACCGGGACTTCGAAGCCACGATGGCGCTGTGCGACACGACCTCGCCGTACGCGCTGACCGGAGCCATCTTCGCGCAGGATCGAGCGGTGATCCGCCGCATGACGCAGGCCCTGCGCCACGCCGCCGGTAATTTCTACATCAACGACAAGCCCACTGGAGCCGTCGTCGGGCAGCAGCCCTTCGGAGGCGCGCGGGCATCGGGCACCAACGACAAGGCGGGAGCCGCGGCGAATCTCACGCGCTGGATCTCGCAGCGCACGATCAAGGAGACCTTCGTGTCACCGCGCGAAGTTCCGTATCCGCACATGACGGAAGAGTAGTTCGTTGAGCGCAAGAGGCGGGTTCCGCACGCCCAACCCGTCCGGGCGCCCGCCGTTGTTCCACTAGCTCCGGGCGACGCCCCGGGATCCCCGCCGCAACCACGCATACGCCGGAAGTCCCAGCGCGACGAGTCCAAGCCCGAGGAGAGACTCGACCGGGCGCTCGAAGACGGTGTTCACGAGCAGAATCGTCATCGCTGCAAGAAACGCGAACGGGACCCAGGGATAGCCCCAGACACGATACGGGCGCTCGGCGTCCGGCCGGCGGCGGCGCAACGTGATGACGCCCGCTCCGGCCAGTCCATGGAAGAGCAGCGACACGATCACCGCGTAGGTGTAGAGCTGGTTGTAGCTCCCCGAGATCGTCAGCAGGATCGACCAGATGCTCTGCGCCCACAGACTTCGCGCGGGGACGTGCGTGACCGGGTCGATCTTCGCCAGCGACGGAAAAAAGAGACCGTCCGCCGCCATCGGCTGATAGATCCGGGACGAATAGAGAATCGTCGCCGCGAGACAGCCGAAGGTCGAGACCACGACGATCGCCGCCAGCCATTGCCCCGCCGCAGGTCCGAAGAGGGCGTTCGCGGCGGCCTCACCGATGCGGGTCTCGCTGCCCATGCGCTCGACCGGAATGCCGCGCAGGTAGACGAAATTCACCAGCAGATAGAGAGCGGTGAGAATCGCCGTGCCGCCGATGAGGCCGAGGGGCAGCGTGCGCCCCGGATTCTTCATTTCGCCGGCCGCGAAGGTCAGACCGTACCAACCGTCGTAGGTCCACAGCGCGGCGATCATCGCGACGCCGAACGCCGCGAGCAGCCCGCTCGTGGGCAGGGGAGCGGTGATCCCCAGATGCGCTTTCGCCGGCACCCAGAATCCGAGAACGCCGACGGCGATGATGGCGCCGATCTTCAGCACCGACATCAGATTCTGGATTCCCGCGCCCTGCCTGAGACCGAAGTGATTGATGACGGTGAGGATCAGGATCGCGGCGACGGCGGTCACCTGCACGCCCGAGAGCGTCCAGGTCCAGCTGCCGAACTGATGCGAAGCGAGGATGTTGGACGTCGACGAGAAGGGCATGAAGGAGCCCAGATACTCGCCGAAGCCGACGGCGATCGCGGCCACGCCGCCCGACATGATCACCAGAAAGCAGGCCCAGCCGTAGAGAAATCCCGGCAGCGGGCCGTAGGCCTCCTTGATGTAGTGGTAGACGCCTCCGGCGCGGGGGAACATCGCGCCGAGCTCGGCGAAGGTCAGCGCGCCGGCGAGCGCGAGGAGGCCGCCGGCGAGCCAGACGAGGAGCAGCATCCCGCCGTGGGGAAGCACCCGGGCGATGTCGGACGAGACGAGAAAGATGCCGCTGCCGATGACGCCGCCGACAGTCAGGAGAATTCCGTCCCAGACGCCGAGTCCGCGAACGAGCTCGCCCTGCGGCGCTGCCGCGCCCTCGCCCGACCCGCTCGACCCGCTCCGATCGCTTTCAGCTTTCTTCGAGGACATTGCGGCGCATCCTACTGGCTCTGGCTGACTCTGGCCGACTCTGGCTGGCCCCAGTTGGCTCCCGCCGTCGATGAAGTCCATGGGAAGGGCTTTTTCCCTGCGTTACACTTTGCCCGGTCATGTCCCCGAACCGAGAAGATCTCGTGGTCGCAGAACGGGTGGAGGCTGCGCTGAGCCGTCTTTCCCCGGTCGATCTCACCGCCGAGCTCATCCGCATCCCGAGCTACCCGGGAGTCGAGCGCCAGGAAGAGCGCGTCGCATTTGCCCTGCGGGACTACTTCGCGAAGCACGGGATCGCCGTCGAGCTCGACGAGGTTCTGCCGGGGCGGCCGAACCTCCGGGTGACGATCGCAGGAAAGCGCCCGGGACCGCACCTGCTCTTCTGCGGCCACACCGACACGGTGCCGCCGAATTCGGGCGATCCGGGTGTCGGACTCTCCGGCGAGATCCGCGACGGGCGGCTTCTCGGGCGGGGCTCGGTCGACATGAAGGGCGCGCTCGCCGGCATGGCGACCGCCGTCGTGGCGCTGGCGCCGCACCTGCCGGCGGGGCGCCTCTCCTTCTCGGCGGTCATCGACGAGGAGATGGAAAGTCTCGGCGCCGAACGGCTCGTCGGCTCGACTTTCCGCGCCGACGCCGCGGTGGTCGGCGAACCGACGGCGAATCTCATCGCGCTCGGACATAAGGGGCTCGAGTGGCTCGAAGTTCACTTCGAGGGACGCTCGGCGCATGGCGGGACGCCTCATAAGGGCGTGAACGCGATCTCGGCCGCGGGAACTTTCATCGCGCGCGTGGAACATGAGCTCAAGCCGCGACTGCTCGCGCGAGCGCATCCGATTCTCGGTCCCCCGACCCTCAACTTCGGCACGATCCGCGGCGGCGACCAGCCTTCGACCGTCGCCGCCCACTGCGTGCTCGCGCTCGACCGCCGCACCGTTCCCGGCGAAGACCTCCAGACGATCGTCGAGGAGCTTCAGGAGCTCCTCCAGCCCATCGAGCGCGCCTTCCCCGGCCTCGTCACCTCGGTCCGACGTGTCGAGGGAGGGATGGGAAACCTGGTGCATTCATCGCTCGTCACCGCGCCCGACGCTCCTCTCTCGGTCGCAGCGCAGGCGGCGCGAAGAACGGTCTGCGGAGACGTGGGAACGCTGACGACGTTCCCGGCGTGGACCGACGGCGCTCTGCTCTTCGGCTATGCCGGAATTCCCACGATCATTCTCGGCCCCGGCGAGCTCGCGCTCGCGCATTCGCCGCGCGAGTCGGTCGCCGTTCTGGAGCTCACCGAAGCGGCCCGGATCTACGCTCACCTGGCGCTCGGTTTCTGCGCCGGAGCCGGGGTGTGAAGCTCCGCGTTCCGCACACCTTCGTTCTTCTCTTCGCCTTGGTTGCGCTGGCGGCGATCGTGACGCATCTCGTTCCGGCCGGCGAATACACGCGCATCGAGAGTCAGGGCCGGAAGCTCGTCGATCCGGCCTCATTTCATGCGGTCGAGGCGCACCCGGCGAGCTTCGGAGATCTCTTTCTCGCCTTCCCCCGCGGACTGATCGCGACGGCGCCGATCGTGTTCTACATCCTCATCATCGGCGGCGCTTTCGGCGTGCTCCAGGCAACGGGCGCGCTCGACGCCGCGATCGCCGCGGTGGTCGCCGCGGCGCGCGGCAGGGGCGAGATCGTTCTGCCGGCGCTCATGTTCCTCTTCGCGCTCGGCGGCGGAACGATCGGCATGGCGGAGGAGACGCTGCCGTTTCTGCCCGGCCTGGTGCTCCTCGCGCGGCGGCTCGGCTACGAGGACATCGTCGGCGGCGCCATCGCTCTCGTCGGCGCCGGAGCGGGTTTCGCGGGTGCCTTTCTCAACCCCTTCACGGTCGGTGTCGGCCAGGCGATCGCGGGCCTGCCACTCTTCTCCGGCATGGGCTACCGCCTGATCGTCTGGTTCACCCTGACTTCGGTGACGATCGTCTACGTCTCGGCCTACGCACGCCGTCATCGCGTGCCCGTGCAGGCGAATGCCGGCGCGTCGCCCGAGTCGGGAATGCACGCGAAGCATTCGGCGGTTCTCCTGGTGCTGCTCGGTGCGCTCGGGCTTCTGGTCGTGGGCTGCATGCGCTGGGAGTGGGGGCTCCTCGAGCTCTCGGCGCTCTTCGTCGCCGTCGCCATTGCGGGCGGTCTGCTCGGCGGAATGTCCGCCGACGATCTGGCGGAAGAGTTCGTGAAAGGCGCCGCCGGATTCGCCTCGGCAGGGCTCGTCGTCGGACTCGCCCGGGGCGTGCTGGTGATTCTCGACGGGGCGCACATCACCGACACGATGCTCCACGCCATGGCTGAAGGCGTGCGCGGGCTTCCCGCGGCGGCGACCGTCGTGGGCATCTACGCGGTACAGGTCGTGCTCTCGTATCTCGTGCCTTCGGGCAGCGGACAGGCAGCACTCTCGTTGCCGATCCTCACGCCGCTCGCCGATCTCACCGGTGTCACGCGGCAGACGAGCGTCCTCGCGTATCAGTTCGGCGACGGCTTTTCGAACATCTTCACTCCGACGATGGGGTATTTCATGGCGGGTCTCGCGCTCATCGGCGTGCCGTGGACCAAGTGGGCGAAATTCCTCTGGCCGCTGCAGGTGATCTGGCTCGTCCTCGGTCTCGCCTTCCTCCTCATCGCGCAGGCGATGCGCTGGGGACCTTTCTAGCTCTCCTGACGAATCGCATGCGATTTCCCGACAGCGCCGTTTTCTATCGCAAACTGCGGCACGACTTTCCGCTCGCGGCACACGCCGAGGGGACGTGGATCGTCGCCGACGACGGACGGCGCTGGCTCGACGCTTCAGGCGGCGCCGTGGTGGCGAACCTGGGGCACGGCGGACCGCTGGCCGGCGCCATCGCGGATGCCGTTGCGGAGGAGATCCGCGGACTCGGTTACGTCAACGGAACGCAGTTCACGCATCGCGCGGTCGAGGATCTCGCCCGCGAGCTCACGGCGGAGACCCCCGGAGACCTCGACTTCGCCTATTTTCTCGCCAGTGGATCGGAAGCGGTCGAGGCCGCGGTGAAGCTCGCGCGCCAGTTTCAGGTCGAGTCGGGAAAGCCGGAAAAGTGGAAGGTCATCTCGCGCGTGCCGTCGTACCACGGCAATACGCTCGCAGCGCTCGCGCTCTCGGGGCGCGAACACTACCGGACGATCTATGGCCCGCTGCTGCTCGACTTTCCGCGCATTCCGGCTCCGGACATCTATCGCGACCCGCTAGGCCCGGGCGCGAGCGCTGCGGCTCTCGAAGCGGAGATTCTTCGCCAGGGTGCTGAATCCGTGGCGGCCTTCATCGCGGAACCGATCGGGGGTTCCTCGTCGGGCGCCATGGTGCCGTCCCAGGGGTACTGGGACGAAGTCGCCGCGGTCTGCCGGCGGAACGACATCCTGCTCATCGCCGATGAGGTTCTCTGCGGCATGGGGAGGACAGGGAGGATGTTCGCCTGCGAGCATTTCGATCTTC
>JBDTQG010000028.1:0-35903 GCA_039932315.1 Thermoanaerobaculia bacterium
TGGCGGGAGAGGACTGGATCTGGTGGAGGCTGCGCCACCAGCGCACGCAGAAGTAGACCAGCGGCACGTCGACGTAAGCGACGATCGCGGCGACCGCCGTCAGATTGGCGCGCCGATCCGAGCCGGCGGCAAACGAGCGCAGCGCGAGAACGCCGATGAACAGGAGCAGGAGAACGAGGGAAGTGGTGAGACGGACATCCCAGTCCCACCAGATCCCCCAGGTCGCGCGTCCCCAGAGCGAGCCCTGAATGAGGAGCAGCGTGTTGAGGACGACACCGGCCTCGATGCTGCCGACGACCGCCGCATCCCAGCGCGCACGGCCGGTCCACAATGAGCCGATGCTCGCGACGAAGGCGCTGGTGAAGCAGAGAAGTGCGACCCAGGCGGTCGGGACGTGGACGTACATGATGCGCTGAACGTCGCCCATGTGGCGCTCGGCCGGCGCAACGAAGAGCCCGATGGTGCAACCCGCGAGCAGGAGGAGGACGGCAGCGATTCCTGCCCAGTGCTCGCGTGCGAATCGATCGCTCACCTTCAGCCCTCCTCGAGAACGTAGGGGAGGAGAATTCCTCCCAGCGACCAGTAGATCAGGTCGAAACAGAGCAGCATGAGCGTCCACGAGCGGAGCTGCGCCATCGGATCGCCGGTGAGCACGAGCGACAGCGCCTTGCAGGCCGCGATGAGCACCGGCACGACGAGCGGAAAGAGCAGCAACGGCAACAGCACGTCGCGGCCTCGCAGCCGGCTGGTCATGGCGGCGTACAGCGTTCCCGGCGCCGCGAGCCCCGCCGCAGCGAGGCACCAGATGCCGAGGAAACTCCCGATTCCTGCCGCCCGGATTTCGACTCCGAACAGCACGAAGCCGAAAAGCGACAGGCCGGGAGCGAGTGCAGTCAGCGTCAGCGTATTGGCGATCGCCTTGCTGTAGAACAGTGCACCTGCCCGCACCGGCAAGAGGAGGAGGCCTTCGAGGGCACGGCGTTCGTTTTCCAGGCGGAAGCTCTCGCCGAGCGCCAGAGTCGAACACAGGAGCAGGGCAATGACGAGAAATCCGGCCGCACCGGCGGCGAGCGCTTTCGTATCCGGGCCCACGGCGATCGAAAACACGACGAGCGCGAGGAGCCCGAAGACGCCGACCGCGGCGAGCCGGGCGCGCGCCCGCCACTCGAGACGCAGATCCTTTCCCAGAAGGACGGCGGTCGGTCGCGCTGCGAGCATCACGAAGCCGCCTCCAGAGCCTGCGGCAGCTCCTCGGCCGCCCCCTCCCAGACCTGCTGGCCGCGCGACAGAAGCAACGCGCGATTGGCGACGGGAGCGGCGCGTTCGAGATCGTGCGATGTGAGGACGACCGTCTTGCCCGCTTCGCGGTCCGCTGCGATCCACCGGCTCACCATCTGGGTTCCGGAAAGGTCGAGGGCGGAAAACGGCTCGTCCAGCAGGACGACAGGGGCGTCGATGAGGCGCACCCGCGCAAAGGCTAGGCGCTTCTGCATCCCGGCGGAGAATCCGCCGACGGCTCGATCGGCGTCGTCCTCGAGTCCCACCTCCTCGAGCCGCCGCGCGATCTCGGACGGAGAGCTCGAGCGCCCGAGAAGGTTCGCCCACAGACGAATCGTCTCGCGGGCGGTGAGCAGCTCGTAGAGATAGACCGCGTGGGACAGCAGCGCGACCCCGCGGCGCCAGGCGATGCGCGCCGAGGGGTGCGAACGCGCCTGCGATTGCAGCACGCAATTCGTCGTGGCCAGCTCGAGCGTTCCCAGAGTCGGCGGAATGAGACCGGCGAACAGGCTGAGAAGCGTCGACTTCCCGGATCCGTTGGGGCCCGCGACGAGCAGGACCTCGCCGCGCGCGACGGCGAGATCGATGTGGGCGAGCGCCCAGCGCCCGCCGAATCGCCGCCCGAGATCCCGCGCAGCGATCGCCGGTGCGAGCGGAGAGATCGCCGCCGCTTTCGTCAAGGCTGGATTCTGCCTCGCCGCTCGAGCCGCACGAGGTGCGCGAGAATCTGGCGCTCGGCGAGTGGCGCGACCGCCGGAGCGATCTCGGGGTAAACCCGCGGCAGCATCGCTTTCGGCTCCCGGACGCCCTCTTCCCAGCAGGCGAGGATCTGCGCTTCGCGCGCCAGTCGATGATCGCGATACTCGGTGAGTTTGGTGACGCTGTCGAGGAACGGCGCGCCGTGTCCGACGAAGAGCGTCCGCGGCGCGAGCTCGCGCAAGCGGTCGAGGGAAGCGAGGTACTGATCCATGTCGCCTTCCGGCGGATCGATGACGATGGTTCCGAAGCCGGCGACCATGTCTCCGCCGATGAGATCCCCGGTGGCCTCGGCTTCGAAACAGAGATGGCCGCTGGTATGGCCCGGGGTGTAGTGCACCTTGAGCGCGAACGGAGGAGAACCGTCGAGGACGACGCGCTGACCGTCGGCGAGGAATCCGTCGAGTGCGATCCCTTTCGCCTGCAGACGCTCGGCGGTCCGCGGATGGCCGAAGACCGGCACTTCGAGCGCCCGCCGGATGACTTCGACGCCGGCGATGTGGTCGGGGTGATGGTGGGTCAGCCAGATTGCCCGCACGCGCCGTCCGAGCCGGGACTCGGCGATCTCGAGCGCCTCGAGCAGGCGCGCGTTTTCGGATTCGAACGGCGAACCCGGGTCGACCAGGACGCAGTCGCCGGTGCCGAGAAGGTAGGCGTTGGTGTGCCCTGCGGGCGGCAGCGTCGCCGCCGCGAGCGGGAGCAGCACGATCCCCGGCCGGAGCTCGATGCGGCGCAGCGGGCCGAGATTCGCCTCCGTCGTGTCGAGCAGTCGCGCTCCCGCACGGTCCGGACCCTCCTCCGCGAGCACTCTGAGCAGATGGACGATCGGTGGTGCCGCGAGCGCATGTCCTTCGTCGAGCCGGTCGAGCGCAGCGCGCGGCGTGAGCCACTCGCCCTCTTCGCTTTCCGGCGGGGTGACGCGCGGCGTGCCATCCGCCGGGCGCCACTCGACGAGGAAGAACCGGTTGTCGAAGCGCGCCGGGGAGAACGGCGGGGTGAGCCAGCGACCGGCGAACGTCAGGCGGTCGGCGTCGAACGCGAGACCGTAGGAAGCGAGCCAGGAGCCGAGAGCCTTCTCCCCGGCAAGTTGCGCCTGGCGAACCTCCGCGAGCGCCGGCGGAGGCGGGGTCGATCCGGTCTCGCCGGACCCGAAGCCTTCCGGCCGGCCGTCGGCGGGCCGGGCGATCATGACGCCGGTTTCTTCGAAGAGCTCGCGCAACGCGCAGGCGATCAGTCCGGGAACGAGGTCGGGCTCGGCAGGAGAGTCGTCGCGCCCTGCACTCGCGGCGGTCCAGCCGCCGGGAGCGAGGCCCGCCGGAGATCCTGCGACCGGCAGATCGACGTCGCCACGCTCGAGACCGCCTCCCGGGAAGGCATGCCAGCCGCCCATGAACGGCAGGATTTCGCCGCGCCGCAACCAGAAGAGCTCGATCTCGTTCGCCGCGCTCTCGGCGAGCGCGCGACGATAGAGGACGATCGCTGCCGACGGCCGCGCCGGGCGTGGGGCGACCAGGTGGCCACCGCCGGCCGCAAGCACCAGCTCATAGAGACCTTCGCCGGTTTTCAAGGCTGTGGATCGTGCCCGGCGAAGCGCTTCTCGCCGACCTCGACGCGCAATGGAAGCCGGTTCTCGCGCGGCGGCAGCGGACAGGTCGCGTAGGCGGTGAAAACGCACGGCGGATTGTAGGAGCGGTTGAAATCGATCACGACCTTGCCGTCGACCGGTGGGTCGGTATAGAGAAAGCGGCCGCCGCCATACGTTTCGTGGCCGTTGGTCAGATCACCGAATACAAGGAAGAGGCGCCCGTCGCCGGTGTCGTCGAGCGCGAGGAGACGCATCTCCTTGCCGGCGACCGTGAACGTCACGTGTCCCGGAGACTTGATCGGCTCGTCGAATCCCAGCGCGTTGGGGATCGGGATCTCCTTGACCTCGGCCGCCGGCTCGAAGCGCCCTTCCAGCCGCCATTTGCGGTCGAGCGGAAAGTAGTCGAGTCCGTGGAAGGCCTTGAGCGCTGCGGCCTCGCTGTCTTTCACCCGCACTCCGAGCCGGTCGGCCCGGTGAATGACGAAGAACGAGAGACTGCCGTGCGTGAGAACGGTCGGGTCGCCCGAGGCGTCGTCGACGAGCTCAAGGGTACCGACGGAAGCGTCCGCCGCGGCCTGATCGAGCGCTGCGCCTTTCGCGCCCGGAGCCAGGGCTGTCTGCACCGAAACGCCCTTCTCCGCGACGAAGGTCGCCTTACCTTCGGCGACGTGGATCGTGCCGAGTTGCGCGGGAGCTTTGGCGGCGGGCAGGACGACGGTGCTCTTCCCGTCGCTCCCGACGCTGTTCTCTCCGTCCTTCAGCCAGGCGAGACCGACGAGGGTCAGCCAGCCGTCCGGCTGCTGCAGGCGCTCGATGCGGTGGCTCTTCCAGGCGGCGATCTCCTCCTCCCAGGTCACGACCTTGGCCGGCGCCGGAGCTCGAACGGGGGTCGGAGCTGTCGCCGGAGCGGATCGGGGAGCGGCGGCCGGGGACGTCGAGGCCACGGGGGGCATCGGGGCCACTGGGTTCATCGGAGAGGCCGCAGCGCCGGTCGCGAGTCCGGCGAAAAGGAAGAGGAAGCCAAGGCCCGCCGACCCGGCATTCGGGGGAAGAGCTAGGGGGGCGAAGCGGAACTGGAAGTTGGCGGAAATCGGGCGCATGGGGGGTGATTTCTCCTCGGGAAGCCTACTGCATGCGGAGAATCTCGCCCATCCACGGCATCGGGCGCGAGCGTAGATGATGCGAGGATGCGCGCCGGTCCGGCAGGACGAAACTCTGGCCGGGATTCTGCATCTCAAGGACCAGCCATGAACAACCATCGCTTCGTCGCCCTGCTTCTCGCCGTTGGAATCACCCTCCTTGCCGGACCGTGGATCCTGCATGCGATCCAGCGCCCCGGAAAAAGCGCCTTTGCCTCGGTCGATGAGAAGATCTCGTCGGCGTCGGGCGGAAGCTCGTCGACTCCGACGAAAACGAAAGGAAAATCGATGTCGAACTTCGCCAAGCCCTCGGACGAAGAGCTTAAGGCTCAACTCACTCCGATGCAGTATCAGGTGACGCAGCACGAGGGCACGGAGCCGCCTTTCCAGAACGAATACTGGGATGAGCACCGTGCGGGCATCTATGTCGATGTCGTTTCCGGCGAGCCGCTCTTTTCTTCGCTCGACAAGTTCGACTCGGGTACGGGCTGGCCGAGCTTCACGAAGCCGATCGAAAAGTCGAACGTAACGACGAAGAACGACGGCAGCGCTTTCATGAGCCGGGTCGAGGTGCGCTCGAAGAACGGCGACTCGCACCTCGGGCATGTGTTCGACGACGGCCCGGGACCGGGCGGCCTGCGCTACTGCATGAACTCGGCATCGCTGCGCTTCGTACCGGTGGAGAAGCTCGTGGCGGAAGGGTACGAGCAATATCTTCCCGCCTTCGAGAAGGCAGGTCTCCTCGCCGGGGATTCGGGGAAACGCGAGACCGCCATCCTCGCCGGTGGCTGTTTCTGGGGAATGGAAGAGATCCTGCGCAAGATCCCCGGTGTCATCGACACGGAGGTCGGCTACACCGGCGGAACGGTGAAAAACGCCACCTACGCCATGGTCAAGCACGAGGACACCGGTCATGCGGAAGCGGTGAAGGTGATCTTCGATCCCCAGCGGATTTCGTTCGAGTCGCTTCTGGGATGGTACTTCAGGATGCACGATCCGACGACGAAGAACCGTCAGGGCAACGATGTCGGGACGAGCTACCGCTCCTCGATTTTCTACACCAGCGCGGAGCAGAAGAAGACCGCAGAAGAGGTTCGCGAGCGCGTCGACAAATCGGGCAAGTGGAAGAATCCGGTCGTCACGGAGATCGTCGCCGCCTCCGACTTCTGGTCCGCGGAGGAGTATCACCAGGACTATCTGGAGAAAAACCCCGGCGGCTACACCTGCCACTTCCTGCGGGACTGAGGTTGTTGCCGGTTCCGGAACGACCAGCACGACCGGAACCGGCGGAATCCGGTGGTCACTGGTTTCGGCCGATCAGCGCGAGGCGGAGGCGCCCCTGACTTTGGTCAGGTCTCAGCATCCGGCGCGGGCGATAGAATTTTCGCCATGAGCACGCGCGACCTGTTGCTGCGCACGGCGGAGCTCGCCGTGGACTATCTCGATCGCCTGCCGGACCGGCCGGTGGGCAGCGCAGCTTCGATGGACGACATGCGCCGGGCTCTCGGCGGCGAGCTTCCGGAGGCCGGGGAGAGCGCCGAGAGCGTTCTCGAGCGGCTCGTGCAGCGCGCCGACGCCGGAATCGTCGCGACGGCAGGGCCGCGTTACTTCGGATTCGTCGTCGGCGGCTCTCTGCCGGTCGCGGTCGCTGCCGACTGGATGACCTCGACCTGGGATCAGAACGCCGGACTCTTCGTTCTCTCGCCGGCGAACTCGGCGGCGGAAGAGGCGGCGGGCGGCTGGTTGCGGGAGATTTTCGGCCTGCCGGCCTCCGCGAGCGTCGGATTCGTCACCGGCTGCCAGGCGGCGAATTTCTCGGCACTCGCGGCGGCACGGCACGCCCTGTCGCAGCAACATGGCTGGGACGTCGAGACGCGCGGTCTCTACGGCGCACCGGAAATCGCCGTCGTCCTCGGCGCCGAGGCGCACGTGACGATCCGCACGGCGCTGCAGATGCTCGGACTGGGAAGAGAGCGCGCCCACTCCGTCGCGATCGACGATCAGGGGCGGATGATTCCGGCCGCGCTCGCCGAAACGCTCGCCGGGCTCAGTGGCCGTCCGACCCTCGTCTGCGCGCAGGCCGGGAACGTGAACAGCGGCGCCTTCGATCCGCTCGACTCGATCGCCGACCTCACGGTCGCGCACGGTGCGTGGCTGCATGTCGACGGCGCTTTCGGACTGTGGGCCGGTGCGAGCCCGGACATGCGGGCCCACCTCGCCGGTGTCGGGCGGGCGGACTCCTGGGCGACCGACGCGCACAAATGGCTGAACGTGCCGTACGACTGCGGCCTCGTTTTCTGCGCCCACCCCGAAGCGCATCGCGCAGCGCTCACTGCCCATGCCGACTACCTCGAACAGACGGCAGGTCGCGAGCGCGACCCTTTCGAATGGGTGCCCGAGTTCTCGCGCCGCGCACGGGGCTTCACCGTCTGGGCGGCGCTCCGGCAGCTCGGCCGGCGGGGCGTCCGCGACCTCGTCGAACGCTGCTCCAGCCATGCCCGTCGTTTCGCGGAGCGGCTGGCCGAGCCCGGGCGAATCGAGATCCTCAACGATGTCGTTCTGAATCAGGTGCTGGTGAGGTTCCTTCCGTCGAGCGCTGACGCCGCGAGCGCGGACGACTTCACCCGTGAAGTCATTCATCGCGTTCAGATCGAAGGCACCTGCTGGCTGTCGGGCACCACCTGGCGTGGACAGGCGGCCATGCGGATCTCGGTTGCGAACTGGTCGACCGCGGAGGCCGACGTCGACCTTGCGGTCGCTGCGATTCGGCGCGCCGCGGGTGTCTGATCTTCTGAGCTGACGGTCGAGCGGACGTTCAGCCGAGCGCTGGAATTTCGAAACGGCGCGGGTCAACCTCGCCGCGGCTGGCGAGACGGGTGAGCGCAGCGAAGATCTCGGGATCCCATTTTCCGGCTTTGGTTTCAGCTCCGAGGAGCTGCACCGCCTCGTCGACTGAAAGGCCGTGCCGGTAAGCGCGCTCCGAGGTCAGCGCGTCGAGGGCATCGGCCACTGCGAGAAGGCGCGCCTGATAGGGGATCTCGTTCCCTGCCAGCCCTTCGGGATAGCCGCGACCGTCGAAGCGTTCGTGATGGTAGAGGATGCAGTCCAGTACGGACACCGCCGTGCGCAGCGGACGGCAGATCTCCCAGCCGACGACGGGATGAGTCATCAGCTTGGCGAACTCTTCCGCCGTCAGGCGATCGGGTTTGTTGAGCAGCGCCTGCGGAATCGCGACTTTGCCGATGTCGTGGAGAAGTCCGGCGGTGCGCATGCGCGCGACCAGGGCGGCGTCCTGGCCCAGCTCACGGGCGAGCCGGGTCGAAAGTTCTCCGACGCGCTGGCTGTGTCCGCGGGTGTACGGATCCTTCGCTTCGAGCGCCGCGGAGAGCGAAAGCACGACGCTCTCGTGGCGCACCAGATCCTGGTAGTAGATCTTGAGGCGCAGAAGCGAGCGCACGCGCGCCAGCAGCTCCAGGCGGTTCACCGGAGCGAGCAGCAGCTCATCGGCGTTGCTGTCGAGCGAGCGCAGCCGAAGTCCGCGCTCCTCATAGGCGGTGACGAGGATGACGGGCAGGTACGCCGAACCTTCGTCGGCTTTGATGATTCTGCACACCTCCTGCCCGCCGAGATCGGGCATGCGGATGTCGAGAATCATCAGGTCAGGCTTATTCCGGCGATAAGCGGCGAGCGCCGCCTCGCCGCAATCGGCGGTCTCGACGTCGTAGTCGGCTCCGGAAAGAAGCTCACGATAAAGCTGCCGGTTCGTTGCGTTGTCGTCCGCGACGAGGATGCGGCCGCCGGGATCGATCTCGGGGACCGGAAGGAGATCCTCGATCGTCGGCAGCGCGCCGTTCGCGTCCAGTCTTTCGCCGCTGCGGATGACCGACTCGACGAGCGCGCTTTCGAACCGTCCGGCGTGCGCCTCCTGGCGCAGGGAGCGCGCCCGGGTTTCGGGATCGGGCGCGAGCTCGACACGCGTCATGTCATAGGCGTTCGCGGCGGCGAGGATCTCGATCTCCGGAGAAAGGGCGGTACCGCGGCAACCGGTCGGATATCCGCTGCCGTCCCGGCGTTCATGATGCAGCCGAACGTAGGGAATGGCGCCGGCGAGCGATTCGATCGGCGCCAGGATGCGCTCGCCGAGATCCGGGTGAAGGCGATAGATCGCCCGGTCCTCCTCGGTCCGTTCGCGCTCCGGCTTGAGCAGAATCGACTCCGGAACTCCGAGCCTGCCGATGTCGTGCAGGAGCGCGCCGAGCGTGAGGTTGTATTGCGCACGGGCGGGGAGCCTCCGTTCGCGACCGACCTCGGCCGCGATCGCCGCGACGCGCTGCGAGTGATTCCGCGTCAGCGGATCCTTCTCCTCGAGCAGGTGCACCATGCTGAAGATGAGGGCCTCCGTCGAATCGAGCTCGTCGCGCAGGCTGCGGATCCTGAGCAGCGAACGCAGCCGGGTCAGGAGCTCGATGCGATGGAAGGGCTTGTTGAGGAAGTCGTCGGCTCCGGTCTCGAAGCCGCGGATCTTGCTTTCGACATCCGACAACGCAGTGAGCATGACAACGGGAATGAAGCAGGTCGGACGGGTCGATTTGATGCGCCGGCAGACCTCGAAGCCGTCGAGGCCGGGCATCATGATGTCGAGCAGGATCGCCTGTGGCGGGCGGTTGGCGACCGCTTCGAGAGCCGCCAGCCCGTCGCTCGCGAAATCGACCTCGAAGCCTTCGTCCGTGAGGATCGCGGCGAGAAGCTCCAGGTTCTCGGGTTGGTCGTCGACCGCGAGGATTCGCGGCACTTTGACCCGGTCGCTGCTCGCGTGCGGATTCAACGTTCGACGCCCCCTCGCAAGAAACTGGCGCAGACTGACAGAAAATGAACCGACTCGATCGGCTTTGAAACATATCCGTCGCAGCCCGCCTGAAGGAAGCGCTCCCGGTCGCCGCGCATGGCGTGGGCCGTCACGGCGACGATCGGCGCATTCTGCGACGTCGGGTGCCCTTTGAGAAGCCCGACGAGCTCGATTCCGGATCCACCCGGAAGGTTCATGTCGAGCAGCACGAGAGAAGGCGCCTCTCCGGCGAGCAGCCGCGGGAGATCCGCGGCCTCCCGGCCGCGCTGCACACGGTAGCCGGCCTCGTCGAGAAGGAAGTCGACGAGCTCGAAATTCTGATCGTTGTCTTCAATCACCCAGATGAGTTGTCCGGTCATTCCTCGCCGTACGCGCTCGCTGGCGCGCCTCCAGTTCGCGAATCGTGGACACCAGTCGTTTGCGGTCGTCGGGCGCTTTGCTGAGGAGGGCGGTCGCAGGACCAGTGAGCTCCGTGCGGTCCTCGACGGTCAGGTCCTTCGAGGTGAAGACCAGGATCGGAATCTGCGCCGTCTCGGCCTGCCGCGCGAGCTCGGCCGCGGTCTGGAAACCGTCGATACCGTCCATGATGAGGTCGAGAATGATGACCGCCGGTTTGAGCGCCGTGGCGAGCGCAAGACCTTCCTTGCCGCTGCTCGCCGAATGGACGCGATAGCCGGCTTCGGAGAGCTCGACGTCCAGGTAGTCGTGGACCTGCGGGTCGTCGTCGATGATGAGCACCGCCGAGCGCTCGAATGCCTGATGATCCGGCGTGAGCTCCTTCAGGCGAATGAGAAAACGTTCGCGATCGAGCGGCTTGAGGAAATAGTCGTCCGCGCCCAGGGCGAAGCCGAGCTCGTGATTCTCGATCAGGCTGACGATGATGACCGGCACTCCGGCGGTCTGCGAGCTCGATTTCAGATCCTTGAGAACTTCCCATCCATCGCGTCCCGGCAGCACGAGATCCAGGGAGATGGCGACCGGAGTCTCGGCGAGCGCGAGATCCAGCACCTCGTCGCCGTTTCTCGCCCGCACGACGCGATAGCCGGCCGCCTCGAGGTCTCCGGCGAGCGCGCGGAAGAAAACGTCGTCGTCCTCCGCGACCAGCACGGTGCGGACGGGATCCTGAAAGGCTTCTCGTGCCTCTGCCCGGAGGAAATTGAAGGAGATCGGGTCGCCCGCATCGCGCCTGCCGGTCGCCGCGGAGGCGTCGACGGGAAGCACGACTCGAAAGAGGCTTCCCTGGCCGGCTTGAGACTCCACTTCGACGCGGCCGCCGTGCATCTCGACGAAGCGCTTGACCAGCGCGAGCCCGAGTCCGGTGCCGCCCATGTTGCGCGTGCTTCCGCCGTCGACCTGCCGGAATTCCTCGAAGATCAGCTGCTGGTCGTCGCTGCGAATGCCGATTCCCCGGTCGATCACCTCGATGAAGAGCGCCGGGCCGGACAATCCTGCGGTGAGCGAGTCCACGGCGCGGACGCGGACGCCGACGGAGCTGCCGTCGCGCGAGAACTTCACCGCGTTCGACACCAGGTTGTAGAGAACCTGTTTGATCCGCGGCGGGTCGGCGATCACGATCGGCAGGCTGGGCTCCAGCATCAGCTCGAGATGAATGCGCCGTCGCGAAGCGATCCCATGCATGACGCTCTCGACGCCGAGCACGATGTCGTGGATCGAGACCGGCTCGAAGATCAGGTCCATCTTGCCGGCTTCGATCTTCGACAGGTCGAGGATGTCGTTGATCAGGCCGAGGAGGTGACGGCCGCTCGAGAGAATGTTGTGCAGGAAGCGCACGAAGCGGGGCTCGATCCGGCTGTCGAGCTTGTCGGAGAGGATCTCGGAGAAGCCGATGATCGAGTTGAGCGGCGTTCGCAGCTCGTGGCTCATGTTGGCGAGGAACTGGCTCTTCGCGCGATTGGCCTCGAGGATGCGGATGTTCGCTTCCGCGAGCTCACGCCCCCGGCGATCGAGCTCGCCGGTGAGACGGGAGAGCTCCGCGAGGCGGGCTCCGTTTTCGGCGTTGAGCGCAGCGATCTGCCGCCGGCGCTCGCTCAGGGAGGCGATGCCCTCGACCATGAAGAACGTTCCGCCGAAGAGCAGCGCGAGCCGGCCGCTCGCCATCGCGAGCTCGCGGTCGAACCCCTGGATTTTGCCCATCACGACGAGCAGCAGCAGGTAGGCGACAGTACTTCCCGCCATGACCGCCAATGCCGCTCGACGCCCGGCGACGAATGCCGCCGCCGTCACGATGGTGAGAAACCAGACCAGCCAGAGCGGCGAGGAGTCGCGGATGAGATAGATGGTCCAGCAGGTGAAGAGGATGTCTGCGGTCATCCAGCCGGCGTTGATTCGCGCCCGGGCCGGCGTCCCCGGGAAGCGCCGCAGAAGAAACATGCATAAGGGAATCGAGCTCAAGCCGAGGCTGCCGGCCACGATCGCGCCCGGCAGATCGAATCGGAGCAGTCCGGCGAACCAGGAGGTGCCGACCACCGCCGCCATCCACAGCATGACGCCGAGACGGCTGCGCTGCACGGCGAGACTGAACCTGAGTGCGCTCGCCTCCCCGGGAGTCGTTTCGTCGGCGCCGGACAACCGGACCTCCCCCCAGCAAGAGAAACCGCGGTCATTGTACTCGCACCGCTGCGACGCCCGGGCGCGCTACGATTCCCGTGCGGTTCCCACGAGATGACGCGCGCGACCCATGGATAAAACGAACGAGATGGACGAAAGGACCGGAGAAACGATGACGGTTGATCTTGCAACGCGGCCGGGTCCGTCCGAGCACGCGGACTATCAGACGCCCTACATCGCCGCGGTTCCCGATGGCGACATTCGCGAAACTCTGGCGGCCGCGGGCGAGAGTGCGCAGCGGCTCTACGCTGCGATTTCCGAGCCGCGTTCCCACTTCGCCTACTCGCCGGGAAAGTGGACCATCCGGGAAGTCGTCGCCCACGTCGCGGACAGCGAGCGCGTCTTCGCGTACCGCGCGCTGCGCTTCGGTCGCGCGGACAGCACTCCGCTCCCCGGCTTCGATCAGGAGATCTGGGTGCCGCACAGCCGGGCGTCGACGCGGCCATGGGAGGAGATCATCGCCGACTTTGCAGCCGTCCGCGCGGCGACGCTCTCGCTGGTCCGCTCGTTCTCAGGAGAAGACTGGGAGCGCGGTGGCAAGGCGAGCGGCATTGCAGTCACCGTCCGTGCCTTGACCTGGGTCATCGCAGGGCACGAGCTCCACCATCGCAGGATCCTTCTCGAACGTTACGGCGTCGGCGTGGCCTGACGCCCGATCCGGCTCAGGGAAGGACCTGTTTCAGGACCTCCTGCCGCCGGGCCTCGCGATACGCGGCGAGGCGGCGATGCATCTCGGGGTCGGAGAGCGCCAGGATCTCGGCGGCGAAAAGGGCTGCATTTCCCGCGCCTGCCTTGCCGATGGCGAAGGTCGCGACGGGAATCCCTTTCGGCATCTGAACCATGGCGAGCAGTGCGTCAAGTCCCTGAAGCGGCGAGGAGTCGATCGGAACAGCGAGCACCGGCAGCAGCGTTTTCGCAGCCAGCACCCCGGCGAGATGAGCTGCGCCGCCGGCGCCTGCGATCAGCACCCGCGTACCCCGCGCCGCGGCTCCGGCGGCGTAGTCGAGCGCTTCGTCCGGAGTGCGGTGGGCAGAGAGGACTCGCGCTTCGCAGGAGATATCGAGCTCGCGACAGATCTTCACCGCTTCGGACATGATTTCGTAGTCGTTCTTGCTGCCCATCAGGATGCCGACCAGCGGATTTTCACTCCAGGTCATCGCACGATTCCTTTGCTCGTTTCGGTTGTTCCTTCAATCGGCTCTCGCAGATCCGACGGCGAAAGCCCGGCTGGCTCGTGATGCAGCGCTTCGATGATGCGTTCCATGCCGATTCCGCGGGAGCCTTTGACCAGAAGCAGATCACCGGCGCTGACCCGTGAGCTCACGACGGCCGCCGCGGCGTGAGCGTCCGCGAAAAGCTCGAACGGCGTCGTGAGCGGCGTTCGGCGATCGCGGACGGCGCGCGCCAGTTCTGCGCCGACGAGCAGAAGCTCGTCCGCGCCACTCGCCTCCGCGGCCTGAATCAGGACGTCGTGCTCGCGCTCCGCTTGCGTGCCGAGCTCGAGCATGTCGCCCAGCGCGATGACCAGACGTGCATCCGCGTTCAGCCGGTGTTCCGCCACTTCGCGCGCTGCGGCAAGCGCAGCGCGGACCGATCGCGGATTCGAGTTGTAGCTGTCGTCGACAACGAGAATTCCGGCGACGGTCTGCGGATGCAGTCTGCCGGGAACCGCCTCGACGCCGGCGATCGCGGCGCCCAGACGTGAGAGCTCCTCGACCGAGGCTGCGCGGTCGAGGAGCGCGAGCGCACCCGCGACGGCGGCGGCGACGTTCATCGCCGCCGTTTCTCCCAGCAGATGCGTGGCGATGCGGAACTCGCGCGGCGATCCGCCGAGCGCGGCGAAGGAGCGTCCGTGAGTGCGCAGGACGATCGTCTGCACGCCGCTTCCATCGACGGTGCGGGGGCCGACCGCGAGATCCGCCCCGGATGCTTTTCCGAAGGTGAGTTTCTGCGCGCCGGCGAGCGCGAGCCGCGTCTTGAGGAGCGCATCGTCGCCGTTGGCGATGGCCACCCGCCGTGCCGCCAGCAGCAACGCCGCCTCTTCGTCGGCGATCTCCGCCAGCGAGCCGAGCTTTTCGGAATGCTCGACGTCGACGTTGACGACCACCGCGACGGTGGGACGGGCGATTCTTCCGAGCTCGGCGATCTCTCCGGGGACACTGGTGCCGCACTCGAGCACGATGGCGCGATGCTCGGCGGTGAGAGTGAAGAGCGTCATCGGCACGCCGATCCGATTGTTGAGATTTCCCGGCGTGACGAGCGTCTGGCCGAACAGGGCACGAACTGCGGCCGCGGCCAGCGTCTTCGTCGTCGTCTTGCCGGCGGCGCCGCCGATCGCCAGCACCGGCAGGGGTCGGCTGCGCGTTTCGCGATCGACGAAGTGGCGGGCGAGGTCGCCCAGGGCGATCAGCGTGTCGGGAACTTCGATACGCGGCCCTCGAACGCCGCGATTCGCGCAGACGAGATTCACCGCGCCGCGCGCCACCACTTCAGCGGCGAAGCGATGCGCGTCGTGGACTTCGCCGGCGATCGCGACGAACAGCGCGCCCGCGGGTACCGTGCGCGAATCCGTCGCAACGCCCACGAGGGGAAATGCCGGTTCGATCTCGAACAACGCGCCGCCGGTCGCTGCAGCGACCTCGCCGGCCGTGAATGCGGCGAGGTTCTGCGGAATCGGAGTCGCCAACTATTCGCCACCTGCGGAGTAGCCGCGTTCGCCGTCGAAGGTGTAGAGCCCCTCGGTCTTGACGAAATCGAGCCCCGCGTCCGCGGCGCGTCCGAGGAGCGCCACAACATCCGCATGCGTAATGGCGGCACACGGGCTCTGGCTGAGGAAGCGGCAGCACCAGTGATCGGTGCAGAAAGTCTCGGGCGAGCCATCCGGCCAGACCTTGGTTCCGCGATTCGTGATCGCCTTGAGCTCGAGCCCCGAAGCGCTCAGGGGCTTGACCTTGGTCGCGAGGTCGTCGCCGCGACCGCCCGTCCAGTCGAAGAAGAGGTCGACGCCGACGAGCTGCTTCGTCGCCCGCGTTCGCGCTGCGGCTCCGGCGGCTTTTTGTGCCGGTGCATTGGAGTAGCGCGCCGCCTTGAGCTCTGCCGGCTCCTGTCCGAGGCGGGAAATGACCGCGGCGCCGAACTCCTTCGTGCCGACCTTTTCCTTCGAAAGGCCTTCGGAAAAGATGTCGTAGGTGTGGACGCCGTCTTCGATCGTCTTCAGCCAGGCGTTGTGCACGCGCTCGGCGATTTCGGCCTGCCCGATGTGGACCAGCATGAGAATCGCGCCATGAAGGAGCCCGGAGGGATTCGCCAGATTCTGTCCGGCGCGGCGCGGCGCGGAGCCGTGAATGGCCTCGAACATGGCCACATGTTCGCCGATGTTGGCCGAGCCGGCGAGACCGACGGAGCCGGCGATCTGCGCGGCGACGTCCGACAGGATGTCGCCGTAGAGGTTCGGCATCACGATGACGTCGAATGCGGTCGGCGTGTCCGCGAGCTTCGCGGCGCCGATATCGACGATCCACGCCTCTTTCTCGAGGTCCGGATACTCGGCGCCGATCTCGTCGAACACCTTGTGGAAGATGCCGTCGGTCATCTTCATGATGTTGTCTTTGACGAAGCAGGTCACCTTCTTGCGATTGTTGCGCCGCGCATATTCGAAGGCATAGCGGACGATCTTCTCGGACCCCGGACGGCTGATGAGCTTGAGGCATTGAAAGACCTGGTCGGTCTGGCGATGCTCGATTCCGGCGTAGGTGTCCTCTTCGTTCTCACGCACGATGACGACGTCCATTCCGGGATGCTTCGTGCGCACGAACGGGTGGAGCGAGATGCACGGACGCACATTCGCGTACTGACCGAAGGTCTTGCGCACCGTCACGTTCATGCTCTTGAATCCGCCGCCCTGCGGGGTGGTGATGGGTGCCTTGAGGAAGACTCGGGTGCGCCGCAGCGAATCCCAGGCGGAGGGTTCGATACCGGCCATGTGCCCGCGCTTGTAGACCGCTTCGCCGATCTCGATGGTCTCGATGTCGAGCGCCGCGCCGGCGCTCTCGAGGATCGCCAGGGTCGCCTGCATGATTTCTGGACCGATGCCGTCGCCGTTCGCGACGGTGATGGGAGTTCTGGAGCTCATGAAAAATCTTCCTCTCGTGACGGTGCCAGTGGGCCTGGCTGAGAGCCGCAGTCTATCGGAGCGCGCTCCCCTGACTTAAGTCAGGGGAAGGGTGCGACTTTCTGCATGGTCCGGACGGGGGTGCGGTTGCTAGGGTGAAGAAGGTGTTCCGCCCTCCGGTCTTTCCGCTGTCGACTGGCAAGATTCATTTCGTCCGACGCTCGCGACGCCTGTTCCAGGGCCCCTGCGTGCCTGTCTCCCTCTTCATGTCCCCATCGAAAGGAACTGCCATGCGTTTCCGATTCGCGACTGCCGCAGCCCTCGTAGCGCTCCTTTCCCTGCCCGGTGTTTCCCTGGCGACGACGCACAACGTCACCGTGGGTCCCGGGCTCACCTTCTCGCCGGCGACAGTCAACATCACCGCCGGCGACGAAGTCATCTGGACACGGGCCGGCGGGACGCACAGCGTCACCGCGGACAACGGGTCGTTCGGAAACGTGCCGAGCAGCAGCTGGACGACCTTCTCGCATACCTTTGGCGCCGCTGGAACCTTCGAATATTTCTGCGAAGTCCACAGCTCGGCGAACGGCAGCGCCATGAACGGCACCGTGATCGTCGCACCGGGTGGCGGAGGCGGCAGCCCCGGTACGCTGCAGTTCAGCGCCGCGACGACATCGGTCGGTGAGGCCGCCGGCACCAAGTCGATCACCGTCACCCGGACCGGTGGCGACAATGGCGCGGTGTCGGTCGGATACGAGACCGCGAACGGCAGTGCGACCTTCGGCAGCGACTACACGCAGACCAACGGCACTCTCAACTGGGCTGCGAACGACGACACCAACAGGACGATCGTCGTGCCGATCCTCAACGACACCGCGGAAGAGAGCAACGAAACGTTCACGGTCCATCTTCAGAGCCCGACCGGTGGAGCGACGCTCGGATCGCCGAGCACGATCACGGTGACGATCAACGACAACGACGCGCCTTCCGGGGGAGCCGGCACCATCCGCTGGACGACGGCCTCGACGTCCGTCAGCGAAGCGGCCGCCAGCGTCACGCTCACCGCAGAGCGCACGGGCGGCTCGACCGGTGCTGTTTCGGTCGCCTACGCGACGGTCGCCGGCTCCGCGACGCCCGGTTTGGACTACCAGACGACAGGTGACATCTTTTCCTGGGGCAACGGCGACAGTGCCAACAAGACGGTCCAGGTGCCGATCGTCGGCGACACGATCGAAGAGAGCAACGAAACCTTCACCGCAACGCTGTCCGCGCCGAGCGGCGGCGCCACCCTGGGCTCTCCGGCGACATCGACGGTGACGATCACGGACGATGATGTTTCCTGCGAGCCGTGCGTCGCCGATGCGACGACGCTCTGTCTGGCCGCCGGCTCGGGAGACCCGAATCGCTTCCGCGTCCGGGTCACGTGGACCGACTTCGCTGGCGCGACCGGACCCGGCAAGTCGGTGCCGTTCACTGCGGACTCCGGATTCTTCTACTTCTTCAATCCGAACAATCTCGAGCTGCTGGTCAAGATGGTGCGCGGATGCGGCACGTCACTCAACGCCTACTGGTTCTTCTACGCCGCGGCGAGCAACGTCGGACTCGAGTACGACGTGCTCGACACGCACGCCTGCGTGTCGAAGCACTACTCGAATCCGGTCGGCAATTTCGCCTCCGACGGTGACATCAACGCGCTCGCGACCTGCCCGTGATCGCAGTCGCGACGCCTCGATCGCGTTCCCTGGGCTGGACCTTCAGCCTGGGCGCGGGTCTGCTGCTCGCCGCCGTCCTGCCTGCCGGCGCGGCCATCACTTCCACGGAGGATCTCGACGCAACGCGCACCGAGGCCTGGGCGATGCGCTGGTTCACGGCGGTCGCGACACCCACGGGAGTCGGTGTCGCGGCGGCGACGGAACCCGGGAGCTTCGAAATCGGCCTCGAAGGCGGGTCGATTCCCTCGCTGTCCCGTAGCGATCGGCAGGTGGGCTTCAACGGCACAAAGGTCGAGGACCTCAATCGGGCGCCCGTTTTCGGGCGCCCTGTCGTGCGCGTCGGGATGCCCGGCAACTTCTCGCTCTCGGCCGGCTGGGTGCCTCCGGTCGATGTTGACGGGGTCTCGGCGAATCTGTTGTCGTTCGCGGTCGCACGGCCGCTGTGGATCGGAAACCGGAGCCGCATCGGCGCGCAGCTCTTCTATCTCGATGGCAAGGTCGAAGGCGACATCACCTGTACCCGGAGCGACGTCGCGGCCGCGGACGACCCGGTCGGCAATCCCTTCGGTTGCGAGGAGCGCTCGAGCGACGCCTTGTCGATCCGGTCCTGGGGACTGGAGCTCGGATACGCCTGGAGCGTTGCGGCGGAGGTCGAGCTTTTTCTGAACGGCAACTGGCAGAACCTCGAGTCGGAATTCGATGTGCACGCCAACTACAGCGGCGTCGAGGACCGGTCGCAGCTGACCTTCGACGGCGGACAGTGGGGGCTGTCGGCGGGTGCCGGGTGGAAGGCGACGGACCGCGTGCACCTTTCGGGCGAGCTCTTCTACTCTCCGCTCGACGTGATTCGAGATCCGTCGGGGCAGGGGCCGAGTGAAAACTCGGCGCTGTTCAATGTCCGGCTGATGGCGACCTACAGGCTGCGCTGACGCGCCGCGTCCCGCGGCGAGATCGATCAGGGCGGGAACGAGCTCCATTCGAGCCGGTCGGAGGTCTCGAAACCGTCGGCAAAAATGAGCGCATTGGCCCAGCGCATGACGAGCTGATCCCGATCCGGCCGGTCGCTGTCTCCGAACGTCACCGGCCGGCCGGCGGAAAGTGCCGCGCTGCAGAGCGTCCTTCCGTCTCCCCAGCCCGAGGCGCCGGGGTTGAACGCCGCGGTGCCGGCGGCACCGAACGTCGGATCCGGGTTCGCGAAGGTCCCCGAGAAGGGCACGAACCGGGTGACCTCGAAGATCGCGCCGTCGGCAGTCGATCCGGCGGCCAGCAGGCGCCCGTCGCTCTGGCGGACCAGCCGTGAAATCGTGCTGAATGTTCCGGCGACCCAGCCGAACTCGCCGACTTCCGAGAGACCCGCGTTCGCCGTCACTCCCGTGATCCCGAGCTGCGTCCCGGTGGGAGAGTTCGCGCGCAGGGCCACCCAGATCACGCCGGTCGCCGGATCGAGCGCGATGGCCTGCGCTGCGGAAGAGAGGACGAAGGCGCCGTCGCGCAACCAGAGGTCGACATAGCCGCCGAAGTTTCCCCAGTTGATGTCGAGGTTGCCACTCGGCGTGACGCGGGCGAGGAGGCCGGCGAATTCGCTCGATCCTTCGACCGAGCCGGCGAGAAAGATCGTGCCCGTGCGCCGGTCGACGGCCATGTCGGAGAGACGGTCGGTGCCGTGAGTGACGCTATTCCAGGCGAGAACTCTCACGCCGAAGAAACCGAAACCGCCATCGATCCCGCCCGTTGAAGTGAGTTTGAGCACGTACCAGTTCTCGTCCGTCGTCGGCACCGTCGGCTGCGTGAGAGTGCCGGCGACGAGCAGGCCGCCGTCGGGCGCCTCGAGAATGCGCGCGACTGTCATCGCCGTTCCCGCCCCGAGGTCGTAGGCCAGGCAGCTGCCGGCGTTCCATGAAGGATCGTTGACGAGAGTGTCGGCGGTCAGGCGGCAGACGCGCAGCTCGGTGCGGTCTGAATTCGCCGCCGATCCGGCGAGAAGCGGGCGGCCGGCAGCGTCGAATGCCACCGCGCCGAGCGTGTCCGTCAGGCTCCCTCCGGCATTGAAGGCGAAGGAGCGCGCCTGCGCGGTCGAGGCGTCAGGACTCAGAAAGGTGACTTGCCAGTCGTGGTTGCCCAGCGCACCGGTCGAGGTGCCACCGGCCATCAGGAGGCCATCGATCCTTGCCGCCACATCTCCGCAGCGATCGGCAAGGTCGCCGCCAAGGTCCACGGCAATCGGCCGGACGCCGGCACCGTTGGCGAAGGTCGGGTCGAGGACGCCGTCGCCGGCGCGGAGAGGCGCTGCGGTCGCGAATCCGGCGACGAACGTGCTGACGATGGCGCAGACGATGCCGAAGCCGGCGCTTTTCACGATTCGGGAAGCAGCGGCGGCGAAGAGTACGAGCATGGGAAGGATCCTCCGAAAGGCTTCCTGCACTTCTCGTAACGACAATCCGCGGCGGATCCGGGCAGGACGCGCGAAGAAAGCGTTGAGCAGCCGCCTTTGGCGCCCTCGTGTGCGGCTCTGTTAGTTTTGCCGGCGGACCGAGCAACCTTGGCTCGGGCCGGCCGTACCTAGTCGGAACCTGTTCAGCCCGTCCCTGGAGACTGTACCCATGGAAATTCGCGTTCGCCGGTTGTTCCTCGTCTCGGCCCTTGCCGCGCTTTTCGCTTCGCCTTCCCTCGTCCGCGGTCAGGAAGCCCACGCCCACGGCCCGGTTCTGACCGCGCGCGATCCTTATCCGCGTCAGGTCACGGTGACGCCGGCAAGCTCGGCGAAGGAGGACAAGGCGGCGGAGAAGGGCAAAGGGAAAGACAAGGACAAGGAGAAGGACGACAAGCCGAAGTGGGACGTCTCGAAACCGCCCGGGCCGCATCACGATGTCGCGATCGACGTCGACGAGGGCACCTGGATGGCGGTCGACATCGCTCCCGACGGGCGCGACATCGTTTTCGATCTCCTCGGCGACATCTACACGATGCCGGCAGCGGGCGGTGAGGCGAAAGCGATCGCCGCCGGCGTTTCCTGGGACTGGCAGCCGCGCTTCTCGCCCGACGGGAAGTGGATCGCGTTCACCAGCGACCGCGCCGGTGGCGACAACATCTGGATCATGAAGCGCGACGGCTCCGATCCGCAGCAGGTCTCGAAGGAGAGCTTCCGCCTGGTGAACAGTCCGGTCTGGAGCCCCGACGGCGAGTGGATCGCGGGACACAAGCACTTCACCGCCACGCGCTCGCTGGGTTCCGGCGAGATCTGGCTCTGGCACCGAAGCGGCGGCGACGGTCTGCAGCTCACCGAGAAGCCGAACGATCAGAAGGATGTCGGCGAACCGGCGTTCTCGCCCGACGGGCGCTACGTCTATTTCAGTCAGGACACCACACCGGGATCGACGTTCGCCTACAACAAGGACTCGAACGGGCAGATCTACGTCATCCGGCGACTCGATCGCGAGAGCGGCAAGATCATCGATCTGATCGACGGCCCCGGCGGTGCGATCCGTCCGACGCCGTCACCCGACGGCAAGCGCCTCGCGTACGTGCGCCGCGTGCGCTTCCAGTCGGTGCTCTTCGTGCAGGACCTGGACTCGGGCATCGAAGAGCCGGTCTACGAGCATCTCGATCGCGACATGCAGGAGACCTGGGCGGTGCACGGCGTCTATCCGGCGTTCAACTGGACGCACGACGGCAGCGCGATCGTCGTCTGGGCCGGCGGAAAGATTCATCGCATCTCGGTTCCGGCCGCGGGAACGAGGACAGCGGCCAGCGCGAACGCCGATCAGGTCATTCCGTTCCACGTCCGTGACAACCGGCAGGTGACGGAGGCGCTGCGCTATCCGGTCGAGGTCGCGCCGGACAAGTTTCCGCTCAAGATGATCCGTTTCGCGCAGACTTCGCCCGACGGCAAGAGCGTCGTGTTCCAGACCCTCGGCCACCTGTGGACGAAGGCGCTGCCCGACGGTGTGGCGAAACGCGTCACCGCGCAGAGCGATCACTTCGAATATTTCCCGTCGTACTCGCGGGACGGAAAGTGGATCGTCTACACGACGTTCGACGACAGCGCCGCGGCCGGGTACGGCGATCTGCGCATCGCTCCGGCAGCCGGAGGCGAAGGCCGCATCCTCACCACCGAGCCCGGGCACTACTTCGAACCCGTCTTCACTCCCGATGGCAAGACCGTCGTCTATCGCAAGGCCGGCGGCAACTTCCTCCGCGGTCAGGCCTGGGGCCGCGAGACCGGCATCTACAGTCTGCCGGTCGGCGGCGGAGCTCCGACGCTCATCACCGATGACGGCGCGCTGCCGCAGTTCGGCGCCACGAGCGATCGCGTCTATCTGATGCGCTTCGGCGACGAGGACAAGCGATCTTTCGTCTCGATGACTCTCGGCGGCGCCGATTTGCGCACGCACGCGACGTCCGAAGCGGCGACCGAATTCCGGCTCTCTCCGGACGGCAAGTGGCTCGCTTTCACCGAGCGCTGGAACGTCTTCCTGACGCCTTTCGTGGCGACGGGGAAGGCGATCGAAGTCGGTCCCAAGGCGAGCGCCATTCCCGTCGCGAAGGTCTCGAAGGACGCTGGCGAGGCGCTGCACTTCGCCGGCGACTCGCAGGCGATTCACTGGTCGCTGGGCCCGCAGCTCTTCACCCGCGAGCTCAAGGACGCCTTCGCCTTCTTCGCCGGCGCGCCGGCGAAGTTGCCGGAGCCGCCGACGACCGGCGTGCAGCTCGGGTTCGACGTTGCCTATGACAAGCCCGCGGGTACGCTGGCGCTCGTCGGTGCGCGGATCGTGACGATGCGGCACGACGAGATCGACGAAGTGATCGAAGACGGAGTCGTCGTCGTGACGGGCAACCGGATCGTCGGCGTCGGCCCGCGGCAGGGCAGCGGTGCGCTGACGGTTCCGCCGGGAGCGCGGGTGATCGATGTCGCGGGGAAGACGATCATCCCCGGCCTCGTCGACGTCCACTGGCACGGTTCGCAGGGCAGCGACAAGCTGACTCCGAAGCAGAGCTGGGTGGACTACGCGAGTCTCGCCTACGGCCTGACGACACTCCACGATCCGTCGAACGATACGGACGAGATCTTCGCCGCCGCCGAGCTGCAGCGCGCGGGAGGGATCGTAGCGCCGCGGATCTTCTCGACCGGCACGATCCTCTACGGCGCGGCCGGCGACTTCAAGGCCGAGATCGATTCCCTGGACGACGCGATGTCGCACCTGCGGCGCCTGAAGGCGGCGGGCGCATTCTCGGTCAAGAGCTACAACCAGCCGCGGCGCGACCAGCGGCAGCAGATCATCGCCGCCGGGCGCGAGCTGGGCATGATGGTGGTGCCGGAAGGCGGTTCGTTGTTCGACATGAACATGACGCAGGTCGTCGACGGGCACACCGGCGTCGAACACTCGCTTCCGGTCGGGGCGATCTACAACGATGTGGTGCAGCTCTGGTCGGGCACGAAGGTGGGCTACACGCCGACGCTCGGCGTCGCCTACGGCGGCGAGATGGGGGAGCAGTACTGGTATGCCAAGACCGATGTCTGGGCCGAGCAGCCCCTCGCGACGATGGTTCCGCGGCAGATTCTCGATCCGCGCTCGCGCCGGCGGGAGATCGCTCCGGATGGCGAGTGGAATCACTTCAATGCGGCGAAGAATGCCGCCAAGCTCCGCGCTGCGGGCGTCTCCGTGCAACTCGGAGCGCACGGACAGCGCGAAGGTCTCGCGGCGCACTGGGAGCTCTGGATGATGGTGCAGGGCGGGATGACGCCGCATCAGGCGATCGAGGCCGGGACGCTCGCCGGTGCGAAGTACCTCGGCCTCGACAAGGATGTCGGTTCGCTCGAACCGGGCAAGCTCGCGGACCTCGTGGTCCTCGACGCCAACCCGCTCGACGACATCCGGCAGTCGACGAAGCTCCACTACGTCCTTGCCAACGGCCGCCTCTACGAAACCGCGACGATGAACGAAGTCGCGCCGGAGACGAAGCCGCGCGCCAAGTTCTGGTGGGAGTAAGGCGCGACGAGGCACAGGAAGCCCTCGAGATGACGCGCGAACAGGAAACCGTCCGCCCCATCGAGCTCGCGGAAATCTACGCGGCGCGCGAACGGATCGCATCGACCATTTTGCGGACGCCGCTCGTTCGCCTCGAGCTCGGGCCGGGATCTCCGGATATCCGGCTGAAGCTCGAGAATCTGCAGCCGATCAATGCCTATAAATTGCGCGGCGCGGCGAACGCCGTCGCGATGCTCGATGCGTCGGAACGCTCGCGGGGCGTCTGGACGATCAGTGCCGGAAATGCCGGGCAGGGTGTCGCCTACGCTGCGCGGCGCGCCGGAGTCCCGTGCACGGTGGTCGTCATCGAAACCGCGCCGGCGTCGAAGATCGAGCGCATGCGTGCGCTCGGCGCGCGGCTCGTTCCGGTTTCCTACACCGGCGCGTGGAAGGCGCTCGAAGACCGGACGTACCCGGGAGTCGAGGGGACGTTCATCCACCCGTTCGACGACCACAACTTCATCGCCGGTCACGCCACGATGGGTCTCGAGATCCTCGAGGATGCTCCCGACACGGTCGCCGTCATCGCCGGCATCGGCGGCGGAGGCCTGATCGCGGGACTCGGCAGCGCGATCAAGGCGCTCCGGCCGGAGATCCGCATCTTCGGGGCCGAGCCTGAAACTGCAGCGCCCTTCGCGCTCTCGCTCGAAAGCGGTTCGCCGCAGAAGTTTCCGGAGTGGCGCTCTTCGTTCGTCGACGGCGCCGGCGGCCAGAGCGTCTTCCCGCGCATGTGGGAGCGGATGTTGCCGCTCGTCGACGGCAGCATCGTCGTGACACTCGATGAAGCGCGCCGGGCGATGCGCCTGATGGCGGAGAAGAGTCGCGTCATCGCCGAAGGCGCCGGCGCGCTGCCTCTCGCGGCGGCGCTCACCGGCAAAGCCGGTCCCGGGCCGATCGTCGCGGTCGTCTCCGGCGGCAACATCGATCTCGCCAAATTCTGCGAGATCGTGCAGTCCGTCGATCTCTCCTAGCCGGCGTCTACTGCGGATTCTCGGCGATCGCCGAGAGGACGAGCCGGTCGCCGCACGCGACGAGATGGTCGTCGTTGGCGAATTTCTCGCCCTTTGCGTTCACGCCATGAGCGCTGAGCCTGCCGTCGCTGCCGCTCATGGAGATTTTCCACTCGTGGCTGCCGACGTCTTCGGAGCGGCTCGAGCCGTCGAACGGCCGGCCGGAGCCGAAATAGCGCGATTTTCCCCGCCGGAACGGGACAGAGCACCGTCCCGTATGGAGGACAGTCGGCGGAACGCGCATTGGATGGATCCCCTCAACTCGAACTCTTGCAGAGGTTTAGCTGAGGGAAAGGGGTTGGCACGGTGCTCGCTCTATCGCTTGGCAGGAGGATCGAACATGACCCATCCCACGAAGCTCCGCATCCGGCTCACCTTCAAAGCGCTTCCGGCGCTCGTCGTCCTCACGGCAGCGACCGTGGCTCTCGGCCCGGCGCCGGCGCAGGCCACATCGTTGCTGACGCTGCCACTCGAGATCCATCGCGAGGTGCACGAGCACCTGCACGACGTGCTGCGAACCCTCGGGCGCATTCCGCTCGAGCTGCATCGCGATGCCGGCCGCGATCTGGAGGTCTTCTTCGCGGGCTCGAGCTACTACGCGCCGCACCGTCATTACCATGCGACCTACAACTTTCCGGTCTGGGTCGGCGAAGAGGTTTCCTACCAGCCCTTCACCTACTGCGGTGAACGCCTTTACGGCAGCATCGCCTACCGGCCGCAGTTCTGGTCCGAATGGGGTCGGCCGGATGCCGGGCGTTGGTGCAACTATCACCACGGAAACTATCCGGGATCGCACTCCTGCTTCCATGAGAGCTATCGGCGAGGCGACCGGCGCGAATATGTCGAGCGCTATCCCGTCCGTCCGCGCGTCGTCGTCCGCCAGTATGTGCGTGTCGACCCGCGTCAGCGCAGCTGGCGTGAGCCGGAACGCAACGACCGCGACCGTCACAACCGGACGCAGAATCGGTCGTACGTTCCGCGCCATGACGATCGCCACGATCGGGATCGCCGGCAGGATCAGGATCGCCGTCACGACGACGGTCGTCGGCACGACGACGGTCGCCGGGACAACGGGCAGCGTTCGCCGCAGCACTCGCGTCCCGGGTGGCAGCCGCACAACTGAGTCTCGCGCTGGAAGCCGGCGCCGCGGGCGGAGCGGAGATCCGCAAGCCCCCGCGGTGCCGGTGCCGTCGAAACGCTCGCCGTCGTCGCGTTGCCGCTCCTTCCGACAGCTTTCGAGCTCCTCGCCGAAGTCGGAAGCGAGCGCGCCTCGCGCCTAAAGCTTCGGCGCCGCTGCGGCAGCGGCGATCGCGGCTTGCTGCGCGAGGTGCTCCCGCTTCCAGATCATCGAGCGATGGATGCGATTCCACCCGCTCGGGTGATCGTAGAAGAGCGCCTCTTCAATCGGGCCCGGCGTCATCTTGCGGTACTCGGAAAGATGCAACGCCGCCTGCGCGAACCCGTCCGGCTGTCCCGCGGCGTTGAGCCCGTAGTTGTCGGCTTCGGCCTCCATCGTGCGGGTCACGGTGTTGTTCAGGGGCGTGAAGACGAAGAAAAAAATCGAGAAGAGGAAGAGCAGCAACGGCAGCCCCGCGGGATCCGCGATGCCGCGGATGCCCCAGCGTGCGCCGTAACGGACGCGCACGCGATCGAACGACCAGCGGAGGAATGCAAAGCCGGCGAACAGGCTGAGGGCGAGAAAAACGAGGCCCTTCATCGCATGGTGAAGAACGTAGTGGCCCATCTCATGGCCGAGAACGGAGAGGATTTCCTCGTCCGAGCTGCGTTCCATCAGGTTGTCGTTGAGACTGATGCGCGTCGTGCCAAAGAGGCCGGAAACATGCGCGCTGATGCGCTTCGTCTGTTTCGAAGCGTCGAACTCGTAGACATCGGTCGCGGGAATCTCGTTTGCTCGCGCCATCGAGAGGATCCGTTCCTTGAGCGGGCTCTCGGCGACGGGCTTGAAGTCGTTGAAAACCGGCTCGAGATAGACCGGCGCGATGAGGATCCCGAGCATCTCCAACGCGACGCCCAGAACGGCTCCCCAGATCCACCAGTTGCGCGGCGAACGCCGCAGCACGGCGTAAAGAGCGCACAGCGCGAGCGCGCCGAAGACGAGATCGATCCCCAGCCCTTTCGCCTGTTCGCTGAGCCACGCGGCGAGATTCTGATTGGACATACCGTACTGGTGCTCGCGGAAGTAGCCCTCGTAGGCCGCCCACGGCAGGAGCAGCAGCGTCGATCCGGCGAGATAAACCAGTGAGTAAAGAGCGGTCTGAAGAAATCTGAATCGCGACGTGCGCTCCGCCCAATCGCGCAGGCGAGCCGAGAATCCGGTGCCGAGAAAAATCCAGGCGACGATCGCCGCGGCGAGTAGATCCCAGAGCAGCAGCCAGTATCCGCCCTCGAAGTAGGCGTCCGACTTTGCCCGTGCTGCGGGAGAAAGCCGGGCGAGATAGGCGGCCGTCGCCGCCTCGGCGTCGAAAGCGTCGGGCGATCCCGCCACGGCCGCTCCGGGAGGTGGTGTCGAGACGGTCGTCGGAACGAGCGGCGCGGCGACCTGAGCCGGGAGCGCAGCGGAGACGAAGAAAATCGCGGCAGCGAGCCAGCTGCCCGTTCTGAAGATGCGTGGAATCACGTCGAAGCTCCCCTTGAAGAACCTGTTGGACACTGCTGTCGGACACTACGCTGCCGGCGGGGAGATCTTACGCGCGGCGTGACGCGCTGCGCAGCGGCGCCGAGGGTGCAGCGCTAGGATGCGCCCCATCGTGAGCGCAGCAGGGCTGAGCGGAGAGGTGCCATCGGGAATCGCTTTCGGGCGTTTCGTTTACGACGAGAGCCGGTCGCGCCTCCTTCTGGACGGCCGGGAGGTTGCGCTCCCGCAGCGCGATCTCCAGCTCCTGGGCATTTTCCTGCGCTGGCCGGCGGTCTGGCTGGGCGATGAGGACCTCTCGCGTCAGCTGTGGCCGAAGGCCGTGCCGCCGACGGGCGAGCTCGATCGCCTCGTCCGCCGTCTCACGTCGGCGCTCGACGCCGGAGCCGACGGCGTCGCGACCATCCAGCAGTCCCGGGCGCGCGGCTATCGTTGGCTCTTTCCGCTGCGCGACGTGGGCGCCAACGAAGGTCAGAGCGCCGCGAAGAATCCCGGCGACCCGGCTCCCGCAGCCGCACCGGCGCTGCCCGGACGGCGAAGCGCCCGCCGCACACTCCTGTCGCCGCGTCGTCTCGCCGCCGCTCTCGCGATCGCGGCGGCGGTCTCGGGCCTGCTCTTCTGGGCCGCACGTTCGGCGGAACGTGGAGCGCAGGCGACCGCGGCGACTCCAGCGAAAGACCCGGCGACGATGCGCGCCGCTGCCGCCGCAGAGCTCGCGAAAGGCGTCGCGGCCGCGAGCCAGAGCGACCTCGCTTCACGGCGCGTCGCCATCGGGCGGTTCGAGGCGGCGCTGGCGCTCGATCCCAGCGGCCCTTTGCGGGCCGCGACGCATGCCGCCCTCGCCGGAGTCCTCGTCCTCGAGGGCGACTTCACGCGCGCCGACACGGAAGCCCGGGGGGCAATCGCGCTCGACTCGGGAATCGCCGAAGCGCACGCCGCTCTCGCGGTGGTGCAGACTTTCCGCGATCGCGACGTCGTCGCCGCGCGGCTCTCCGCCGAGCGCGCTCTCAATCTCGATGTGGCTCAGACCGCAGGCTGGCGAGCCCTCGCGTGGGTGAACGCCCTCGAAGGCAACTTCGTCGTCGCCCTCGGACAGCTGTCGCAGGTGCGCACGGCGAACCATTTCGATCCCGATCTCGAAACCGACGAGAGCTCCATTCTCTACCTTTCGGGAAGGGCGCTCGAAGCGCGGCAACGGCTGGCGGAGGTCGTTCGCCGGGAGCCGGCTTTTCGTCGCGCCCACGCCGCGCTCGCGGAGCTGCATCTCACCGAACGGCGTCTCGGTGCGGCGGCGCTCGAATTCGAGCTGCTCGACGTTCTGCGGGCCGGTGCGACAGCGCAGGACGAACGGGTCCGTCTCCGCACCTCGGGAACCTGGATGCCCCCGGACGCGAGCGAGGCCGCGCGCCTGCTCGAGGATCGCGCGACTGCAGTGCACCAGCGGAACGGCATGGGCCCGGAGCTCGAAGCGGCCTGGATCTTCGCCCAGTTCGGCGATCCGGACCGGGCGCTCGCAGCGCTTGGGCGCGCCCTCGAGCGCCGCGAGAGTGGCGCGGTGCTGGCGCGGATCGATCCCGTGTTCGCGCCCCTCCGCAAGCTGCCGGCATTTCGCAACCTGCTGGAGCAGGCTGGAGTGCCGCCTGCCGTCGCCGCCCGACCCGCGCGCTAGTTCTTCCCCGCGGAGATCCTGATTCCGCCGCCGCTCGAGCTCAGGTTGAGCCGCGCGCCGCCACCGTTGAGCGTGCCGTGGAGATCGTCGCGTCCGATTCTGCCGCGTGTCGTGATCGGGAGGTCGCAGGAGACCGAACCGCCGGACGAGCTGGCATCGATCTCGAGCCCGACCGCCGGGTCGAGCTCGGCGGTGACGCCGCCGCCCGAGGAGTCGAGACTGCCGCCCTTCGCGTTGCCGGCGGCGAAGCCCACTTTCACGGCTCCACCCGAGCTCGAGGCGTCGACTCTGCCGCGGGCTGCGCGAATCCGGACCCCTCCGCCGGAGCTTTCGGCGTCGATGTCTCCGGCGACGTCCTCGGCTTCGATGCCGCCGCCGCTGCTGGACAGTTTCGCGGCGCCCGCGAGGTCGGCGACGTGCACTCCGCCGCCCGAGCTCTCGGCCGAGACTTTGCCGGCGAGGCCGCTCGCGTCGATTCCACCGCCGGAGCTCTCGAGGTCCGCGGAAACGGATCGCGGCAGAGTGACTTCGACCTTCGTCTTGCCGTGAAAGCCGTCGAACCATCCGGCGACGCCGCGCGCTTTCTGTTCGATGACGACTTCGACCCGGTCGGGACGCGGCGACTCGATGCGGACATTGAAAATCGAGGAGAAATCGGCGCGATCGCAGGTGATCGTGACGACGGCTTCCGTGCCGTCGCCTCCCTGAACGTGAATCGATCCGGCGGCGGCACGCAGGGAGAAGGTTCCTCCCGCAGCGAGAGGCAGGGTCTTGTCGAGGCGGTAGCCGTCCGCGCGGAGCGCGAGAGGACTCGCGACGATCAGGCCGGCCAGTATCCAGGAGCTGCGACGATTCAGTTGCATGGGCATTTCCTCCACCCTGTACAACGGTCCGCGGCGGCGCTAGGTTTCGCGCCGCCGCGAAAAGTCGAAGGCCTGCGGAGGGTGGCGCGCGGAGAGAAGGTTCCGGTCAGCCGGCCTTGAGCTTCAGCCGCACCAGACCCAGATTGAGATTGACCAGCGTGTTGTCGTTCATCGCGGCGTTCGCGAGCTGCTGTGCTTTCGCCGCGTCACCCTTTCCGGCATACGCCAGCGAAAGGCGGTACACGTTGTAGGGATCGAGCAGATTCGCCTGGTTGAGCTCGGCGATTGCGGCGTCCCACTGCTTTCCGGCGAGAGCGGCACGCCCCGCGACTTCATGTCCGAGGCGGATCTGGAACGGATTGCCCGAGCTCGCGACCGCAGCGCCGAGCTCCGTCGAGGCCTTGTTCGCCTCGGCAAGATCGTTTTTCGCCAGGGCGATTTTCGCCCGGTTGTAGATCGCGAAGCGACGCTGGTTCTCCTTGTTGGCCGGCGCCACAGTGGGCGAGTCCTCGACCGTTTTGAGCGCCTGCGCGTAGTGTCTCTCGGCCTTTTCGATCTCGCCTGCGGCCAGTGCGATGTCGCCGATCGTGACGTGATCTCCCGCCATGTTGATCGCGTCGTGGATCTTCTCGGCCAGCTTGAGCTGCTTTCCGATTTCACCTTCCGCCGCCGCGTAGTTCCCTTCATAGGCGTAGGAAACGGCCTTGGCGGTCAACCCCGCCCGGCGCTGGCCGTCGTCCGCGGCTTTCGCGAGCATCGCGTCGAGCTCTTTGCGCGCTGCCGTCCCTTTCCCCTGCAGGTCGAGGCACGTCGCGATGCCGAAGCGCGAGTTCACGAAATCTCCGCGCACGGCGAGCGCCTTGCGGTAGTCGCGGATCGCTTCGTCGAAGCGGCCCTCCTTGAGCAGGAGCTCGGCATAGGAATCCCACGGGTTGGGATCGCCGGGAAGAACCTCGGTGTACTTCTTGAAGGCGGCTTCCGACCTGTCCATCTGGCCGAGGAAGCGATAGCTGTAGCCGATCAGGTTGTAGGCCTGGGGGAATCCGGGATTGATCGCCGTCACCCGGTCGTAGTGCGAGATCGCGTCGGCATAGCGCTGGGCGCCGAAGAGGTTCGTGCCGAGAAGCATCTGGGCACGCTCGTCGTTCGGATACTTCTGCACCAGCTCCTCGTAGATCTTCAGCTGGGCAGCGACGTCGCCGCGACCGCCGGCCTGCGCACCGAGGATCGTCAGGCGTTCGCCCTCCGTGACGTTCGCAACGAGCGCGACCGCCTTGTCGAGCTTCTCGAAGAACTCCCTGGCGCTGGGCTGTTGATTCGCGAGACCGAGCCAGGCCATGGCGAACCCGGGATCGGTGGCGACCGCCTGCTGGAAATCCGCGCGCGCCTCCTGGCCACGCAGTCTCTCCGTGAGATCCCGCCCGTGGAGGTATGCCGCGCGTGCGTCCGCGGAATCCGTGGTGAGGGCGATCTTGCCGACCATCGTCTCCTGCCCGCGCGCGACCGCGGGTGCCGCAAGAGCGAAGCCGGCGATGCCGACGAGGCTGGAAAGCGTCGCGAAGGTCAGGCCGAGCGTCGTTCCTGCAGCCGGTGCGAAGGTGCGAAATGGCTTCATCGATGGCTCCTTACCGGCGATACGCGCGGACCGGAGTGGTCGCGCGCGAGCGAACCGGTCATGGATCGAAGTACGCAGCATCGACGATCGAGTTCCCTGGATGCACCGCTGTGGAGAATCAGAAAATTGAGCGCCAGGGCCGAACGCGGCCACGCGCTACCGTTCGGCGGCCCGCGATGGATAATGTCCGGCGAGGAGATGCCCATGAACCGACCGCGCATGCCAGAGAAGAAGTCCCCCGGGTCCGGCGTGAAGAGCCGCCGTGCCTGCCGCTGGACCGTCGCAGCGGCCGCGCTCCTCGTCGCCGGCCTCTCCGGGGCGTTCGCGGATCCCGTCGGCGACAAGGCTGCCGTCGGCGCGCTCGATCTCACCTATCAGGCGGCGGTGAAGGTCAACGACGCGGCGACGATGGACGTCATTCTTCACGACGACTTCGTGCTGGTGATCGGCGTCGGAAAGATCTTCAACAAGAAGGACCTTCTCGACGGCGCTCGCAATCAGGATGCGACCTACACCCACCAGGAGGAGATTCCCGGCACCCAGGTCGTGCGTCTCTACGGCGATACCGCGATCGTCACCGCCAAGCTCTGGATCGCCGGCAGGAACAAGGGTGGCGGCGATGCCTTCGACTACAAGCTCTGGTTCAGCGACACCTACGTGCGGACGCCCGCGGGATGGAGATACGCCTTCGGCCAGGCGGCGCAACGGTTGCCGCCGGGGAGCTGACGCGCGGAGAGAATTCCCGGGATTTCGCTCGCGGCCTGTCGCAAAGCGCGAGGCATCGAACCCTTCAGGCAGGATCAACGGCAGCATTCAATGGCAATCGAAGGGGAGGCAGGAGATGTCGACTTCCAGCAGTTCGAAATGGAGCTCTTTCGCGCCGAAGCTCCTCAGTCTTCTCCGCATTGCTGCGGCGTTCATGTTCATTCTTGCCGGCACTTCGAAGCTCTTCGCGTTCCCGGTCGGAATGCCGCCGGCTGGCGCAACGGCCGTCTTTCCGAGCCAGGTCTGGCTCGCGGGCGCTCTCGAAGTCGTCGGCGGCGGGCTGCTGCTTCTGGGCCTGTTCACCCGGCCGGTCGCCTTCATTCTTTCCGGCGAGATGGCGGTCGCCTATTTTCAGTTTCACGCTCCCAACGGCTTCTGGCCGACGGTGAACGGCGGTGTTGCGGCCGCGCTCTACTGCTTCGTCTTCCTCTACCTGTCGGCAGCCGGCGCCGGGCCGTAGAGCCTCGACGCCCGACGCGGCAGATAGAACGACACCAGCGCAGATTTGCCGGGGAATGGAGACCGGCGGAAAGGGGCTGGAATTCCTTTTTCCCGCCGTCGGTTGTCGGAGAGTGCCGTGAGCTCTGACGTGACCCCCCGCCCTTCGATCCGGTTCGTTCTTCTCGGCGCCCTCCTTCTCGCTCTCGGAAATCCCGACCGGACCCGAGCGCTGGAGGAGGCGCCCGTTCGCCTCATCGTGGAGGCGCCGTCGGAGCTCGCGCCCATCGCCCGTGCGATCGAGAGGTTGGCTCCCGACGCCATGGCCGCTGCGGTAGAGCTCACCGGGGGATCTCCGACCGGCCCACCGATCGCCGTCGACCTGCTCGCCGAGGGCAGCAGCGCCGAGCGCGCCGTGGCGCCGTGGATCTCCGGTTTCGCGACCGGTACCGACCGCATCGTCCTGCTGCCGTCGCGCGTCGATCGCTATCCGGATCTCGGGCTCGCGCCGCTGCTGCGGCACGAGCTCACCCACATCTTCGCGGCGCGTGTGGTGGGCGAGGGCGAGCTGCCCCGCTGGTTCAACGAGGGCCTCGCCATGACCGCGGGACGTGACTCCGAGCTCGGAGATCGGGCCCGCGTGGCTCTGGCTGTGATCGACGACGGCAGCCTGCCGCTCGCGCGGCTGGATCTCGCCTTCGCCGGCGGCGAGGCGGAGGTTCACTCGGCCTATGCGCTCGCCGGCGATTTCGTCCGCGATCTGCGCCGGCGGCAGGGCAGCGATGTCGGAGCCCGTCTGCTCGCCGGCATCGCGAAAGGCGCGACGTTTCGCGCCGCCTTCGCCGCGACGACCGGAATTTCACTCGACGACTACGAAGTCGCCTACTGGAAACGCCGGACGCTCGTCGACCGCTGGATCCCGGTGCTCTCGAGCTCCGTCCTGCTATGGGGCGGAATTGCACTGCTCGCGCTGGCGGCGATCCGGCGACGGCGCAACCGCGACGCGGCGCGCCTCGAGCAGTGGGGCCAGGACGAAGAAATGGGCGCGAGCGAAGAGGCGTTTCTCTCCGACGACGAGACCTGGCCGCCGGTGCGCAGGCCGCTCGAAAGGCGCCGCTGAGACTCCGGTGCTAAGGTCGATCCAACGCTGGTTTCGACCGATCGGAGGCGCTGAATGGTCACCCGTCCTGTTCTCGAAGACCGGAATGAGATGCGCGGATGGTTTCGCGCGGGCGCCGCGCTCCTCCCGCTTCTGATCGCTTCGAGCCCGCCGGCGCGTGCACTCTGGTCGAGCGATCCGGCGCACAACCTGGTCATCGCGGACGGCGCCAGCGAGCAGGTCCAGCCGAAGATCGTGCCTCTGGCCGACGGCGGTTTCTACGTCAGCTGGTTCGACAACTCGACCGGCGGCTACGACGTCCGCCTGCAGAGGTTGAGCGCCTCCGGAACCGAGCTCTGGGCGCACAACGGTGTGCTCGTGGCGGATCGCGGGCTCTCCTCGACGACCGACTACGGGCTGTCGGTGGATGCCGCTGGAAATGCGCTGCTCGCCTTCAACGACGACAGTCAGCCGACGGAGCGCATCGTCGCCGCGAAGTTCAGTCCGGCGGGGCAGTCGCTCTGGGGAGCTCCCGGGATCGCCGTCTCCACGTCGAGCGGCTTTCTCGCCTCGCCGCGCATCGCCGGGACTGCGGACGGCGCGGTCGTCGTCGCCTGGATTCAGGATTCGGACACCGTGCTGCAGCGGATCGACGCGCAGGGCGGCATCGAGTGGACGGCCGGCGGGATCATCCTTCCGCACAGCGGGGATTCCTTCCTCCTCGCGGATCTTCGCGCAGCGGGTACCGGCCTCGAGGCGAGCCACGTCATCGTGTCGTGGGTCCGCTACGTGACCTTTCTCGGCGACAAGCACCTGTGGGCGCAGAAACTCGACGGCAACGGCGCGCCGCTCTGGGGCGCGGGTCCTGTTCACGTCTTCGATCTCTCCGGCGGCTCGTTGCAGTTCGGCAATTTCCCGGAGTTCTCCGCGGACGGAGCCGGCGGGGCGGTATTCGCCTGGTACACGAGCACTCCGGCTCTCCAGGTGCGCCTGCAGCGGATTCTCGCCGCCGGCACCGAGGCGTTCGCGCACAACGGCGTCGAGCTCTCGACGGACACCGTTCGCAGCCGGGTGAATCCCAGCGCGACGTTCGATCCGCCGTCGCAGACGGTCACCAGCTTCTGGGTGGAAACCAACTCGCTGCAGAACCAGTTCGGCGTCTATGGACAACGTCTCGATGGGGGCGGTGCGCGCCTCTGGGGCTCGAGCGGTATCGCCCTTGTGCCGCTCGGCGGTCAGGAGATCACCCAGGTGCGTGCCATGACACCCGCACCCGGCCCGGCGCTCGCGGGCCCGGCGCCGAGCGATGCGATCGCCGTCTGGGCCGAGACCGTGGCCTTCGACGACCAGCCGATCCGTGCGGAGCGAATCGATCCGGCGGGGACGGCGGTCTGGATTCCTGCGCTGCGCAGCATCAAGACCTCTTCGGGCGGGACGAGCCGGCTGGCGGACGCCGCCAGCGCGGAAGGCTTTCATGCGCTCGTCTGGACGGATGGCGAGAGCGCGGGCGACCTCAAGGCGCAGAACCTCAACGGGGATGGATCGCTCGGCGCCGCGGCGCTGTTCGCGGACGGCTACGAGAGCGGCAACACCGGCGAATGGTCCGCGCACGTCCCCTGAACGCGGCAAGAGGCAGGGAAAAAGTCCCCTGCCCCTTTGCCGGCGGCAGAGCGGACGACCTCCGCGCCGGCGGCGGAACTGGCGATGTGA
>JBDTQG010000029.1:0-35013 GCA_039932315.1 Thermoanaerobaculia bacterium
GTGCTGCGCGCGCAGCACGAGCCAAATCGCCGGCAGTGGCATCGCGGAGAGCAGGCCCAGCCACGGCCAGCGGCTGCGGAGATCCGCGCGCCGGTGGAAGAGGAGTGCCGCCGCCATGGCCAGCGCGACGATCGCTCCGGCGTAGTGAAAGAGAAAACTTTCGCCGAGAAGGAGGCCGCAGGTGATGTAGGCGCGGGGCCGAGCGGCTGCGCGGGTGAAGGCGATCGCCGCCGCGACGAGGAACGGGAGCGTCCAGACTTCGGCCATGACGAATCTCACGTAGCCGAAGAGCGAGCCGTTGGAAACGAATAGCAGGCAGGCGAGCGCCGCGACAACCGCCGAATGCCGCAGGCGGATCCAGCGATAGAGAAGAGCCGCAGCGAGGGCGAGCATCGCGAAGTTCAGAATCGGCAGCGCGTTCAACACCCCGAGACGATGCAACGCGGCGATCACCAGCGGCAGACCCGGCGGCCGGAAGCTCGCATCGATCGGCGCTCCGCTCCAGGAGAGGCCGTTGGCCAGCCAGTCCCAGGAGTCGGGCGACATGTAGGGGTAGCACCAGTTGATGTCGGGCGTCGCGAGCGATGGCAGAACGCCGAGGATGCCGCCGGCGGCTGTGATCAGAGCGATGGAGATGACGAAGCGAGCGAGTGTGGTGCGGTGCGACAGGTTGAAGGGTTGAATCGGGTTCCCTCACCTTCCGAGCTCGTCTGCAGGTGCTCGAGACTCGGAAGGCTTACGAAAGGAAACGGCCTTGCGCCTATCTTTCCCTGGGATGCGTCGCCGCGCCGAGCTCTCCCGCGAGGGTGCGCGCCATCAGGCGGCGGATCGGTGGCGTTGCGGAGAGGATCGGGAGGGCGACGTCGCGGCCCCAACCGAGGATGCGACTGTTCGACTGGAAGAACGGGGTGAGGAACCAGGAGAGGCGGGAGTAGGCGATTGCCGCGCGCTGGCGTTCTTTCTCGTAGAGCGGTGCTGCAGCAGCGAACGATCCTGTCGCCGCGAGATGTCGCGCGAACGACTCCGCGTCGCCGAGCGCGAGGTTCGCGCCCTGGCCGAGATGCGGGCTCATGGAGTGCGCGGCGTCGCCCATGAGGACGAGGCGGTCGCCGGTCCAGCGCGGCGCTCGGATGTGCGTGTAGGTCGCGAACGTCGCCTGCTCGAACGCCGTGAACTCCTCGAAGATCTCGGCGCTTCGCGGAACCATCTTCACCACGCGATCGCGAAAGGCTGCGAATCCGTTCTCACGCAGCTCCGCGAGACCGGCCGCCGTCGTGCCCCAGAAGAAACTCGCGCGGCCGTTGCCGAGCGGCAGGAGACCGATGAGATGTCGCGTGCTCTCGACCGCCTGGTAGAGGTAGCCACGAACGCTCGTGCACGGGCCGAGCGTCCACAGCGCGCCCACGAGCGAATCGTGGCGGCGGCAGTGGAGCGCGGAGCTCTCGCGCAGCGTCGAGCGTCCGCCGTCCGCGGCGATGACGAAATCGTACGGACCGTGGTGGGTGCCATCGCTCGCGACGAGGAATGAACCTTCGGAGCGAAGCTCCTCAAGTTCGATCGCGTGGCCGCTTGCGATCGCCGCGCCGCCAGCACGCGCGGCGTCGAGGAGGGTCGAGAAGAGGAGGCCGCGCGCGACGCCGTAGCCGAGCGGGCGCGGCGGCGGAGGTTCGGACGGCGACGACCGCGCTCCATCCGCATACGGAATCCGGATCAGCGTGCGGCCGGAGAGCTGCTCCGCGTGGAGCTCATGGATCGGTTCGCTCGCGGCGACGATGCGGTCGAGGAGACCGAGTCCGGCGAGAACGCGCTGGCCCGAGGGCTGGAGCAGGAAGCCGGCGCCGACCGGCCCGAGCACCGGCGCGCGCTCGAAGAGCTCGACCCGATGCCCGGCGCGGGAAAGAAAAAGCGCCGCCGCCGTCCCGGCGATTCCGCCGCCGGCGATTCCGATGCGAAGCATGGCCGTCGAACGCTAGCGCAGTTCATCGCCACGCCGCTGGATTAGAATCTTCGCCATACCGTTCATCGTCGGTCGAGGAGAGGCGCCACGTCATGACGAAAGGCGACGAGGAAGATCCGGTCGCGCGTGCCGCGGGTTTCGATGCGTTGCGCTGGCGCCGCCTCTCCGCGCTGCTCGACGGCGCCTTCGAGCTGCCGCCGGCGGAGCGGGCAGTCTTTCTGCTGCGGCAGTGCGCGGACGATCCAGAGCTCGCCCGCGAGGCGGATTCGATTCTTGCGGTCGAGGCATCCTCCGGCATCCTCGATCGTCCGGCGATCGCGGTGGCTGCCGATCTTCTGAACGCGGAAGCGGGCACCGATTCACCGCCCGACCGCGCCGGGGAGATCGTCGGCCCGTACCGTCTGACCGCACTTCTCGGGCAGGGCGGGATGGGCGCGGTCTACCGCGCGGAACGCATCGACGGGCAGTTCGAGCAGCGCGTGGCGCTCAAGCTCATCAAACGCGGAATGGATTCCGAAGAGATCCTGCGCCGCTTCCGCGGCGAGCGCCAGATTCTCGCGCGCCTGCAGCACGAGTCGATCGCGCGCCTGTACGACGGCGGCGTCGCTGCCGACGGCACTCCCTGGTTCGCGATGGAGGAGGTCGCGGGCCTGCCGATCACCGAGTTCGCAGTCCGGCACGCGCTGCCGCTCGCAGACCGTCTCGCGCTCTTCGCTCAGGTCGGCGCGGCGGTGGCATTCGCCCATCGCAACCTCGTCGTGCATCGCGATCTCAAGCCTTCGAACGTGCTCGCCGCCGATTCTGGAAAGGTCAAACTTCTCGACTTCGGCATCGCCAAGCTGCTCGATCCCGACGTCGCCGGAGCCATCGACGCGCCGGAGGCGACACGGACGGCTTTCCGCGCGATGACCCCGCAGTACGCTGCGCCGGAGCAGCTGTCCGGAGCGCCCGTGACGACTTCGACCGACGTCTTCGCGCTCGGTCTTCTGCTGCAGGAGCTGCTCACCGGCCGGCGGGCGGAGCGACGCGAGACGACCGCTCGCGCCGGTGGTGCGCCGCGCGGTGGGGAGCTCGTCGCGTCGCCGGTCGTCGTCGCGCGCGACCTGCCGAAAGAGCTGCGACAGATCCTCACCCGCGCGATGGCCGACGAGCCCGACCGCCGATACGCTTCAGTTGAAGCGTTTCTCGAGGATCTCGATCGTCTGCGCCGCGGCCAGCCGGTGCTCGCGCACGGCGACTCGATGGTCTATCGGCTGTCGAAGTTCGTGCGGCGGAACCGGCTCGCTGTCGCCGCGGGCGCCGCCGTTCTGGTGGCGCTCCTTGCGGGACTCGGTGCCGCGCTCTGGCAGGCGCGCCTCGCCCGCGACGAGGCGATCCGCGCGACGGCGGCGCGGGACTTCATCGTCAGCCTTTTCCAGGCGGCGCGCCCGGCCGAGTCGCACGGCGAAGCCGTCACCGCGCAGCAGCTTCTCGCGACCGGAGCGCTGCGGATCGAGAAGGAGCTCGGGACACGTCCGGCGCTCGCCGCCGAGCTCCTGGAGACGGTGGCGCAGGTCGAGAGCGAGCTGGGAGAGACCGAGGATGCCGGCGGTCTCTATGAGAAGGCCCTCGTCTTTCGTCGCCGTCTCGGAGATGGACAGGAGGAGAAGATCATCGACGACCTGACGTCGCTCGGCGACAATCGCCTCGAGAACGGCGATGTCGAGGGCGCCGACAAGGCGATCGCCGAATCGCTTTCATTGAGCCGGCAGCTCCACGGCGAGCATGACCTTCAGACGGTCGAGGCCCTGGCGATTCTTGGCAGTGTCCGCTCGACGCAGGGCAAGTTCGACGAAGCCGAGGCCATCTTCCGCGGCACCAGCAGGGCGTTTCGCGACCTCGTCGGTGAAGCCGATCCGCGCTATTTCAGCGAGGTCAACAGCCTTGCCGTGCTGCTGCTCGCGCGGCGACAGCCGCTCGCCGCCGAGCCGCTGCTGCGTGAGCTTCTCGCCTGGTCGCTGCGCTACCGGGCCGTGGACAGCCCTGACATCGCGACGGGATACCACAATCTGGGAAACGGACTTCTGCAGCTCGACCGCGTGGTCGAGAGCGAGACGAATCTGCGGCAGGCGCTGGCGATCCGGGAAAAGATGCTGCCGCCCGAACATGGATTCACAGTGGCCACGATGCGCGCCCTCGCGCAGAGTCTCCTCGAGCAACGCCGGATCGACGAGGCCGTCGCACTCGGCGCGGAGGCCTTGCGCCGGGAAGTTGCGGCCCGGGGCGGGAAGAGCCGTGCCGTCGCGGCGTGCGAACGGATGCTGGCGCGCGTGGATGTTGCGAAGGGCGATTCCGCCGCCGCGCGAGCCCGTCTCGAACGCGTTGTGCCGATGCTCGCCGAAATCGCGGGCGCCGACTATCCACTGACGCTCGCCGCCGCGACCGAGCTCGCGGAAGTCGAAGTCGCCGCCGGAGACGCAAAGTCCGCAGCGGCCTCGCTGGGGAAAATCGCGGACCGTCAGCGCGCGACGAACGCTCCGGTGCTCGACCTCGCCCGCACCGCGCTCGTCGCCTCGAAAGCTGCCCTCGCGGGGGGGCACGCGGACGAAGCCATCAACGCGGCGACCGCAGCGCTCACGGCGGCGCGACCGCTTCTCCCGGAATCGCACTCCTTCCTCGCGGCGACGCTCCTCGCCCGGGCGCGCGCATCCGCGGGCCGCGGCGCTCCGTCGGACCGGGCGTCGGCTGCCGCCGATGTCGCCGAGGCCGGACGGATGTTGGGCGCGATCGCTCCCGCGGGAGCGCTCGTGGGGTCTGAGCTCAAGAATGCCGAGCTCAAAAATGCCGAGCTCGAGAGCTCCAGGATCGCGCAATAGGCGGGCGAGGCGTGAGGTAGCATCGCCGGACCATCAGGTGAGAGGGGCGAGGCATGGAGCCGGCCGCGGAGACGATCACGCAGTGGCTCGCCGAGTCACGTCAGGGCGACGTTGCGGCGCGCGAGCGGCTGCTCGAGGCGGTCTATCTCGAGCTCAAGCGTTCCGCGCATCGTGAGCTCGATCGGTTCCGCGGTTTCGAAACCCTCGATACGACGGCGGTCGTTCATGAAGTCTTTCTGCGCCTCCTGTCCGGTCAGAGACTCGAATTCGAGAACCGCATCCACCTGCTCTCGGTTGCGGCGATCGCGATGCGCCGCATGCTGATTGACCGCGCGCGCGAGCGGTCGGCGGCGAAGCGCGGAAGCGGACAGCGAGCCGTGGGCCTCGATCAGGTCGCGGAGCTTGCCGCGGACCGCGCGAGCGACGAGCTCCTGGCGGTGAACGCCGCGCTCGAGCGCCTCGAAGCTCTGGACGAGCGCCTGGCCAGAGTCGTCGAGCTGCGTTTCTTCGGTGGCCTCACCGAGCCCGAGATCGCCTCCGCGCTCGAAATCTCCGAGCGCACGGCGCGCCGCGACTGGACCAAGGCGCGCGCTTTCCTGCATCGCGAGATTCTGGCCGCTCGCTGAAGGGCCGCTGAAGCGACGCCGAGCGGTTCGTCACTGCTGGTTGGAGGTGGGAGTGGGGGCGGCAGATTCGAGCGCCTGGCGGAAACGCTCGGCGTCTTCGGAATGGTCGACGCGTTCCGCGATGGTGATCGCCCGGCGGAGGAGCGCATCCCTCGCCGCCGCATCTCCGGCCGCATCGGCGCGCTCGCTGTCGGCGACGACGAACGCGAGCTGGCGGCTGAGGCTCGGCGAGCTCTCTCCTTCCGCTCGGCGGGCCGAGAGGCGGCGCTCGGCGCTGGCAATGGCGCCGAGGGCGAGATCGGCGCGCGCCAGCAGGATTTCACCGAAGAAATCCGAGCTGCTGTCCGGTTCCCGCGCCGGGAGGGCGGCGAGCTCCCTTTCGATGAGCGCGTGCGCGACCGCGGGGTTCCCGGCGCGAAGCTCGAGGTCGCCTTGGCAGAGCGCGACGGAGAATGCAGCGTTGAGATCGTCCTCCTGCCGTTGCATGGTCCAGGCCGCAGCGAAGTGCCGGCGCGCGGCGGAGAGGTTGCCGTGCGCGAGCTCGATTCTCGCGTGGGTATCGTCGACGAGGGCGAGGAGAGCGGACTTGCCGCTGGCCCGCGCATTTTCGCCGATCGCCGTCGCCAGCGCCTCGGCCGCCGGAAACTCGCCACGATCGATCGCCGTGAGCGCTTTGTCGTAAAAAGCTGCGGAGAGGATCTGCTGGTCCTCGACCTTGCGCAGCCCGGCGATCGCCCGCTCGAGCAGCCGGTCCGCCTCGGCCGGGGAGCCGAGATCGCGCAGCGCGCGGGAATGCTCCAGATCGACGCCGGCCGCGCGGCGTTCCCGCCCGAGCCGGCGAAAGGTCAGCGCCGTCTCCTCGTTGTAGGCCGCAGCCAGGTCGGGGCGGCCGCGCTCGAACGCGAGACCCGCGAGGTTGATTTCGGAGACAGCGATCCGCACGTCGTCATGCGCTCGCCGGGCGGCGGCCAGCGCCTGCAGCAGGAGCCACTCGCCGGCGCGGAACTGGCCCTCCTGGAGCTTCGCCACGGCGAGATCGTTGAGCGCAATGGCGCGGGAGACGTCGTCGTTCGCCGCGTTCGCTTCCCGGAGCGCGGTCCGGAGATCCGCGAGAGATGCCGCGGTCTGGCCGAGGTCCGAGAGGGCGCGGGCGTGCGCGAGCCGGAACGTCGGCACGAGGTCTCCCCGGCGCTGTTTCTCGGCGAGCTCGAGCGAGCGGGAAGACAGCGCAAGCGCGCGCTGCAGCTCGCCGCGGCTGGTCGCGAGAACGCCCTCCGCATGGTCGACGAACGGCTCGTCCGCGGAACCCGGAATCTGGCGCACACGCCCGAGAGCGACTTCGGCTTCCGGCATTCGTCCTTCGCGCACCAGTGCGATCACGAGCTGCGCGCCGATCGCGGAGTTTCCTGGATGCGCCGCGAACTCCTTTTCGAGCTCTGCCGCTTTTGCCTGACTGAGGAGCGCGAGCGCCGGGACCGCAGGAACGGCGGGACGTGCCCTTGCCGCTTCGCGATAGGCGCTGATGCCGAAAATGCCCGCGCCCGCGGCGATGACGAGAGCGGCAGCGAGTGCCGTGGCGACGCGATGACGATAAAGGGACCGACCGGTGCGATAACGCCAGCCACCGCGGCGGGCTCCGACCGGCCGGCCGGATAGATGGGCGTCGAGATCAGCGGCCATCGCATCGGCGTCGACGTAACGGTCGGCCGGATTCTTGCGCAGGGCCTTGAGGCAGATGGCGTCGAGATCGCGATTCAGCACGCGTGCCGTCGTCGTGTTCGCGCCCGATCGCGCTTTCCCGGTGTCCGGTTGCGGCTTCGAGCGCTTTTGCGCTGCGCGCGAGCGACGGGCGGCGGTCGACGGCGGCGCGGGGTCCGAGTGCAGGATCGCGTGCTCGAGATCGCGCGCTGCCGCGCTCGTTTCGAGGAACGGGCGGCGTCCCGAGAGAAGCTCGTAGAGCACGACACCGAGCGCGAAGACGTCCGTGGCAGGAGTCGCCGGCTCACCGCGGAACTGCTCGGGAGCGGCGTAGGCCGGCGTCAGCGCTCGCGCTTCGGTTCGGGTCTCGGCGAGCTCGGCCCCGCCCTCGGCAGCGAGAAGCTTCGAGATGCCGAAGTCGAGCAGGCGCGGACGTCCCTGACGGTCGATGAGGAGATGCGTCGGCTTGAGATCGCGATGCACGATGCGCTTGGCATGGGCGAAGGCGATCGGGTCGAGCACGGAGCGGAAGAGCTGCACCCTGCCTCGCGCATCGAGGTCGTGCTCCCGTGCCCAGGTCAGGAGGTCGTCGCCGTCCACATATTCGAGCGCCAGATACCAGACGCCTTCGGGCGACTTTCCTCCGCTCAGGAAGCGCGCGATGCCGGGATGCTCGAGGATCGAGAGAATGCGGACCTCGTCGCGGAAGCGCCGCAGCGCGTCTCCGTCGACGATCGGACGGTCGATGACCTTGAGCGCGATCGAACGCGAGTACTCCTCGGTCCGCTCTTCGGCGAGGAAAACGCGTCCCATGCCGCCGCGACCGAGCTCGCGCACGATCGTGTACGGGCCGATGCGGTCGGGGAAGTCCGGGCGCTGGGGCTCCGTCGCCGCGTTGCCCGATGCGGTGAGCGGAGGGAGCGTTGGGAGCGGGGCGAGCGGGTTGAGCGGGGTGAGCGGGATGAGCGGAGCGAGTCCGGCGGACGGGACGAACGGCGTCCACGGAGAGCGATCGAGGGGAGAGCTTTCGTCTTCGGCGCGTGCCAGCAGGCGGGCAAGAGCTGACGCGAGATCGGGATCGCGCGCGGCGATCCCGGCGACGAAGCGATCCCGCTCGCCGGGCGCGAGCTCGAGGGCCTCGGTGAAGAGCTCGGAGATTTCTCCGCTCACGGCGCAGGGCGAAGGTCGGCGAGCGCGGCGTTCAGCCAGGCCCGCGAGAACTGCCAGTCGCGCTTCACCGTCGGCGTCGACACGCCGAGACAGAGAGCGATCTGGTCGACATCCATCTCACCGAAGAAACGCATCTCGACCACTCTTGCCTGCCGCGGATGACTGGCCGCAAGCGCGGTCAACGCACGATCTAGGTCGAGCAGCTCGACCTCGGTACCGGGCCCGATCGAGATCGTCTCGACGATGGGAATTTCGGGAGTGATCCGCTTGCGCGCCAGGCGCGCGCGCGCATGGTCGACGAGAACCCGCCGCATCATTGTCGCTGCGAGCCCGAAGAAGTGGGTACGGTCGCGCCAGTCGACGTTGCGCTGGTCGATCAGCCGCAGGAACGCTTCGCTCACCAGAGCGGTCGTCTGCAGCGTGTGATCCGGGCGTTCGCGCCGCAGCTGCGAGGCCGCGATCTGCTTGAGCTCGAGGTAGATCCGCGCGAGGAGCGCGTCGCCGGCTGCGGCGTCGCCGGACCTCCAGGCCTGAAGGAGGCCCGTGACCTCCGCAGCCGGTATTGCCTGCGGGGGCACTCCCGGGCGTCCTTCCGGGGGAACCTCCGGGGGCACTTCTGGGGGTACTTCTGGGGGTACTTCTGGGGGCATCGCGGCCGATTCTACGCGCGCCCCGGGAAATAGCCTCCGCCGCCTACCAGCCCAGGAGGCAGGCGAAGATCAGCGGCGCCACAATCGTCGCGTCGCTCTCGATGATGTGTTTCGGCGTCGGAACGTCGAGCTTGCCCCAGGTGATCTTCTCGTTGGGCACCGCACCGGAGTACGAGCCGAAGCTCGTCGTCGAATCGCTGATCTGGCAGAAGTAGCCCCAGAAGGGAATGTCGTGGATCCCCATGTCCTGGTAGAGCATCGGGACGACGCAGATCGGAAAGTCTCCCGCGATGCCGCCACCGATCTGGAAGAAGCCGATCGACTGCTTCCGACTCTCCGCCTTGTACCACTCGGCGAGCTGGGCCATGTATTCGATCCCGGTGCGCACGGTGTGGACGTTCTTGATGTTCCCCTTGAGCGTGTGACCGGTGTACATGTTGCCGAGAGTGGCGTCCTCCCAGCCGGGCACGACCATGGGCAGGTTCTTCTTCGCCGCGGCCATGAGCCACGAATCCTTGGGATCGATCTGGAACTGGGAATCGAGCTTGCCGGAAAGCAGGATCCGGTACATGAACTCGTGCGGGAAGAGCCTTTCGCCTCGGGCGTCCGCGGCCTGCCACTCCTCGAGGACGGCGCGCTCGATGCGGCGCATCGCCTCCTCCTCGGGGATGCAGGTGTCCGTCACGCGGTTCAAGTGCTTGTCGAGCAGCTCGCGCTCCTGCTCGGGGGTGAGATCGCGATAGTGCGGAACCATCACGTAGTGGTCGTGGGCGACGAGGTTGAAGACATCCTCCTCGAGATTCGCGCCGGTGCAGCTGATGATGTGGACCTTGTCCTGGCGGATCATCTCGGCGAGAGAGAGTCCGAGCTCGGCGGTCGACATCGCGCCGGCGAGCGTCACCATCATCTTGCCGCCCGAATCGATGTGCTTTTCATAGTCGTCGACCGCGCGCACCAGCGCCGCAGCGTTGAAATGCCGGTAGTGATGCTTTACGAACTCCCGAATCGCGCCATTGGCCATGAGAGGAGTTTACTGCGGAGGACGCTCGAAACGGACACTTCCTGGCCGAGGGCTGAGCCTGGATTCTTCTGGGCAGTCCTCTTGCAATCCGATCGCTGTGCAGGGGATTCGTACCGGCTTCCTGGCATCCGCCAGGCTGCGGGCGGGTCGTCTCGCCGTCGCATCGTTTCCTTCAGGAGGCTCCGCGTCATGACCACACGTCAGCTCCAATTCCGCTCGTCCATCCTCGCGAGTCTCGCGATGCTCTTCGTCTCTTCGAGCGCCCTGCGGGCGCAGGATTTCCCGCCGGCGGCCTCGGCGGTCGAAACCTCGAGGTACGACAAGCCGCGGCTGGGCGGGCCTGCGCTCGATCTCTTCGTGACCGGGACGACCGATCTCACGCACGACGGTTGCGCTTCGGGAGCGAGCTTCGCGGTGCCGCGCGGCACCGACATCCGGTTCTGCTATTTCGCGGGGAACTCCGGCAGTGTCGCCTTCTCCCGGCACGACCTCGAAGACGACCTCGGGCCGATTTTCGCGGCGCTCCCGATCGATCTACAGCCGCAGACGGCGGTTTTTCTAATGCAGAATCGCCGACCCGATTCTTCCGGTGACTATGTGGCGGCGTGGACCGCGTACAACCCGGGGCCGACGGATGTGGTGACCGCTTCCGCGGCCGTTCCGGTGACGATCACCCCGGACCTCGTCGCCTGCAACGGCCCGACGACGACGTTCTCGAACGGTATCCCGACCGGCTGGACGAGCTACGACTGGCTGGCCCTCGCGACTCTTCCGGACTCGGACGTGGATTGGGGCGATCTCGCAGCTTGCGGCGAAGCCGCGAACTTTACGGGTGGAGCCGGCGATGCCGCCTGCGCTTCGAGCGCGATGGTGGATCCACAGGCCTACGATACCCAGCTGCGCACGCACAGCTTCAGCCTCGCCGGGCAGACCTCCGCGCGGGTCGAATTTCTGGTCAACTATCAGGACTTCGCGAGCGGCGACGCTCTCTATGTCGACTACAGCCTCGATGGCGGCGATACCTGGACGAACCTCGCGCAGACGACGAACGCCGACTACGGAGCCTTCAGGGCGGCTCCGGGAGCGCGGGTGAGTGTCGATCTCGCCGAGGTTCTGGGGAACTCGAACGTTCGTCTCGGATGGCGCTATGTCGACCACTCGAACAGTGCGTCCGACTACTACGCGCAGCTCGACAACATCCGGCTCGTCTGCGGCAACGGCCTCTTCACGGACGGCTTCGAGTCGGGCGACGCCGACGCCTGGTCGGCCGCGGGAGGCGCCTGAGCCCGGAGCGGACGGAGGAGGTCGCGTAGAATCGGCTGCGATGCGAACTCCTCTGGAAGAATCCCCTGCTGCGGCCGGAACTCCGATCGAAAGTCCGGAGACTCGGGAGCCGGAGGCGATCGAACTTCCGTCGCCGATCCATCCGGCAAGCGATCCGGAGCTCATTGCGCGCATGCGCTCGGCGACCGAATTTCTCGAAGAGGTGGAGAAGGACCGGGCCCTGCTGGTGCAGGTACCCGAGGCCGACCGTCAGCGGCTGCTGCGGGCGACGCGGCAGGTCTCGCACCCCGATCCGCGGGCCCGCCGGCGGATGGTGAAGGCGACGACGCGGCAGCGGCGGGCCGAGCAGGTGCAGCGCGACGAGTCGCTTTTCCAGCAGGCGGGAATCCGGGAGCTCCGGCGCCGGCCGGTCGTGACCTCGCCGAACGTCTGGCCGCCGGCGGATTTCGTGGCCCAGGACGTCGATCTCGACGCCGCGCAGACCGTGGCGGAGCAGCGCGTGCTTCTGGAGTCGCGGCACTGTTACGGCTGCAAGAAGCACTACAGCGAAGTCCACCACTTCTACGATCAGCTCTGTCCCGCCTGCGCCGAGCTCAACTTCCGCAAGCGCACGGAATCGGCGGATCTCTCCGGCCGGGTCGCGCTCCTCACCGGCGGTCGCGTGAAGATCGGCTATCAGGCCGGTCTCAAGCTGCTGCGCGCCGGAGCCCACCTCATCGTGACGACGCGCTTCCCCCGCGACTCGGCGATGCGCTATTCGTCGGAGCCCGACTTCCGCGACTGGTCGGACCGGCTGGAGATCTTCGGACTCGATCTCCGTCACACTCCGAGCGTCGAGGCGTTCTGTCGGGTGCTGCTCGAGCGCGACGGGCCGGATGGACATCCGCAGCGTCTCGATTTCATCGTCAACAACGCCTGCCAGACGGTGCGCCGGCCGCCGGAGTTCTATCGCCACATGATGGAGAGCGAAGGCGCAGCGGTCGATTCCCTCGCGCCCGAGCAGCGCCGCCTCCTCGGCAGCTACGAAGGGCTGCGTGGACCGAACCTCCTGCCGGATGCGAACGCGAACCGGGAAGGAGCCTTTGCCGCGACGACCGACGTCGCCAGGCTCGTGGGACTGACTCACGCTGCGGAGCTCTCGCAGGTCGCTCTGTTGCCGGAAGATCACGCCGACGATCCGGGTCTCTTTCCCCAGGGCCGGCTCGACATGGACCTGCAGCAGGTCGATCTGCGCGGCCGGAACTCCTGGCGCCTGGCGCTCGCGGAGGTTTCGACCGTCGAGCTTCTCGAAGTTCAGCTGGTGAACGCCGTCGCGCCGTTCGTTCTCAACGGACGGCTCAAGCCGCTGATGCTGCGCACGGGAGAACGCGACAAGCACGTCGTCAACGTCTCGGCGGTCGAAGGGCAGTTCTACCGGCATCAGAAGACGACGCGGCATCCGCACACCAATATGGCGAAAGCGGCGCTCAACATGATGACCCGCACGTCGGCGGCGGACTACCACCACGACGGGATTCACATGAACAGTGTCGATACCGGCTGGGTGACCGACGAGGATCCGGCGGAGATCGCCGCCCGCAAGGTCGCCGACCATCGCTTCCACCCGCCGCTCGACAGCATCGACGGCGCCGCCCGCATCGTCGACCCCATCCTCGACGGCTTCAACACCGGCCACCACGTCTGGGGCAAGTTCCTCAAGGACTACGTTCCGACGGATTGGTAGGGAAGGCCAGGGTCTTTCGCGGCTGCATATGATCCCGCGCCGACACGGTTTCCGCGTAGTTGTGCATGTGGACAACTACCGATCGTAGAGGCATCCGGCTTCTCGTCCTGGCAAGCATTCCTCTCTGCCCCTTTTTCGCAGCGCCCGGCCGGGCGCTGGTCCGCGGGCTCTCCGAGCAAGGCGCGCAGTGGTTCGAGAATCAGACGGTGCCGTTCTACCCGGTGGATTCTTCCGAACGGTTCGGACTGGCATTGGCGGCAGGAGACTTCAATGGCGACGGGGCGACGGATCTCGCGACAGCCATACCCTTCGACACCGGAACGACGATCCATCCTCAATACACCACGGGTGCGGTCATCGTGCGATGGGGCATACCGGGGGTCGGCCTGGCGGCGGGTATCTTCGACACACTGTTGAACGCTTACGCTCCGGACAGCCAGATCACTCCCGAGGAAACGGGCGGTTTCGGTCAGGCGCTCGCCGTGGGCGACTTCAACGGTGACGGACTGGACGATCTGGCGATCGGAGCTCCGACCTCGGATGGGGCCGGTGGCGTCGGATCGGAGCGTGGACTGGTCTCGATTCACTATGGTCTTCCGACGGGCATCCAGCTCGCGGGTGAACACATCTTGCGGAGCGGGAGCCCCGGCTTTCCGGCAATCCCCGGAAGTACGGATCACGACGAGCTGGGCGCCGCGCTCGCAGCTGGCGACTTCGACGGCGATGGCTACGACGATCTGGCGATCGGTGTGCCGCAGTCGATCTATTTTTTTGATACACAGGATGGCGCCGGGGCCGTCGTCGTTGTCCACGGGCACTTTGGCGGGCTCTATCCGATTGCCGCGTACGTGCTGCGCCAGGGAGTCGAAGGCGTACCCGATGTCGCCGAGAACGGCGATGGCTTCGGGGCAGCGCTGACCACGGGGAATTTCAACGGCGACACCCGTTGCGTCCTCGGGATCTGCCGCTCGGTGGACGATCTGGCGATCGGTACTCCCGGCGAGAACCACCGGGACGGAGCTGTGATGACGGTCTTCGGCAGTCCCTGGGGTCTCATCTTCAACCTGAGCAACTACCTCAATCAGTTTGAGCTCGGCAGCATCTCCTTCGACTCGAACGATGCATTTGGAACTGCGCTGGCGGCCGGCGATTTCGATGGCGACGGCGAAGACGAGTTGGTCGTCGGAACGCCCGACGAGGACCTCACGGCAGGGACCTCTGTTCTCGACGCGGGGGAGCTCGAAGTGATCTACGGCCTGCGAGCTTTTGCTCCGTTTTTCAGCTCAGCCGTTCGCTATGACACGGGAACGGTTTCGAACGGGAGTGATCCCATCCTGCGTGACGACCGGCTCGGGCAGGCCCTGTCCGTGGGAGATTTTGATGGCGACGGCTTCGAAGATCTGGCCGTCGGTCGCCCGGGTCTGCCGGTCGTCTCTGTCCCATCGCGCGCCAGCCCGCCGAGCGGCGGCTTCCAGCACGTTCCTGCTGTCGGTGCCGTTCTGGTGGCGGCCGGCAGCGCATCCGGGCTCTCTTCGCAGTGGAGAACCTTCGAACCGTCTCTGGGCCCCTCCCTCCCCGCTCCGGATGGCGGGGGGTGCATGGGATCCGCGCTCGCAGCAGGCGACTTCGACGGCGACGGCATTTCCGACCTGGCGATCGGACTTCCCTATCGCAGAGCGTCCGATCAGGAGTTTGCAGGCGCCGAAATCGTCCTCTATGCCACGCCCTTCGCAGACGGATTTGAGTCCGGAACTCTCGATGGCTGGAGCCTGGTCGTTCCGTAGCGGCCGCTTGGCGCCGAGTCGGGCCGCGGCAGGTCGGACCCGGGCGCGACGAGCGGGTGATTCAAGGCGCGACGAGCGGGTACCTCACGGCTCGACGAGCGGATACCTCAAGGCGCGACGAGCGGGTACCTCAAGGCGCGACAAGCGCGCCCGGCAGCCTCGGCGACGAGATGAGATCGGTGAAGATCTGCCAGCGCTTCGCGCTCATTTCGTTCGCTGCCGTGCCGGCACTCAGACGATCGACGTACGCTGCCACGAGATCCTGGCCGAGGTTGTAGTTGATGACGTACGCGCGATACGTCTCGATGAATTTCACTCGCTGCGTGGCGCGTTCGGGAGACGAAAGACCGTAACGTTCGATCCACTGCGCGGCCGCGGCGGCGTCGATTTCGCCGTCGAGATACTTCCGCGCTGCCTCGTTGCCGGCGTACGAGAGCTCCTGCACGAGCGCCGTCACCTGGCGATACGGAGCGGCGAGCGCCGGATCGAGTCCGGCGAGCGGGAAGAGCACGTCGCGCTCGAACGCCAGGCGCTCGTCGCCGGGAAAGGCCATCTCGATGCCGAAGTTGGCCGTCCCTTCGGCGATGAGCGACTGCGGCGAGAACAGCGGATACACCTCGAACTCCGGCCAGCCGCGCTCGCGCACCAGCTTCTGCTCGAGCAGCAGGTTGTAGACGTGATGTCCAGGGTAGCCCTCGTGACAGGCGAGATCGACCGCGCGATCGATCCAGATCGGCAGCGAAACGTTCACCTGAATGACGCTCGTGAGGTTGCCCTTGTACCAGTTGTAGGCGCTCCACGGTTTGTCGGTCACCTCCTCGACAGTGAATTTCTCTCCCGCGGGAAGCGGGATTCTCGCCGCGGTGCGCGACCGGCACTCGGCGATCGCACGGGCGAAGACCGCCTCGATCCTGTCGCGCGGAATGGTCACGCGCGTGCGCAGTGCCTCGACACGATCGCGCAGCGGGCGCTCGCCGCCGGCCGCTCCCGGCGGCTCGATGGCGCGCAGGGCGGCGTCGATGCGATCGAGACGAGTCTGGAAAAACGCCGCATCGTGGGTCGGCGCGACGGCGTCATAGAGCGCTCTCGACTCCGCGTCGAAGGAGAACTTCTTGCCGCGCAGCATCGCGATGCGTGCGGAGGCGCTCTGCAGCTGATGGAGGAGATAGTCGCGTCGCAGCGCGGGAAGTGGATCGGGAGAAGAGCCGGCCGGCCCCGGAGCCTGCGCGGGCACCGCCATGACGAGCGCAATGGCGGCGTCGGCGCGGGAAGCGAGCGTCGCGAGATCGGGCTTCTGGGCCTTCACCTGGTCGCGCCAGGTTTCGGGGCCGTAGAAGGCGTCGACATAGTTCGCGTCGTGCTCGCCGATTCCGAGGACCAGATCGACGTAGTCCCGCGCAACGCGGTCGAGGGGCGAGCTGGACGGTCTCGATCTCGATTCGTTCATGGACGTTCTTCCGGAAGACGGAGCGAGAAAAGCGATCAGCGCGAGACAGATGAGGGCGCGGCGAAACAGGGTCGACATGGAAGCGATCTCCTCGCCGCGAGTCTAGCGCGCTCCGCGCGCGGGCCCTGGCGGCCGGCGAGAGCGCGTCCACCGATTCCGCGCAACGAAGAAGGATGCGGACCTGCCGGCGATCTGTATCCCATCTCGCGTTGCGCAACGCGCACCACTCTGCTCACAAACATTTCCGCATGCGCCGCGACGGGGCCTGTCCGGCCCGTTTCCCGCGGGTGCTCGCTGATAAAACGCTCCGCGCCCGCTGGAGCCCTCGGTCCGGCCACCCGTCGCTGCCGGATTCGGTTGTGCGGGCGACGCATGCGTCGCCCGTGGAACTCCCGTTTTTCGCTACGGAGCCTCTTCGTTTTTCTTTACCGAGCCTCTTATTTTTTCTCTTTTCCTGTCGCCTCATCCCAATGTCTCCGCATCAGCAGCCCCAGTCCCAAACCGGCAACAAGCAGGAACGAGATCACCTGCGACACCGCGGCCACGAACGGCGCCGTCAGCGCGAAGAGAAAGACTCCAGCCACGATGGCCCGGCTTCTCGTCGAGTTGTTCTTCGACCGCACGAAGCGCAGGGCGAGGATGAGGACGACGATGAAGACGGGGAGGGTGTATATGGCGATCAACGGAGGGTTCGCTCCTGCGGCTGAATTCGCCGGCTCGTGCCCGCGCTTCCTGCAAGCGGTAAAATACACCGCACGGTCGGCCGATGTTTCCTGCCGGCTTTTCGGAGGTCGGATGTCACGTTGGCTCTCCTCATCGGTCGTTCTCGCGGTTCTGCTGTTCTCCGCTCTTCCGGCGTTCGCGGTCGAGGGCTTTCCGGCTTACGTTCCGCTGCCCGCAGGCGTCGAGCCGCCGTCCTCCGGGAGCCTCACGGCCGAGGATTTCGGCGAAGCGGACTTCTGGATGGAGGAGGGCCAGGTCCACAAGCAGGGCAAACACTGGCGCTCGTATCTCGCGTTCGCTTCCGGAGTGAATCCCGGCGCGGTCGCGACCTGGAAGAGCTGGAAGCCCGCACTCCTCGCGCAGGGTTTCAAGATCGTCCACAACGACGGCGAGACCGGCTGGACGTTGAAGCGCGTCGCCGGTACCGTCGAGAGCTGGCTGGGGATCGCGCTCGGCGACTTTCAGGATCCGCTTCTCGAGCTCATCGAGGTCCAGGCGGTCGGCTCGACGTTCACCGTGCCCGCACCCGCGGCGCAGCCCGAAAAATTCTCTGCCAGAGATGACTTCCCGTATCTCACGCATCTTCCCGGAACGGTTCTGCAGCAGTCCGTCGAGGTCGACGAGCCGCTGAGCTTGGGCGTTTCCGGTGTCGATGGCGAGGCGATTCTCGCCGGAACCGGATACATCGTGAAGCGCTACTCGGCGCCGTCGACCCTTTCCCGGCTCGCCTTCGCCCGCGATTACCGCGCCGCGCTCACCCGGGCTGGCTGGACGCTCGAAGCGAAATCGCCCGGCAGTGCCGACGGCGAAGGTCCGCTGGTCGCGTCGTACGTCCGCGACGGCAGAAGCATCTGGGCGACGCTCTCGCGATCTGATCCGGCAAGCGATCAGGGAATCTCCGTCGCCGTCGCCGATCTCGGTGCCGAAGACTGGAACGCGCGGATGGCGCGCGACTGCACGGTGGCTCTCTACGGCGTGCACTTCGATTTCAATCGATCGACCTTGCGGCCCGATTCGGAGCCCGAGCTCGAGAAGGTCCGTGCGCTGCTCGCGGCGCATGCCGAGATCTCGATCTCGGTCGAAGGCCACACCGACGACGTTGGCGGCGACGACTTCAACCTCAAGCTCTCGGATGCGCGGGCTCGCGCGGTGGTCGCGTGGCTCACGGCGCACGGAATTTCAGCGAACCGGCTGTCAGCGAAAGGCTTCGGCGAAACGCGCCCGGTGGTTCCCAACGCGGATGATCTCTCCCGCGCCCGCAACCGCCGCGTCGAACTGCGCAAGGCCGGCTGCGAACCGGCCTGACGTCTCCGAGATCGCGGTCTTCGTGGCGCCCCGAAAGGTGCCCCCGAAAGGCCAGGCGATTTCCCCGAAAGGTGCCCCCGAAAGGTGCCCGAAAGGTGCCAGGCGATTTCCTGCCCGAAGAAAGGCCACTCGGAGTGCGGATAGAAGCTCGTGCCTGTAAGGGGCACCGTCAAACTAAGACACTCGTCGCCGAACCGAAGGCGCTTGACCGAACCGACCGTCTCATAGAAGTCGATTTTCTAAGGAAGGTGTCAGCGGCTCAGTTCAGCCTGGCTTTTTTCTTCCACCGCTCCTGCCCCTACCGCCAGATTCGCTGGTTCCATTCCGTCTCTGGATGTATGTCGAGACGACTACGATACGTACCGCCCGGCGGCGCGATGGTCGAGGTCACTTGCCGAACTGTTCAGGGTCGACTTCTTCTTCGACCTTCTCCAGCTCTGAACGAGGCTGCGCTCGGCGTATTGGCACGCGCAGCGCGCCTCTGGACTGTCGCAGTCCACGCCTACGCCTTCCTCTCGAATCACTACCATCTCCTCGTGTGGGTCGCGGACGCCCAGCAGCTCGCCACATTCATGACGTACCTCAACTCCAACCTCGCGCGGGAAGCGGGCCGTTTGGCCCGATGGCGAGAGAAGTTCTGGGGGCGGAGATACCAGGCGATTGTGGTCTCAGACGAGGCGGCAGCTCAGATCGCTCGGCTGAATTACATCCTCGCGCAGGGCGTCAAGGAGGGCCTTGTCGCGTCACCGCTCGACTGGCCCGGTGCACATTGTGCTCGGGCGCTCGCGGAAGGCGCCACAGTTTCGGGACGATGGCGGTCGCGAACCTTGGAATCACGAGCTCGCAGGCGGGGAGTGCTTCTCGATCCGGCGGCCTTGGACGAGCTCGAAGAGCTCACGCTGGCTCCGCTACCCTGTTGGCAGTCGCTGGAGCCGGCCGCTCAGCGCGAGCAGGTTCAAGGTCTGATCGCGGAGATTGAGCGTGGGGCAATGCAGCTCAGGGAAGCGACTGGAATCGAGCCTGTGGGCCGAGCGGCTGTCTGTCGCCAGAACCCACATCACGAACCGAACCGGATCAAGAAGGGACCGGCTCCGATGTTTCATGCCGTGGCGCCGGCCGTGCGGCGTGCGCTCCGTCGGGCCTATTTGAGATTTGTCGACGCCTATCGCCGCGCCGCGCGGTGCCTTCGCGAGGGCAGGGTCGACATCGAATTTCCACCAGGCGCGTTCCCACCAGCGGGCCCGGTTAGTTTTGCGGCGCGGAGCCGCTGACGCCGGCGCAGCCCGTCGGGGGGCGAAGGTCAATCCCAGGGTATTTTCGCCTGATCCCGCGGACAGAACCGTCGTCGGCCGGCCGAGGCTCGCACTCGGCCTCGCATCCAGCGCGCGATCCGTCAGCCATGAGTTCGATCCAGGGCTCGCGGGGCTAGGCTCCTGCGCTTTAGAGCTCGCGAGGTCAGCGTTGCCTCGCCTGGAAACCCTTTGCGATCTAGATTCAGACAAGCTGGACGTCTAGACTGGCCCGCAGCAGACGCTTCGGAGATTGCGACGCCGTCGAAGGAAGCGGAAGTTGGGAGTGAAACGGAAATCGGCTGGCACCCCTCCTGCACCCCTCCTGCCCCCCTCCTGTCACCCCTCCGGGCCGCAGGGTCGATGTTTCACTGGACTCCAGGTTGAGGCGAGGAGCTCAGGACGCCTCCTCGAACTCATCTCCGTCCTTCGACCTTGCGCGGACCGAGGTCCTCAAGACGGTCAGGGAGCGCTTCACGGCAGCGTCCTGCAACGGCACCCGACAGCGGCTGAAAGGCGCCTTGTGCGCATCTGGGGCCAGCGATATGGTTACGCGACGATTCGCTTCATGAGGAACCGAATGCAGGCGAGCAACGCGCGACTCGACGAACCAGACCTCGGTCGCGGGCGCGCGAAGTTCGCCGCCGGCGCTGCGGTGGCGCGCGAGGAGCGAGTGGGTGCGTTGGGTCCGTTGTCCGCCCGGAACGCTCAGGAGTGGTTGGACCTCGCGGTGCGGCACGACCTCGAAGCCGACGCTCCGGCCGCGCTGGAAGCGGTGCGGCAGGCGTTGCTCGTCGCGCCGCGCAACATCCCCGCACAGTTCCTCATCGCCCGGGCGTTCACCGCCCTGGGGCGAATCGACGAGGCCGCCGAAACCTATCGCCAGCTGACCCGACGTGCGGGCGCCGAGGCCCGGGCCTGGTTCGGGTTGCTCGATTTGAAGACCGTGACCCTCGCGCCGGACGAGCTTCGCGCTCTCGAACGGCTGGCGCGGAACCCGAAGAACAGTTCCGAGACGCAGGTGTTCGCCGGCTTCGCGCTCGGTCAGGCGTACGAGCTGGCGCGCCGGCCGGAGGAGGCGGTGCGCGCCTTCGATACCGCCAACCGGCTGCAGCGGCGCCGCTCGCGATGGAGCGCCGAAACCTTCTCTTACGCCGTCGACGTCACGCTCGAGACCTTTCGTGAGCCTGTTCCAGCGGGCGCCGCCGATCGCGGCCGCCAGGTGACCTTCGTGCTCGGAATGCCGCGCTCGGGCACGACGCTGGTCGAACACATCCTGTCGGCCCACTCCCAGGTGGTCGGCGCCAGTGAACTTCCGGACGTCGGCCTGATTCTCGCCGCCGAATCGATCCGCCGCGGTCAGCCGTTTCCGCTCTGGGTCGAAAGCGCGACCGCGAACGACTGGCAGCGACTCGGCGAGGAGTATCTGGAACGCACCGCGCGCTGGCAGAGTGCGACAGTCTTCGTCGACAAGATGCCGGAGAACTGGCTGTACGTCGGCGCCATCCTGCGCATGCTGCCGGGCGCCCGCATCGTGCGGTGCCAGCGCGCGTCGCTCGAGACCGCCTGGTCCTGCTACAAGCAGATGTTCGCCCCGGGTATGTTCGGCTGGAGTTACGACTACGACTCCCTGGCCGCCTACGCCGTCGACGAGGAGCGCCAGTGGCGGCACTTCGCAGGGCAGCAGGCAACGCGCTGCCGGACGCAGGCGCATGAGGCGCTCCTCACCGACTTCACCGGCGAGGTGCGGGACCTGTTGGCTTTCGTCGGTCTCCCCTATGAGGCCACCTGCCTCGAGTTCTCTGCAGCTCGCCAGGAAACGCGCACCGCGAGCGCCGCTCAGGTCCGGCGGCCCCTCAATACCTCAACCGCTCGTCGAACGCTCTACGGACCAGCACTTGATCCTCTGGCCCGAGCTCTCGCGCGTGCCGAAGCTCACCTCCTCGCAAGGGGCTCGTCCGCCCCTGCACTTCCCGCCCAACGTTGAACAACCGGAGTCCGACCATGTCCAGTCTCAAGAGCCGCACGAATCCCGCCGCCGCTGTTGCCGTCTCGCTGTTCGCGCTGGCCTCCGCCGCATCGGCCACCGTGGTTTGCAGCTCCGGCGGACCCATCGCGGTCCCGGCGACCACGGCTGGCGTCTACGTCAACCTCGTGACCGGAACGTCCGCGACCACTCCGGCCGCGAGCCCCGGCTGGGACATCAATCCCTGGGGAACCGGCGGGGTGTTCTTTTACTTCAACAACGCCGCCGACTCCAGCCCTGCCGGGGCAGTCGCCACTGGAGGCATCATCGATGTCCTCAGCGCGGGCGCGACGATCGGCAGTGCCAGCGCTTACTCCGTCGTAGCACCCAGCGTCGCGCAGCTCGCGAACTGGCGGACGACTCAGACCGGAAAGTATCTCGGCGTCCGTTTCTGGAACGAAGCGACGCTGGCCATCAACTACGGCTGGATGCGGATCGATACGGTCAGCGCGACGACCGGCCTGCCGTCGACCATCCAGAGCTGGTGCTACCAGAACGACGGCACGGCGATCGATGCTTCGACGATGCCCGTAGAGCTCCAGAGTTTCTCGGTCGAGTAAGGTCGACGCGGTGGGATGGATCGGATCCTGACGATGAACGGGATCCGACCCGCCCGCCCGAGAAAGGGCTGCTGAGAAGGTGCAAGGCGATTTTCCCGTCTGCTGAGAAGGTGCCAGGCGATTTCCCTGCCCGCGGCTGAGAAGGTGCTGAGAAGGTGCCAGGCGATTTTCCTGTCCGCGGCCATCGGCGTTCCCCATCCTGGCCGCTCGTCTGGCCCGCGACCTCCCGATCTTCATTCCCGAGAGAGAAGCCGGCTCGGATCGTCTCCGGGCCCGGAGCCCGGGCGATTTCACCGGCGGCTGGGGTTTTTCCCTGACCCTTCCGCCGCATCCCGAGGTCACGCGCGAAGTGTCGATCCGCGTGAGCTTGCCCTCGCCGCAATGCGGCGGACTCGCATCCGGCGGTCTCCTGTGCGACGGGTTCGACTCGGGCTCGCCAATGGTCTGAAGCGCGGTCGTCCCCGAATTGACCAGAGACCCCGAAGGTGCCAGGTGATTTCCCGGCCGCGAAGGGCCGCGAAGGTGCCAGGCGATTTCCCGAGGCCAAGGGATCTCCCGAGGCAGCTCCCCAGAGGACTCCCAGGTGCTGACTCCCAGGCGCAAGGAGACTTCCGCGGCCTTTTGGGGAGTCGCTGATCGAAGAGAATTGCGGCCTCTCCAGAACTATTCGCAACGCTTGCCGTAGGAACGAACGTTGGTTCGCCAGCGACACCCTGGAGGTCCCATGCGACCCGCCATCGCCGCTTTGATCCTCGGATTGCCTGCGCTCGCGCTCGCCGCGCCTGCGCAAGCCGCGAGTCCGGTGGAACCTCAAGCGGCCGTTTCGCCCTATGCGCCATCAGCTCCACTGACAACGGCGCGGTTGTTTGCCCCCGGCGTTGTGGCGACGTCCGACTACGAGCGCGATGGAACCTTCACGCCCGATGGTCGCGAGTTCTATTTCACCAAGCGAACCATGTGGCCTTCCCACTACACCATCTGCGTGACGCGGTGGGTGAAGGGGAAGTGGATCGAGCCGGAGGTTGCACCTTTTTCAGGTCAGTACTCGGACCTCACGCCGTTCATTTCATCGGATGGTTCGAAGCTCTATTTCGCTTCGCGACGACCGATCGACGGACAGCCGCATCGCGATCTCGATCTGTGGATGGTGACCCGGGAGGAAGACAAGTGGAGCGAGCCGCAGCGTTTGCCGGCGCCGATCAATAGCCCGGGCAGCGACTATGCACCTTCGATGACGCGCGACGGGACGTTGTACTACGCGTCATCGAGCAACGGTGGCGGAATTCTGCGTTCGCATTGGAGCGGTGAGTGGTCTCCGCCCGAAGTCGTGAGCGACGCGACAGCCGGTGCGCCGTACGAATCCGCGGCGTTCGTCGACCCAGATGAGCGCTTCATGATCGTCACGGTTTCAGGCGGTAAAGACGCCATGACGACGCGCGAGGGCATCTATGAACGAGGCGACCTGTACATTCGCGAGCGAAAGAACGGCGTCTGGTCGGCGCTTCGGCATCTGCCCGCACCCATCAACTCGGCGGCCGAGGAGGGAACATCTTTTCTCTCGCCGGACGGTCGCTATCTCTTCTTCACCAGCGAGCGCGGCCCCTTGCTCGAGCACGATCGACGATTCGCGTTCACCGAATTCGAGAAGACTCTGCACAGTCCAGGAAACGGCCTCGGCGATATCTATCAGGTTGGTATGGAAGCCCTGGGGATCCAGCCATGATGACTGCACGAAGCTTTTGCCTTGTCGTCGGGACGGTCGTCGGGGCCCTGGGAGGCGCTGTCGGCGCGGTCTCGGCGGCGTCTCTTCCGGCGGAGAGGGTGGCACCGCCCTACGCGACAGAGGAGTCCCTGCGGACTCCGAAGCTTTTTGCCGAAGGCGTGATCTCGACCGAGGACGATGAATTCGGCGGCTCGTTTTCGCCGGACGGAAAGACGGTCTATTTCAGCCGGTCAGCGCCGCATTCGTACCACTACGCGATCCTTGAATCGCATTTTGTGCGGGGAAAATGGACGACACCCGTCGTCCCATCGTTCTCCGGGCAATTCACGGACTCGGATCCGATCTACTCGCCGGACGGCACAAGGATGTTCTGGAGCTCCGATCGCCCGGTCGATGGAAAGACGAAGCACGACTACGACATCTGGATGGTGGAGAAAACGGCGAGCGGCCGCTGGAGTGCACCGAAACATCTGCCCGCGCCCATCGCTTCGGAGGGAAGTGAGTACTGTGCATCCATGGCGCGGGACGGAACTCTCTATTTCTCGTCATCGCGCGACGGTGGCGAATTCGGACTCATCCAGGCCTATCGCTCGCGCTACGAGAACGGCGCCTGGAGTCCGCCGGAGAATCTGAGTCGCGAGATGAATGGCCCGGAAATGGCGGGGGCATTCTACGATCTCGACGTCTTCGTCGACCCCGACCAGCGCTTCGTACTGCTCGGCTCGCAGCGACCGGAAGGGCTGGGAAATTTCGACGTGTACATCAGCTGGAATCGCGACGGAAAATGGAGCAAGCCGTTTCATCCGGACGCGCCACTGAACTCAGCTGCGCGCGACTACGCGCCGCACATATCGCCTGACGGGCGCTACCTGTTTTATTCGAGTGAACGTGGATTGGGTCTCGAGACGCTTCCGGCACCTTTGAGCTATTCCGAGCTGCGAGCGCGATTGCATGGCACGCTGAACTCCAGCGGCAACATCTACCAGGTGGAGCTGAGCGTGCTGGATGCGATGGCGGGAGAGAAAGCCCCCCTGGCAGACCGCTGAGAAACAGCCCTTTTCTGACCGGGGGCTTCCAAGGGTGTTTTCGCGGCGAGAAAAAAGCCTTCGGTAAGGGGCTCGAAGGATCGCCGTGGGTGGGCCCTTCGATCAGCGAGCGATGCTGGGCGTTCGCCGGGCACTCAAGTTGCGAGCTCCGCCGGGCGAAGAATTCCCACTTTCGGCAGGTCTCCACTCGCACCAAGGTGGCGAGCTTTGCTCGTGCATCCGCCTTACGCTTCTTTCCGACGCTGAGAGTGGCGTCGTCGAAGGGTGGGTGGGGAAGCGGCTCGGGAAAGCGCCTGGCACCTGTGGTGGAATCGGCTGTCGCAGGATCCGCAGCGGACACCGCGGCTACGCGTCAGGCACCCGAGTCTCCTCTCGCATCCTCCCCAGTTCGCCGATCCGCTCTCCTGCTGCCGACCTCGATGGAGAGAACCTCATGAAACTGAAAAGGTGCCAGCCGATTTCCCGGCCTCGGTTTTCGGAGACGGTCCCGGGCAGACCGGTCGCCCAGCCGGTGCCTGGAAACTAGTCGCGCGGCTCCTCCCAGCGGATCGCGACGATCGAGATGTCGTCCTCGGGCAGTTCGGTGCCGCGCCAGATGCGGGCGGCCTTGCGGATGCTAGCGACAGTTTCCTCCGCGGAGGGGGAGTCGACAACCGCTTTTCGAACCAGGTGTTCGGTGGCTTCGTAGCCCAACTCTTCGCTGCCGCCGGCACCCGCCGATTCGGGCAGACCGTCGGTGAAGAGAACGAGCGTGCTGCCGGGCGCGACATCGACGCTCGCTGAGCTGTAGCGCGAGGCGCGCATCAGTCCGAGCGGGACGCCGCCGCCACCGAGAGTCTGCGTTTCCCCTTGGGCACTCACCAGCAACGGCGGGGGGGTGCCGGCGGAAGCGACGCTGAGCGTTGAGCCTTCGATACGGATCCAGGTCGCAGCGATGGCCAGAGGGCGGAGGCCCAGGCGCAGCAGGGCCTCGTTGGCAGCAGTCAGAAACTCCGTGCCGCCGTGGGTTCGCGAAGCGCCGAAGAGACCCTTCATCACTGCAACGAGAGCACCTGCCTGTGCGCCATGACCGGTGGCGTCGGCGACGATCAGGTCGAGCGCTCCGCCAGCACCTTCGCACTGGCGCGCATCGTAGAAATCGCCGCCGACGCGGGACGCAGTCTCCATCGCCGCAGCGAGGGAGAGACCCGGGACGACGGGAAACTTCGCCGGCAGCATCGCGAGTTGAAGCCTGCGCGCTTCTTCCATTTCGCGCTCGGACCGGGCTGCCGCGTGGAACCACTGCGAGAGCGACACCGAAGCGCACAGAATGAGCGCGGCGACCGAGGCGAACGGCACGATCGTCGAGAAGATCGGTGTCCTGGGGATGACGCCAAGGTTCGAGAGCAGGCCGAGCGCGAAGCCTGCGGACAAGAGCGCAACGCCCGCGGCGAGCGACTTACCGCCGACCTCCCGTCGGCGCAGGTGCACGACCGATTCGCGCAACATCTCGAGGAAGCCCACGAGCATGGCGAAGAACAGAAAGGGCAGAGACTGCGCTGGCTGCACGAACCCCCAGAGAGAGAGCCCGATCGCGACCGCCGACGCGATCGCCAGCCGACGCCGTGGCGGAGCTTTCGGCGGAACTCGGGTGATTCCATAGACCAGCACCAGCCCGCTCAAGGGAAAAGCTGCGCCGATCGCGTTCATGATCGGCTCGCTCCAGAGAATGAAGCCGGGCCGGTGCGATAGGAGTTTGAACAAGAGGAGGAAGACGAGCGCGGCGGCGGAAAAACAGATCAGGCCGAGATCGCGGCTGGCGCGGCGAGAACGATCCAGCCGCCAGAGCAGAAGATGCAGGACACCGAATCCGACGAAGAGCGAGACGAATCCCCAGAGCAGTGCGCTCTGACTTCGGCCGCGACGAAGGTCGGAGCGAAAAGTCTCGGCGCCGTCACCCAGAGCGAGACGAAATCCTGCGATCCAGCCCGATGCGGCGAACCGGCGGGCGGCGGGGTTCTCGTACTCGATCTCGAGCCGATGAAGTCCGGCGTGCGAAAACAGGACCGGCACCGGATCGGGGTTGGTGAATCCCGAATGAACTTTCGCCGGGTGGCCATCGGAGGTCCCGCTCGACAGCGTGCCCCAGCTCGCGATCCGCGCTCCATCCAGAAAGAGGTCGCCAGCGCCGGTGAAGCGGCCGAAGATCGCGAATGTGCGCTCCACGAGTTGCGCCGGAACTTCAATGTCGAGCGAAAAACGGCCGCGAGTCCCGGCGCCCGGAGGGAAGCCGTGCTCGAGTGTCGAAGCGATCCGCGCTTCGAATCCGCCGGCATCACGAAACCACCAATCCGGACCGAGCGGCTGACCCTCCGGCGTCGCGATGTACGCAGCGTCGAGCCGCACGACCGGTCGATTGGTAGCGCGAGCGCTCGCCGTGCGGGTTTCGGCATCGGAAGATGAGGTGGAGGCCCCGCCGCCCCGCCCACCGCAAAGGCTTGCGATAGTGACGAGAAGAGCCGCAAGCAGAGCCGCAAGCAGAGCCGCAAGCAGAGAGATGCGGCGACGCTCGTGAAGCCTCCCTCGGATCCGTGGCATCGGTGAGTCCTACGCGAAAGACCGGCGCCGGTTACGAGCGATGGTCGATGTTCCCGGCAGGGCACAGGGAACGGAAGACCGCGGCAGCAGGTCCGCTCCCACTTTCGGCAGGTCTCGTTGCGCACGAAGGTGGCGAGCGTTTCGGGCGCGGTCGCCCTACGCTTCTCCCTGTCGCCGAGGGTGGCGTCGTCGAAAGGTGGGCGGGGAGGGTGACTCGGGAAAGCGCCTGGCACCTGCGGTGGGATCTGCGGTGCCGTCCGCGGCGGAAGCCAGCCGGGCCGGCACCTGCAGCGAGCCGCAGGAACGCGCCGGGCACCGGAGTCAACCTACCGCACCCTTCCGGCATCCTCGACTCCGCGACCGCAACGGCTCTTACCGACCTCGATGGAGAGAACCTCATGAAACCGACTTATGACGTGATTGTCGTCGGCGCGCGCTGCGCCGGATCGCCGACCGCCATGCTTCTCGCCCGGCAGGGCTTCCGAGTCCTGCTGGTCGACCGCGCCACTTTCCCCAGCGACACCGTGTCGACCCATGTCGTGCAGCCTCTGGCGGCGGCGGCGCTCGCGCGCTGGGGTCTTCTCGACCGGCTCGTCGCGACCGGCTGCCCGCCGATCGATCGCTACGCCTACGACTTCGGGTCGTTCACGATTGCGGGTTCGCCGGGAACGGCAGAGTCGCCCGTCGCCTACTGTCCGCGACGCACGTTCCTCGACAAGCTGCTGCTCGACGCTGCGGTCGAAGCCGGCGTCGAAGTGCGCGAAGGATTCGTCGTCGAGGAGATCCTGCAGGAGAACGGCAGAGTCGTCGGTATCCGCGGCAAATCCCGCCGCGGCGAATGGATCGACGAGCGCGCCGCGATCGTCGTCGGCGCCGACGGCCGGAGCTCGCGAGTCGCCGCTGCGGTGCAGCCGGCGAAGTATCACGAGCGGCCGCCGCTTCTCGCGAGCTATTACAGCTACTGGAGCGGCCTGCCGATGATGGGCCGCTTCGAGACGTACATTCGTCCACGACGGGGCGCGGCGATGGTCGAGACGCACCAGGGCCTGACGCTCGTCATCGCCGGCTGGCCCTACGCGGAATTCGAGGAGAAGAAGCACGACGTCGAAGGAAACTTCCTCGCCGTCACCGCTCTCGTGCCGCAGGTCGCCGACCGCCTCGGCCGCGCGAAGCGCGAATCGAAGTTCTTCGGCGCGACGGTGCCGAACTACTTCCGCAAGCCGTTCGGACCCGGTTGGGTGCTCGTCGGCGACGCCGGCTACATCAAGGATCCGATCACCGCGCAGGGGATCTACAACTCGTGGACCGACGCCGAGCGTTGGTCGGTTGCGATCGGAGCGGCGCTGACTGGCGCCCGCACGTTCGACGACGCCATGGCCGAAGCCCAGCGCGATCGCGACAGCGCCGCCCTCCCGATGTACGAGCTCACCTGCCAGCTCGCGACCCTCGAACCGCCTCCGCTGGCCGTACAGCTGATCTTCGGCGCGCTCCCCGGCAATCAGAACGCGAGCGACGCCTTCGTGCGGATGAACGCCGGCACCATCTCTCCGGCAGAGTTCTTCGCTCCCGACCACGTCGGAAGAATTCTCGCCTCGGCCCAGGCGGCGTAGGGCGGAAGCCGCCGACTTCGACCCGTCGCGTGCGATCGCTCAGCGAGCGGCGCGAGCGATGGCACTCGCGATCCCGGTCGAGCGGACCCGGAGTGCGAGGAGCGACCGGATCAGCAGGTCGAGTGAAACCGACGGCTCCGCCGCTTCCATCTTCGCGACTCGCGACTGGCTGGATCGGAGCGCTCGGGCGACATCGCCTGCGTGAGCCCGCTCTTCGTGCGCCGGAGAGGTGCCGCCGGAGAGGTGCCGGAGAGGTGCCAGGCGATTTCCCCGATTTCCCAAGGCTGACTCCTGACGCTTTCGAGACTCGATGGGCGAGCGACCGCAGGCGCGGGCGCCGCGAGGCCCCGTTCGCGCCCTGATACATTCGGTGACCCATGCGACGAACTCAGGCCTTCAGAGCACGAGTGCGGGCGGGAAACTGGGCCCGAGCTGGGCGGGTGCTCGGTCTCGTCGTCGCGCTTCAGTTCTCCGGACGATCGTCCGCGGAGGTGGGCTCGCTTCCCGCGCAACCCGAGACGTTCAACGTCCTCTACGAGCTCGGGCTGCCGGACGTCCGCGAGCCGCTCACGGACCTCCAGCGCGAGCGGATCGTGGCGCTCTTCTACCGCCGTTTCGAACAGGTCATGCGGATGAGCGGTTTCCAGGTCGAGATCCGGACGTCCGATTTCCGGATGATTCCGTTCGAACAGTTCGGCACCTTCCGCGCGATCGATGCGCAGACCTACGACTCCGCCTGGCAACTGCGCGTCGTCCCCAGAACGAGCTCGTCCAATGGCGAGTTCGGTTTCATCACGTACGCTCCCCTGTGGGAGCCGACGCCGAATCTTCCGGACGAGATGGAGGGCGCCGATCTTTCACTCGCGGAGTCCCTCGACGAATCCGCGGCGATCGTGAAGGACTTCGAGATCCCGATGTCCATCACCACGTTGCGCGTGCAACTTGCCTTCGCCGGAAGAGTGCTGGACTACCGCGCGATGTTCTCCTGGATGAGCCCGGACGCCTCCGGCCTCGCCCGATGGCGCGCCGACGATCGAAACATCCTGTTCCTCAACGAAGCCTGCGCAGAAAACCGGCGGATCGAGCCGCAACCTGCGCGCCAGGCACCGGCTTTCTGAGAAAACTGCGGCGACGGTATTTTCACTGCACTGCGCGGTGCCGGCTTGGCTCAGTGGATCTCAGACAGGGTTACGGGCCGGCATTGGGGCCAGGGTGCGCCTTGGAGCGGCAGTCCGCACGGGGACGCCCCAGAGGATCAAGTAAGAATCCAGCAAGCTTACGCAGGAGAGCCATGTCATTGACGCGCAGCCTCAAGCTCTCACTCCCTGTTTCGATGCTCCTGCTTGCGGCGTGCGATCCAGGAGCTGTAACCCAGTCGATCCCCTCGCCGAATGGCAAGCTCGCGGCGCATGTCGTCGAGTTCGACGGTGGGGGCGCGACGGTCGCGAATCGGTATCGCGTGCTCGTGAAGACGCGCGCCGAGTCATTGGACTTGCGAGAACTCGGCCAGAGGTGTGGAGCTCCTACGGGGTGCCGGTCAGGTATCTATTCTGGCGTGACGACCAGACGCTTGAAGTCGTGATCCCCCGGGATTTCGGGGATCCCATCCACAACATCCGCTTGCGCCCTGTCGAGGGCCTCACGGTGGTGACGACCCTGCTCAACGGCACGTCGAAGCGGGAGGTTTTTGAGGCTGTTCCGATCGAGGTCCAGAGCGAAGGGCCGATTTCTGGTCATTAGGAGATTGGCGGAGACACGGCCTGGGAGGCGACCTTCGTCTTGGCTCCGTGGCTACCGGCGCAGCTGGATTCGGGTCTGACGAATGGGTATTTTCAACCACCTTCGAGCTTTCTTCTCTCGCGGAACGACGAGCTTCAACTCGCTCGAGCTCCAGATCTTCCGCGAAACGATGAAGCTGCTGGATCCGACCTCGGCCGATCGGATGCAGCGCCGCATCGATCAGATCAATCTAGTCCAGCGGCTCGGCGGTGGGGAGCAGGTGAACAGCTACCAGATGATCAAGGGGAAACCGGCCCTGGACCGGTCGACATCTCTGCCAACGAGTTGCGGAGAGAGCATTCTCGCTGTGTTCAAGGTGATGAGAGAAAGAAATCTCTTGGTCTCTGGAAAGATCTGGCTGGTGGATGGAATGCTCTTCTCGCTGGAATTCGACAAGCCGACGGAGCATCTCGTCGACGACGCGTCGCTTACAGTTCTTGTTGAGCTGAACTAAGTGCTGAACTAAGTGCCAGGCGATTTCCCGGGGCCTCAAAATGGCCGGGACCGATGCATTTCAAGGAAAATATCGGGGAAGAGAACCTCTGCTGGTTTGACGGCCTCACCTGCTTCCTTTGATCCGGGACATCGCCTGGCACGTCGCTCGCGGTGTCGCGTCGCAGCGCACCCTCGCACGACACCTCGACGACTGGGGTGCTTGCGGTCGGACGAAGCACGTCTCGCCTCGAGAGCGGACGGGAACGCCCAAGGGGTGCGAAGGCAGAAAGGCCGCCGGGGCAACCACAGAGCGGCTGCGGCTCACGCTCGTCAGGGTACGGTGCAGCCGTTCCAGGTGTATTTGTCGCCGGCGAGGACGGGGGGCGATGCGCCTCCCGTCGGGTCGCAGACCTGCAGAGTGTGGTTGCCGCCGGTCGGGGTCTCCTGCACGCCGATCGACAAGTTGCGGGCCGATGGCGGCGTGAAAGGGTTCACCGTGCCGTAGATGACCTCGTAGCGGAAGAGTCCCTCGTAGAGCCTCACTTCATAGTTGAGCGGCACGCCCGCGCCGCCGCTATTGTAGTAACGGGTGCGGTATTCGATGTTGAAGATGCGATTGGGGGCACTGCCGCTGGTGGAGGTGAAGATGCCGCAACCGGTGCAGGTCACGCCCGTGCAGGCGCCCGTGCACTGATCCGTCCAGTAGGGACCGATGGCGTAGGTCGCGCCGGCAATGGGGATGCAGCTCGCATTGAAGGCACTGTTCGCCGCCCCGAAAGCGAGGAAGCCGTTGGACCCGGCGGCGACCGAGGTGAAGAGAGTGTCGTACAGCCGATAGGGGAAGGGAAGGGCGATGGTGGTGCTTCCGTCGTCTGCGTGGTTGCCGACGTCGACGGATCCAGGCACGATGGCTGCGCCGGTGGTCGCGGTGGAGGTGTACCTTGCATTGCTCCACATGCAGACAGCCGCCGTTTCGAAATTGTCGACGAAGATCGCGTTGCCGGGAGCCCCCGTGAGGCGGAAGAGAAGGTCAGGCGCGTTCGCGCTGGGGACGCAGGTTGCCATGACGCCCCAGGTCTGGCACCCGGGGCCGTATCCCCCTCCTGGATTCTGCCAGGCCGCGAGGCTGTTCGACTGCACCGCCCGGGTGTCCCAGATCCAATCCCCGTGCGGAATAGAATCCTGACGGGCTTGAACCGAGACCCAGTAGGTTCCAGGAGAGAGGACTACAGGAGGGATCAAGGCGATCGATGCATCTCCCGCCGTGCCGGTGAACGACTGCGCGGTTCGCGAAGCCGCCAGAGTACCCGGAAGGCCACCCGAGTCGGCGTAGAAGAAGACGTGGAAGCTCGCGGCCGGACCGGTGCCACCGTATTCGCCGTCGACGTCCACGCCGGTGATCGTCCAGCCCGCGGCAGGCACGACGAAATCGTCGGCCGCCTGGTTATCGAAGATGTCGAGCGCCGCCTCGTAGTCCTGCGAAGGCACAGAGATCCCAGCACTGCTGTCCATCTGATCGTAGAGCACCAGGTCAGGGCTCAGAGGTGGCGGCGCGCTGCCGGGGCTCCACTCCGGGCGACCGCTGCTGGTGTCGACTCCGAAAGCCACCGATGCGCAGGCGAGCGCGAAACTTCCCACGACGAGGAATCGCTGACGGTCGCTCATATACCCTCCCTGAAGTTGCAATCACCTTACAGCAAGCGCGATTTCCCCGCATTTCAGTCGTTCGCGCCCAGCCTCGCGCCGAGGTCGACGACCAGATCAGCGCCGGTCGTGTTCAGGTTTGCGCCTCGATCGCCCTTCCTGCGGGACGACTTCGATTCCGGCGACACGAGCGCCTGGTCCGCGGAGGAGCCTTGAGCTTCCTCGCGAGCTGCGAGTCAGTTCCGCCGCTTGAACAGCCAGAGGACTTTTTCGCCGCAGGCGTGGCCTTCCATGCTGGTCGCTGCGTGCCACCCGCTGTCGAGGGCGATATGGCAACCCCAGCCCGGCTCCCGGACAACCTCCGTGCCCGCAGCGTGCTCGGCGTCCGCAGCGTCTTCAGCGTGCTCCGGCAGCAGCGCCGAGAACGGATTTCCCACGCGCGCGCCTTCAGGGGCCTCGAAGTCGGGATCGTCGGTCGCGACGTAGGAGGTCGTTCCATCGTTGCCCACCGCGACGTCGAAGTCGACGTCTCCGAATCGCCCGATGTACGACGGGTCGAGCTGCGACGGCCCGACGAGCACGCGGCGGCTCGATGCGAAGTCCGCCGGAGCTGGAGCGCCGAGCTGGGGCTCGCTCGCCATCTCCACGATCAGGGGCTCGGGGATGCCCCGGCCCGGCCCCGCGCCACTGGAGGAGCAAGCCAGGGTGGAGGCAACCGTCAGTCCCAGAGCAACTCTCGCCCACATTGTGGGGTGATTCTCACATGGTCGAAACATTCCTCAATGCACGACGCTCGACCAGAGCTCGAGATGGCCGGCGTCGAAGTCGTCGCCGAAGATCAGGCTGACCTGCACGCGCGCCATCCACGCGAGGTTGTTCGAGGTGGACGAATAGTCATAGCCGCCGAGGACGACCAATCGGCCGGATTGGGCGACGAGGGCACGCGCATTGTTCTGGGCGGCGCCCGTGGGCGGCGCGAAGGCGCGTTTGCCGGTGCCGTTGAAGGTTGTGTCCAGGGTGCCTGCCGGCGTCAGCACGAGAAGGAAGCCATCCGCCAGGTCGGCGCCGGGCGGATCGTAGTCGCCCACGATCGCCAGCCGGTCGGAGGGCGGCGAGAGCGCCACGACGTCTTGCACATTGATGATGTCGTCCGTTGAGCCGTAGGCAAAGTCGGCGATGCCGTCGCCGCCGCCGAAGCTGTTGTCGAGCTCTCCGGCGGCGGTGAGGCGAACGACGACCAAGCGAGCTCCCGTGGCGGTGAAGGCTTTGGCGACAAGTACCACGCGGCTGAACCGGTCGACCGTCATGCTGGCCAGATACGTGGTGGAGCCCATCAGATTGACGACGATCTCCTGCCTGCCGTTGCCGCTGAAACTGTCGTCGAGATCGCCGGCAGCGGTAAAGCGCACCACGTGGAGGCTGTGGAAGGTGTCCCAGGAGCCGCCCCCGACGACGACCCGGCCGAGAGGATCCACCGCGATCTGCCTGGCGTAGGCCTCTTCGATGCCGATGAAGGGGTACTCCGCGTGCGTCCAGCCGCTCGCGCCGAAGTTGGAGTCGGGTGTGCCGTCGGCGTTGCGGACCATGACGAAGATGTCGCTGCCCTCATTGCCGCCGCTGACGTTGAGGCCGACCGTGCCCGCCAGGTAGATCTTGTCGTTCACGACCGTCACGGTGTCGGCTTCGGCGCTGAAGGTCGGGTTGTACTGGACGGCTCCCGTCCCACCGTTCCAGGAGCTGTCGATCGTGTTCGACGAGGTCAATCTGAGAGCCATCGCCACGTAATCCGGGTCGTTCACCGGGCCGTTCGCATAGCCGACCAGGACCGACTTGTTGTTCGACTGGACGGCGATGCCGGCGCCGTAGGTATGGTTCTGGCCGCCGAGGTCGTAGTAGAGGTTGATGCAGTTGCTGGTGCCGCCATTGGCGTTGCGCCAGCAGGAAAGCGCCTCGTCGCCGCCGATCGAATAGACGTTGCCGGTGATCGCGAACTTGCCGTCCGGCCGGACAGCCATGTCCAGGACGTCGACGGGAGTCGCAAATGACGGGTTGAAGAAATCCCAGCCGTCGCCGTCGAAAGT
>JBDTQG010000030.1:0-33497 GCA_039932315.1 Thermoanaerobaculia bacterium
CCGGGCTCCGCGACTCATCACCGTCGGGCGACGCATGCGTCGCGGGCGCCGGGTCGCCGGGCCGTTCCGTCTGCACCCCGTAGGGGCGACGCATGCGTCGCCCGGGATTCGCCCGACAAACAAAAAGCCGGCAGGGCGTGAGGCCCGGCCGGCTTTCGATTCGACTCGCTCGAGCGAGTCCGAGGGTTCGTTCGCTTAGTTGCGGATCTCGAAGTAGCGCTCGCCGATGATGTTGGTGGCGCCGAATTCGTCGACGGCCACCGCCTGCACGTGATGCAGGCCATTCGAGGTCTGGGTCGTATCGAGGAAGAACCGCCATCCCGCTCCCAGGCTGTCCGGGAATCCGGGGTAGTAGGCGAGAACATCGGGACGGAAGATTCCCGTTTCGGCGTCGCCCACGAAGGTGCCGTCGAGCCAGACCTGGACTCCGGAGATGCCCTCGGGATCGAGCGCCCAGCCGAAGACATTCGTCACGCCGGCGATGAGCGTCGTCGGATCCGGCCCGTCGATGAAGCCGAAGGAGCCTTCATTGCCGGTGTTCTCATCGCAGAAGAAAGCCACGGGAATCTCGGCGATGTTCGCGAAGTTGCCCGCGTAGTCGCCCGCACGGATGGTGATCTCGTGGAATCCCTGAACGTAGAAGCCTTGGGAGATCAGCGAGCCGACATCGAGGACAAAGCGGTAGCGTGCATGCGGCGAATTCGCGACCGTCGGATACTCATGCTCGACGTCGAGGCTCGGGAGACCGTAACAGTCGGTCAGGCCGCCGTAGCCCGGATCGCTGAAGCAGTCGACGACCGTGTTCGCGTAGAGACCGCCGTTGATCAGCAGCTCCACGTACTTCACGCCGGTGTCGCCGGTTTCGATGCCCGCGTCGAGCGCCCAGCCGCTGATGACGCTCAGGCGCCGGAACGGATCGGAGAGATCGCAGGTGCCGAAGAGCTCGGCGCTCGGGTTCGGGAAGGTGATCGCACCAAACGGCGCGAGGTTCGAGGTCGTGTTGTTGATCTGGATCGTCAGCGGGCCGAGGAACACCTGCTCACCGGAGTTGCTGGTGACGCGGGCCGAGATCCGATGCAGATCGTTCGAGTAGTGCGTGGAATCGAGGAAGACCCCGAAGCCGGCGAGTGCGCCGTCGGGGTAACCCGGGAAAACGGCTTCGACGTCCGGGCGATTGCGCCCGTAGTCGGTCAGCGCCGCAACCTGATTGTCCACATAGAGTTCGACGCGCTCGATGCCGTCGTCATCCAGGGCCCAGCCGGTGATCGGCAGAAGACCGCCGCCGGCGTTGAATCCGCCGTGAATGCCCTCGAGATAACCGAACGGCACGGCTGCAAACGCCGGCACGCCCGCGACGGACAGAGACAAGCCCAAGAGAAAACAGAGTTTGCGCCGCATCACAAGTCTCCTTCGAGTAATCTCCGCGTAGTGTGCGGGGGAACCGACGGAAAGTCAAGTGATTGCAGCACATAGGCGTTTTTCACTCGCCGGGTGCCGCACAACCCCTTGTGCAGTTGTAGCCTACTCCACATGACAGACACTACCGCTCGCGCCGACGGCGATCGGGAGCCGCCGGGTGAATCGCCCCGCTGTTCCGATCCCGGTCCCGCTCGAGGGCCCTTTCGCCGCGCGGGAGTCGCCCTGGCGGCTGTGCTGGGGCTGGTGTCCGCGGCCACCCTCGCCCGCGTGCTGCCGTACCTCCATCTGAGCGGCGGCGACTTCGAGATCTTCCATCAGATCGCCACAGCGCTGATTCACGGCGGCAGCGTCTACGCTCGTCCGGAATTCGACTATCCACCGCTCGCCGCGGTGCTGGTCGGCCCGCTGGGATTCCTCCCTCTCTTCGAAGCTCGCGTCGTCTGGCTCGCGATCTCGCTCTGCGCGCTGCTCCTCGCCTGGGTCTGGACCTGGCGCCTCGCCGGCGCCGACGGGACGGCGACGTGGGCGGTCGTCCTCGTCATCGTCCTCGAGGGCAGCTCGGCACCGAATCTCGCGCTCGGCCAGTTCAATCCCCTGATCCTCGGCCTCGTCGCAATGTCTCTGCTCGACCTCGCGGCACGACCCGTGCGCTCGGCGACGGCGATCGGAGTGGCCGCCGCCATCAAAATCTGGCCGGCATTGCTTCTTTTCGCCTGGATTCCCTGGCGCCCGTCAGGCCGGCGCCCGGCAGCCGCGATCCTCGCCGGCGCCGGGATCGCCGCCCTCGGCGTCCTGCTGCCGGCGCTTTTTCTCTTCGCGACAACCGGTCCTCCGCACGTGGCACTGGCTCACGGTTTCTGGTTCGGCAGCCCCGCGCTGCTCAACTTCTCCGCGCCAGCAGCGGCGCTCCGCGCGAGCTATTCGTGGAGCGCAGGCGCCGCGCTGCCCCCCGACTGGCAGGATGGAGTCCGCGCCTCCTGGAGCCTGGCGCCCGCGGGTCGGCAACTCTCGCTCGCGGTCTCCATTCTCGTTCTGCTCGCGGGGCTCGCGGCCATCGTCTGGCGCCGGCGGCGAGCGAGTCCGGGCGATCGGCGCGGCGAGGAGACGGAGAGCGCGAGCACGACGCGCGCGACGCTGCTCGCACTCGTCGCCCTCGCGCTCCTCGCCGCGCCGATCTCCTGGTACCACTATCAGCTGCTCGAGGTTCCCGCCTTCGTCCTCGTTCTGACCGCCCGCCTGCGCAAACGCCGCTGGATTTCCGGCGCGTGGGTCGCCCTTGCCGTCGTCGCGCTCACCCGTCACGAGCTGGTGAGCGCCGTCCTTCAGCGCGTCGATTTCAATCCCGATCCCGACCTCGCGCTCTATCGCACCGGCCAGCTGACGACGCTGGTCGGCGCGATCTGGTTCGTCGTTCTGCTGCTGCGGATCCATTCCGTGGCCCGGATCGGCGCTTCGAGGACCTGACTGGACGTCGATTCACCGCGCAGGATCGAGGGTCACGCCGACGTGCGGCGGTCGCGGCGTGGCAGCGCGAAACCTCGGGCAGCCAGGTTCCGCCGGAGCCGGTAGATCACCGAATCCACGGCGGTGATTCCGACCCGCCCGCCGAGGCCGTGGGCGATCTCCCGGCTCGTCCACCCCTCGAGGAAGGCCAGCCGGGCGATCCGCAGCGTCATTGCGCTGCCCCGCCGGCCAAGGGCCTCGCGACAGAGCTTCAGGAATTCGCGGCGCCGTTCGGCAGCGAGCAGGAGCGCTTCGGCCCCGTCCCCGGAGCCCGGCCGCGACGGCGGAATCTCGAGCCAGTCTTCCATCGCGATCTGTCGTCCGCCCCAGCGTTTTCCGGCAAGCGCCCCGCGGTGTGCATCGACGACGACGCTCGACGCCACACGCTGCAGGTAGGTCATGAGCTGCGCTTCGTTCTCGCCGCGAAACCGGCGGACGTGGCGACGCCCATGGCTGAGCAGCCTGAAATAGACCTCCTGGACGAGATCTTCGACACGGTCGTCGATCGAGCCCGAGAAGCCCAGGCGCAACTGCATCCGGCGGACGGCGTTCGTGAGGCGGAGATGGAAACGCCCGACGAATTCGCTCCAGGCAGAGTCGGCATCCGCCGCGGAGCAGCTGCGAAAAAGCTCAGGTGAGGACGATTGAATCCGGTTCAGCGTGGCGGTTCGAACCATTTTCCGCTCCTTGAGTAGGGAGCGGAGGCGCTGGAAAAGAAAAGGCCGAGCGCGCGCGAGCGGCTCGGCCATCCAGGAACAGCTGAAGTGTACGCCCAGGGCGCCCGCGAAGCAAATTTCTCTTCGCGACGCCCGTTGGCGGGACGAGATCAGTCGGCGGTCGCGGCGACCGGCGGCTCGCAGAGGTCGTCCGCGATCCGGAAAGCGTTGAATCCGACGGCATAACGCCCGGCGGCACTGTGCAGCGGAATCACAAGACTCTGAAGCGGAAAGTCACCCGTCGGCTCGGCGAGACAGAACGGCTGCACGCGATTCTCGAAGTCGACGAATCCGAACGGAGCGGTCACGGGAATGTCGGCGCCGACGCCCACGCTCATGCGCGATGCCACCTGTGGTACGACGTTCGACTGCACCTGCGCGCTCGCGACCGCGTCCTCACTGAAGGCCTGCGTCCGCAGGTACTGGCAGGGATCGACGAACTCGTTGCGATGGCCACAGGTCACGGCCTCGGGAGTCGGAACGCTCGGCTCCGCCCAGACCACGAGGTTGGTCCCGCCGCTGAAGCCGCCACCGGTCAGGTAACGCGCGCGGTATTTGGTGCCCAGCGGAGCGCGCGCATCGTCCCCCGAGCGCCCGATCCATGTGCCGTAGAAGGTCGACGGGCTGCCGCCGAAGCGCGCCGCATCGGCAGCGATGTGAATCGCCTCGTTGCCCTCCGCGTAGTTCTGCGCCGCGTCGACGAAGAAGAAGTCGCCCAGGAGCACATTCTCGTTCGAAGCAATGCCGTTTCCGCCGGCGACGAAGTAGCCCGCCTGCAGGGGATAGACGATTGTCGCGGAACAGGCTTGCGCGGCATCCACGGTCATATAGCCGGTCGCCAGGTTCACGCCGCCTCGACCGCTGCCGGAGCAGTTCCCCGAACCGTTCGCCTGACCGGTGTGCTGTTTGCGCAGGTTGGTGAGCGCCGTCGCGTCGAGCGCCGGGAGTGTCACCGGATTGGTGCAGCCGTTGAGCGGCGTTCCGCCCGTCACCGGCAGGACGCCGTTCAGGATGTCCCGCAGGTTCATGGTCTGCGTGTCGTTGACGCCGAGATAGATGTCGAAAGCGAGCGTCGGAACTCCCCAGTCGGTCCACAGAACGACGTGGGCGAGCGTGGGATGGTTCCCGGCGTTGACCACGGCGAACAGGGTCGTCTGATGGTCCTGCCCCAGGAGATCGACTTCGAAATAAGGCAGCAGAAGCGTGGCCGATGGCGTGGGGCCGTTGCTGCACGAAGACACCGAGGGCGCTACACCGGCGTGAACGCCGGCTGCAAGGGCGAAAAAGAGTGTTCCAGCGGCTGCCAGGCGCTTTGCGCTGTTCATGAATCCCTCCGACTTTCGTTGCGAACGGTTGCGTGCTGCAGTTGGGTCTGGACGGATCTTACGCCTGGACGTCGAAAAGGATCTGTTCGCCGCCCCACAGCCATCGAAGGAGCAACTTCCCTGCCATCTGCGGAGCCCGTCTGAAAGCCCGCGACGCCTCCCGGAGCGACGCGTTTCTACAACCCTCCGTCGCGGAGGACGAGCGCGCGCTCTCTCTCCGATGGACGCGATCCGGCGCGAAGATTGCCGCAGCGAGGCCGGAAGCGGTGCTCCGGCCGGCAAGTCCAAGGAAAACGATCGAGAGAAGGAACGACGAGGAGAAGGGCGGGGCCGGGCGACGCGCGCGAGAAGCGCTGCGCTGCCCGTCCGCAGGATCTGCAGGTTTAGCGGAGCTTTTCTTCGACGAACTCGACGTGCTGACGAACCTTCGGATCGTACTTCTTCATCCGCAGCTTCTCGCTCGAGGCCTTTTTGTTCTTCGTCGTGGTATAGAAGTAGCCCGTTCCGGCCGAGGAAACCAACTTGATCTTGTCGCGCATTTTCCGAACTCCCGAAACCAACACCTGAAATTGAGAACTTAGAACTGGCGGGGCCGACGGGACTCGAACCCGCGACCTCCTGCGTGACAGGCAGGCGTTCTAACCAACTGAACTACGACCCCGCGATGGAACTCTTCGTGCGCTGCGCTCGGAATCCTCCCGATCTGGTGGGAGGTGAGGGGCTTGAACCCACGACACCCTGCGTGTAAGGCAGGTGCTCTACCACTGAGCTAACCTCCCTCGCCCGAGCCGATGCATTCTATGGAACGGGCGTCCGCTCGTCAATCACGCGCCGGACCCGCGGCGCTCGAGAGCGCCGCGAGAGCGCGCTGGAGCTCAACGCGCTCCGGCGCCAGAGCGACGGCGCGCTCGAAGGCGCGCCGTGTCGCCAGCCGCTCGCCGAGGCAGAGATGGGCCGTGGCGAGAGCGGCCCAGGAGCCCGCCCGGCTCTCATCCAGTGCTACGGCGGTCGCAAAGTCCGTCCGTGCGCCGCGACAATCGCCCTGCTCGATCCGGCCCTTGCCGCGGAACAGGGTGAGCTCGAGATTCTCCGGCAGCGTGGCGACTGCGCCGTCGAGGAGCGAGATCGCGCGATCGCCGCGACCCTGCTGCCGCCAGGCGGCGGCGCGTTCGAGAACCATGCGCGGACCCTGCTCGGCACCACCGCGGAGCGCCTCGAGCAGCAGCCGGTCCGAGGTTGCGGCATCGCGCCCGTTCTCGAAGAGCAGATTGCTGAGATTCCATTTCGGAGCGACGGCGTCGGGCTCCTGCTCGATCGCCTGCTGGTAGGCCGCGACGGCCGCGTCGGTGCGGCTGGCGAGCTCGAGGATCTGCGCTTCGTTGCTGAACGAGGCGGCGGTGCGTGTGCCGTGCGGGCGCGGGACACCCGGCGTCGCGAGGGTCGCCCCGATGTAGCCTAAAGAATGAAGTTTCTTGAGCTCTTCTTCGCCGACGGCATCCGCGGCTCTGCGTTTCCGGTCCTTGGCGCCGGCGAGGGGCGCCGGCGCCCCTTCCGCCGCTTCCGCCCGTTCCGATACGTTCGACGCGGACTGCCGATCCTCTGCGACTCCCGGGGGTGTTGCCGTCCCGGCAGCAGCAACCTCCTCGAGCGCCGGCGCCATGCCGTCGCGCACCGGCGCACCCGAGAGAGCCAGCAATGACGCCGCGACCTGAGCGACATCGCCGCGCCCGCGATGCCCAGGCGCCGCCGGGATTCCCGGACCGACGAGCAGGTAAATCCCCTCTTTGCGATGCCACTGTGCCGCAGTCGCCGACGCGACGCTCGACAGTGTCGTCGGCCGATCCGCTCCCCACTCGAAGCCGTGGTCCGAAGCGATCATCAGCACCGCGCCCGTGCGCTCCGCGATCTGCGCGAATTCGCCGAGCATCGCATCGACGCGCGCGAAGTAGCGTTCGGGAACGTCGCGAAAGCGTGCGCTCTCGCCCGCCGGAACGGAGGCGAGCGCCGGTGGCACAAAGGGCGCGAAGAGGTGACCGATCGTGTCGGTGCCTTCGAAGTAGACGACGCTCAGGCGCGGCCGGTGCGCCGCGAGCCACTCCGTCGCCATCCGCCGCACGATCTCCGTCTGTGTGAGGACCTGGCGCAGTCCGGAAACGGGTGCCGCGAAAGGATCCTGACTCTCGCCGGCAGCGCTCCACTCTGCGGGAGAAACGTCGGGCAGAACGGTCGCGAGCGTCGGGAGATCGACGCTCGCGCGGGCCGTTCGCCGCACCCCCTCCGCCCAGGCCGACTCTCCGGGCGGAAAGACCGCGCCTGGAATCGAGTCGCGGGCCGCGATGAAACGGTCGCTGACCAGCAATCCCCGGACGGATTCGGCCGGGAACGTCGCCCAGAGGCCGAAGATCGCGACGTCGCGATCCGCGCTGCCGGCGAGATTCCAGACCGCAGGAACCTGCCGCTCGTCGCTGGTGATCGGTTCACGTCGCCCGGTCGCGCGATCGAAGTGCACGAAGTCGAGAATGCGGTGTTCGAGCGGCGAGCGTCCGGTCATCATCGTCGTCCAGACGAGCGGCGAGAGCGGAGGCTGCTGAGTGAGCAGTGTCCCGCCCGAGCCTGATCTTTCGAGGCGCGCGAGATTCGGCAGGCTCCCCTGAGCCATCAAAGGCTCGAGGAACCTCCAGTCGGCGCCATCGAGCCCGACGAACAGTACGGAAGGCTCGCGGATCGCTCCCGGATCCGGACCCGCCGGAGCGCGACGGCATCCAGCGAGACACAGCAGGAAAGAAAACAAAAGGGCCCCCGCGAGGGGGCCCCGAGATCGCCGCTGGCCGTGCGGAAAGATCAAAAGCTCAGCCGGACTCCCACGCGGGCCGTGGTTGGAGCCGTTCGCAGCAACGCTTTCCCGTAACCGGGGTTCACCGGTGCCGGTTCGAAGTTGTCGGCCTCCTGGAATCCCCAGCGCTGGTCGATGAGGATCGGCCGTTGCGCGTCGAGAATGTTGAAAATGTCGAGCATGAAGTTGAGCGTCAGCGGCCCGACCTCGAGCGGATAGCCGAGATGCACATCGGCTTCGTAGATGTCGGGGGCACGTCCTTCCGCTCCGCGCTTGGAGAGGAAAAACTCGTAGCGCCCATAGCCGTCGGAGAATCCGTATTTCGTGAGCGGCGTTCCCGATCGGTAGTAGCCGGAGAATCCGACGGAGAGCTTGAACGGCGTCACGTAGTAGCCCGAGAACTTGAACTGGTGGCGCCGGTCGTTCGACAGCGGCCCGTCGTTCGTGATGCGGTCGAAGTTGCGCCCGTCGGTGAAGAAGTCGTAGTAGTCGTAGGCCGCCGAGATGTTCGGATCGGCGCCGACGTTCGTGAACGGCGCATACTCGCCGTCGAAATTACCGTCGAGCTTCGAGTACACGTACGACACCAGGCCCTGCCAGTTGCTCGAGAAGCGCTTGTGGACGTCGAGCTGGACGCCCTTGTAGGTGCGCTTCGCTTCCGGCGCGGGGAAAGTCGTCGAGACGTCGTAGGTGAAGATGCGCTTCATGATGCCCTTGCCGGGGTTGCCGATGCAGTAGTCGTAGGCGTCGGTGCAGACGAAATCTTCGATCACCCGGCCGTAGTCGCGATAGATCGCCTTCGCTCCCACCGCGACGTCGGGCAGGAGCTCGCGCTCGTAACCCAGGATGTACTCGTTGATGTACTGGTTTTTGATGTTCGGATCGGCCTCCTCGGTGAATCCGCCGAGAATGACCGAGTCGCGGCCGATGTCGCCTTCCGCCGCGGCATCCGGCGATGTCGACAGCGGGTCATAGTTGAAGATGCGCGCCTGGCGCTCCTGCGCGAACGACCGGATGACGAGATCCATCGGAATCTGTTCGTAGTACTGGCCGATGGAGCCATAGATCTTCGAACGCATTTCAGCCTCGGGCGACCAGGTGAAGCCGAGTCGCGGCGCGAAGTCGTCCTTGAGATCGATGACCTTGCGGCCGAAGCGGTCGAAAATCTCCTGCCGGTCCCAGCGCACGCCGAGATTGAGCCCGAACGACGAGCTCACCTGCCAGCGGTCCTGAAGGTACGCCACGGTGTTCTGGTGCTTGACCGGCGCCGTGAGCTCATCGGTCGGCGCGTTGTCGATCGTGGCGAGCGGCGTCGTCCAGTAGAAGTGGCTGTAGATCGCCGGACCGCCGGTGGGATTCGCCAGCACGTCGACCCGCTGACCGCCGGACATGCGCTTCACGACCGTCGCCTTCTCCGTCTCGAAGTCGAGTCCGAACTTGAGCTCGTGATGCGACAGGTACTTGGCGACCGAGCCGCCGTAGGCGTCGCGCTGGAACTCCTTCTGCTGAATCAGTCCGAAGCCGCCGGTCTGGAACGAATCGTTCTCCGAATCGCGAAACTCGACGACGTCGCCGTCGGCGCTCGCCGGCCCGATCGAATTCTCCTCTTCATGGCGCGCGATCTGCGCCGCGACGACCCAGGTCCCGCCGAGAAGGCCGTCGTAGCGCGCCGCGTAGTCGCGGCCGCCGAACGCCTGCTTGCCCTGGTAGGTGAGCGGCTCACCGTTCAGCTTGTGATCGCCGTCGTTGATCGCGCCGGCGTCGTCGCGCGGATCCTGGAAGAACGTACCGACAAGGGACTGTCCTTCGGTCAGGTTGTAGGTCAGCTTTGCGGCCGCGAGGTCGCGATCGCTGGTCGAGTTGACGATGTCGCCAGCGGCGGGACCGGCCGGCAGGATGGTGTTGGTCTCGTTCGACACCCGGTCGTAGGCGCCGAAGAACCAGAGCTTGTCCTTCACGAGATAGCCGCCGAGATCGACGCCGAAATCCTGGCGGGTGAAGCCGTCGATCGTGCCGGCGGTCGAAACCACCGAGTCGGCGTTCGACTGCAGCGAGTCGTCGTCGAAATAGCCGAAGACATCCCCCTTGAAGGTGTTTCCGCCGGACTTGGTGATGACGTTGATCACGCCGCCGGTCGACCGCCCGTATTCAGCCTCGTAGCCGCCGGTCTTGATGTCGATCGCCTGGACGAACTCGAAGTTGAGCTCCTTGCCCTGGAAGCCGTACTCGACGCCGGTCGTGTTGACGCCGTCGACGATGTAGGTGTTCTCTGCGCCCGACGAGCCGTAGACGGAAATCGTCGTCTGGCCCGGATTGTCTGCGTTCGCGTCCGAGGAGACACCGGGAACGAACTGCGCCATTGAGGTGTAGTTGCGTCCTGTCGGCAGCGACTCGATCGCCTGCTGATCGATGTTCGAGCCGAGCGTCGTCGAACGCATGTCGATGACCGCCGCGTCGCTCACAACGGTGATCTCCTCGGTCGCCGAGGGCCGGAGCGTTCCGTTGACCGTCGTATCGCGGTCGAGGCCGACCGGAGCGGTCTGATGTTCGGGGGCGAATCCGGCGAGCTCGAAGCTCAGGGAATAGGAGCCGGGCGGAAGCAACGCCAGCCGGTAGGCGCCGGAAGCGTCGGAGGTCGTGACGCGCGAGCCCTGGAGCACCGGGCTCTCCGCCAGCACGGTCACTCCGGGAAGCGGTGCGCCGGTCTCGTCGCTGACGGTCCCGACGAGGCCGCCGGTGGTCTGCGCGGAGAGGGGCACCGCGAGCAGGGAGAGGAAAACCGGCGAAAGGAAAACCAGCGCTGCGAGAAGACGATGGAAACGGGTTGTTCGCATCCGAACCTCCTGGTCCAAAAGCTCACCGGAACCGGCTCTCTCGAAATTTCGGAAAAATCTTCCGGAAGTATACTGCCGGGAGAGGAGGAATCACCGATGCACGAGCTTCCGAAACTGCCCTATGCCTTCGACGCGCTCGAGCCGCATATCGACGCAAAGACGATGGAAATCCACCATGACAAGCATCACCAGGCTTACGTCGACAACCTCAACAAGGCGCTCGCGAACGAGCCCGAGCTGGCGAAGAAGTCGGTCGAAGATCTGCTGCGCGGCTTCGCATCCGTTCCGGAGGCGATCAAGGGCGCGGTGAAGAACCACGGCGGCGGACACGCCAACCACTCGCTGTTCTGGGAGATTCTGGGACCCGGCGCCGGCGGCGCTCCGTCGGGGGCGCTCGCGACGGCCATCGATGGAGCGTTCGGCTCCTTCGCGGCCCTGCAGGAGAAGGTCAACGCTGCCGCGACGGCGCAGTTCGGCTCCGGATGGGGCTGGCTGGTGGTGGCAGACGGCAAGCTCGAGGTGATCGCGCGGCCCAACCAGGACAGCCCGTTGATGGAGGGGAAAACCCCCCTTCTCGGCGTCGATGTCTGGGAGCACGCCTACTACCTCAAGTACCAGAACCGCCGCGCGGACTACCTCAAGGCGATCTGGAACGTCATCCGCTGGGACAAGGTGGCCGAGCGCTTCACCCAAGCCCACCGCTGAGCGCAACCGGCGAACGCCGGCCGCTTCTCATATAATCGTCCACTCCGCGGCGCGAAGTCGGTCTCCCGGCTTTCGCGCCGCCCCCATCTCAGGCGGTGTAGCTCAGGGGTTAGAGCGAGCGACTCATAATCGCTAGGTCGGTGGTTCGATCCCACCCACCGCCACCATCGAATCCAACACTCAGACGACACGCCGGCTTTGGATGTACGTCATGCCTCGGCTCACTGACGCCGTCTTCAAGCAGGCATGCCGCGACGCAGGGGTGATTCGGATCGTCGAAGTCCTCGGCGAACAGTACGAGGTCTCGCCGAAGCTGAACGAGATCGATGGCGAGACCTGGACGAAGATCCGAAACTCTTGCGCCCTCGCTCTTGCTCTTCCCGCGGATTGGGAACAGCGCGCGGCGCAGAAGCTGAGGCGCGCGAGTTGAAGCCGGGCGCCTTCATCCCCAAGACCGTGACCGAAATGGATCGCTGGTCCGACGCCGGCCGGCTGTTCCGGATCGTTCACGGCGCCGGCGGCTATCACCTCGAGCGCGAAAATGCGGACGCTAGCGGCTGGGAGCGGATGGAGCCGCTGAACGGTCGTGTCGTCCGGCGCTGCCTCGAGCTGCGCGCCAACGCGATTCAGCCGTGACTTCGGCCGCAGACTACCGAAAGTCGCTGGGACTCTCTCCTCCCGGTTCGGACCTTGTTCGATTCCGATCCGAGACCGAATTTCAGACCACCGTCGTCCGCTGGTGGGACGCGCTCGAGCTCGTCGAAGAAGCCTTCATGTTTCACCCCGCGAACGGTGGAAAGCGCGATCTCGTCACTGCCGCGATCCTTCAGGCAATGGGCGTCCGGCCGGGCGTGGCAGATCTCGGCTTTCTACTCCCCCGCGGGCGCATGGCTTGGCTCGAGCTCAAGCAGCCGGCGGGGAAAGCCTCGGAGGCGCAGAAGCGCTTCGCCGCGCTCTGCCGGCGTCTCGATCATCCCCACGCGATCGCCAAGTCATTCGAGGAGGTCGCGGCAGCGCTCGCGTCATTCGGGATCTGCTTTCGAGAACCCTGGGCTGCGCGCAAGGTCCGAGAGGGCGGCTAGTCCGCCGCCGTCACCAAGCCGTCACAAGAACTTCCAGGATTTTTCGACCGGTACAGGCATCCCGTTCGTTTAAGGGTTAGGAAGAATTTTTTTCCGCCTTTTTCACGGGGGCTCAAATGCTCAGAGCGTCGAGGTGTATTTCCGTGCTTTTCGCGATCAGTTTTGCTGTTCTCACTCCGCGAGTTTCACTCGCCGAAGGTACAACGGCACCAGGGTCGGACAGCGAGAAGGACGAGTTCGTAAAGAAGAAGTTCTTCCCGGCCCTCGAAGGGGGCATTCCAGGGAGCTATATCGTCGCCCTCTATACGAGTCGGGTCGCCAGCGAGGCACCAGAGCTGGTCCGCGGAGTAGGAGGGACCCTTGGCTACCTCTACACTGAGATCTTTAACGGGTTCGAAGCGGAACTTACCGATGATCAGGCCGAGGAGCTTTCTGAGAACGAAGCCGTAAGGATCGTCTACCAAGATCGCGTTCAAAAGCAGACTATTTCGAGTTCGCTGCCTCACTGCTATGAGGGGTTTGCCGGATACACGCCGTCGTTCCCTGATCTCCCCGATACCTCCACTCTCCAACCACTTCAATTCTTGACGTGCTCAGATGTCACTCCTTCCGGCGACTGCGTTGACAATTGGGGACTCGATCGCACCGATCAAGCAACGCTGCCGCGGGATGAGGAGTTCAGCTATCGTCAAGATGGATCTGGCGTTGAAGTCTTCACGATAGATACAGGGATCTACGGCGCTCACAAGGAGTTCTTGGACGATCCTTCGACGACCGTCTCGCGGGTTGCATCCGGTATCGACACTAGCTGCTCTGGCTATCCAACCGGCCCCAACTGTGCCCAAGGGAATATTACCTGCTCGACGTTGTCCAATGTCGCGGGCGGACACGGCACCCATGTGGCCGGGATTATTGGCGGTAGGACCTTCGGGCTCGCAAAAGACGTGTCATTTACTCCCGTCAAAGCGCTTTGTCCAGGTTATGGGCAGACAGCACTCTTCAGAGCCTTTACCTATGTTTTGGAACATCACCTGGTCACAGATCCCAACACTGCGATCGTAAACATCAGCGGCTTGAATGGCTACGGCGAGGTTTTCGGCGACACACCGAGCTGCTCTTACTACTCTCTTAGCTGCCCCGAGGGAGTTCTGTACAGAGAAGCAATGCTTTCACTCGCAAGGCGTGACAACCTTCTCGTGGTTCAATCTGCGGGGAACCAGTCCTACAGCCGAATCCCTTACACCACGACTCCCCCACATACTCCGCCACCTCCAACCTATTACGGCGTCGAAAGTGCCTGTGACCACAGCTTTGGAGATGAAGGCCGCTATTCCGCCTCAATTGTTTCGCCCAACACCATCAGCGACCGAGATGCTATTGCTCGAATCATTGTCGCAGGCGGAATCGACGAGGACGACGGCCTTTGGAGCGCGCTCGCCACGGAGAACGGGTACCCCATCGGTTCGAACAACGGTCCATGCGTGGACGTATTTTCTCCTGCCGCTCGGCTGCCTTCATCATTCTTCAGGACGAATTCGAGCCCGATCGCCGCTGACAAAGTCGTATGCCAACTCTCTGGGACATCGATGGCTGCACCTCACGTTTCCGGAGTCGCCGCTATGATCCTTCAGACAGCGCCGACGACTCCCTCGAAGGGACTCAAGGAGATGATTGTTCGATTTGCTCAAGATGGCGTGCTCGACTCTTCGATCGGCGGCTCTAGCCCGAATCGCTTGCTTCACTGGGATCCGAGCGACATCGCATCCGACGGGTTTGAAACAAGTGATTTTGCAAACTGGATCGTCTCGCCCTAGTAGGGCGTTCCTATCCCTTGGACCTTTCGGACTCATGAGGCAAATTTGGACCTTTCCTGGGCGGTTTCCTTCGACGCTCGTCGTAAGCGGATTGATTTGCCTTGCGACAATGCTAGAACCATCAAAGCTAGTCGCCGGCTCTTTCCAAGGAATCGGCGCATTCTCCGGCGGTGAGTTTCGGTACAGCACACCTTGGGACATTTCGGCCGATGGAAAGGTCGTCGTAGGAGAGAGCCAGTCTGCCCAAGGGCTGGAAGCGTTTCGATGGACTGCCGCGACTGGTCTGATCGGACTGGGAGGTTTGGGTGGAGAGCCCTTCGTTAGCGCCGCCTTTGGCGTATCCGCGGATGGCTCGGTCATCGTAGGAGTGAGTGCTTCGCCTCTGTCTGAGACTGACCGAGGCGAAGCCTTCCGCTGGACGGAGGCCGAAGGCATGGTCGCCCTGGGGGACTTGCCCGGCGGAGAATTTTCGAGCGCAGCGGTCGGCGTGACGGCCGACGGAGCCATCGTGACGGGAGGAAGCACTTCCTTCCTTTCGCCGACACTCGCCGAGGCCTTTCTCTGGAGTCAGCCGACGAATCTTGTCGGTCTGGGAGTCATTCCTGGTCACCCCAATCCCGCAACAGTTCCGAGTCGAATCTCTGCGGATGGAACAGTTGTAGTCGGATGGGCGCAGACGCTCAACGGCCGAGAGGCCTTTCGATGGTCTCAAAGCGACGGGCTAGTGGCCATGGGAGACTTGCCCGGAGGAATGTTCGACAGCTACGCGACAGGAGTATCCGCCGACGGTTCCGTCATTGTGGGAGTCGCCCTGAACCCTGGCGTCACCGCTTTCCGCTGGACCGCCTCGACAGGAATGATCGATTTGGGAAATCCTCCCGGCGGATATCTCAGCGAGGCGTTCGCCATCACGCCCGACGGCAGAACTGTCGTTGGTAATGCTGGCGTCGACGGCAGTTTCGTACCGATGATCTGGGACGAAGCGCACGGCATGAGAAACCTGATCGAAGTCTTCGTGGAACTCGGTCTTGGACCTTCTATCGCCGGCTGGGACTTAGAAGAAGCAAGGGCAGTTTCAGCAGATGGCCTCACCGTCGTCGGCTATGGCTTCAATCCGGCCGGTGAAAGGGAAGGCTGGATTGCCGATCTGAGGCCCGCAAGCGTTGTCGAAGTGCCCACCGCCTCTACCGCCGCGCTCTCCATCTTGGCCTCCCTCATAGTCGGCGCCGCGCTCCTCACAATGCGGCTGCGATAGATCCTTGCTGGCCATGAGCAGCCTTGATCCTTGGGAGGAAGGTCGGTCAGACGCTGGAGAACTCGACCAGGGTGTGCGCCGCAGGATCGAAGACCTGGTCGAAGATGTCGTCGAAACGCTTCGACTCTTGGGCTGCTTAGAGCCAGACGAGGACAATCCTTCAGTCCTTCCCGCGCGCGGCGGGATCGTTCCGAGAAACGACATGACCGCTCCCCGCTCGGCTGCGGATTCCCCGATTTGCCTCCGGAGCTGATCTCCCAGGACGAGGGGTTTGAGGAGCTCGTCGACGACGAGCGGATTTGGTCGGAGGAACTCCGACGCGATCGCGCGCCGTTCGGGCAAGGCTTCGACCTTGCTACTGCGATCGAAGAGGCGCGAGCCGAGCGGGATTTCGTGGCGGGCTTTCTCTCCTTCCGCCGGATGACGAGTACCCCGGACCGTTCAGACCTTCAGTCCATGAGCGCCCGCACCCACATGCCGATTTTGTGACCCCGATTTGCGTTCCAGGCATTCGAACAAGATCAGCGGCATCGCCAGCGGAGATCAAGGAATTTGCCGCAGTCGTGACGAATCCTATGGAATGGTTGAAGGTTGCAGGGTCGCTTGCTCGTAACGCCGAAGAGATGGAGAAGGTACTTCGGCCGACGCACCCGAGGGATCTGGGCGGATCACCTTTGAATTTCTACCTTCCTCGACCGCTTGAACTCTGCATCGCACTCTCCTTCCTGCCCGAATGCGCACGGCTTTGAACATTTGAAAAGCTGCGGCGCCTCTGCGCTCCACTCGGCCCAGTATTTACGCAGATTCGAGCTGGCATTGACGGTGCAAAGTCGACCCTCGCCCGCGATCGAGCGGCAACTGACGAGGAGTTCACCATGGGCAACCCGAATACCGGCAACCGCGCGAACGATGGCGCAAACGACAACCTTCAGCTGCCCGGCAGAGAAACGGGCGAGACGAATCGCCTGCCGATCGAAGACCCTTCTCAGGAAGGTCCGCAGAGCATTCCCAACTCCGCCTCGCGCGGTGGCAACGGCGGATCGCAGCGCCCCGAGGAAGATCGCGACAGCCGTGGAAACAGCTCACCGACGGATCGCCGCGATTCTTCCGGCCGACCGACGGGACGCGACTCCGCCGCTTCCGGCGACTCCGGAAACTCCGCGAGCCACGGAAATCCGAACTCCTCCTCCGACGGCGATCGTTCGGGGACGAGCAAGGACGATCTCGGAAATACAGGTGGCGGCCGTCCGGCGCGCGAAGACAGCGGAAATCGGAACGTGAACCGGGCGGGCGCACAGAAGAATCAGCAGGGCGGCGCACCGGGCTCCTCGAAGCGCGATCAGTAGATCTGTGGAGTTCACCCAGGAGGCCGGCAGGGGTCCCTCCCTCCGGCCGGCCTCCGTTTCTCATCTGATCCGCGAAGGTACAGTACAAATGCGGGAGAAAAAGTCGCGCGCGCGGAGTTCTCGCGCTGGATGCCGTCCGCCGCGCCCTCGAATTGCAATCGCGCGCGACAGATCTTCCGCTCGGCGACTCCGGCGAACCGATCCGATGCGTGGCCGTGTCACCGAGGTGCCCGCGAAGCGTTTCCGGCTTCGGAAGCGGTAAGGGTCGAGTCACTCCGCACCGCGCCGCTCGGTGGTCTCTCGTGCGATAGCCTCCGCGCGCCATGCACGAGCCCGACTTCGAAACCCTCGACGAGCTGACAATGGAGGCGCTGGATCTCATCCACGAAGGCGACGAGCGCCGGCTGAAGGCGATGGAACGCCTCGAGCCGCGACTCCTCGCGGCACTCGACGAGATCGCCGTCTCTCACCATGCTTCGTCCGAGTACTGCACGGCGATGAACGCGCTCGAGGAGCTGCGCAAGGCGGTCGACGTCGAACGGGTGATCCGCGCCGCGGACTTCGACGAGTCCTCGCCCAGGCTCCTCCGGGCCCGCGGCGGCATCGCGTTCGACCGCTAGGAGCTCCTGCCGGCTCCCGGCCTTCGCCGCTGCAAAGTCACGGGCTCGCCGCCATCTCCCCCGATCGGGGGACGCTCGATACAAACTGGCGCCCATAGGATCCAGAGACAGTTCAACAGTTCGTCCGCAGGCTGATGGGGAGAATCCGCATGGCGGCTGCGCTTTCGTCGCGATGGTCTTGGTCGCAGAAGCGCTTGAGGCTCGTCTCGAGCGCCACCGGGAATCTTCAACGGGGATGAGAGAGCCCGACTTCGAGACCCTCGACGAGCTGACCACCCAGGCCCTCGATCTCATCGCCTATGGTGATGAGCGACGTCTGCCGGAAATGCAACGCCTCGAGCCGCGACTCCTCGCCGCCCTCGACGAAATCGCGCCGTCGTTTCATCCGACCCCCGGGTACGAATCGGCGCTGCGCGCGCTGGGCGAGTTGCGCCGGGCGATCGATGTCGAGCGCATCATCGTCGGAGCCTCGATGGACGATTCCTCGGACGACCTCCTGTCGGCTCGAAGCGGAATCGTCTCCTGAGCCGCGGAGCTGCCTAGGTCGAGAGCTCGCCCTGCCGCATAATCGGCGGATCGAAGGGTCACCGGGTTACCCAGTCTGCGACTCAGCGGATCCGGCCGTCGACCCCGTTCGAATCATGACTGCACCGGTCGTCCAGCATCTCTCGACAGTAATCGCCGGCGAAATCGCGCGGGGAGCTCACGGTCCTTGGGTGCTCGCATTCTCGGGCGGACCCGACTCGACGGCGCTGGCTGCCGCCCTCGCCGAGATTTCCCCGGGCTTCGGAATCGCTGTCCACGCCTTTCACGTCGACCACGCGCTGGACGAAGGTTCCGCGGCGCGGGCGCTCGCCGCGGGCGAGATCGCGGCAGCGCTCGGCCTTCCATTCGTCGCCGAACGGCATCCGGTGAATCCGGAGGGAGTCCGGCGCGAGGGGACGGAAAGCGCGGCTCGCCGGGCGCGCTATGCGGCGCTCGAGCGCTTTCGCGTCCGGCTCGGCGCCGATCGCATTCTGACGGCGCATCATGCCGACGATCAGATCGAGACGCTGCTCCTCCGCCTGCGCGCCGGGAGCGGCATCTCCGGCCTCGCCGGAATGCGCCGCTCCGGAACGCTTTTCCGGCCGGCCCTCGGTCTCCGCCGCACCGCGCTCGCCGACCTCGTCGCGGAGCGCGGGCTCCGGCCAGTGGTCGATCCGACGAATCTCCATCTCGGCTTCGACCGGAACCAACTTCGCCTTCGAACCTTGCCGCGACTTCTCCTCGCCGACCCGGATCTCGCTGCAGCCGTCACCCGGGTCGCAGCCGCCGCCAGCCGCGCGCGCAGCGCGCTCGACCTCCGGATCGACAAGCTGCTGGTCCGGAACGTTCGGGCGGACGGCGTCGAAATTCCGCTCGCTGCGCTGCTCGCGTTGCCCACTCCGCTGCAGCTCCTGGCGCTCGCCCGCGTCGAAAGTCTCTCGGGGCGTCCGTTGCCCGCTTCGACGCGTTCGAAGGTCGAGCTTCTGCGACAGCTCGTCGCGCGCCCGGAGGCCGGCTCGTCGGGAGCGGCGAGGCCTGCCGCTTGCAAGGCATCGATCGGCAGCGTCGGGGCCGACGGATTGGCCTGGCAGCTTTCGGAAGGGCGGTTGCGACTGTCTCCCGTGCCCCGGCCGGGGGCGGACTTTTCCTATATTCTGAGCCTGCCGGGAGAGGTTTCAGTGCCGGAGATTCAGGCTCGCCTGAGGCTTGGCCGGCAGCCTTTTTCGAAGTGGATGAAGGTCGGAGAGCCGCGGCGGGCAGCGCTCGCCATTCCGGCCTCCGGTCCGCCGGCGATCGAGATCCGCAACCGCCGGCCGGGAGACCGGATCCAGCCGCTGGGTGGCCCTGGAATTCGCCGGCTGAAGGATCTGTTGACGGATCGCAAGGTGCCATCGGCGCAAAGGGCGGGAATTCCGCTCCTGATCGTCGACGGTGTCATCGCCTGGGTGCCGGGAGTGACCGTTTCCGAACAGTTCCGGCTCCAGGACGAAAGCCCGCCCTGGGTCGTCGAGTGGATCGACGACCCGGAAGCGGGCGAGCGGCGTATAACTATCGAAGACGCTCCGGCGGAGAGCCGGGAGGAGCTGACGACTTGAGTTCAACCGTGCGTACCCTTCTTCTCTGGATGGTCATCTTCGTGGTGGTCATCCTGCTCTGGAACACGTTCCAGGTCGGCCGTCCGACGCGCCACGATCTCACCTACAGCGAGTTCAACGAACAGTTGAACAAGGGGCATATCGCCAAGGTCACCGTGCGCGAACAGACCGTCTCCGGCGTCTTCAAGGAGGGCGGCCTCTACAAGAAGGACGAAGAGTTCAAGGTCGAGCTGCCTTTTCATCCCGATCCGGCGTTCACCGACCGCCTGCTGGCGGCGCGGGTCGAAGTGCTCGCCGAACAGCCCAAGGAGAGTCCGCTCCTCACGATTCTCGCCGGGTGGGCGCCGATTCTTCTTCTCGTCGGCCTGTGGATCTTCTTCATGCGGCAGATGCAGAGCGGCGGCAACAAGGCGCTGTCCTTCGGCAAGAGCAAGGCGAAACTGCTGTCAACGACCGGCAAGAAAGTGACCTTCAAGGACGTCGCTGGCGTCGAAGAGGCGAAGGACGAGCTGCAGGAGATCGTCGAGTTCCTCAAGGACCCGCAGAAGTTCCAGAAGCTCGGCGGAAAGATTCCGAAGGGCGTACTGCTCATGGGCCCTCCCGGAACGGGAAAGACGCTCCTCGCGCGCGCCATCGCCGGCGAAGCGAACGTGCCGTTCTTCTCGATTTCAGGTTCCGACTTCGTCGAAATGTTCGTGGGTGTGGGCGCCTCCCGGGTGCGCGATCTCTTCGAGCAAGGCAAGAAAAATGCGCCGTGCATCGTGTTCATCGACGAGATCGACGCCGTCGGACGTCACCGCGGCGCGGGTCTCGGCGGCGGACACGACGAGCGCGAACAGACGCTCAATCAGCTGCTCGTCGAGATGGACGGTTTCGAGACCAACGAGGGCGTGATCCTGATCGCCGGCACCAACCGTCCGGACGTCCTCGATCCGGCATTGCTCCGCCCGGGGCGTTTCGATCGCCGGATCGTCGTCGACCGGCCCGATCTCAATGGGCGTCTGGGAATCCTGCAGGTGCACACGCGGAACATTCCGCTCGCGGAAGACGTCAACCTTTCGGTTCTCGCCCGCGGCACTCCGGGAATGGCGGGCGCCGATCTCGCCAACCTGGTGAACGAGGCGGCACTCATCGCCGCCCGGCGCAACAAGAAGAAGGTCGAGATGACCGACTTCGAATTCGCCAAGGACAAGGTCCTCATGGGTGCGGAGCGCAAGTCGCTCATCCTCACCGAGGCCGAAAAAACCGTCACCGCGTTCCATGAAGCCGGTCACGCGGTCGTCGCGGCGTTTCTTCCGGGGCACGACCCGGTTCACAAGGTGACGATCATCCCGCGCGGCCGCGCGCTCGGCGTCACGATGCAGCTGCCGGTCGAAGACAAGCACAACTACACCAAGGGCAACATCGCCAACGGGATCTCGATCCTCATGGGCGGCCGCATCGCCGAGGAGATGACGCAGAAGGACATCACCACCGGAGCTTCGAACGACATCGAACGCGCGACCGCCATGGCTCGCCGCATGGTCTGCGAGTGGGGAATGTCGGAGCTCGGACCGCTCGCTTTCGGGGGCGACAGCGAGCCGGTGTTTCTCGGCCGCGACTTCGCACAGAAGTCGGGCTACAGCGAAGAGACCGCGCAACGCATCGATGCGGAGGTTTCGCGCATCGTGCAGCGCGCTTACCAGCAGGCGCAGGAGATCCTGCAACGCCAGCGCGCGGTGCTCGATCGCGTCGCCGCCGATCTGCTGGAGAAAGAGTCGCTCGAAGGTGCGGAGATCTACGCCGTCATCGAGAAGCTCACCGGCGAGCGGCTCGACCCGACGCCGCGGCCGCGGCCGGAGCCGCGCCCGGCTTCCGGCGACGCGCCGGTCGACCCACCTTCGGGTCGTGCGTCATCGGGCCCGGCGTTCACTCCCGAAGCCAGCCCGGCCTGAAAGCTCCCGCGCCCGGAAGCGGGAATCTCCTGCTCGCGCGCGCGACTCTCCGCTAGACTTGGCGGCGGAAGAGTCGCGCCCAGGAGATGATCGCTCTGCCCGCCCCCACCATCCGGATTCCTCCCGGCCTCACTCCCTTCTTTCGCCTTGCTCTCGGGCGCGGCGGCAGTCTCGATGTCGCGCCGCACCGGCCGCGCATCATGGGAGTCGTCAATCTCACCGCCGACTCGTTCAGCGACGGTGGAGAGTTCCTCGATCCGTCCCGGGCGCTGGCACACGCCCGCCGCCTGATCGCCGAAGGGGCCGACATTCTGGACCTCGGCGCGGAGTCGACCCGGCCCGGAGGAGCGACCTACGGCGACGGCGCCGTCGAGGTGCCCGCAGAGGAGGAGATCGCGCGCCTTCGGCCCCTCATCGCAGCGATCCGGCGGGAGAGCGCCATACCGATCTCCGTCGATACCCGCAAAGCGACCGTTGCACGTGCTGCTTTCGCCGCGGGTGCCGACATCCTCAACGACGTGTCCGCGCTCGCCGATCCGGAGACCGCGGCCTTCGCAGCCGAGTCCGATTGTCCGGTCGTTCTCATGCATCATCGCGGCATCTTCCGCCCGGCGAGCTCCGGCGTCAGCCAGCTGCCGGAGAGCTCGCGGGTCGTCGACGCCGTGCGCGCGGGGCTCGACTCCGCGCTGGCCCGCGCGACCGCCGCCGGCTGTCGTCGCGAGCAGCTCGTCCTCGATCCCGGACTCGGATTCGCGCTGCGCGGAACGCAGAACCTCGAGCTTCTTCGCGACCTCCATGAGCTCCTCGCCTTCGATCGCCCGCTGCTCGTGGGAGCCAGCCGCAAGCGCTTTCTCGGCGACATCTCGAACATCGAACAGGCGTCCGAACGCGTTCCCGAGAGTCTCGCCGCTGCGGCTGCGGCCGCAACACAGGGCGCGTCGTTCCTCCGCGTGCACGACGTCGCCGCGACGAAGAGATTCCTTGTCGCGTTCGCGGCGATGACTCCAGGCGCGGCGGCGCCGCTCCCTTCGACGCCAGATGCGGGCAAAGCCGCAGCGGCTGGCGTCGCTGGAGCCGACTGATGAATCTGGGCAGCTTTTTCGAGCTTCTCAACTGGCAGGATCTGCTCGATATCACCATCGTCGCGATCCTCTTCTACAGCCTCCTCCTCCTCATCCGCGGTACTCGAGCGCTGCAGATGCTCGCCGGCCTCGCTTTCCTCGCGGGGATCAGTTTCTTCGCCCGTTGGGCGCACCTCGTCACGCTGGAAACGTTGATCCAGAAACTTCTTCTCGTCCTGCCGTTTGCGCTCGTCGTTCTCTTCCAGCCCGAGATCCGCCGCGCGCTGGCGAGCTTCGGTCGAGGTCCGCTCTTCGGCGCGGCCCCGCATCGCACCGATGCCGTATTCCACGACGTGGTGCTCGCCGCGACCACATTCGCCGAACGCCGCGTGGGCGCGCTGATCGTGTTCGAGCGCAAAGAGGGTCTGCGCACCTACGTCGAGAACGGCATTCAGCTCGATGCGATCACCTCTTTCGACCTGCTCGTGAGCATCTTCACGCCCGATGCTCCTCTCCACGACGGCGCGATCGTCATCCAGGCCGAGCGGATCGCCGCCGCATCCTGCTTCCTGCCGCTCACCGCAAACCCGGCGCTGTCCAAGGAGCACGGTTCACGCCACCGTGCCGCGCTCGGCATCAGCGAGGAGACCGACGCGCTCGCTCTCGTCGTCTCCGAAGAGACCGGCGAGATCTCGCTTGCCATCGCCGGCGAGCTCGAGCGCGGTCTCGATGGCGCCCAGCTCTCGGCCCGTCTCCACTATCACCTCGTCACCGACACGGGATCTCCGCGACGGGAGGGCCGATGAACCGGACGCGCTCGAGCCTGTGGGGACTTCGCCTGCTGGCCGTGCTGGCCGCGGTCGCCGTCTGGTATTCGACTTCGTTCATGAAACGCGAGCGGGTCAGCGAAAAAGTGATCGATGCAACCGTGACCTACAATCCGGGAAAGGGCACCATCATTCTCGATCCCATCCAGAGCGTGAAGGTCCGCTTGCGCGGCCCCGATCGTCAGATCCGCACCCTCGCACCGCACGTCATCGACGTGGTCGTGGAAATCTCCGGCGACGTGACCGGCGCGCTCGACGTTCAGCTCGACGAGAGCAATGTCCTCCGGCCCGAAGGGCTCGAGGTCGTCGCCATCGAACCCAATTCCATCCCCCTGCGTCTCGATCGCGAGAAGACCAAGATGCTCCGGGTCTCGCCGCGCCTGGTCGGCGAACCGGCGGGCGGCGCCGAGCCTCTCTCGCCCATCGCGCGTCCCGACATGGTCCTCGTTTCCGGACCTGAGTCGCGGCTCGCCGGAATCGCCGCACTGACGACGAGCCCGATCAGCCTCGACGGTCATGCGCTGGCATTTCAGCAGACGGTGAGCGTCGTGCCGCCCGATCCGCTCGTTCGGATTCTGCAACCCTCCGTGGTCACGGTCGAAATCCCGATGCAGTTCCCCAGCGCGGCGGCGGAGCGCCACGAGACGCCATGAGCCGCGGACTCTTCGGCACCGACGGAATCCGCGCCCGGTTCGGCGACGAACCGCTCACCGAGTCGACCGTCCGGCGTCTCGGCGCAGCGCTCGGAGCGGAGCTCGTCTCCCGCGGCAACCTCGCGGGATGCGCCGACGACGGGCACGGGCCGCTGGTGCTCCTGGGCGGCGACACCCGCGCCAGCAGCCCGGCGCTCGTTCGCTGGATGACGGCCGGGCTCGCCGCGGCCGGCGCGCGCGCCATCGATCTCGGCGTCGTGCCCACGGCAGCGGTCGCGTGGGCGGTGCCGAGACGAGGCGCGCAGGCCGGCGTGGTCGCTTCTGCCAGCCACAATCCGGCGAGCGACAACGGACTGAAGTTCATCGACGGCGCCGGCTTCAAGTGGACGACGACCGCCGAGACGCAGCTCGAGAGCCGGCTCGCCGGCACGCCGGCATCGACGGAATCGACGGCATCGGCGGCATCGACGGAATCGACGTCGGTGACAGGGTCGACATTGGCGAACGCGTCTCCGGACATCGAGACCGGTGCGCGCTATCTGCGCTGGCTGATCGGTGAGGCCGGCGGCCGGCATTCGCTCGACGGCCTCCGCATCGCGTTGGATGCCGCGAACGGTGCCGCAGCGGCCTTTGCCGGAGAGCTCTTCCTTGCGCTGGGTGCCGAGGTCGAGCTTCTCTACTCCGCGCCGGACGGAACGAACATCAACCAGGACTGCGGATCCACGCACCCCCGCGCGCTCGCCGCCCGCATGGCGAGCGGCGCATTCGACGTCGGATTCGCTTTCGATGGCGACGCCGACCGCGCGCTGCTGCTCGACGAGCACGGGTGCCTGCACGACGGCGATGCGATGCTCTATCTCTGGGCGCGCGACCTCCACCAGCGCGGCGAGCTCGCGGTGCCGAAGATCGTCGCGACCAGCATGAGCAACCTCGGTCTCGAATCGGCTCTGGCCGCGATCGGCGTCGAGGTGGTGCGCTGCGACGTCGGCGACCGTTCGGTCGTCGCGGCACTGCGTTCCGCCGGCCTGCGCCTGGGCGGCGAGCAGTCCGGCCACCTCGTGGACCTGCATTGCTCGACGACGGGCGACGGCCTGCTGACGGCCGTGCGTATCGCGACGATCGCAGGGCGCGCAGTGCGAGCCGGAAGCTCCGTGACCCGAACGCTCGCCGAGTTTCGTCGCTTCCCGCAGGTGCTGCTCAACGTGCCCGTGGCGCGCAAGCCGGAGCTCGGCGGAATGCCGGCGGTGGCGGCGGCGGCGCGCGCGGTCGAGGGTCGGCTCGGCGAGAGCGGCCGGCTGGTGCTGCGCTACAGCGGTACGGAACCTCTGGCGCGGATCATGATCGAGGGACCCGACGAGAGCTCGATCGCCGCGCTCGCCGAAGAGCTCGCCCAGGTTCTGCGCCGCGAAATCGGAGGCGAATCGTGAACCTGCCGGATCTGCAGCTGTCCGTGAACGTCGATCACGTCGCGACGCTTCGCCAGGCGCGCCGACTGGCCTTTCCCGATCCGGTCGAGGCGGCGGCAATCGCCGAGGCGGCGGGAGCTTCCGGCATCACGATTCACCTGCGCGGCGACCGCCGACATATCCAGGACAGCGACGTCGAGCGCCTGCGGACATCCGTGCGCGGCAAACTGAATCTCGAGATGGCCGCGACCGACGAGATGATCGCGATCGCCTGTCGGCATCGACCGCATCAGGTGACGCTCGTCCCGGAGAGCCCCGACGAGCTGACGACCGAAGGCGGGCTCGACGCTTCGGCGCACCTGCCGCGGCTGCTGGCTGGAGCCGAGCGTCTGCGCACGGCGGGGATCGACGTCTCGCTGTTCGTGGATCCCGACCCCAAACGCATCGATGCGCTCGAGCCTTTCGCCGGCGGACTCGTCATGGGAGTCGAACTGAACACCGACGCCTACACGCGAGCGCAGGGCGGTTTCGCGGCGAGCCGGCGAGCCGAGGTCGCGCGCTCGACGGACATGGCCGCAGCCCTCGGATTCCGCGTTTTCGCCGGCCATGGCCTGACCGCGCAGAATGTCGGCGGCGTCGCCGCGATCCGGCGCATCGAAGAGCTGAACATCGGACACGCTCTGATCTGCCGCGCGGTATTTCTCGGCCTCGATGGAGCCGTCAAGGAGATGCTGCAGGCGATGGCCGCGGCGCGGGCGAAGCCGCTGCGACCTTAGCCGATCGTTCCGCGAACTGAGGGAATCGCCTAGCGTTCGATTTCGAGGAGCGGCTCCCGCGTCTCCTCGGGCTCTGCGGCGAGGATGAATGTCCGGGCGATCGGCAGCAGGGCACGGCGATAAGAACCGCCGAGTTGCAGGTTGACCTCGTAGAAGCCCTGCGGCCAGATGGTCAGCAAGCGACCCCGTTTGGCTTCACTCGTGATGGTGTCGAAATAGACGAAGACGTCCGCCGGGGTTTCCATGACTCACTCCTGGTAGTAGCCCTGATCCTTGTAGTCCTTGAGCTTGCGCTGCAGCGTCCGCAGTCCGATGTCGAGGAGCTTCGCCGCTTCGACGCGCCTCCCCCCGGTGCGATCGAGGGCGGCGAGAATCGCATCGCGCTCGATCTCGTCCATGGTTTTGGGTCCACGCGAGCTGTCCCCTGACGATCCCGGTCGCGGCGCAGCGGGCCCGGCGGCAGACTCCGCCCCGGCCGGCCGGAACATCGATCCGGCATCCTCCAACCTCGTCGCGGATTCGCCCGCGTCGTAGCTCTCCGCCGCACTCTCGGCCTGTTCCGACTCCGGCGCCAGAGCCTGGACTTCGGCCGGCATGTCGTGGACGCGAACGAGATCGCCACGGTGGAAGATCACGATCGATTCGATGGCGTTGCGCAGTTCGCGGACGTTTCCCGGCCAGGGATAGGCGGAGAGCGCAGCGAGCGCCTCGCGGGAAAAACGCTTCGATTCGCGACCGTGCTCGCGGCAGATGAGATTCAGATAGTGCTCGGATAGCCGCGGAATATCGTCCCGCCGGTCGCGCAGCGGGGGAATCCGCAACGTCACGACCTTCAGGCGGTAGTAGAGGTCTTCGCGGAAGCGGCCCTCGGCGATCTCCTTCTCGAGATCCTTGTTCGTCGCCGCGATGAGCCGGAAGTCGACGTCGATGAGATCGCTGCCTCCGACACGCATGACGCGACGCTCCTCGAGCACACGCAGCAGCTTCACCTGCAGCTCGGGATAGAGCTCGGAGATCTCGTCGAGGAAGAGGGTGCCCTTGTGCGCCAGCTCGAACTTGCCGATTTTGCGCCCGATCGCGCCGGTGAAGGAACCGCGCTCGTGACCGAAGAGCTCGCTCTCCAGGATGTCCGGTGGAATCGCTCCGCAGTTGATCGCCAGGAAGCGTTCGTTGCGGCGCGGGCTGGTGAGATGCAGCGCGTTCGCCACCAGCTCCTTGCCCGTGCCGCTCTCGCCGATGATGAGCACCGTGGACTTCGTCGGCGCGACGAGGCGCATCTGCTCGAACAGCGCCTCCATTTTCGCCGAGCGCCCGACGATGCTCTCGAAACCGAAGCGCTTGTCGAGCTGCTGGTTGAGCTCGACCACCTTTTCCTTGAGCTGCCGCTTCTCGAGCTGCGTGAGAACGCGCTTGCGCAGCTCGTAGAGGTCGACCGGCTTGGTCAGATAGTCGTCCGCGCCGACCCGCATCGCTTCGACCGCCGATTCGATCGATCCGAAGCCGGTCACGAGGATCACCGCCAGGTCGAGGCTGCGTTTGCGCACTTCGTTGAGGAACCCCAGCCCATCGAGCCCGGGCATGCGGAGATCGCAGACCGCAAGCTGAGGCGTATCGGTTTCTTCGAGAAGCTCGAGCGCTTTGCGCGCGTCATCGAAGGTCCGGACGACGAATCCTGCCCGCTGGATGGCGAGCGCCATGGACTCACGGGAGCCGGTTTCGTCATCGATGACGAGGACTTGGGGTTCGGTCGACATGCAGTGCCATTCTGGCACAGGCGCCACGGATCTGACTCAGGAAAATCGCGCCAGGAACTCCGCTTCGTCGAGGATGGCGACCCCCAGCGCGGTCGCTTTCTCGAGCTTGCTCCCCGCGTCGGCGCCGGCGACGACGAAGTCGGTCTTCTTCGACACCGAACCGGCGATGCGCGCTCCGAGCGCTTCGAGCTTCGCCGCCGCTTCTTCGCGGCTCATCGACTCGAGTTTGCCGGTGAGGACGACGGTCTTGCCGGAAAGCGGCAGGAGCCCGATCTCCGGGTTCGCCGCGCGCTCGAGAACCGGCGGCTCGACTCCCGCCGTGGCGAGCGCCGTCAGACGACTCTGCTGCCGTGGATCGGCGAAGAAGGCGAGCAGACTCGCAGCCACTTTGGGGCCGATCTCGTCGACCGCCTCGAGCTCGTCCCCGTTCGCTGCCGCGAGCGCCGCGAGGGAACCGAACTGCTGCGCGAGAAGCTTCGCGATGCGCTCCCCCACCATCCGGATTCCCAGTGCGAAGAGCAGCCGCGCGAGAGGTCGATGAAGGCTCCCGGCAAGCGACGTCAGAAGTTTCTCCGCCGACTTCTCGCCCCAGCCTTCAAGCGCGACGAGCCGCGCGCGATCGAGATGGTAGAGGTCGGGAATGTCGGCGAGCATCCCGGCGGCGATCAGCTGGGCGATGCGCTCGTCCCCGAGGCCCTCGATGTCCATCGCATTGCGCGAGACGAAATGGCGGATCGACTCCTGAAGCACCGCCGGGCAGGCCGGATTGATGCAGCGCGATGCGACCTCACCCTCGAAGCGCACCACCGCCTCGCCGCACTCGGGACAGGCCGTCGGCATGGCAAAGGCTCCAGAGTCTCCGGGACGGCGGTCGAGGAGAACCGAAACGACCCGCGGGATGACCTCTCCCGCTTTCTCGACCAGAACCGTATCGCCGATCCTCACGTCCTTGCGCGACAGGTCCTCGTAGTTGTGGAGCGTCGCTCGCCGCACCGTCGAGCCGGCCACGAGCACCGGCTCGAGCTCGGCGACCGGCGTCAGGACTCCGGTTCGGCCGACCTGCACGACGATGTCGCGAACGACCGTCTCTGCCTGCTCGGGTTCATACTTGAAGGCGACCGCCCAGCGCGGCGCTTTCGCCGTCGAGCCCAGGCGCTCCCGCAGGGCGAGATCGTCGAGCTTCACGACGATGCCGTCGGTTTCGAACCCGAGCTCGTGGCGCTTCGTCCGCCACTCTTCGATGAAAGCTTCGACCTCGCCGAGGCCATGGCAGCGCCGCCAGGAGGTGTGCACCGGCAGTCCCCACGCCGCGAGGTGCTCGAGAGTGGCCGAATGCATCTCCTCCGCCGGGCCGGCCGCCACCTGATAGACCAGCGCCGCCAAACGGCGCGACGCCACCGACCGGCTGTCGAGCTGGCGGATCGAGCCCGCAGTGACATTGCGCGGGTTCGCGTAGAGCGCCTCGCCGGCGATCTCCCGTTCGCGATTGATGCGCTCGAACTCGACGCGCGGCATATAGACCTCACCACGGACGAGAAGTCGCGGCGGCGCACCTTTTGCGAGCCGCAGCGGCAGCGCTCGCACGGTGCGGAGATTCCCGGTCACATCGTCGCCGACGGATCCGTTGCCGCGTGTCGCACCGCGGACGAGCACTCCCTCTTCGTAGAGAAGCGAGATCGAAACGCCGTCGACCTTGAGCTCGGCCACGAACTCGAACCCGTCTGCGGCTTCGAGCGGGGCCAGGCGCTCCAGCCGACTCCCCCATTCGCGGAGCTCATCCAGGTTGTAGGTGTTGTCGAGCGACATCATCGGCGGCTCGTGGCGCACTTCGGCGAAGCCGGTGACCGGAGCACCGCCGACGCGGCGCGTTGGACTGTCCGCGCTCGCCAGCTCCGGGTGCTCGGCCTCGATCCCGGCGAGCTCGGCCATCAGCCGGTCGAAGTCGCGATCGCTGAGCTCCGGCGCGCCGTCGACGTAGTAGAGCTTTTCGTGGCGTTCGATTTCCCGGCGGAGCGCAGCCGCGCGGCGCGCTGCCGGAGTCGCCGGACGGGCCGGGGTCGCAGCGTTCATGCGCGGCGCCTAGAGTGCCTGCCGCGCGACGACAGCCGTCCCTTCGCCCGAGAGCGCGAGCGCCCCCGAGTCGAAGACGGAATCGTTCGCCGGACTCTCGAGCAGCTCGGGCTCGCGATCGAGGAGCTCGCAGAGCACCGCGACGACGCGCGGATCGAACTGGCCGCCCGCTTCGCGCTCGAGCTCTTTGAACGCTTCGGCCGCGTTCCGCGCCTTGCGATAGGGACGGTCGTTGGTGATCGCGTCGAGCGCATCGACCACGGCCAGAATCCGCGCTCCGAGAGGAATGTTTTCGCCACGCAACCCGAAATAGCCGGGATAGGCGACTCCTTCGCGACGGCCATCCCAGCGCTCCTGATGGTATTTCACCAGCGGTAGAACCTCGTGCAGGACTTCGATGTTGCCGAGAATCTTGAGCCCGATCTCGACGTGCCGGTGCATCGCCTCGGTCTCGATGTCGTCGAGCGGCCCCGACTTGTTCAGGATCGATTCAGGAATTCCGATCTTGCCGACGTCATGGAGCAGTGCGCCGTAGGTGAGAAATTTGAGATCCCGGCCCGCGAGGCCCAACTCCCGACCGAGACGCTGCGCCATGAACGCGACCCGCTGAACGTGCCCGACCGTCGTCGGATCCTTCGCCTCGATTGCCGCCGCGAGCGATGCGACCGTGCGCTCGAAGTCCCGCTCGAGCTGCGATTGCTGTTCGCGCACGTACTCGAGAAGCTGGCGATTGCGCCCGGAAAGGACCCCGCCGACGGCGCCGAAGATGCAGAAGAAGCCCGCCACCAGGTAGCCCGGCGCGAGGACCTCGCGGGACGACCCCACATGTGCCGACAGAGCCGGCAGAACGGTCAATCCGAAGTAGGCCAGGCAGACCGGGAAGTTCATCCAGATCGCTCCACCGAGCCCCCCCTGCGTGCCCGCAAGCGCGACCGGCGCCAGAAGACCGACGGCCATCCAGGCAGGAAAGCCCCAGTCGAGACGGTAGGAGAGCCAGAGAACTGCGACCGCGGCGATGAGAGTGGCGGCCGCAAGTCCGAGCTGCCGGTGATTGGCGCGCCACTCGTCGAAGAGGCGACGACCATAGTCGTCGAGCAGGCTTTCCGGAAAGAGTGCGAGCAGAAGCGGCACGCCGAGGACGAGCGCGGCCATCGTGTCGGCGACCCACCAGGAGACCAGGTTGTCGCCGAGAGCGCCGATCGACCAGCTCAGCCGTCCGACCATGGCGAGCGCCAGCGTTCCGAGGACGCCGCTCGCGAGGTTCGCGAGGAGCACTCCGTAGAGCGCCACGCGCGCCAGCCTCCGGCCGGTGGAACCGGAAGGGCGGCGCAGCGTGAGCGCAGGCAGAACCGCCGCGGCAGCATGAACGGCGCAGAACATCACCATCGAGAGCGGCGAAATGGCCGCTGCTCCCCAGGGCGAAGCGGCCACGGCGAGAAGCACTCCCAGGACGCCCCAGCCGCCGAAAGCGGCGCTCGCGGCCAGCGAGATTCCGGCCGGTGGGAAGACGAAGGACGCGCCGTAGGATTCGCTGAAGAACTCCGCCACATTCGACAACAGAAAGAACGCGAGCGCCGTGGCGAGCATCTGCGCGACGCCGCGGCCGAACGGCACGAGGGCCTCGGAGTCCGTCGGATCGGAGAGCTGCGGCACGTCGACTGTGGAGTTCAACTCAGCGCTTTCTACCGCGAGCGCCGCGAAGGGTCAAGCATCCGCGCCGGCGCGGGCGTTCCGGGTGCCGCGCGTGCCTCGAAAAACTCGACGCGCAGAACTCCCCGACCGGCGGCTTCTCAACTGCGAAGCGTGTCGTCCGAGGCGCTGCCGACGTCCGGCGGATCCGCCACCGGAGCGATCGCCGGCGGGAAGACGATCGCCGGACTCGTCGCCGGCTCGACCGGCTCGGCCGATTCGAAACTCTCGGACGATCCTTCCGGGGCCGACGCGGCCGGCGGTGTCTGAGGTGCCGGAGGTGCCGGCGGCAGCGGCGCGAAGAAGGTCGATGCGGGTGTCGTAGGCGGAGAAGCCGGCGGCATCGCCGTGCCGCCCCGCGGTCGACGCCAATCGCGACCGAGCAGGGAAAGCGTCATGGCGCCCAGGCCCATCGTCCAGGCGACGTACTTTAGAAAGAAGCCGAAAGCGAGCAGCACGATCGCGACCAGCCCGAAAACACTTCCCGGGATTCCGACGATACGCGCGACGATCGCGACACCCTGAATGAGTGCCACTCCGACGAGCACCGGGATATACGGCTCCACGAGATGCCATCCGAAGCGGCCCGCCGCCCAGCGACCGAGCGATTGCGCAACGGCTGCGAAACCGACGATCGCCGCCAGCACACCAGCGAGGAGCGCGACGGGGACGAGCACCAGCAGCGGAATCCCGATGATCGAAACCGCCAGGATCAGCGTGACCAGGAGCAGAACGGGAAAGAAGAGCAGCTGTGTCAGAAGTCCGGCAAACACCGCTTTCCACGGCTCTTCCGCCAGCCGCTTCGAAGTGTGCTCGAGCGGACCGCGAGCGAGGAGAAGCGAGACGCAGCAGAGCAGCGCGAGAAGCATTCCGCGCAGCAGGCTCCAGAAGAGCTCGCCCGCTTCGCTGCGGAAGACGAGCGGCCAGCCGCTGCGGCCGTGCCCGGTCATGCCGTCGCCCCAGCCGACGCTCGACCGCTGCCCTTCGATCGTTCCGCCATCCTCGACCTGGACCGATCCTCCGACGGCCACCGCGTCACCATCGACGGTCGCCCCCGACTCGAGGTGGACCCGGCCGCCGACACCGACCGCATTGCCCTGGATCAGACCGCCGCTCTCGACCAGGACACTGCCGCCCACCGCTACTGCGTCGCCATCCACCTGGCCGAAAACGGTGACCGAGCAGCCGATGCAGACGACGTCGCCGGCGCTTTCGCCGGCCCGCACTTCGATGGCCCGGCCGAACGAAACGCGATCGTCGCCTTCGCTATCGACATGAACACGGCCGCCAGGAACGGGCGGCGGAGGGGGCGGCGGCGGAACGCCTCGACGCGCTGCCTCGCGTTCGCTTTCGCGGCGCCCGTCGGCGATCGCCGCTTCCTCATCGTCCGCGGCGGACTTTTTCGCGCCGGCACCGAGAGCCTCCCGGCGTCCTTCGGCGTCGAGCGCCGCGAGCTCGGCCACGAGCTCGCCATCCTTGCCGAGAAACGCGGAAAGCTCCGCAGCCGAGAACGCCTTGCCGTTGACCGACGCCTCGGACTCGCCATCGGCAAGCTCGATCGAGCGCACGACCGAATCGTTCTCGATCGGCCGGAGCTCGATCTGCTCCTCTTCGACCTGAACGCGGAAACGTTCGTGGATGCGAGCGCCCAGATCGGCGGTTCCGGCGCTCAGGCTCAGGCGGAAGCTCGACTTCGAATGCTCCTTGGCAGCTGCGGCCGATGGAGACGCGAGCGAGCAGAAACCGAGTCCGCAG
>JBDTQG010000031.1:0-32822 GCA_039932315.1 Thermoanaerobaculia bacterium
TGGCACGGGCACCCATGCCACCACCCAGCTATGCTTGCGGGCGCTGGAAGATGGGTCCTGCAGTGCCGCGTAGTATATGGAAAGCACCGAAAAATCCGCTGGAGGCCGTCATGGAAAAAACGTCCAACCGAACTCGATTCGGATCGCGAAGGGGCTCTTCCCGCTGGACCGGACCGGCGCTGCTCGCCCTGCTCGGAGCGGCGGCATCCGTCCTTCTGCCGCAGCGCGCCGCCGCGAAGGAGCTGCACTGGAAGTCGCTCGAGGTCGAGGCGCGGCTCGAGTCCGATGGCACACTCGCGATCTCGGAGCTGCAGCGGATGGTCTTCGACGGTGACTGGAACGGCGGCGAACGCGAGTTCCGTCTCGGCCTGGGACAGCACATCACGATCGATCGCATCGTGCGTCTCGATCCTTCGGGAGCGGTGGCCGCCGAGCTTTCCCTCGGCAGTCTCGACGAAGTGGACCGTTACGCCTGGGCCAAGTCCGACACCTTGCGCTGGCGAAGCCGCCGCCCCTCCGATCCGGAGTTTGCCGCAACCGAGCTCGACTATCGACTGGACTATCGCCTCACGGGCGCTCTCCAGAAGGTGGGCGATCGAACCTATGTGCTCAATCACGACTACGCCTTCGCCAAGCGCGACGGGCCGATCGAGACGTTCGTTGCGCGCCTCTCGCTCGCGCCCGAGTGGCAATCGCGGACGCAGCTGCCGGTTTCCTGGGAGGCGGGCCCGCTCTTGCCGGGCGCGGGATTTGTCGTCCGGACGGAGCTCGACTATTCCGGCGCTGCTTTGCCGGCGAACGCCGCGCCGCCGCATCTCGATGGGAATCTCCGCTGGGCGGCGGTGGGACTCTTTCTCGTCGGCGCTTTCGCTTTCCGGTTTCTCATCCGCCGCCGCGACGCCGCGCTCGGACGCTTCGACGAGACAGCGAAGCCGACGATCGACGGTCCGTGGCTCGAAGAGAAGGTCTTCTCGATGGCGCCGGAGGTGGTCGGTGCGGCCTGGGATCGCTCGGTGGGCGCCGCCGAGGTGGCGTCGACTCTTGCGCGGCTCACGCAGGAGGGCAAATTGAAGAGCGACGTGACGGTCAGCGGGCGGATCTTCCGCAAAGAGAATCTGCACCTCGAGCTCCTTGCCGCACGCGACTCCCTGTCGGACTACGAGCGGAAGCTCATCGACGCTCTCTTCGGCGGCGCCACGACGACCGACACCGACTCGGTGCGGGCGCGCTACCGGAGCACCGGCTTCGATCCGGCCTCGAAGATCCGCGCCGGCGTCGAAGCGCGTCTCCAGCAGGTGCGGGGTTTCGCCGAAGGCAGCCCGCGCCCGAACTGGCGACCGACCGGACTGCTGCTTCTTGCCGGAATCATCGGACTCGCCGGCGCCTCCGTACTGCTGCGTTCGTCGGCGACTCCGGGAACCGCGCTGCTCTCCTTCTTCCTTCCGGCGTCGCTGGTCCTCGCTTCGATTCCGGGCTGGATCGGTGCGGCGAGAGGACGGAAGCGCGTCTCCGGGCTCACCGGCCCGCGGATCGCCATGCTGCTCTCGACGATCTTCATGGCGGCGCTCGTCTGGGGCTTCTCCGCCTGGCCTGGCGTCCACCCGCTGCAGCTCGTCGCCGGAGTGGTCTTTGCGCTCGGCCTCGCGCGTTCGCACGCGAATCTCCTGGCGACCCGCGAGAGCGCCGAAAGTCTGGTGCGCCGGAGAGAGCTCGAAGCGGCGCGCGACTATCTCGCGAGCGAGCTCGCTCGTCCCGATCCGCGGCTGGAGGATCGCTGGTTTCCATACCTTCTCGCCTTCGGGCTGGCGCCAAAGATGGACCGCTGGTTCCGCCGCTTCGGCGCAGCGACAGCGGCGACCGGCGGCAGTTTCACGTCGATGTCGGGCGGCGGTGGCAGCAGTTCGAGTGGCAGCGGCGGCTGGAGCGGCGGCGGCGGAGCGTTCGGAGGCGCCGGTGCGTCGGCGAGCTGGGCGATGGCGGCGACCGCGATGTCGTCCAGTGTCGCGGCACCGAGCTCGAGCGGGAGCGGCGGCAGCGGCGGAGGGGGGAGCTCGGGCGGCGGCGGCGGGGGCGGCTGGTAGGAAAATCGGACGGAGACAAAACGGCCCTGGCGTCGAAGCTGCGCTTCGTGAGCCAGGGCCGCTCGAATCCAGCGCTCGCGAAGAGCGCGTGCGGCTCTTACATCATCGGTGGCGGCATCATCGGCATGGGAGCCGGCGGTGCCATCTTCGGGGCGGCCTTTTTCCGCGGAGCAGCCTTGCGCTTGGCAGGCTTCTTCGCGGCCTTCTTGGCAGGCTTGGCAGCCTTCTTCGGCGCCTTCTTCTTGGCAGCAGCCTTGCGCTTGGCGGGCTTCTTGGTGGCCTTCTTCGCCGACTTCTTCGCGGCCTTCTTCGGTGCCGCCTTGCGCTTGGTGGCCTTCTTGGCGGCTTTGCGCTTGGCGGGCTTCTTGGCGGCCTTCTTCTTCGCTGCCTTCTTCTTCGCTGCCATTCGCTACCTCCCTCGGTTAGGCGATCTCGCGATCGCTCTCTCCCGGTCTCCGAGTTGCACTCCGAGCTTTCGCGTCAGAGGCGTTGACGGAAGAAATTCCGGAAGAGCGTTGATTTGTTTCTCATTGTCAACATTTTCGCGCGAGATGCAAGTGTTTCGTGAAAGTTTTTTCTAGAATCGTTCGAACGCAGGTCGAAATTTCTCTCGACGCGAGGAGTCACCATGACGACGTATCCCGTTCTGCCCCGGATTGCCGAGCACGCTGCGGTTCGTTCGCTCGACGAATATCGTGCGCTCTACCGTCGCTCGCTCGACGAGCCCGAGGCGTTCTGGCGCGAGCAGGCGGAGATCCTGACCTGGTTCCATCCGCCGCAGCAGATCTTCGATGCCGATCTGCGCGAAGTCGACTTCTCCTGGTACGGCGGCGGGCGGGTGAATGCCTGCTTCAACTGCGTCGACCGGCATCTCGCGACGCGCGGCGACAAGCCGGCGATTCTCTGGGCGGGCGACGAGCCCGGCGACTACCGCTCGATCAGCTATCGCGAGCTGAAGCACATGGTCTGCCGGATCGCGAACGTTCTTCTCGCCCATGGCGTCGTCAAGGGAGACCGAGTCGCGCTGTACATGCCGATGATTCCCGAGCTCGCCGCGACGATGCTCGCCTGTGCGCGGATCGGCGCGGTTCATTCGGTCGTCTTCGCCGGGTTCTCGGCGGAGTCGCTGCGCGGCCGGATCCTCGACGCCGGCGCAAAGGTCGTGGTGACGGCGAACGAGGGCTTGCGCGGCGGCAAACGGATTCCGCTCAAGGCGACGGTCGACCGGGCCGTCGAGGGACTCTCCTTCGTCGGTTCCGTACTCGTCGCCCGGCGCACCGAGCTCGAGTCGCCGATGCAGGAAGGGCGCGACTTCTGGCTCGAGACGGAATGCTCCAGGCACCGGTCGACCTGTCCGGTCGAGTGGATGCACGCCGAGTCGCCGCTCTTCACTCTCTACACCTCGGGTTCGACGGGAAAACCCAAAGGAGTGCTGCACACGACCGGCGGCTACCTCGTCTATGCCGCGCTCACCCACAAGCTGGTGTTCGACCTTCACGAGGACGACGTCTACTTCTGCGCCGCGGACATCGGCTGGGTGACGGGGCACAGCTACATCGTCTACGGTCCGCTCGCGAACGGCGCGACGACCGTCATGTTCGAGTCGATTCCGCTCTACCCCGACGCCGGGCGTTACTGGCAGGTGGTCGACGATCTCGGCGTGACCATCTTCTACACCGCTCCGACGGCGCTCCGCGCGATCGCGCGGGAGGGAGACTCCTGGGTCACCGCCCACAAGCGCACGTCGCTCCGCATCCTCGGTTCCGTCGGCGAGCCGATCAATCCGGAGGTCTGGCGCTGGTACAACGACGTCGTCGGCGAAGGGCGCTGCGCCATCGTCGACACCTGGTGGCAGACCGAGACGGGCGGCATTCTCATCACGCCCCTTCCGGGCGCGATTCCGACGAAGCCGGGTTCGGCGACGCTGCCGTTCTTCGGCATCGAGCCGGTGCTGGTGAACGATCAGGGAGAGGTGCTCGAAGGCAATGACATCTCCGGGAACCTCTGCCTCAAACGCTCCTGGCCCGGTCAGGCGCGGACGATCTGGGGCGACCATGCCCGCTTCCGCGAGACCTACTTCACCGCCTATCCGGGTCTCTACTTCACCGGCGACGGCTGCCGTCGCGACGAGGACGGCTACTACTGGATCACCGGCCGCGTCGACGACGTGCTGAACGTCTCCGGTCACCGGCTCGGCACCGCCGAGATCGAGAGTGCGCTCGTCGCCCACGCCGCCGTCGCCGAAGCGGCGGTGGTCGGCTATCCCCACGACATCAAGGGGACGGGAATCTTCGCCTACGTCCTCATCACTCCGGAATACGAGAGCTGGGACCCGGCGCAGCTCGTCGGCGCACTGAAGCAGCAGGCGCGCGAGGCGATCGGTGCCATCGCGACTCCGGACCGCATCCTGATCGCCCCCGGCCTGCCGAAGACGCGCTCCGGGAAGATCATGCGCCGCATCCTGCGGAAGATCGCCTCCGGTGACACGAGCGACCTGGGTGACATCTCGACGCTCGCCGATCCGAGCGTCGTCGAGAAGCTGGTCGAAGCGGCGAAGAGCTAGTTCAGCAGCAGAATCCTCCGCTCAGGGAGCGCTACTGCTCCACGCCGACTCGTCCCCGGACTCGAATCCGTCCGAAAAACGCGGCATCGGCGCGATGGAGAGCTGAGCATTGTTGTTCAATCCCGTCGCGGGTCCGGTGATGTTGCGCAGCGCCGTCGCCAGGCCCGTTGCGAGACGGGGATAGATCAACACGTGTCCGGAAGAAGATTGCCCCGAGACGACGAGCTCGTCCGGCACGGGGTCGAACGCGAGACCGGAAACCGCCCCGAAGGTTCCGGGAATCGCGATCGCGCGGAGCGGTGCAGCGTTCCCGGTCTGAGTGCGCGGGAAGGCAAGGACGCCGCCGGAAATGCCGACGAGGAGCTCGTCGTCCGACAGGTCGATCACCATCGCGTTGGGGCTCACGAGCTGCGTCAAGTTGCCGCTGATCGTCCGCGAGGGCGCCGTCGTTCCCGAGGCGCCGATCGGAAAGACGTGGATGGCATCGTTCTGCTGGCTCGAAACATAGAGCTCGCGATGGACGGCGTCGACGGCGACGGCGCGGCAGTTGAGGCCCAGCGGGGTTCCGCTCGTGAGGATGCGACTGGGTGGAACGTTGCCCGAGGCCTGACTCGGGAAGACCAGCACGGTCTCGGTACTCAAACCCTTGACGAACAGGTCGCCGGTCACCGAGTCGAGCGCCAGGCCGAGAGGGGAAACGAGAGTCGTCGCCGCTCCGACGATCTCACGCAGCGGCGCGACGTCGCCCGTCGCAGTGAGGGAATAGACCCGGATGGCGTTGGCGCTGAAGTCAGCGACATAGAGCTCCCGGTGGGCCATGTCGACGAGAGTGCCGAAAGTCACGGTCAGGTGGGTTGCCGTGCCGCTGATCTGGCGCTTCGGCGCGACGTTCCCTGTGAGTGCAAGGTCGAACGCCTTGACGCTGGCTGGAGACGAGCTCGGAACGAAGACGTCGTGCTGACCGAGCACGGCGCAGCTGTTGGCCACGATGTCCGCGACCTCCCGCAGGCCGTTGGTCGGGATCGTGAAGTCGGTGAGCGCGCTGGGTGCCGCATCCGAAAGATGGATTCCCACCATGCCCACCGATCGGGCTCCGGCCGTTGGGTTCACGGCGCTGTTCGCGATCTCACTGATCGTCTCTCCGACGAATGCCGTCGCGGTGATCGGCACCGGTGTCGGCAGCGCAGCGTGCGCCTGAGAGTAGATGCCCGGGCTCGGCTTCGCGGCAGGCGGGCTCGTCAACGAAGAGAGGGTGAGGACATCGAACTCATCGAGAAAAGTCGGCTGCAGGAGGTGAGAACGCAACGTCTCGACCGTCCAATCGGCGGGGACGTTGGTGATGATTCCCAGCTCCAGGCCGGCGGCTTGCAGAGCGTCGACGGTTTCCTGAGCGCCTTCCCTGACCGCGAAATTGAGCCCGCCGGTATCCACCACCAGCGTGTCGCCGAGATCGAAGAAAACGGCTTTGAGGCAAGGGGTGGTCCGGGCGGACGCTGGCGCGGAAGCGAGGCTCAGGCCCAGTGCGAAGGGGAGAGCGAAGAGAACCTTGACGTACGGGGGGCGGGCAACCGTGGATCGCATGGAAACTCCTTTTCGGGACGCTACCACCGGCTCCCTCGCGGTCGGGTTGGGCGTAGAGTGGAAAGCGATGAATCTCTACCTCCTTCGTCACGGTCAGACGGCCGCCAGCCGCGAGAACCGCTTCACCGGCAGCTCCAATCCGCCGCTCACTCCGGTCGGCGCGGCGATGGCGGAGTCGTTCGCCAGCGCCTACTCGGAGTTGGAGTGGCAGGCGGTCTACACGAGTCCGCTGCTGCGCGCCCGGCAGACGGCGGAGCCGCTGGTGCGCCGCCTCGGCGTCGAACCGATCGTCGAAAACGGTCTCGCCGAGATCGGCTACGGCGAGTGGGAGGGGCTGACGGCGGAAGAGGCGCGCGAGCGCGGGCCGGCGGCGTACGACTACTGGGCGCACGACGTCGCGAGCCGTGGCGCTCCGGGCGGCGAGACGGCCTTCGCCGTGGCCGCGCGGGCGATGCGCGTGGTCGAACAGATCCGCACGCACTACGAGTCGGGAAACGTACTGGTGGTGTCGCACAAGGCGACGCTGCGCATCGTCGCCTGCGCGCTTCTCGGCCTCGACGTGCGCCTGTTCCGCGAACGCCTGACGATGCCCGTCGCTTCGGTGACGATGTTCGTCGTCGCGCCGAAGTCGACGCAGCTCACGCTGTTCAGCGATCGCTCGCATCTTTCGCTGGAGCTCAGGAACGCCGCAGGGACCTGACGCGCCTCGAGCAGAAGATTCTCACCGCAGCGGGATTTCCACCGTTCGTTCGTAGTAGCCCTGATCGAGCCGGCGCGTTTGGACTCCGCGGTCGACGATCCTGAGCCGCACCGCGTAACGGCCACCCGCGCCGGGACGAAAGCGATGGGTCCAGATTCGCCACGGAGTGCCGGCTTCGGGCCTCGAGAGCTCGTTCACCGCCTCCCAGGGGCTGTCGGCGCCGCAGCGGATTTCGACCTGCTGCACCTTCTCGGGACCCCCCCACAGCACGCCGTCGAGTCGCACTTCGTCGCCACCGGCGTCGCGGAAGAGCTCCGCCCGCACGGGCATCGCCGCCGGGTCGATCGCCGGCGCGCGGAAGTCGAGGGCTTTCTCGGGGATCCCATCCTGCATCGTGCGGGCGGCGAATTCCTTCATCTGTGAAGTCGCCGCGAAGTCCGCGGTCACCCAGCGCGCACGCAGGGCCCACTTGATCGAGGCGCAGCCGTACCATCCCGGAACGATGAGGCGCAGGGGAAAGCCGTGGTCGCGGGTCAGCGGACCCCCGTTCATGCCGGTCGCGAAGAAGGCGCCGGTCGTCGCGAGTTGCTCGCGCGTGAAGACCCAGCTCGCTCCTTCCACCGAACCGAAGGAAGGCATTCGATGTTCGTCGAAGCCCGAGATCTCGATGGCGGCGGCTTCCCGCGTCGGGCGGGTGCGCTCCAAAAGCTCGAGCGCGGGAACACCTTCCCAGGCCGCGGAGCTGATGAGGCCGAAGTCGTGCTCCCGGTCGTTGCCGGAGCACTCGAGAAGATGGGTGCCCGCCGGACGCGAGCGGCGGCGGAATTCGGCGAGCGGCAGCCGGAGCGGGCGGGTGGCTAGACCGTCGATTGCGAGGCTCCAGGTCCGCGCGTCGGGAAGTGTTTCCGGCCGGAACGTGCGGATGAAAAATCGTGCGCTCGGAACGCGGAGATGGCGGCGATCAAGGGTTGCGAAGTCGAAGATCTGCCGGCCGCCGAGACCGCTGCCGATCCGCGGCTCCGCCGAAGGCAGCGGCGCGGCGCCCACCTCGGCTCGCCAGGCGGAGCCCTCCTCAAGAAAGGGAAGCAGGAGTCCGCGCCCCGAACGCCCAACGGACACCCCCGCGCCCGTCTCCGTCCGAAGCTCGGCGAGAAGCGGCGTAAGCGAGCCTGCACCCTGGGAAAGAATGGCGCCCGCGGCCCCGAGGAGCAGACCGCGTCGCGTGAGCCGAGAAGGAGACCTCTCCCGTTCCATCGCCGCGGGCAGTGCAAGGTTCCCGCCACGATGCCGGAGAGCCGACGGTTACAGCGCGCTACCCGCTCCGGTGGCGATCCGGCGTCGCCGGGTCCTGGATCCGGCGGTGGATTCAGCCGGGAATCCGGCGTTGGATCCAGCGGACTTTCGCAGATTCTTCTCTTCCTCCCGAAACCACCGGCGACTCGGGCCGCGTCTCCGGGAAAGGGCCTAAAGCGGATCGGCGTCGTTCGACCACAGGCGCTCGTCGCCGCTCTCGAAGTCGTCGCCGAAGATCGCCTTGCGGTAGAAGCGCACCGCCCAGAGCTTGTCGATGTTGCCGCTGGTCTCGCCGAAGCTTCCGACGACGATCTGCAGAGAAGAGCGGAGAGCGATGGAACAAGCACGAGCCTGACGCATTTCCCCCTCACAGGAACTGAGGAATCCTGCGGCCCAACGACGATGGATAGCCCTCCACGGCGAGCGTTCGCCGGGCTATTCTCGCCGCATGAGCACAAATGACTTCACGTCCCGGCGCCGCCTGGGAACGACAGGTCCGTCCGTTTTCCCGCTCGGTCTCGGCTGCATGGGGATGTCCGATCTCTACGGCCCGTCGGACCGCGCCGAGAGTCTGGCGACGATCCACGCCGCGCTCGACGCCGGCATCGATCTCCTCGACACCGGCGACTACTACGGCATGGGACACAACGAGCTCCTGCTCGGCGAAGCCCTGAAGGAAATCCCCCGCGACAAAGTTCAGATCAGCGTGAAGTTCGGCGCGCTGCGCGACGCCGACGGCAACTGGTTGGGTTATGACGGCCGCCCGGCGGCGGTGAAGAACGCGCTCGCCTACACGCTCCGGCGTTTGGGCACCGATCACGTGGATGTCTATCGCCTCGGTCGCCTCGACCCGGTCGTTCCGATCGAAGAGACCGTCGGCGCGATCGCCGAGATGATCGGCAAAGGGCACGTCCGCCACGTCGGGCTCTCGGAGGTCGGCGCGGAGACGATCCGCCGCGCCCACGCGACGCATCCGGTTGCCGATCTGCAGATCGAGTACTCCCTGATGTCGCGCGGGATCGAGGCCGAGATCCTGCCCACCTGCCGCGAGCGTGGCATCGCGATCACGGCTTACGGTGTGCTCTCGCGCGGTCTCCTCTCCGGCCACTGGAAGAAGGATCAACCCGCCGCGAAGGGCGACTTCCGCGCCTTCCTCCCCCGCTTCACCGGCAAGAACCTCGACCACAACCTGGTTCTCGTCGAAGCCCTGAAGAAGATCGCGGACGAGAAGAACGCCACCGTCGCCCAACTCGCGATCGCCTGGGCGCTATCGCGCGGCGAAGACATCGTCCCGCTCATCGGAGCCCGAACGAGAGCGCGCCTGAAAGAAGCACTCGGCGCGCTGGATGTCCACCTCACCCCCGAAGACTTAACCCAGATGGAGCAAGCCATCCCCAAAGGCGACACCGCCGGCGAGCGCTATCCGAAGCAGCTGATGGTGCATCTGGACAGCGAGAAGGGCGTGTGAGAATCGGCTCATGCGATTCGCACCCGTGTTTGCTCTCGCCCTCGGTCTTGCCAACGCATCGCTCGCCTCGAGCGATGAACCGAAGCCGCGGTCAGCGGATCAGATTCTCGACGAAGGCGTGCGGCTCTATGACGCAGGAGATTTCGAGGGAGCCCTGAAGAACGATCGTGAGGCGCTTGCACTCAAGCCCGGGGACCCGACGATCACTTACGAGATGGGGCTGTCCCTGCAGGCCCTCAAACGGTACGCCGAGTGCGCGAAGCTGGCAGAACCCATGATCGCGAAGGTGGATCAGCTGAAGCGGGATTTTTACGTCCTGGCCGCCAGTTGTGTCGACTACGCCGGCAATCCCAAGCGGGCATCTTCGATTTTCGAAACCGCGTTGCGCGAATTTCCAGACGACCCCGAGCTGCACTTCAACGCCGGACTGACGAGAATCGCCAACAAAGAGCCGCTTCTCGCGAAGGAGCTGCTCAAGGATTCCGTGCTCCTGCGCCCCACCCATCCCGCGTCACATCTGTACCTGGCGATGGCCTTCGAGCAATCCGGGTTCACCGTCCCGGCGATTCTCGCCTACGTTCGATTTCTCACTCTGGCTCCCGCAGATTCGCGAGCGCCCGCCGCGGCGCTCGCGATCGGGCGACTGCTGGGCCTGGGCGTGGAGAAGGCGGCCGGCACTTCGACGAGCATTCACTTCGACCCGACCGCCTCGACCGATGAGGGCGACTACAGGAACGCTGACCTCCTGCGTGCCATGGCCGCCGCTTCATCTTCAGCCGACGAGAGTCGTGACAAGAACGACGTCGACAAGTACATCGAGAAACTTGACGCGCTCGTTGGCTTCCTCGGCGAGGAGGCCCCGGTCGGGAAGCCTGACTTCGCGCGAACAAATCTCCTTCCCGTCGCCCGTGATCTTCGACTGAAGGGAATTCTGGAAGCTTTCGCCTACCGCTCCCTCTGGCCCGTCAACCAAGAGCTGACGAAGCCGTGGCTCGATGCGCACCCGGAGAAAATCGTCGCGCTCGATGCCTTCGTCGAGTCGGTCGGTGGTGTTCCAGTGTCGAAATAGCCACCCGGTCCGAAGGCGAATCCGGTCCGGAAGCGCAGTCACGCCCCCTCCCGGCGTAGAACGTCGAGGAAGTCAGCCCCATACCGTTCGAGCTTCTTCTCGCCGACTCCCGGCAGATGGGCGAGCTGCCCAAGCGTCGTCGGCCTGAGAAGCGCCATCTCGCGCAGCGTCGTGTCGTGGAAGACGACGTAGGGCGGGACGCCTGCGGCGCGGGCGAGCTCTAGCCTCAGGGCGCGCAGGCGGTCGAAGAGACTGGCGGCTTCGCCGGTGGGGGCGGAGGTCTTGCTCGTGGCGCCGCGCGTGGTGCGGGTCTTCTTGCCTTTCTTCGCCGGTTCCTGCTCGAAGCGGAATTCGACCTTCTCGGTGCCTTTGAGCACCGGGGTCGCGCGTTCGGTGAGGGCCAGGGTGTTGTGGCCTTCGCTGTCGGTGATGAGGAAGCCTCTCGCGACGAGCTGTCGAAAAACTCCGCGCCATCTGCGGTTGTCGAGCTCGGTGCCGACGCCGAAGGTGGGGAGCTGGTCGTGGCGGAAGCGCTCGACTTTCTCCGTCTTCTCGCCGGTGAGGATGTCGACGAGGTGCTGCGCGCCGAAGCGCTGGCCGGTGCGGATCACGGCGGAGAGCGCTTTCTGCGCGGCGATGGTTGCATCCCACGTAGCGATGGGCTCGAGGCAAGTGTCGCAGTTGCCACACCCTCTACCGAGCTCTTCGCCGAAGTAACGTAAGAGGACCGATCTCCGACAGCTGGTGGTTTCGCAGTAAGCCAGGAGTGCGTCGAGTTTGCGACGTTCGACGCTCTTCCGCTCCGGCGGCGCTTCGCCGCCTTCGATCATCGCGCGGAGCTGGACGACGTCCGCGAGGCCGTAGGCCATCCAGGCGTCGGCGGGATGGCCGTCGCGGCCGGCGCGGCCGGTTTCCTGGTGGTAGGCCTCGAGGCTTTTCGGTGAGTCCATGTGGGCGACGAAACGCACATCCGGTTTGTCGATGCCCATGCCGAAAGCGACCGTCGCGACGACGACGATGCCCTCCTCTTCGCGGAAGCTCGTGAGCACGCGACGGCGGACGTCGGCGTCGAGACCGGCGTGGTACGCGAGTGCCTTGAAGCCTTTGCTCGCGAGGAGCTCGGCCGTCGCTTCGACCTTCGCCCGCGAGAGGCGGTAGACGATCCCTGCGTCGTTGCGATGCTCTTCCGTGAGGAATGAGATCAGTTGCTTCCGTCCGCCGTCGTCCTTGTCGACCACCCGGTAGCGGAGGTTCGGGCGGTCGAAGCTCGCGACGAAGATCGTCGCGTCGCGGAGGGCGAGACGCTCGACGATCTCGCGCCGCGTCGGGATGTCCGCGGTGGCGGTGAGCGCGATGCGCGGCACGTCGGGGAAGCGCTCGGCGAGGATCGCGAGCCCCAGATACTCGGGCCGGAAGTCGTGCCCCCACTGCGCGACGCAGTGCGCTTCGTCGATCGCGAAGAGGGCGATCGGGACTCTCTCCAGGAGAGAGAGGAAGCGCTCTGTCAGCAGGCGCTCGGGGGCGACGTAGAGCAGGTCGAGCTCGCCGGCGAGGAAGCGCTTCTCGACCCGCGCCTGATCGCGACCGTCGAGGCTCGAGTTCAGGAATTCGGCGGCGATGCCGAGCTGCGCCATTGCCGCTACCTGATCCTGCATCAGGGCGATGAGAGGCGAGACCACCACCCCGGTGCCGCGACGCAAGATCGCCGGGATCTGGTAGCACAGCGATTTGCCGCCGCCGGTCGGCAGCAGCACGACGGCGTTCTGCCCGGCGACGAGCGTGTCGACGATCGCCTCCTGCTCGCCGCGGAACTGCGGGTAGCCGAAGAGGCGGTGGAGGACTTCGCGTGCGGCTTCACTCATCGAGGAGATTCGCTCATTTCAAACGCCGGGCTACGTCGAGAGCTCACGGTCCGCCATGCCGATCCGCCGCAGCAGCGCCTGCTCGACTTCGTCGACCGGGATCTCCGCCATGAAGCCGCGGTGCGTCGCACAGTCGCGGCGATGACAGGGAAAGCAGGGCGGCCGGCGGGAGACGATGAGATCGGCGGGATTCCACGGACCGTTCCGCGCCGGGTCGGTCGGACCGAAGATCGCGACCGCGGGCGCACCGACCGCGCAGGCGAGGTGGAGCGGCCCGGTGTCGGCGGCGACGACGGCGCGCGCGCGCTTCGCGAGCGCCGCGAGCTCGAGGAGCGTCGACGGCGGCGCAGGGATCGCCGTTCCGCCCGACGCGGCGACGACCTTTTCGGCCAGATCCTCTTCGCCCGGTCCCCAGGTGACGAGCGTCGGAAGATTCCGCCGCGCGAGGCGCGAGGCGAGCTCGCCGTAGCTCTCGACCGGCCAGAGCTTCGAGGCCCAGCCGCCGCCCGGATGGAGCAGGACCGGGCGCTCGATCCCGAGTCCGGCGAGCTCGCGGTCGATGCGCGCCGATTCGCGCTCGAACGACGGCAGGGGGAAATCGCGGCGGCCGATCGCTTCGACCTTGAGCGCCTGGAGGAGCGCCAGGTTCTTGTCGATGACGTGGACGATCCCCGAGGGGAGCGGGTGGCGCTCGCTGAGGAACATCGCGGACATCGGCTCCCGGCGGGCGGCGGCGTCGAAGCCGATCCGACGGGTCGCTCCGGAGAGCCGCGCCCAGAAGGCGGATTTCCACAGGCCCTGGGCGTCGAGGGCGATCGGCGCGTGCATCGTGCGCAGCTCTTTTCGCGCTTCGAGGATCGCGTGCAGGCGGATCGGCGATCTCGGCGGCACGACGACGCAGGCCGCCACGGCCGGATTCTTCTCGAGCAGCGGTTTTCCGCCGGGCTGAACGGCCCAGATGACGTCGTGGCCGGTCGCATTCAGCGCGGCCGCCATGGGGAGCGTGTGGACGATGTCGCCGATGGCGGAGAGGCGGACCAGGATCACCCGCTGGCGGATGGCGGACGAAGTGGCGGAAGAAGTCGAGGACATCAGTGGGTCGCATGCTAACGGGTTTGCGCAACGCCTCCGCCGCTCTCGTCTCTGAAGGGCGCGTAGGCTGCGTGCAACGCTCGGAGCGACGCACGATGGTAGCGGGACGGGCGCTTCGAGAAAGAAGACCGGCACCCAGGCCTCACGAAGGGACGGTCTTCTTTCTCGAAGTGCCGGTCCCGCGGCGGCCGGCTCTGAAAGCGAAAGTAACTCGACGGTTGCGCGGTCGCAGACGCCGAACTCCCCGCCCGATCTCGCGCGTTCGCCGGTAGCGGACCGCCGTCCGCCGATTGCGCGGTGAATCTGGGCGCGATCCGACGTACCTTTCTCCTGACACCGGCCTGACTCTGGAAGGTGTCGAACGAAGGGAGACGACGATGGAATCGACACGACGGGCACGGCGAGGTGGGGTGGGACGGGCAGTGATGGGCATCTTTCTCGTGTTGCTGGGCGGAACGCTCCTCGCCGGCAACCTCGGTTACGACATTCCGTACGGGATCTGGAACTACTGGCCGTTCTTCCTCATCTTCTCCGGTCTCGCACGGATGATTTTCGGCGGCGGCAAGGACGACGGCGAAAGCCGCAATGGCGGTCTCTGGATCCTCCTCGGCGGTCTCTACAGCTGGATCTCGATCTGGCACCTCTGGGGCCTGAACTGGGCGACCGCGTCGCCGATCTTCATCATCGCCGGCGGCATCGCGATCCTCCTGCGGCCGGTCTTCGGCTGCCGCGATCGCGGTCCGAACGACAGCTCGGGATCGATCGGAGGCATCCATGTCGGCTGAGAAGGGCCCGCACGACGAGTACGCGAGCTGGAAGGAGCGCAAGAACGGCGCGCGCAACGGCGGCGGAGCGAACCCGGGAGACCCCATGCCCGGCAATCTCGCCGTCTGGTTTTCGCCGCGGCTGGTTCTCGGGCTCGCGATCGTCGTCTTCGGCAGCATCCTGCTCCTCGACAATCTGAATCTCGTCGAAGCGCAGCCGCTGCTGCGCTATTTCTTCCCCGGCGTGCTGATGCTCGTCGGCATGACGGTTCTCGCGCAGCGCAGCATCTGGGGCTGGCTGTGGATCGCCGCCGGCGCCTGGGTGCTGGGGGAGAAGCTCGAAGTCATTCAGGTCGACTTCTTCTCGCTCTTCCTGCCGGCGACGCTGGTCCTCGTCGGCGGCTCACTCGTCTACCGCACGTTCGTGCGGCCGACGATCGCGTCGCGCACGACCCCGGCCGCGGAAGATCCGTCGAACTATGTCCGCGCGTTCGCCGTCATGAGCGGCAACGAGCGCCGGCTGAGCGCGGCGCAGTTCCGGGGTGGCGATCTCGCCGCTTTCATGGGCGGCGTGAATCTCGATCTGCGGCAGTCGAAGATCGGGCCCGAGGGTGCGGTGCTCGATGCGTTCGCCTTCTGGGGCGGAATCGAGATCAAGGTGCCGGAAAACTGGCAGGTACGGAGCGAAGTGCTTCCCCTCATGGGCGGCTACGAGGACAAGACGCGGCCGAATCCGGCGGCGATCGAAGGGACACTGGTCATTCGCGGCTTCGCCATCATGGGCTCCGTGGAGGTCTCGAACTGACATGTCGACCGTGCATCCCATTCTCGAAAGCAAGACGCGCGTCGCGGCCTACGTCGCCGTCGCCGCGCTCTTCGGCGGATTGCTCGCCCTCATGCTCCAGGCCGTTGCGCCCGGTTCGCTCACGCAGGCTGCCTGGCTCTGCGTGCCGATGGCGATCGTTTATGCCTTCCAGTGCCTCGCCGTCTGGTATCCGGTCCGACAACTGCCGGCGGAGCGCGCCGGGCGGCCGCAGCTGCTGCTCTTCCTCGTCGTCGCCTCGGCCGCTTCGGCGGCCATCTGGACCGCTTTCGGTTATCTCTGGGCGCGCGGGCTCGCCGACTGGGCCGATGCGCCGGAGATGCCGGAGCGCTTTGCCATCGCACTGCCGCTGATCTTCGTCGTCGGCGTCTTCCTCTTCATGCTCGCGACGCTGGTGCATTTCCTCTTCGTCGTCGTCGAACGCTCGCGCGAAGTGGAGCGCCGCGGACTCGAGCGCGAAGTCCATGCGCGCGAAGCCGAGCTCAAGGCGCTCAAGGCGCAGCTCGATCCGCACTTCCTGTTCAACAGCCTCAACTCGGTATCGGCGCTCATCGGCTCCGATCCACCGGCCGCGCGGCGCATGTGTTACCTCATGGCCGGTTTCTTCCGGAAGAGTCTCGGGCTGGGACAGAAGGAGCGCATTCCCCTGTCGGAGGAGATCTATCTCGCCGAGACCTATCTCGCGATCGAAGAGGTGCGCTTCGGCGCTCGGCTGCGGCCGAGCTTTCACATCGACGAGACGACGCTCTCTCTTTCCGTACCGCCGCTCGTTCTGCAGCCGCTGATCGAGAACGCCGTGCATCACGGCGTCGCGCATCTCGTCGAAGGGGGCGATGTCGCGATCTGGGCGTCCCGTCGCGGCGAGCATCTCGAGCTCACGGTCGAGAACCGCTGCGACCCCGAGCGCCCGGCTTCGCGCGGCGCCGGCGTCGGGCTCGCGAACGTCCGGGCGCGCATCGAAGCGCTCTTCGGCCATCGCGCGCGCGTCGACGTCGAAGCGACTCCGGAGCACTACCGCGTGCGCCTGGTGGTGCCGGCGCTGCCGGCGGCCTGATCATGTCCGGGAACTCTTCTGCCTCGCGCCTCTGCCCCTCGGTCCGGAACCGGCCGATGAAAGGATTCGGGCCATGCGCGTTCTGATCGTCGACGACGAAGAGCTGGCGAGGAAGGTGCTGATCGAGCTCCTCGGCGCCCATCCGGAGGTCGAGATCGTCGGCGAAGCGGCGAACGGTTTCGCGGCGGTGAAGCTCGCGGAAGAGACGAAACCGGACCTCCTCTTCCTCGACATCCAGATGCCGAAGCTCTCCGGCTTCGAAGTGATGGAGCTGGTGGGCGACGCGGTGGCGGTCGTCTTCGTCACCGCCTACGACGAGTACGCGGTCAAGGCGTTCGAAGTGCATGCCGTCGACTATCTGCTGAAGCCGGTCGAGCCTACGCGCCTCGCCGAAGCTCTGGCGCGCGCCGCGACCCGGCTCGCGGCGGCCGGCGCGGGGCCGAAGCCGAGCGCCGCCGTCGTCTCGGCAGCCGCCCGTCCTCCGGGCCGCACCCTCGAACGCGTTCTCATCCGCGAGGAGGGCAAGGTTCACGTCCTGCCGATGGAAAAGATCGACTTCGTCGAGGCCAAGGACGACTATCTCTCCTTCGCTTCGGGCGGCAAGCGCTTTCTCAAGCAGCAGACGATGGCCGATCTCGAAGCGCAGATCGACGGCGCGCTGTTCGTGCGCGTCCATCGTTCGTATCTCCTCAACGTCGAACGCCTGGCGCGGCTCGAGCTTTACGCCAAGGACAGCTGGATCGCGTTTCTCGCCGATGGCACCCGGATCCCCGTCTCGCGCGCGGGTCACGCGCGACTCAAAGAACTGCTGGGATGAGAAAGAGGCTAGCCAAGTGTTGATCGAAGTCGAAAAACTGGTGAAGGACTATGGTGACCAGCGAGCGCTGGCCGGAATCGATCTCGCGATCGAGGCCGGTGGCACCGTCGGGCTTCTCGGGCCGAACGGTGCCGGGAAGACGACGCTGGTCGAGATTCTCGAAGGACTGCGCGAGCCGACGTCGGGCAGCGCACGCGTCTTCGGACTCGATCCGCGCAAGGACTCGCGCGCGCTCCGCCTGCGGATCGGCGTACAGCTTCAGGCGACCGCTCTGCCGCAGGAGCTGCGGGTCTCGGAGGTACTGCGGCTCTACGCCGCGTTCTATCCAAAGACTCTCACAGCACGTGCGGTGCTCGAACAGGTCGAGCTCGCCGGCAAGGAGCGCGCGCTGGTGCGGACGCTCTCCGGCGGCGAGCGCCAGAGGGTGTCCCTGGCGCTCGCCCTCCTCCACGATCCCGAGCTGCTGATTCTCGACGAGCCGACCGCGGCGCTCGATCCGGTGGCCCGGCGTGGCGTGCACGCGATCGTCGAGCGCCTCGCGGCCGCCGGCAAGACTGTGGTGCTCACGACGCACTACATCGAAGAGGCGGAGAAGCTGTGCAAACGGGTGATTCTGCTGCGCCGCGGGACGATCGTCGCGGACGGCTCGCCGTTCGATCTCATCGGGCACTCCGCCGGACTGTCGACGATGTGGATCGAAGTCGATGGCCCCTTCGATCCGGCGCGCCTCCTCGGCGCGGGCGCGGTCGATCAGGGACGCGAAGGCCGGCACCTGCGCTTCACCGTCTCCGATCCGGGAGCGATCGTCGTGGCGCTCGGCGACACGCTGCGCGCCGGCGGCGGCAAGCTCATCGATCTGCGTCTGCGCCGGCCGACGCTCGAAGACGTTTATCTCGAATTCATGGGTGAGCAGGGCGCTTCAGCGCAGGTGGAGACGCTGTTGAACGAGGAGAAGAGAGCATGAGATTCCTTCGCAACGCCATGGCGCTTGCGCTGTCGTACCTGATCGAAAACTCACGCTCACCGACGGCACTCTTCTGGATGCTCGCTTTTCCGCAGCTCTTTCTCTTCGTCTTCGCGTTCGTCTTCGCCGGCGGGCGGCCCAACGACGTCGCCTATCTCATGCCGGGGCTACTCACACTGACGACGATCACGTCGAGCTTCTTCGGCTTTTCGATCCGACTCGTCGCCGAGCGCGAACGCGGGGCGCTCCGCCGTCTGCGGGTGACTCCGGCATCGGCGGGCGCCGTCGTCGCCGGCCACATGCTGCATGCGATCGCGAGCCTCTCGATCTCGCTGCTCTTTCAGCTCGCGATCGGCAAGCTGTTCTTCCACTTCCCCGTGCAGGGTTCGATCGGGACTCTTCTCGTGATGCTGCTCGCCGGCGGCATCGCCTTCGTTCCGCTGGGGCTTTTCATCGGCTGCATCGGCCGCGACACGCGATCGGCGCCGGCGCTCAACAATCTGATCGTCTTTCCGCAGATGTTCCTTTCCGGAAGCGCGATGCCCTTCTTCATGCTGCCCGGCTGGGTGCAGCAGGTCGGGCGGCTGCTGCCCGCGACCTATCTCAATGAGGGCCTGCAGCGCGTGATCATCGGTGGACAGCCGCTTTCGGGGCTTCTCGGGCCGATCGCCGTGCTGGTGCTTTTCGGCGGCATCGGCCTGGTGCTCAATTCGCTGCTCTTCCGCTGGGAGTCGAGCGATCCGCTGCCGCTCGGGCGGCTGGGTGCGGGGCTCGCGATTCTCACCGTGGCGCTCGGCGCGGTGGCTCTCTGGGGACCCGTGCTCTCGATGGCGGCGAAGCCGCACTGAATGGATCTCTTGTCGCGACTTCGCGACGCCGGTCGCACATCGCGCTTCCGAGCGAGGTATACACTCGCCGCATGACGACTTCGGCCCCTCGCGAACGCTCGAGCGCTGGGGCCGTCGTCGGGCTGGCCGCCGGATTCCTCGTCGTCGCCGGCCTGAAACTCGCGGCGCCGATTCTGGTGCCGGTGGTGTTTGCCATTTTCCTCGCCATCCTCGCCATGCCGCTCCTCAACTGGCTGATCGCGCGCCGGTTGCCGACCTTCGTGGCGGTGCTGCTGCTGCTGGTGGTCCTCGCCGGCGTCGCGACGCTCTTCGTTCTGCTCTTCCTCGGTTCGGTCGGAGAGCTGAAGGACGCCGGGCCGCACTACTACGCGCAGCTGAACGACCGCCTCTCCTACACCGTCGACTGGTGGCAGGCGAAAGGGATTTCGATTCTCGACTGGGTGCCGGCGAAGTGGCGGCAGCAGGACACCTTCGTCGGTCTCCTCGGCGGTACGGTCAAGGGGCTGCTGCACATCGCCTCGCAGGCGACGATCGTCTTCCTGACCCTGATCTTCATGCTGTTCGAAACGGCGGTCGTGCCGCGGAAGATCGCTCGCCTTCCGCAGGCGCTCCGCGAACCACTCTCGCGATTCGGCGAGGTTTCGCGGGAGCTGCAGCGCTATCTCCTGATCAAGGCATTGATGGCGGCGACGATCGCGGTGGTCATCGGTCTCTGGCTGGCCTTTCTCGGCGTCGATTTTCCGGTGCTCTGCGCCCTCCTCGCCTTCGCCTGCCACTTCATCCCCAATGTCGGTGCGATTCTCGCGGCCGGGCCGGCGATGCTGCTCGCCTTCGTCCAGTTCGATCTCGTCCAGGCGATCGCCGTCGGGGTCGGCTATCTGGTGATCGGGACGCTGCTCGGCAACCTCGCGGAACCGGCCCTCCTCGGCCGACGCCTCGGGCTCTCGACCCTCGTCGTCTTCCTCTCCCTGCTCTTCTGGGGCTGGCTCTGGGGGCCGGTCGGAATGCTCCTCTCGGTGCCCCTCACCGTGACGACGAAGATCCTCCTCGAACGAAGCGCGACCTGGGGTTGGGTGGCGATGCTGCTCGATTCCGGGGAGGAGAATGAGCCCGGAAGCGATGAGAAGCCGGCGGCGACGCCGGGTGACCTCGCAGCGAGGCCGGAGAAGGCCTCCGGGGCGCTCGACGAGCTCTCGCGCAGCGCTTGACTTTCCCGACCCGGCCCGTATCATGTCCGATACGGGACTCTCAGGGTCCTGATTCCTCGAGGTCTCTCCCATGCTCCGGATGACCAAGCAGACCGATTACGGCTTTGTCCTGCTCGCCCGGCTCGCGGCCGAGCCGGGGAGGGCGATGAATGCGCCCGAGCTCGCCGGGGAAACCCAGCTCCCGCTGCCGATGGTCAGCAAGATCCTCAAACTCTTGGTAAGACAGGGTTTGCTCGATTCTCATCGAGGCGTCAAGGGGGGGTATTCGCTGGCCCGTCCGGCGCAGGAGATCCATGCGGCGGAGATTCTGAAGGCCCTGGAGGGAGCCGTCGCCCTGACCGTCTGTGTCGAAGGCTCGCCCGGGGAGTGCGAACGGGAGCATTTCTGCACCGTGCGCGGTCCCTGGCAGAAGATCAACAAGGCAGTTTTTGCCGCCCTGGCGAGCGTCACTCTGGCCGAGCTCGCGGCGGAAACCGGCGAGCGCCTGGTGCAGCTCGGGGCGATGGGCGGCGCGGGCAGTGTCCTGGGCACGGGCGCCGGGCCGGTGGCCCGCATCCATTCCGGTTCCGCGGGCCTCGCGAGCCGCTCCGAAACGCCGTCGCAGTAGAGCCGCGCCGAGAGAGAGAAGGGAAACCCGAGAGATCATGCCGACAACCGATACCCAGACCATCGAGCAGCTGGCGACGCAGGAATACAAGTTCGGCTTCATCACCGACATCGAGCAGGAGACGCTGCCGCCCGGACTCTCCGAAGAGACGGTGCGGAAGATCTCCGCTTTCAAGCAGGAGCCGGAGTGGCTCCTCGAGTGGCGCCTGAAGGCCTACCGCCACTGGCTGACGATGACGGAGCCCGCCTGGCAGAACGTCCACTATCCGCCGATCGACTATCAGTCGATCGTCTACTACGCGGCGCCGAAGTCGATGAAGAACGGGCCGCAGACGCTCGCCGACGTCGATCCGGAGCTGCTCAAGACCTACGAGAAGCTTGGCATTCCGCTGCACGAGCGGGCCGCGCTGGCTGGCGTCGCGGTCGACGCGGTGTTTGATTCGGTCTCCGTCGCGACGACGTTCAAGGGCAAACTGAACGAGATGGGCATCATCTTCTGCCCGTTCTCCGAAGCCGTGCGCGAGCATCCGGAGCTGGTGCAGAAGTACCTCGGTTCGGTGGTCCCGTATTCCGACAACTTCTTCGCCACGCTGAACAGCGCTGTCTTCTCCGACGGCTCGTTCGTCTTCGTGCCGAAAGGCGTCAAGTGCCCGATGGAGCTCTCGACCTATTTCCGCATCAACGCGCGGAACTCGGGTCAGTTCGAGCGCACGCTGATCGTCGCTGAAGAGGGCGCCTCGGTCTCCTATCTCGAGGGGTGCACCGCGCCGATGCGCGACGAGAACCAGCTGCATGCGGCCGTCGTCGAGCTCGTCGCTCTCTCCGACGCTTCGATCAAGTACTCGACGGTGCAGAACTGGTATCCCGGCGACAAAGAGGGCAAGGGCGGCATCTTCAACTTCGTCACCAAGCGCGGCAAGTGCGAAGGGGCGCGCTCGAAGATCTCCTGGACGCAGGTCGAAACCGGCTCGGCGATCACCTGGAAGTATCCGTCGGTCATCCTCAAGGGCGATCACTCGATCGGCGAGTTCTACTCCGTCGCGGTGACGAACAACTTCCAGCAGGCCGATACCGGCACGAAGATGATCCACATCGGCAAGAACACACGCTCGACGATCGTCTCGAAGGGCATCTCCGCCGGGCACGGGCAGAACACCTATCGCGGGCAGGTGAAGATCCTCGCCGGGGCCGACGGAGCGCGGAACTTCTCGCAGTGCGATTCGATGCTCATCGGCGAGAAGTGCGGCGCACACACCTTCCCCTACATCGACGTGCAGAACCCCAGCGCACGGATGGAGCACGAAGCGTCCACATCGAAGATCGGCGAAGACCAGATCTTCTACTGCAACAGCCGCGGCATCGAAACCGAAGACGCCGTGTCGATGATCGTCAACGGCTTCTGCAAAGAGGTCTTCAAAGAGCTGCCGATGGAGTTCGCCGTCGAAGCGCAGAAGCTGTTGTCGGTGTCGCTGGAAGGAAGCGTCGGCTGATTGAGTTTAGGGAAAGAAAAAAGCAACGGCTGCTGGTAAAGGAAAAGCAAAGACGAGGTTCCTTTCCAGTGCGGAGTACAGAAAAGAAATGAGTTCCTTCCACACTGAGCCACGCTGGCGACGGGTGGCCGGACCGAGGGCGCTTTCCATCGGATTGAAAACGGGCGCGGAGCGTTTTATCAGCGAGCACCCGCGGGAAACGGGCCGGACAGGCCCCGTCGCGGGGTAATGGCTGTAGGGGCGACGCATCCGTCGCCAAGGTGGTGACGGAACAATTTCGGTTGCACGGGCGACGCATCGGCCGCCCCTACCAGAGCAAGGGAGTTTGAAGATGCTTCTCGATATCCAGAATCTGCATGCCACCGTCGAAGGCCGCGAAATTCTCCGCGGCATCGACTTGAAGGTGAATCCGGGCGAAGTCCACGCCATCATGGGACCCAACGGCTCGGGGAAGTCGACGCTCGCGCAGGTGCTCGCCGGACGCGACGCCTACGACGTCACCGACGGCAAGGTGCTGCTCGACGGCAAGGATCTGCTCGACATGTCGCCCGAAGAGCGCGCGCGGGAAGGCGTGTTTCTCGCCTTTCAGTATCCGGTCGAGATCCCCGGCGTGTCGAACACCTACTTCCTCAAGGCTGCAGTCAATGCGGTGCGCAAGTATCGTGGTCAGACCGAGTACGACGCCATCGACTTCCTCAAGCTGGTGAAACAGAAGGTGAAGCTCGTCGGCCTCGACGACTCTCTGCTGCAGCGCCCGGTGAACGAAGGCTTCTCGGGAGGCGAGAAGAAGCGCAACGAGATCTTTCATATGGCGGTTCTCGAGCCGCGGCTGTGCGTCCTCGACGAGACGGACTCCGGTCTCGATATCGATGCGCTGCGCATCGTCGCCGCCGGCGTCAACTCGCTGCGAGGAGCGGAGCGCTCGTTCGTCGTCATCACCCACTATCAGCGCCTGCTCGAGTACATCGTTCCCGATTTCGTGCATGTTCTGCTCGACGGCCGCATCGTGCGCTCGGGCGGCCGGGAGCTCGCTCACGAGCTCGAGGCCAAGGGCTATGCCTGGCTCGAAGAGGAGGCAGCTTTGACGGCGGCTTCCGCGAGCGCGAAGGGCTGACCTGGCGATGAGCTCGACGACGGAAACTCCGGAAACGAAGGTGACGCCCGCTACCGGCATGAGCGGCGGCGCTGGCGGCGCTGGCAGCGCTGGAAGCCATGAACGGGGCGAGTTCACCCGCACCTTTGCGACGGCGCGCGAAAAGCGACGCACGCAGCCGCAGCCCGAAAGCCGGCGCGCTCTGCGGGATCGCGCCTGGGGCGACTACGAGCGCCTCGGCTTTCCGACCCTGCGCGACGAAGACTGGCGTTTCACCAATGTCGCGCCGGTCGGGAAGACGGCGTTCCAGATTCCGGCGAAGGTCGCGCCGGCCACTCTCGCCGCCGAGATCAAAGGCTTTCGTCTCGCCAACACGACCGAGCTGGTCTTCGTCGACGGTCGCTTCGTTCCCGAGCTGTCGGCGAACGCGCTGCCTCGCGGTCTCCGCTTTTCGAACGGCAGCGATTCGAAGGTCGCCGAAGATCTCCTCGGCAGCGTCTGCGGCATCGAGACGCGTCCGTTCGCGGCGCTCGCGACCGCTCTCTTCGAGGAGATCGTTTTCATCGAAGTCGCCAAAGGCACGGTCGTCGAGCATCCGCTCCATCTGCTGTTCTACTCGACCGCTCCAGGTGCGACGAGATCCGCAGACCCCGCCGACGCCGCAGACCGTGCAGAGCCTGCGGTCGTTGCTGGAGCGACTTTTCCGCGCACGCTGATCCACGCGGCGGAACAGTCGCAGGCGACGATCGTCGAGAGCTTCGCCGGTCCGGCCGACGCGGTCTATCTCACATGTCCGATCACCGAAATTGTCGCCGAGCCCTACGCCGTCGTCGATCACTACAAATTCCAGCGCGACAGCCGGGCGGCCTTTCATCTCTCAGCGCTCGCGCTGGCGACTTCGCGGGGCTCGAATGTCTCGACGCACTCCTTCTCGCTCGGCGGCGGCATCGTGCGGCATGACATCCAGGCGCGACTCGGCGGTGAGGGCAGCGAAGCGACGCTCAACGGGCTCTATCTCGTCGACGGGCGTCAGGTCTGTGACACGCACATGCGCGTCGATCACGTCGCCGCGCACTGTGCAAGTCATGAGCTCTACAAGGGCATTCTCGACGGGCGCTCACGCGCCGTTTTCAGCGGCCGCATTTTCGTCCACAAGGGCGCGCAGAAGACCGACGCCAAGCAGACGAATCGCAACCTCCTGCTGTCGGACGACGCGCTGGTCAACACGAATCCGCAGCTCGAGATCTTCGCCGACGACGTCAAATGCACGCACGGCTCTACGGTCGGTCAGCTCGACGAGGATGCGATCTTCTATCTCCGTTCGCGCGGCATCGGCGCAGAAGCGGCGAAGAGCCTGCTGACCTACGCCTTCGCGAGCGATCTCGTCGAGCGCGCCAAGGTTCCGGCCCTCGCCCGTGAGCTACGCGAGTTCCTCTTCCACTGGATCCCCCAGGGTGACGTCGTCCGCGACGCCGTCTGATCCGCACGTGCCGCCGCCGAGTTCGCAGAGTTCGCAGGTCCCGCACGTCCCCCAGGCCCTGCGGCCCTTCGAGGTCGAAGCGCTGCGGGGGGATTTTCCGATCCTCGCGCGGCGGGTGGGCGATGAGCCCCTCGCTTATCTCGACAACGCGGCGACGACGCAGAAGCCGCGCCCGGTTCTTGCCGCGATGCAGCGGTTCTACGAGAACAGCTATGGCTCGGTGGCGCGCGGCGTCCACTTTCTGTCGGCGGAATCGACGCGACTCTACGAAGAGTCACGGGCCCGCGTCGCGCGTTTCATCGGCGCACCGAGTCCTGACGAGATTGTCTTCGTTCGCGGCACGACCGAGGCGGCAAATCTCGTCGCGTGGAGTTTCGCGCGCCCGCGGCTCGCGGCCGGCGACGAGATCCTGCTCACCGAGCTCGAGCATCATTCGAATCTGGTCCCGTGGCAGCGCGTCTGCGAAGAGCGCGGTGCGCGGCTCGTCGTCGTTCCGGTCGACGAGAACGGTGAGGTCGATCCGGACGAGTTCTCGTCGCGCCTCGGTGCCCGCACCCGTCTCGCGACATTCGCGCATGTTTCGAACGCGCTCGGAACGGTGCTTCCGGTCGCAGAGCTCACCTGTCGGGCGCACGCCGCGGGCGTCCCGGTCTTTCTCGACGGCGCGCAGTCGGCGCCGCATCTCCCGATCGACGTCACCCGGCTCGGCTGCGATTTCTTCGCCTTCTCGGCGCACAAGATCTACGGCCCGACCGGGATCGGCGCGCTCTTCGGCCGCCGTGAGCTACTCGCCGACATGCCGCCATGGCAGGGCGGCGGCGGCATGATCCGCAGCGTCGATTTCGATTGCATCACCTACGACGATCCGCCGCGGCGTTTCGAGGCGGGAACTCCCGCCGCCGCGGAAGCGATCGGTTTTGCAGCGGCGCTCGACTACCTCGACGCGCTCGACAGACCCGCGCTCGAGCGCCACGAACACGAGCTCGTGGCGGCGGCGGTCGCCGGACTCGAGGCGATTCCTGGCGTGCGCATCGTCGGCCGCCCGGCGCAGCGCGCGGGTGTCGTCTCGTTCGTTCTCGATGGCGTGCATGCGCACGATCTCGGGACCATCCTCGATCATGGTGGCATCGCCGTTCGCGCCGGGCATCACTGCGCACAGCCGTTGATGCGGCGCTTCGGAGTGCCCGCGACGGTGCGGGCCTCGTTCGCGCTCTACAACACGCGGGACGAAGTCTCGGCCCTCGTCGCCGGAGTCGAACGGGCGCGGAATCTCTTCAACCCGGCCGCCGGTGCCGTGAAGGAGCCGTCGTGAACGAGCTCCAGGCGCTTTATCAGGAGGTCCTGCTCGATCACTACCGGCGGCCGCGCAATCAGGGCCGTCTCGACGGTCCCACCGGTCGCGCGGAGGGAAACAATCCTCTTTGTGGCGATCGCATCGCGGTCGAAGTGAAGGTCGAGGGACAGGGCGTCGAAGCGCGCCTGCACAGCGTCTCGTTCGAGAGCAGCGGTTGCGCCATCTCGACCGCCTCCGCGTCGCTCATGACCGAGGCGACGCAAGGCATGACGCTCGCCGCGATCGAAGCTCTGTTCACCGATTTCCGCAAGACGGTGACCGGCGATCCGAATGTCGATCCGGCGGCCGTCGAAGCGCTCGGAAAGCTCGCGGTGCTCGCCGGCGTCAAGGATTTCCCGATGCGCGTGAAATGCGCGACGCTTGCCTGGCACACTCTGCTCGCCGCTCTGGCGGGTGGCGATGCCGTGTCGACGGAGTAGCGTCCAGCGCGGGCGGGAGCCCGTGTTAACGTGAAGTGGATTCATCGCCTTGGCGGGAGGGAGTGCCCGAGCGGATCCATGTTGGCCGATCGGTTTCGTCGTCTGCGCGCTTCGGCGAGCGGCGCGCTGCTTCCCGGCGCGCTTGCGGCGCTTTCCTTCCTCTCCCCGCTTCCCGCATCCGCGCAGCGACTTCCGTTCACCGTCTACAGCGCCGACGAGGGTCTCGCCGCATCCCAGGTCTGGCACGTCATGCAGGACCGCCGCGGCTACCTCTGGGTGTCGACCACCTGGGGTCTCTGTCGCTACGACGGCGTTTCTTTCCTGACGCTCTCCGTGCCCGACGGGCTTCCGAGTCCGAACGTCCGTCTGACGCTCGAGGATGCGAACGGCACCCTGTGGATCGGGACCAACGGCGGTCTCGCTTCCTATGACGGCCGGGAGCTCCGGTCCTACGCCGATCGCGGCGGCGCTTTCGACGGCGTCGTGTGGGCCGCGGCGAGCGATCGCTACGGGGTCCTCTGGTTCGGCACGGACCGCGGACTCATCTCCTACGATGGCAGCGAGTTCCGCACTTACACCCGCAGCAACGGTCTTTCGAACGAGTACATCTATTCGCTCCTGCCGGCGAGTGACGGCTCGATCTGGCTCGGTTCGCGCGGCAGCGGAGTGACGCGGTGCACGCTCGAACGCGGCGGACGACTCGGCAGCTGCCGCATTTTCACCACCGCGGACGGACTGGGGAACGATTCGGTACGGGCCATCGCCGAAGACGCGACCGGCACGCTCTACTTCGGTACCCGGGGCGGGGGAGTGACGCGCTTCGATGGCCACGCATTCTCCCGGCTCTCCGTCGCCGACGGTCTGCCGGGGAACGACATCTACGCCCTTCTGCCCTCGCGCGACGGCAGCGACCTGCTCGTCGGGAGCTCGGGGGGCGGAGTCGGAATCTGTCCTTTGCCGGCGGCCCATCCCTGCCGCCTCCTGCGCGAGGAGAACGGGCTCGCCGACAACGGCGTCCACAGTCTGCTCGAGGACCGGGAGGGCTCGCTCTGGATCGGGTCGGAGGGTGGCCTGACGCGGCTGGTGCGGCGCGATCTGTGGAGCTACGGCGAACGCGAAGGACTTCCCAACCGGCAGGTCTACGCGCTGGCCTCCGACGGTGGCGGAGGCATCTGGGCGGGAACCTACGAGGGACTCGCTCATCTCACGTTGAATGCGGACGGCGCGGCGACCTCGCGCGTCTGGCACCTCGCCGATGGCCTGCCGTCGGAGTGGGTCTGGGCTCTCGCACGGACGCGCCGCGGCGATCTCTGGGTCGGAACCGACAACGGACTCGCTCGCCTGCTCCCGACCGGTCGCTTCGCGACCCTGCGCGTCGCCGATGGACTGGCGGGCAACTACGTCGTGGCGCTTTTCGAGGATCACGCAGGAGCGCTCTGGGTGGGAACGATCGAAGGCGTGTCGCGTCTCCGGCTCGACGCGGCGGGCGGGCTGGCAGAGATCCGCTCCTTCAGGACTTCCGATGGACTGGCGCGAGAGCGCTCGTACGCGATCGCCGAGGACGCGGGCGGGCGCCTCTTCGTGGCGCATGGCGAAGGGCTCTCCTACTTCGACGGCGTCCACTTCCACGCCGTGGGAAGCGATTCGGGACTCGACACCCGTAGCGTCCGTTCGCTCGGCAGGACGAGCGACGGTACGCTGTGGGCCGGAGGCTATGCGCGCCTCGCGCGTCTCGTTTCGTCTCCGGGAACGGACGCGCCACGCTTCGTTTCCTTCGGCGCCGAAAGCGGGCTGTCGGACCACCTGGTGCTGACGATCGCCGACGACATTCACGGGCACCTTCTCCTCGGCACGAATCGCGGCGTGCTCCTGTTCGATCCCGCGGCGCGGAACGGCGGAGGAGCGGTCATCGCGCACTTCGATCGCGCCTCGGGCGCCATCGCGACCGAGGTCTCGCACAGCAGCGCCTTCGTCCGCGACGAGCGCGGCCGCTTCTGGTTCGGATTCAAGGGCGGTCTGACGGCCTTACCGCGCGACCTCGACCGCCCGGCCCAGGCAGAGCCGCCGCCGGTCGTCTTCGAGCGCCTGGCGACGCGCAGCGGCCGCGAGATCCGCGCCGCTTTCTCCGGCGTGAGCCCGGCGGAAACGGCACGGCTCGGAGTCGGACCGGTCGTGCTGTCGCCGTCCGAATCCAATCTGCGTATCGAGGTCCGGGCGTTGACCTTTCGCGGAGATTCCCCGGCGAGTTATCAGTTTCAGCTCGTCGGTTTCGAGAGCAGCTGGTCGGCGCCGCAGCTCGAAGCGTTCCGCGACTACACCAATCTCGATCCCGGAAAATATTCGCTGCGCGTTCGGGCAAGCCTGGCGAGCCCCGTCTGGAGCGCGCCGGTCGAGCTCGCGCTCGAGGTCCGTCCGGCCTGGTTCCAGCGCCGGATCGTGCCGGTCGCGGCGACCGGGCTGCTGCTCGCCGGTCTTTTCGCCGCGGCCGCCTACCGCACGCGAGCGGTGCGCAAGCGCAACCGGGCGCTCGAGCGCGAAGTCACGGAGCGCACGGACGATCTCGCCCGGTACGCCCGCGCACTCGAGGAGCACGCGCACGCGCTCGATCGCGCGAACGAACGGATTCGCCTTGCTGACCGCCACCGCGGCGAGTTCCTCGCCAAGATGAGTCACGAGCTGCGCACCCCGCTCACTTCCGTCCTCGGATTCGCGGCTCTGCTCGCCGACGGTCTGGGCCCCGCGCTTCAGGCACGCTATGCGCGCTACCTCGAGAACATCCGAGAGAGCGGCAATCACCTCCTGCGACTGATCAACAACCTGCTCGATCAGGCGAAGATCGAAGCCGGCCGCATGGATCTCCAGCTCGAGCCGGCGAACCTCGAATCGATCGTCGAGAGCGCGCTGTCGATGATGGAGGGGTATGGCGCGACCCGCGGCGTCGAGTTGAAGGCGCGCCTGGACGGAGACGTTCCGGCGATCGTCGTCGACGTCGCGAAGCTTCGTCAGGCGATCCTCAATCTGCTTTCGAACGCGATCAAGTTCTCCGGCCGGGCCAGCGAAGTCGAAGTCCGCACTTACTTCATTGCCGAGTCCTCATCGCCTCTGGGCGTCGACTCCTACGAGATCGTCGTCGCCGATCAGGGCCCCGGAATTCATCCCGACGATCAGGAGCGCATTTTCGAACCGTTCCGCCAGCTCGCGCCGCGCGGCGAGACGTCCCCAGGGACCGGGCTCGGCCTGCCGATTGCGCGTCAGTTCATCGCGCTCCTCGGAGGAGTGCTCGAAGTCGACTCGGGTGCCGGCGCCGGAGCGGCGTTCCGCATCCGTCTGCCGGTCGATGCGACGACCCGTTCGCCGGGCGTTCTCGAATCCGCGATTCCAGGCGACGGCAGCCCGGGCGACCGACCTCGTGTCGTCGTGCTCGAACCGGACCGCGCCCGCTTCACGACGATGGCCGGCGATCTCGAGCGCCAGGGCTTCCTCGCCGTGCGCGCACCGGACAGCGAGGAGGGCCGGCGCATGCTGCGCGAGCTGCGGCCGGCCGTCGTCGCAGTGAACATCCAGCCGGCGCGGCTCGATGCCTGGTCCACACTCCTCGCTCTCGAACGGGATCTCGCGCGCTGGGAGACGCCTCTCGTCCTCTTTGCCTTCGCCTCGGGGAGCGAACGGGGTGTCGCGGCGAGCTTCGAGAGCGCGCTCCAGGCTCCGGCCTCGGCGACGGAGCTCCTTGCGGCGCTCGCCTTTTCCGGCCTGCCGAAGCCGGGGCTTTCGACGCAGCCGGGGTCAAATCCGGGAATTGCGCCGCGCGGACGGCGGGCCATCTGGCTCGCCGCCGGATCGCGCAACGCTCCGGGCGGGATCGATCGCGACCTCGCCGCCGCCGGATTCCTGCCCGAGCGCGTCGTCGCGCAGTCGCGGGCGCTCGCGGCCGCTGCGGCGGGCGACTTCGCCGCCGTCGTTCTCGACCTTGCGGACCGCGACGCCGGCGGTTTCGAGCTCGCAGTCGAGGCTCAGAGCGGCGGCGCAGGGGCTCTCGTCTGGATCGCGCTGATCCCCGAGGTGCTGACCTCGAGCGAGCGCAAGCGACTGCTCGAGTACGTCGAGGGGGCAAGCGGTGCGGCCGGTGCGGCGATCGCGGCCGCAGCGGTGCGAGTGACCCGCAGCGCCGCGGCGAAAAGCCGCGCCAAACGCGAGCTCTCCCGCGGTTGAGAATGGTGGAGAAAGGACGCCGGGCCGTCGAGCTTTGTCGCGACGGCGTCGTCCCCGACTTGGCCAGCTTCTCGCAGGGTGAAAACCGTATGATGGCCCCGATGTACCGCTCCCTCCGCTCCCGCCCCCCGGCCCAGAGCCGGCGTTTGCGCTCGCGCGCCGTGGGGCTTCTCGGTCTCCTGGTCGGTCTGGCCGCGAGCGCCTCGCCCGCCGGCGCTCGGCCACGACTCACCGCCGGCGAACCGGCTCCGCCCGTCGCCCTGACGCCCGCGACGGTGAGTGGCTCGGTGGAGACCCGTCCTGCCAGCGAGACGTTGCACTACCGCTGGCGCATCGAGGGCTTTTTCGGCGCCCTCTCGAGCCTGTTCTTCCCCAGCAAGGGCGAAGGGAGCCTCACGGCGACTCCGCTCGAGGGGGGAAATCTGCAAAGCGCGCTGATGATCACGGCGAGCTCCCAGGAAGAGCCGAGCTTCTTCCGCTACGAAGCCGAGATCGATGGATCGACCGGACGCACGCTCATCGCGCGTTCGAGCCAGCTCTGGCGCGGCAAGCGCAAGGACAAGTCGAGCCCGATCACCGATGCCGGCGCGGTCGATGTGGCCTCGGCGATCCATCTCCTGCGGCAGAAGCTGCCCACCCGCCCGATGGAGATGGAGATCTGGTCCGACGGGCGGCTCTACCCGGTGCAGGTCCTGCCGGTCGGATCGGAGACCCGCCGGATTTCCGGGCGGGACGTCGTTACGGTGCACTATTCGATCCGCCCGCTGACCCGACCCGACCGCCGCGTCTGGAAGGGCGAGCTCGATCTCTGGTTCGCCCGCGACGCGCACGCGACACCGGTCGAGATGCTGGTCGCGCGTCCGCCCGCCCGGCTTCGGTTGGAGCTCGAGGCGGATTCGACCTCGTCTTCGCACTCAGTGGCGTCGGGTGCCCCGTCGCCCTCCGCCCCGCCCGATAATCGCTGACCTTTCGACGAAAGGAGCTTCCGATGTGGAATCGACGAGAACTTCTGCAGGGCTCGACGGCAGCGCTCGCCGGCCTCGCTCTGGCGCAGCGCCTCGAGGCAAAGCCCGAGCCCCCCGCGTCGGCCGCGAAGCCAGTCCCTCCCCCCCCGGCAGGGAGCGCAGCGCCGGCATCCGGCGCCGCGCCGGGTCCGTTCGTTCTGCCGCCGCTGCCCTACGCCTATGACGCGCTCGAACCGCACATCGATGCGGAGACGATGAAGCTTCATCACGACAAACATCACGCAACCTACGTCGCGAAACTGAATGAAGCGGTCGCCGCCGCCCCGGCCGCTGCGGGCCTTGCCGGCAAGAGTGTCGAGGCGCTGCTCCGCGATCTCGCAGCGGTGCCGGAGGCTGTGCGCACGGCGGTGCGCAACCATGGCGGCGGGCATGCGAATCATTCGCTCTTCTGGACGTCGATGAGTCCGGGAGCGGCCGGCGCGGTTGCGGGAGCCCCCCAGGGCAGGCTCGCGGCCGCGATTCAGTCGCAGTTCGGTTCGTTCGACGGCTTCAAGGAGCAGTTCACCAAATCGGCGACCGGTGTTTTCGGCAGCGGCTGGGCCTGGCTTTCCTTCGAGCCCGGCAAGGGGCTGGCGCTCGAGGCGCTGCCGAACCAGGACTCGCCGCTGTCGACCGGCAAGACCCCGCTCCTCGGAATCGACGTCTGGGAGCATGCCTACTACCTCAAGTACCAGAATCGCCGCGCCGAGTACATTCCGGCGTTCCTCGCCGTGGTGGACTGGGCCGCGATCGGACGCCGCTTCGACGCCGCCGGCCCGGCCTGAGAGTTGGTAAACTTGTCGCTTCGATGAAGATCCGACGGGCCGCGAAATACGGTTTCTGCGCCGGCGTGCGAATCGCCGACAAGAAAGTGAAGAAGTTCGCTCGCGATGGCAATCGCGGCTCGATTCTCGGCCAGGTGGTCCACAACGAGCGCGTCGTCGACGAGATGGCGCAGCTGGGTGTCGGCACGGTGCAGC
>JBDTQG010000032.1:0-32630 GCA_039932315.1 Thermoanaerobaculia bacterium
CCCGTCATCGCCTGACGTTCGGTGGCACGTACACCGCGCCGTGGGCGCTCAAGGTTTCGGGCTTCTTCCGCTTCCGTTCGGCGCTGCCGTACAACAAGCTCGATCCGACGCTCGCCGACCTGAACGGCGACGGCTTCACGGGCGACCTCGCAGCCGGAGTCGACCATGTCAACACGGGCCGTGGAGCTTCGAGCTCGCAGTTCGACGTCCGCCTCTCGCGTGACTTCCTCATCGCCGGCGATTTCGGCTTCGAAGTCATTCTCGAGGGCTTCAACCTGTTGAATTCGAAGAACCCGGCGACGTTCGATCGCTTCGGCGTTGCGCACGCCTATTCCGGCGATCCGCTCCAGGGCGAGCAGCGTCTGGCGCAGATCGGTCTGCGGATCCACTTCTAGACCGCAGTCGCAGTTCCAGCCTCAAAGGAAAAGGCGCCGGGAGACCGGCGCCTTTATTTGTTTCCACCGAATGACCGGCGGAGCCTGATTCTTGGAGCCGCCGCGCTACTTCGGAACCGAGCGCAGAAGGTGTGCGATATGGCTGGCGAAAGAGGCCATGAACTTGCGCAGGAACTCCTCGGTCGAGGCGTCGGAAACTTCGCCGTCGTCGGAGAAGAGTCCGGGAGTGAACTGCAGATACGCCTCCGGCGAGTTCATCTGCGGCGAATTGCAGAAGCCGAGAATGCTGCGCAGGTGCTGCTGTCCGACGGCGGTGCCGATCTTTCCGGGGGAGGTGCCGATGACCGCCGACGGTTTGTGGGTGAAAGCGTTGGTGCCGTACGGGCGGCTCGCCCAGTCGATCGCATTCTTCAGTCCGCCGGGGATCGAGCGGTTGTACTCCGGCGTCACGAAGAGCACGGCGTCGACCGCGGCGATCGCCTCCTTGAAGGCCCGGGCGACGGGCGGAAAGTCCGCATCGTAGTCGTAGCTGTAGAGCGGCAGCTCGCCGAAGGTGATCTCGGAAAGCACCAGCTCCGCGGGAGCGAGACGCACGAGCGCTTTCGCGAGCTTGCGGTTGATCGAACCCTTGGCGAGGCTACCGACGAAAAATCCGACTTTGTAGTGGGTCATGGCGACAGAATCTCCGGCAAACCGCGGACAGATCTCAGCGGTCGAAGAATTCTACTTCGAGGGGGGACCCAATCCTCGACTTCGTGGTCGGTCGCGCCGCGAAAGGATGAGTAAAGGTAGGAATGTCGGACCGCTCTCGCGATGGGATACGGCGTCGATGCTTGCCGGACCCGAATGCAAAGCCTGCGGACGGCGCCAGGCACCGGCCGCCGGAGTCGAGCTCGCCGTGACATCCACGAACACGACAAGCCGCTCGCGGGCCGGTCTCGCCCGCCCCTTTACCGCGCTTTTCGCGCTCCGGCGAGGTCGCTTCTCTCGCCGGAGGAGAACTGAAACATCCGGTCGCGGTAGTTCCCGCGCTTCAGCGCGGGGGGAGGACGAGCTCCCAGCCGATGTCGATGAGGTTCGGGTCGGCGATGCGGTTGCGGTTGGCTTCCCAGATCTCGTTCCAGCGCCGGAGATTGCCCAGTTGATCGCGCGCGATGCCGGAGAGCGTGTCGCCGGAGCGGACCTTGTAAACCGTCTGCCCGGCGGAGACCTTCGCGACGGGAGCCGGTCCCGTTCCACCCAGGTAGCGGCGGACGATCTGACGATATTCATCCGAGGCCTTGAGACTCTTCACCGCCGAGTTCACCATCTTCAACAGGGTGGAAGCGCCGCGGCGAACGCCGACGTTGTACGTCGACTTCGACAGGTTGAATTCGACGATCTCGAGGCGGCCGTCGAAGGCCTTGATCTCTTCCTGCGCGTACGGGAAGTCGTAGATGAAGCCGTCGATCTTCCCCTGGTCGAGGAGCTCGAAGTAGCCATCCTCGTACTTCTCGATCCGCGCCTGGCCGAGGTGCATTCCCTTCACTTCGTCCTCGGCCGCGGGATCGTTGAAGATTCCGATGACTTTGCCCGCGAGATCGCTCGTCGACCGCACGCCGCGCCCTTTCTTGACCACCAGGCAGAGTCCGTAGTCGAGATAGGCATCGGACCAGTCGACGCCGGTGATCGATTCGTCGGCGGTGTAGCCCGAAATGATCACATCGGCCTTGCCCGCGATGAGCCGCGCCGGGAGCTCCGAGTACTTGCCGGCGACGATCACTACATCGTCGACGCCGATCCGCTTGGCGACGGCCTTGGCGATCGCATAGTCGAAGCCGTCGTAGCGATTGCCTTCCTTGAACAGCATCGGCGGCGTCCCCGGCTCCGCGGCGACGCGGAGCACGCCCGCGTCGATGACCTTCTGCAGCGAATCGTCCTGCGCGAACGCCGCACCGGAGGCTAAAAGTGAAAGTGCTGCAGCGCTCAGAAAAGCAAGAGATTCAGTAAGGAAAAAACGACGGACGGGCTTCTTCGTGTTCACGTTTGATCTCCTTGCAGGGAACGAATGACGTTCAAGCTCGCCGCGCCAGAACTTTCGATTCTCGCGAGAGCAGGCAAAAATCAGCTCCCCGGCTCCGCTTCGCGCGCGTAGAAAAAACCCACCGGTTTGATCGCAGCGAAAGCGCCGGGCGACGACCCCTTGTTCGAGCTTCTGCTTTTTCTGTTTTTAACAAAATCTTCTTTTTTCCGCGAAGTCGCCTACTGCGACTTCGCGCAGCGGAAACCGACGCTCGAGCTGCGGTCGGAAGGGGACTTCGGGATCCGGTTGTAGGCGCGACCGTCGGCGAGCTCCCAGGAATCCCAGGAACCGCCGGAAACGAGACGCAGGTCCGGCTCGTCGGCGCTCGCGGAGGCCGTCCATTCGCTGACGTTGCCGGCGAGAGCGAGAACTCCGTACGGGCTCTTGTCGCGCGCGTAGCGGCTGTCGGTCACGGCCCAGGTCGGGATCTGCTTCGCCGCCTGGAGCTTTTCGTCGTGGCGATCGGCGCCGAGGATGTTCGTCGCCGCCGGGTCGAGCACGTTGCCGGTGGGATAGGCGCGTCCGTCGGTGCCGCGAGCCGCCTTCTCCCATTCGATCGCCGTAGGCAACCGGCCGCCGGACCAGCGGCAGAAGCTCGAGGCATCGCTCCAGGAGACGAAGACCACCGGGTTGTCGCGATGGCTCGCGAGATACGCGCGATCCTCCCAGTAGGAGGGGAGCTCGCGCGGCCCGCAGGCGCTGCCGCTCGGGCAGGCCTCGAGAAAGTCGGCGTAGCGTCCGTTGGTCACCTCCGTGCGTTCGATGGAGAAGCGCGGCACGTCGATCTGCGACTGATCGTCACCGGATGCGAAGAGGCCTCCGGCGATCTGGATCCAGGGCGCCGTCGACGAGCTGCCGGTCGCCGTGGGATTCGTTGCCGGTGCGGTGACCGGCGCTGCGGGAGACGAACTCGTGGACGAAGTCGGCGAGGCCTGAGGCGGCGCGTTGTGCGGACGGTTCCAGGGGAGCTTCTCCGGTGGAACGAAGCGATAGACGGCCGTCGCAACCAGCCCGAGGCCGATGAGGAAGAAAAGGAACTTGCCCAAGCCGGTCAACTTCATCGCGGATCTCCGGAATTTTCCTGCCCGACGATGCTAGATCAGTTTCCGGGCGGCGGGAAATCGCTCCCCTGGCAACCTGGGCTAGCCCGGGAAGATCTTTCCCGGGTTCAGGATGCCGCGCGGATCGAGGGCCGATTTCACCGCCTGCATGGTCGCAAGCTCTGACGCGGAGAGCGCCAGGGGCATGAAACGGCGCTGGACGAGTCCGATGCCGTGCTCGCCGGATATCTTGCCGCCGAGAGCCACCGCCGCGCGGAAAAGCTCCTCTTCTGCGAGGTCGCGGCGCTCCTGCCAGAGCTCGGGCGCGAGATCGCCGCGCAGCAGGTTCACGTGCAGGTTGCCGTCGCCGGCGTGGCCGTAACAGATCGCCGTAAGGCCCTGGCGTCGAGCGGCGGTGCGTGCCGCGAGCACCAGATCGGCCAGAGCCGACCGCGGCACGACAGTGTCCGCTTCTTTGTAGACCGAGAGGCGTTTCACCGCTTCGCCGATGCGGCGGCGGATCTGCCAGAGCCGGCGCTGCCCGGGAGCGTCTTCGGCGACGATCGCGTCGCCGGAGCCGGCGGCGCGCGCGAGGGCTTCTGCCCGCGCCGCGGTGGCGAGCAGGCTCTCCGGATCGGCGCCGTCGAGCTCGAGAAGCAGCATCGCCTCCGCCGCCAGGAGCTCGGGCGGCAGCGGCTCCAGACGGGCGACCGCGACAAGGGCGGCGCGCTCGGCGATCTCGCAGGCCGCAGGGTCGCAACCCGAGGCGAAGATGGTCTCGACTGCCGCGGCTGCGCTTTCGAGGGTCGGAAAAGGCAGGACCATCGTCAGCGTCGCGGCGGGTTTCGCGAGCAGTCTCAGGGTCGCGGCAGTCACGACGGCGAGCGTTCCCTCGGAGCCCACCAGGAGCTGCACGAGGTTATAGCCGGTCGCGTCCTTGCGCAGCTTTCCCCCCGGCGTGATGAGCGAGCCGTCCGCGAGCACCGCTTCGAGGCCGAGCACGTAGCGCCGCGTGGTGCCGTACTTCGCGGATCGTGGGCCGGCGGAATCTTCGGCGATATTCCCGCCGAGAAGACAGCTCTCCCGGCTCGCCGGGTCCGGCGGATAGAACAGCCCGAGCTCTTCGACGGCGCGCTGAAGATCCGCGGTGACGACACCGGCCTCCGCTTCCGCAACCATGTTCGGCCGGTCGATCTCGCGGATCCGGTTCATCCGCTCGAGAGAAAGCACGATGCCGCCCGCGACCGGCAGCGCTCCGCCGGAGAGCCCTGTCCCGGCACCGCGCGGTGTGACGGGTACCCGACGCTCATGGGCGAACTTGAGAACGACCTGTACTTCGCTCGTAGAGCCCGGACGCACCACAGCGTCGGGGAAAAACTCGAGGTCTTCCGTTTCGTCGCGCGCGTAGGCCGCGCGCGTCGCTTCATCGAACGCGACGACGTGCGGTGGCAGCAGGGCTTCGAGGTCGCCGAGGTCGCTCACGTTTCAGAAGGTCGCGGTGACACCGAGATTCCACACCGTCTTCTCCCGCTGATCGCCGTGCAGATCCTCGACGGCCGGAACCTGGACCGCGATCCGCGCGACTACGTTCCTGCCGAGATCGAAGAGGAGGCGGGGAGAGAGGTAGACGATCGCGCCGCCGGTGTCGGGATCCTCTTCGCCGGTCGCGTCGATTTGGTCGTGTCCTGCGGCGCGCGCGTTGACTTCGAGGGCGCCGTCCCAACGCTCGCTCAGCTTGTGCTCGTACCCGAGGTTCACCAGCGTCGTGTCGCCGTAAAGGTAGTCGAAGCCGTTCCGGGACGGCTTGCGGAGCTGGATCGAGCCATAGATCGTCGAGCGGTCGTCGAAAAGATGGACGGCCGAGAGCCCGGCGAAGAGATCGGTCGAGCCCGTTCCGGGCTGCACGTGTTCATCGAGACGCTCACCGGCGTCGGCAGCATCGTTCTTTCCCCAGGCCGTCTTCACGCCGGCCACGACGGAGACCCAGCTGCGCTTTCCCATTCCCTCCTCCCAGTCGGAGGACCAGAGGCGATAGATGCCGTAGAGCTCAGGATCGCCGAGGCCGGACGCCGTGCCCGGCTCCTCGTCCGACGCGAGAGAACGCCGACTCCAGGGAATGCGGGCGACGACCTGCAGCCGTTCGGAGATGCCGTACGAACCGGTGAGGACGAAACGGGTCTCGGTCAGCGATTCGATCTCGTCGCCCGCGCCCTGTTCCTTCTCGAGGCGCTCGGAGTCGAAGGCGAGATGAAACTGGTGAGCCACGAAGATGTTCGTCCCCAGGGCGTTGAACGTCGGATCGCCGCAACGGCAGACGGAGCATGCGAAAGCGGCGGAACATGGAACGAGCGAGAACAGCAAGAAAGCGACAACCAAGCGATACGAGAACCGGATCATGCATTTCCCTTTACTAAGCAGTTTCAGTTTTTTTCTGCTTGCGGCGAAGGAATCTCAGAACGCCTGCGCTCGGCTAGGGGTGCAGTCGCGCGAGCAGGTAGGTCGCGGTGCCGAGGAAGGCGAGGAAGCCGCAGACGTCGGTCGCGGTCGTGACGAAAATGGAGCTGCCGAGGGCCGGATCGAGATTGAGGCGGCGAAGCACGAGTGGCACGCCAGCGCCGAAGAAGCCCGCGATCGTGAGATTGACCGTCTCGGCGAAGCACAGGACGCCGGCGAGGATCGCATTGCGCTCCCAGGCGAGCGCGACGAGTCCGAGAACGAGCCCAGTCGCGATCCCGTTCATGAGACCGACAACGGTCTGCCGCGCCAGCACCGAGCCGGCGCGGCGGACGTCCATTTCGCCGAGCGCCAGGGCGCGGACCATGACGGTGAGGGTCTGCGTTCCGGCGTTCCCTCCCATCCCGGCGACGATCGGCATGAAAACGGCGAGGACGACATATTTCGAAATCGTTTCCTGAAAGCTGCTGACGACGGAGGCCGCGAGAAAAGCGGTCGCGAGATTCACCAACAGCCAGGGGAGGCGGAGACGAACGGAGCGCATGGCGGGTGTCGCGACGCCCTCCTGCACGCTCAGGTTGGCGAGGCGATAGATGTCCTGGGTAGCCTGGGCTTCGACGACGTCGAGGACGTCGTCGACCGTGATCGCGCCGGTGAATCGCCCCTCGCCGTCGACCACCGGGATCATCAGCAGGTCGTAGCGCGAAAATACCTGGGCGACCTCGTCTTCGGGGGTGTCGACGCGAACCGTCACGACCTCGGTCGACATGATCGCGCGGAGCGGCCGGTCGGCGCCCGCAGTGACCAGCTGCCAGAGCGAGACGATTCCCAGCAGGTGGTTCCGTTCGTCGGTGATGTAGAGGTAGAAGAGGCGGCGGCCTTCGGCGAGGTGCCGCACCTGCCGCAATGTCTCGTCGACGGTCTGCTCGGCGGAGAAGTGTGGCGCTTCCGGGTCCATCAGGCCGCCGGCAGTCGAAGCGCCGTAGTGCATGAGATTGGCGAGCTGGGACGCCGCAGGCCGCTCCATGAGCGCCATGACCATCTGGGCGCGCTCAGGGGCCAGGCGCTCCAGCAGGTCGACCGCGTCGTTGGGAGAGATCGGGCCGAGAAGACTTGCGAGCGCCGGATCGTCGAGCTTCGCGAGCAGGGTCGCCTGCGTATCCGCGCCGAGCTCGGTGAGGACACGTCCCGCGAGCCGCAGCTCGACCAGCGTCGCGAGCAGGCGGTCCTGCTCGTCGGTGGTGAGGAGCGGGACGAGGCGGGCGAGGTCGGCGGGGTGCAGGCGGGCGAGGAGCCGCCGTGCCGGCCGCTGCTCGGGTCGCCGGAGCAGGCGCAGAATCAGCCGCTGGCGGTGACTTCCCGCGTCGGTCCGGCGAGCGCTCGCGATGGCCTCGGTCTGCACGGCTCGAATGTTAGAGTAAAACGCGATGATCCAAGAGCTTTTCCACATCGGCCCGATCGTCATCAGCCCGTTCGGGGTGATGCTCGTGCTCGCATTCCTCGCCGGCTACCTGCAGATGAAGCGCGGCATGAAACGACTGGGAGTCGGCGAAGAGGAGGACGCAAGCTCGATCCTCTTCGCCGCCGGCGTCGGCGGAATTCTCGGCGCCAAGATCTACTACGCGATTCTCTACCGCGACTGGCATCTGCTGCTCGATCGCTCGGGTCTCGTCTGGTACGGCGGATTTCTGCTGGCGACGGCGGCGGTTTTCTGGGTGATCCGGCGCCGGAAACTGCCGTTCTGGCCGTTGCTCGACGCCGCAACCCCGGCGCTCGCGATCGGATATGGCGTCGGGCGGATCGGCTGTTTCCTGGTCGGTGACGACTACGGTCGGCCGACCGATCTGCCCTGGGGCGTCGCGTTCGCGAACGGATTGCCCCCGACGACCGCCGGCTACCTGCGCTCCGAATTCGGTCTCGCGATACCTGCCGTCGTGCCCGACGACCGGCTGCTTCGCGTCCACCCTACACAGCTCTACGAAACCGTTCTGGCTCTGCTCATCGGCTGGATCGGCTGGCGATTTCTCGTCCGCACGAAGGGCGAGCGGCCGGGAGCCACCGCGCTGCTGGTGTTCGCTCTTCTCGCCGTCGAGCGCTTCGTCGTCGAATTCGTGCGCGCGAAGGACGACCGTTTCTTTGCCGGTCTGACGCTCGCACAGGTGATCAGTCTGGCGATTCTCCTGACCCTCGCAGGCGGCTGGGCGCTCCGCCGCCGGGTCTGGAGTCGCGACTCGCTGCGCGCGCTCTCGGAAGCCGGTTGAGAGCTCCCTCGGCACGACCGAATCGCCTGCTGACGATCGCCGGCTCGGACTCGAGCGGCGGAGCGGGGATCCAGGCGGACATCAAAGCCTTCGTGGCCCATGGCGGATACGCCATGTCGGCGATCACGGCGATCACCGCGCAGAACACTCTCGGCGTCCATGCCGTGCTCGCCCTGCCGCCGGAGATCGTCGCCGCCCAGATCGACGCTGTTTTCGCCGACCCGGGCGTCGACGCGATCAAGATCGGCATGCTGGCCAATGCGGGGATCGTCGAAGCGGTCAGCGGATCGCTGCGCGCGAATTCCACCGGAATTCCGATCGTGCTCGACCCGGTGATGATCTCGAAGAGCGGAGATGCGCTGCTGGCGGCCGATGCAGTCGCCGCGCTGGGCAGGCTGTTCTCGCGGACGAGCCTGCTGACGCCGAATCTGCCGGAAGCCGAGCGCCTGACCGGCCTCGAAGCGCGGACGCTCGCTGCGCGGGAGACCATGGCGCGCAAACTCGGCGAGCGTTGCGCCGCGGTGCTGCTCAAGGGCGGTCACGCCGCCGGAGACGAAGTCGTCGATCTGCTGTGGGACGGGTCGGACATCTACCGGTTTTCGCACTCCCGGCTCGACAGTCGATCGACGCACGGCACGGGCTGCACGCTGTCGTCGGCGATCGCCGCACGCCTCGGACGCGGCGAGGCGCTCGTCACCGCCGTCGGGGGCGCCATCGACTGGCTGCATCGGGCGATCGCGACCGCGCCGCCGATCGGCGCCGGCATCGGGCCGGTTGATCCGTTCTGGATGCAACGACGCTCGCCACCCGGCGGTGCGTCGGGAGGATGTCTCGCATGAGCGCCGCTGCGCCGCTCGACTCCGTTCTCGACCTTCTCGTCGTCGGCGCCGGGCCGACCGGGATCGGCCTCGGTGCGGAGGCCCGCAAGGCCGGGCTGACGACCTTGCTGGTCGACCGCGGCCCCCTCGTCGCCTCTCTCGTCGACTACCCCAACGAGATGCTCTTCTTCACCACCCGCGACCGCCTCGAAGTGGCCGGCGTGAAGTTCGCGATTCCCGACGACAAGCCCAATCGCCGGCAGGCGATCGTCTACTACCGCGCGGTCGTCGAGACGTTCGGTGTGCCCCTCGCGCTTCACGAGGACGTGCTGGAAATCCGGAAAGAGGGGGAGCTCTTCGTCGTCTCTTCGCAGGGACGCGGCGGTGCCGTCGAGCGCCGGGCCCGTGCCGTTGCCGTCGCCACAGGCTACTTCTGCAATCCTACCCGGCTCGACGTGCCGGGCGAGGACCTGCCGTGGGTTCATCATCGTTACCGTGAGCCGTACGCCCACTTCGGGGAATCGGTCGTCGTCGTCGGGGGCGGAAATGCCGGCGCCGAAACTGCGCTCGAGCTTTTTCGCCATGGCGCTCATGTGACGATCGTCCATCGCCATCCCGAGCTCAAGGCGACGATCAAGTACTGGGTGAAGCCCGACCTCGAGAACCGGATCGCCGAGGGCAGCATCCGCGCGCTCCTTGCCGCGCAACCGGTCGCATTCGAGGACGGTGGCGTCCGCTGCCGCTCGACGGTGGGGGAGGTCTTCCTCCCGGCCGAGGCGGCCTACATTCTGATCGGATACGCTCCGGAGACGGAGATTCTCGAGCGGGTCGGGGTGACGATCGATCCGGCGTCCGGAGCTCCGGATTTCGACGCAGAGAGCTGCGAAACCGGGGTCTCGGGTCTCTATGTCGCCGGGACCGTCCAGGCGGGGCGGGAGACGCACCGCATCTTCATCGAGAATTCGCGCGAGCACTGCGTACGCATCGTGGAGCACCTCAAAGCACGGCTTCGTGGTACACCGATTGCAGCCGGAATCTAGGACGCCATCGGCGCCGGGCAGCTGAGTCGCACCGCCCAACGGCCCTTTCCTCCAAGGAGATCGCAGAATGAACAGCTCCTCCGGTCGCTCGAAGTCATCCGCGGTTGCACCGTCTCGAGCCGTTCGAGCGCTGTGGACGATCGCCGGGGTCGCTGGGGCACTGCTTGCCTCCACCTCCGCAGTCGTTCAGGCCCAGGGGCCTGCGCCGGCCTCTCCCTCCGCGGCAGCTGCGTCGGCAGCGGTTCCGGTCCCGCTCTTCGGGGAAACGGTCGAAGTCCGGGTGATCAATGTCGAAGTGGTGGTCACCGACAAGCAGGGTCTTCCGGTCACCGGCCTCCAGGCGGCGGATTTCGCGCTCAAGGTCGATGGGAAGGACGTGCCGATCCAGTTCTTCACCGAAGTGCGCGGCGGTGATGCCATCGAAGGCCCCGCGGACGACACGGAGGCGGCAATTCCCGGAGTTCCGCAGCTCGCCCCCGGAACGCCCGTCGGAACCAGCTACCTCGTGTTCATCGACGACTACTTTTCGCTGCAGCGCGACCGTGACCGCGTTCTGCAGAAGCTTTCCGCCGACCTCTCGCGGCTCGGACCGGAAGACCGCATGGCGGTCGTGGCGTACGACGGTCGCAAACTCGAAATGCTCTCGAGCTGGTCGCAGTCGGGGCCGGAGCTCGAGCGCGTCTTCCGCAAGGCGATGTCGCGCCCGGCGCTGGGTCTGCAGCGCCAGGCCGACGAGCGTCGCTTCACGCACTCGGAGCGCTCGGAGCGGCTGCTGGTGGTGCCGGAGCGCTTCGTCGACAGCTCGGACCTTCGCCTCGATGCCGATGAACGAAGCTACGCCGAGGGCCTGCAGGGCCAGGTCGAGAACATCGTCGCGGCGACCTCTTCGGCGCTGCGCGGTTTCGCGAATCCACCGGGACGAAAAGTCCTGCTGATGCTCGCCGGAGGCTGGCCCTACGATCCCGTGCAGTACGTCCTCAACAACTTCACCCGCGGCGTGATCGAACCGGGGCTGAAGCGCGGCGATACGCTCCTCGAGCCGCTCGTGTCGACCGCAAACCAGCTCGGTTACACCATCTATTCCGTCGACGTTCCGGGACTGACCGACAACTCGAGCAGCAACGCGGAGTTCCGGGCCGGGGCCGACGTCGTCGATCGCAACGCGATGTTCCAACGCGAGAGCAACGTCCAGTCGACCCTGCAGTTCGTCGCCGACCAGACCGGCGGCAAGGCTTTCCTCAACAGCGGGCGGGAAGAGGTTCTGGCGCGCGCCGCGGAGGACACACGGAGCTACTACTGGGTCGGTTTTTCACCGACGTGGCAGGGTGACGACGCGAGTCACAAGGTCGCTCTCACCACGCGAGTCAGCGATCTCAAGGTGCGGAATCGCGCCGGCTTCGCCGATTTCTCGCGCAAGCGCGAGACCAGCATGGCGGTCGAGAGCGTTCTGCTCTTCGGCGAGGGTCCGGGCGCCGCAGCTCTGCCGATCGAAGTCGGAACGCCGACGAAAGCCGCCGGGAACACGATCAAGGTTCCCGTGACGATCAAGATCCCGCTCGAAAATCTCACCACCATTCCGACGGAGAAGGGCGTGAGCGCGGAGGTCGAGCTGCGCATTGCGGCGCTCGACGATCGCGGCGGCCGATCCGATATGCCGGTGATTCCGCTGCGATTCGATATGCCGCACAAAGCGCCCGCCGGGGCCTACTGGACCTACACCACGGTGGTTCAGCTGCGCCGCGCTCGCAACGAAATCGTCTTCGCGGTTTCGGATTCGGCGGGCGGCATGGTCTATTCCGCACGATCCGTGGTTCAACCCTGACGCTCCCCAAGATGTCCGCCGACAAAGTTCGAGGAAATTGAGTTCATGAAGAAGCTGACGTCGTATTCCCTGGTCCTGCTTTCCTGTGCGGGACTTGCTGCTCTCGCCACACGGACGAGCCTCTCTGCCCAGCCGGATCCGGCGCCCAAAGGGGCGCCGCCGGCCGCCGTTACTGCGCCCGTCGCCCCTGCCGCAAGCGCGGCGGTCGCGAAAGCGCCGGACGCCAAGCCTGGCGATGCCAAGGCCGCGGAGGCGGTGGCTCCCGCGGGAAGCGGCGACTTCTTCGAATCGATCGACGTGAGCGTGGTGAACGTCGACGTGTTCGTGACCGACAAGAAAGGCAACCGGATCAAGGGCCTGACGCGCAAGGATTTCGACATTCTCGAAGACAAGAAGCCGATGGCGATCAGCAACTTCTACGCCGTCGACGAAGGCAAGCCGGTGCCGACGGACGAAGAGCTCGCGGCCGAGACCGTGCCGGCGCTGCCCGTTGTCCCGGGATTGCCGCCCGAGATTCCCGAGGATCAGCGGCTGCATCTCGTCGTCTACATCGACAACTTCAATCTGCATCCCTTCAGCCGCAACAAGACGTTTCCGGCGCTGCGCGAATTCCTGCGCTCGGATCTCAGTCCGGGCGATCAGGTGATGCTGATGAGCTATGAGCGCGAGTCGCACATCCGCCGTCCGTTCACCAGCGATCCGCAGGTGATCGCCTCGGCGCTCTTCGAGCTCGAAAAGGTGAACGCCTTCGCGAATACGGCGGACAGCGATCGCCGTGAGCTGCTGAGCGATATCGAGGACGCGAAGGATGCGAATGTCGCTCTCTCGCGTGCCCGCTCCTATTCGGATTCTCTGTTCAACGATCTGCAGTTTTCGATCGATTCGCTCAAGAACACGGTCAGCTCGCTTGCCGGTCTGCCGGGGCGAAAAGCGATCCTGTACGTGAGCGACGGTCTGCCGATGGTCGCCGGACAGGACGTCTTTCAGGCGATTCAGGAGAAGTTCACCAACAGCGCTTCGACGGCCGCGATGGAGACGCTCTCGTACGACGCTTCCCGCCGCTTTCAGGAGCTCATCGCGCAGGCGAACGCCAACCGCATCTCCTTTTACACGATCGATGGTCAGGGCCTGCAGACCTCTTCCGCCGTTTCGGCCGAGAATCGCACGTCGAATACGAGCGGGATGGTCGAATCGGTGAACAACAGCAACATGCTGGCGCCGCTGCAGCTGATCGCCGAATCGACCGGTGGCAAAGCGATCTACAACACCAACGACGCGACCAAAGGTCTCATGACGATCGCCGGCGATTTCAAGAGTTATTACTCCCTCGGATACAGCCCGGTGCATTCGGGCGACGGCAGGTACCACAAGATCGAAGTGCGGACGAAGCGCAAGGATCTCGTCGTGCGTCATCGCGAGGGATATCGCGACAAGACCACCGAGGCGAAGATGTCGGACGGCGTCGTTTCCTCGCTCTTCTACGATGTCGAGAGCAACGCGATGGCGATCCAGGTACAGCGCGGCCAGGAAGTCCGGCGTGACGACGGCTTCTACACCGTGCCGATCGAGGTCCGGATCCCGATCGGAAATCTGGTTCTGGTCCCCGTCGAAGGGGCGCGCCAGGCGAGGGTTCGGGTCTTCTTCGCCGCGATGAACGAGAAGGGTGACATGTCGGAAACGCAGAACGCGCAGGTGCCGATCCGCATCCCCGAGGCTGATGTGGCGAACGCGGTGAAGCAGGTTTACGTCTACTCACTGTCGCTGATGATGCGCCGGGGTCCGCAGAAGGTCGCGGTCGGCGTGCGCGACGAGGTCGGAGCGACGCAGTCGTTCACCATCCGCACGATGAACATCGGAGCCGACTGATGCTCAAGCCGAGCGCATGGCTCGCGCGCATCCGGGAGGTCGGTTCGGCCTTCCTTGCCGTGCTGCGGGCGGAGTTCTCGACCACGCTGCAGGAGATCGGCGAATCCGGCCGGGGCCTGATGCGGGCGGCGCTGTTCTTCACGATCACCATCGCGCTAGGTTTCTGGACGGTGGGCCTGCTCGTCTATTTTCTCGTCGAGCTTCTGGCGCAGCACCTTCCGAGATGGGGCGCGGTCGGAATCGTCTTCGGTCTGTTTCTCGTCGCGACGATCGTCTTCGCGCTGATCTCCGTGCGTCGCGTGCGGAGCATCGAGACGCCGATCGCCATCCTCGATCGCCGCTTCCGCAATCACGCTGCGTGGTGGCAGCAGCGGGTCGCGGGTACGCTGGCCAATGACGGTCTTGAAGCTGCATCCGAGGAGCCCGACGAATGGAACGAGTGACCGGCGAGCTCGAGGCGACGCGCGAGCAGTTCGCGACGGAGCTCGACGATCTGCGTGGGACGCTGCACGAGGAGCTTGGTTTGCGGGCACTCGGCCGCAGATGGATCGTACCGATCGTCGCGATTGCTGTCGGAGTCGTCGCCGGCGTCGCGCTGCGCCGCAACCTGCCTCGTCCCCGGCGCGTGCGCCGGGCGCTTGCGGCGGCGTCCCGCCCACGGCGCACGAGCTGAGGCGGCGATCCCTCCGATTCCGGGATTGAGGTTTTCATGCGTGTCCTGACCGCCGCCGAAGCGCGCGCCTTCGACCGCTGGGCGATCGAGGAGCTCGGCGTCCCACCGCTGGTCCTCATGGAGAACGCCGCGTTCGCGGTCGCCGAGGCGGTCGGTGAGAGCTTCAGCACGGCGCGCCGGGTGTCGATCTTCTGCGGTCCCGGAAACAACGGCGGAGACGGCCTGGCGGTGGCGCGCCAGCTCCTCACGCGCGGATACGAAGTGGCGATCGCGCTCGCCAACTTCGGTCGTGCGTTGTCGAACGATTGCGCTCGCCAGCTCGAGATCTGTCAGGCGATGGAGCTCACCGTCGTCGAGCTCGGCGACGACTGGCGGGAGACCGCGGCTCTCGCCGCGGAGGCCGATCTCGTGATCGATGCCCTGTTCGGAACCGGACTCGAGCGCCCGCTTCTCGCGCCTTATGCCGAGCTCGTCGAATGGCTGAATTCCCTGCCCGTGCCGCGGCTCGCGATCGATGTGCCGAGCGGGCTCGACGCCAGCCGGGCCCATCCGATCGGCCCGGCGATTCGCGCCTCCGTGACGGTGACCTTCGCCGCTCCGAAGATCGCCCATCTCCTTCTGCCCGCGGCGGAGTGGGTGGGCGAGCTTTCGGTGGCCGATCTCGGAGTTCCGTTCGAGCTCAGTCCGGTCGCGGAGGGGACGCTCGAAGTCACGACCGCGGGCGAGCTCGCGGCCGGGCTGATTCCGCGCCCAGCAGCTGCTCACAAGGGCACTTTCGGCCATCTGCTTCTGGTTGCCGGCTCCCGCGGCAAGGCAGGCGCGGCGATTCTCGCGGCCCGGGGGGCCGTGGCCGGCGGTGCGGGACTCGTCACCGTGGCGACGGTCGAATCGGCCTGGGCGGCGCTCGCGAGCGCCGTGCCCGAGGCGATGACGCTGCCCTTCGCCGAAGAGTCGGGCGGAGGCATCGCCGGTGCCGGGCTCGCCGTCCTGGTCGAAGCGGCCCGCGCCCGCGATGTCCTGGCCATCGGTCCTGGGATCGGAAGCTCGCCGGAGGTCGCGAAGTGGGTGCGAAAGCTGGTCCTCGAGGTTTCCGAGCTGCCGCTGGTCCTTGACGCCGACGGACTGAATGCCTTTGCCGGAGCCCTCAAGTCTCTCCGTGCGCGCAAGGGCCGGACAGTCCTGACGCCTCATCCGGGGGAGCTCGCCCGGCTTCTCGGCACGACGACCGAAGATGTGGAGGCCGATCGCCTCGCCGCGGTGCGGAAGGCGGCGGAAATCTCGGGCGCGCTCGTCGTCCTCAAAGGCGCCCGAACGCTGGTCGGGCTTCCCGGAGGCGAGGTGGCCATCCAGACGACCGGCAACCCGGCGATGGCGTCCGGCGGAAGCGGAGATGTTCTGACGGGCCTGCTCGCGGCTCGCCTGGCGCAGGGGGACGAGCCCTCGTTCGCGGCTCGCCTCGCGGTACACTTGCATGGCGCGGCCGGAGATCTGGCCGTAGCGGCCGGGTTTACCCCTGCGGTTCCCGCCGGAGCTCTGGCGAACCATCTCGGGAAGGCGTTCGAGAAGCTGCGCGAGGCATGAGGAGCTGGCGGACCGGCTCGGTCGAGGAGACCCGGGCGCTGGGCTCCGTGCTGGCAGCGGACCTCCTGCCGGACGGTTGCCTGCTGCTGTACGGCGGCCTTGGCGCCGGCAAGACGGCGCTCGCTCAGGGAGTCGCGGCGGGCCTCGGTGGCGACCCGGGAGAGGTGCAGTCGCCGACCTATTCGCTGCTGCGGGAGCATCGCTTTCGCGAAGTCGTTCTGTCGCATCTCGATCTCTACCGGCTGTCTCCGGCGGAGGTCGTCGCTTGTGGCTTCGAAGAGGTCCTTCTCGGACCGGGAGTGAAGATCGTCGAATGGGCGGAGCGCCTGCCCTTCGCCGTTCCCGGGGCGCTGATGCTCGCGCTCCGTCCCGAAGGAGAAACGTCAAGAGTGCTGGTGGAGCTCGCCGAGCCTCCGCTATTCGCAGGATCTGAGGATCACTGACCGGAGAGGACTGGAAGCGATGGCTATTCGTAAGGTGGGAGTTCTGGGTTGCGGCCTGATGGGTTCCGGAATCGCCGAAGTGGCGGCCAAGGCCGGTTTCGAGACGGTCGTCCGCGAGGTCGCTGACGGTCTTCTCGAGAAGGGGATGGGACGGATCCGCGGTTCGCTCGGCCGGGCGGTGGAGAAGGGCAAGCTCGATGCGGCCGAGCGCGATGCCGTGCTCGGCCGGATCCACGGCACGACCGGCTTCGAAGCGTTCGCCGACTGCGACCTCGTCGTCGAAGCGATCGTCGAGAACCTCGACGAGAAGAAAGCGACCTACGCGGCACTCGACAAGGTCGCGAAGGCCGGTGCCATCTTCGCTTCGAACACGTCGTCGCTGACGGTGACGCAGCTCGCCATGGCGACATCGCGGCCCGAGCGCTTCGTCGGTCTGCACTTCTTCAATCCGGTGCCGGTGATGAAGCTGGTCGAAGTCGTCCGCACGCTGCTTACGGACGACACGGTTCTCTCCGATATCGACACCTTCTGCCGTGCGATCGGCAAGACGCCGGTGGCGTGCAAGGACAACTCGGGCTTCATCGTGAACCGCCTCCTGGTACCGTACCTGCTCGATGCCATCCGCGCTCTCGAGGAGGGTGTCGGTTCGGTGGCGGACATCGACGAAGGCATGAAGCTCGGTTGCGGCTACCCGATGGGACCTTTCCAGCTGCTCGATTTCGTCGGTCTCGACACCACATATTTCATCGCCAACATCATGTTCGAGGAGTATCGCGAGAAGCGCTTCGCGCCGCCGCCGCTCCTCAAGCAGATGGTGCAGGCCGGACGCCTCGGCAGAAAGAGCGGGCGTGGCTTCTACGACCACACGCCGCCCGCCAAGTGACGCGGATTTGCACCGTCGCATCGCCTGTTAGAATCGGGCCTTCCTCGATGCCTTTCACCCCCGCTGAATGCCAGAACTGAACCTCGCCGAAGAGGGTCTCGAGCAGCTTTTCGGGACCCGCGACGAGCACCTGCGCCGGATCGAGGCGGCCTTCGGCGTCGAAGTGTCGGCGCGCGGCAGCCACCTCATCGTGGACGGCCCGCCAGACGCCGTGGCGACCGCTTCGCGACTCCTCGAGCAGCTGTCGCGGCTGATCGAGAACGGCTACAGGTTGCGTTCGGAGGATGTCGCCACGGCGATTCGCGTGATGCGCGAGTCGCCGGAGACCTCGCTGGTCGAATTCTTCGCCGGAGACTCCGCGAATCCGGCGGCGGCGGCCGCGCGGCGGATGATCTCACCGCGGAGCCTCAACCAACAGGCCTACGTCAAGGCGATGACGGATCACGACATGGTGATCTCGATCGGGCCCGCGGGAACCGGCAAGACCTACCTCGCGGTCGCGATGGCAGCGACCGCGCTGCTCGAGAAGCGCGTGAAGCGCCTCGTTCTCGCGCGTCCGGCAGTCGAAGCCGGCGAGAAGCTGGGCTTCCTGCCGGGAGACCTTGCAGAGAAGGTGAATCCCTATCTTCGACCGCTCTATGACGCGCTCTACGACATGCTCGGCTACGAGAAGGTCGGCCGCATGCTGGAGCGCGGCATGATCGAAGTGGCGCCGCTCGCCTTCATGCGCGGGCGCACGCTCAACGACGCTTTCGTCATTCTCGACGAGGCGCAGAACACCACCCCCGAGCAGATGAAGATGTTCCTCACCCGCCTCGGCTACAACTCGCGGGCGGTGATCACGGGCGACATCACGCAGGTCGATCTCCCGAAAACGATGGTCTCGGGTCTCAGGGAGGCGATCGACGTTCTCTCCGGAGTCGAAGGCATCAGCTTCATCTACTTCGACGAACGGGACGTCGTCCGCCACCCGCTCGTGCAGAAGATCGTCGCGGCCTACGATCGTTTCACCCGGCCTGCGGCACCGGCCGGGGCGGAGAAGTGAGCCCTGAAGTCGTGCTCGCCGGAGCCGGGCGCTTCCGCGAGCTGCGCGCCGGGCGTCTTGCGAGCTGGCTCGGAGATCTGGTCGCCGACGTCGCGCCGGAGTTCGACTCCGTCGGTGTCCGCTTTTCCGGCGACCTCGCGATCCGGCGGCTCAACCGCGACTTTCGCGGCAAGGACAAGGCGACGGACGTGCTCTCGTTTCCCGGTGAACCCTCGCCGGACGGCCGCCACCTCGGGGACATCGTGATCTCGGTTCCGACGGCGAAGAAGCAGGCGCTCGAGCGCGGTGCGGCGCTCGACGACGAAGTCCGGCTTCTGCTGCTGCACGGTGTCCTGCACTGCCTCGGTCACGATCACGAGACGGACGACGGCGAGATGGAGCGCCTCGAGCGCCGCTTGCGGCGCCGCTGGTTGAAACGCGCATGAGCGCTTCGCCCTCGCCGTTTCTCTGGCTCGCGCTGCTGTTGCTCGTCTTGCTGCCGCTGCTCTCGCTCGCGACGGTGTTGCTCGAGCGTTCCGGGCCGATCCGGCTGCGTCACTGGGTGGAGGAGACCGGCGGGCGCCTGCGCCGTCTGTGGGAAGACCCGGCGCGCTTCGGCCTCTATCGGACGCTCCTCAATCTGACGGCGAAACTCGTACCGCTGGCGCTTTTCCTCGCGCTCGGTACCGCGGTCGATCGCATCGGTCTTCGGCATCCGTTCGTCTACGCGGTGGCGGTCGTCGCTCTCGCGGTGGCGGGAAGCGAGATCGCCGGCCGCCGTCTGCTGCGCCGCGGCCCCGAGCGCGCGCTCGCGGGGCTCACCTGGATCTACCGTTCGATGTTCTACGCCTACTGGCCGCTGATCGCTCTCCTGGGTCCCTTTCTCGCGAGCCCGGACGACCTCTTCGGCGACGGTTCGGAGAGCGACGAGGCGTCGGAGGAAGAGGTCGAAGCGTTCATCGAAGTCGGGACGCAGGAGGGAATCCTCGAACCTGAGGATCGCGACCTGGTCTGGGGAGTCGTCGACTTCGGCGACACGCTTGCGCGCAGTGTGATGACGCCGCGCGTCGACATGGTCTGCGGCCGCATGTCGGATTCGCTCGATCGCCTCGCGGAGATCTTCAACGAATCGGAATACTCGCGCCTGCCGCTCTATCGCGAATCGGTCGATCAGATCGTCGCGGTGCTCCATCTGCGCGACCTGTTTCGCGCGTTGCGCACACAGCCGCGTCCGGCTCTCGAAGCCATCGTGCAGACGCCGCTCTTCATTCCCGGTACGAAGCATCTCGGCGAGCTGCTCAAGGAATTTCAGGCGCGCCGGCAGCAGATGGCGATCGTGCTCAACGAATTCGGCGGTACCGAAGGCGTCGTGACCATCGAGGACCTCGTCGAGGAGATCGTCGGTGAGATCGCCGATGAGCACGACGACGAGTCGCCGGAAAACCGGCTGCTCGAAGACGGAAGCCTGCTCCTCGACGGCCGTGCTGCGCTCGAAACCCTGAACGAGTTCTTCGGAGTGACTCCGGTCGAAGAGGAGTACGAGACCGTGGGCGGTCTCCTCTCCGGAATCTCCGGGCAGGTCCCGACGACCGGAACGACTCTCGAACACGCGGGACTTCTGTTCGACGTCGAAAAAGCCGACGACCGCCGGGTTCTCTCGGTACGTGTGCGTCGTGCCGCGGCGATGCCCGACTCGACGCAGGAGGAAAGATGACCAAAGCCGGAACCGTGGCACTTGTCGGACGGCCGAATGCCGGAAAATCCACGCTCGCGAACCGGCTGCTCGGAGAGCGACTTTCGATCGTCTCGGACAAGCCGCAGACGACGCGCCACCGGATCGTCGGGATCCTCTCTGCCGACGAGGGGCAGATCGTATTTTTCGACACGCCCGGGATTCACCGTCCGATGCACCGGATGAACCGCGAAATGGTCCGTGAGGCCGCCGAGGCGCTGGGCGAAGCCGACATCGTCTGCCTGCTGACGGATGTCTCGCAGACTTTCGGCAAAGGCGATGCTTTCCTCCTCGACCTCGTTTCGCGGGCGAAGCAGCCGAAGATCGCGCTGCTCAACAAGATCGACCTGGTGAAGAAGAATCGTCTGCTGCCGATGCTCGAGCGCTACGGCAAGGACGGTGTCTTCGACGCGATCATTCCGATCTCCGCCGAGACCGGCGACGGCTGCGCGAATCTGCTCGCGGAGCTGTGGAAGATGCTGCCCGAAGGTGAGGCGCTCTACGATCGCGATCTGCTGACGATTCATCCCGAGCGTTTTCTGGTCGCCGAGCGCATCCGCGAGAAGATCCTGCGCGAGACCCGGAACGAGCTGCCGTTTTCGACGGCGGTCCTGCTCGAACGCTGGGACGATCCGGGGCCGGACAAGGCGCTGCGGATTCACGCCGCGCTTCTCGTCGAGCGCGAGTCGCAGAAGAAGATCCTCATCGGTCATCGCGGCGACATGGTGAAGACGATCGGCACTGCTGCGCGTCTCGACCTCGAGGAGTTCCTCGGCCGCAAGGTCTTCCTTGACCTGCGCATCCGCACCGAAGAAGACTGGCGCGAAAATCCCCGCATCATCGCCGACATCAAACGCGACCTCCACGCCGGCACGACGCTCGATGTGGACGATCTTCTCGAACCGTACGATGCCGGTCCGCCGGATGACGACGATCTCGACGAAGAATTGCCGCCAGCACCTGGCTGAAAGCTCGCGGCGAAGGAGAAAATTCCTGCCGCGAAAGGACATTCGAAGGAAAACGGTGGCTCGAAGCGACAGCGGGCTCCGGGCGCTGCGACCGGCCTGAAGATCTTTCTTGCGCGCGAAGGAGGTCCTGCGCCCGATCTCCGGCCGCGGGCAATGGCACGATGTTTGCGGTAATGCCGTGCATGCGGCCTGCCGATCCTCCCGGTATCCTGACGCTTTCGGCGCCCGTGGAGCCCTTGGCGCATTCGGAGCCATGGAACCCCGTCGCGGCCTTCGAGGCACTGATCGAGCTCGAGTCGTACCCTTGCGTCGGCGCGAAGTCCGCGCATGCCCGGCGCGACATCACGTACCTGTTGGCCGGCAGCCTCACCTCGCCTCGCTCCGATGCCGAGATCACTCGGGCGCTCCAGACCTTCGCGGCCGATCGTGGGGACCGCACCGTGTTCACGAGCCTCGTCGTCCTCTTCCCCGATTCGCCGCGTCTCTCCGAAGCGCAGTTCGAAGTCAGCCTCTGGGCGCGGCTTCAGGCGATCCACGACATCGATGCGCCCGACCACATCTGGGACCCCAGCGTCAGCAGCGACCCCGCTTCGCCGGCGTTCAGCATGAGTGTCGGCGGGCGCGCCTTCTACGTCGTCGGCATGCACCCGCAGGCGAGCCGTCTCGCGCGGCGCTTCGACTGCCCGACATTGATCTGGAACTTGCACAGCCAGTTTGAACAACTGAGGCAGAACGGGCGCTACGAGAAGCTCCGTGCGGTGATTGCGTCGCGCGACGTCGCATTCAGCGGTTCGCGCAACCCGATGCTCTCGGACCATGGCGCGACCTCGGAGGCGCCCCAGTACAGCGGGCGACTCGTCGGCGAAGAGTGGCGATGCCCCTTCCACGCCACGGATCCGCCCAAGCCGTGACGCACGAAATCCCGCCTCGCTCCGGGGTTGCCTTCACTCTTCACCGCGGCCAGCAGCTGCGGGTGATCGATCCCTGCGGCCAGCAGGTGGCCGATCTCCTGGCGTTCAATCGCGAAGATCTCGGCGAGGTTTTATCCTCGGGTCGCAGCATCGACTACGCGAGCAAGATCTACTTTTCGACCGGCGACCCGCTGTACTCCAACCGGAGCCGCGTGATGCTGCGGATCGTCGAGGATATGGTGGGTCGCCACGACTTTCTCCTCACGCCGTGCTCGGCGGAGATGTTCCGCATTCTCTACGGGCATCAGGATCCGCATCGTGGATGCTTCGGTAATCTGGCGGCAGCGCTCAAGCCCTTCGGTGTAGACCCTGATCGAATCCCCACGGCGTTCAACGTCTTCATGAACGTGCCGGTGAACGGCCGGACGGGCGCGATCACCGTCGAGCCGCCGCTCAGCCGAGCGGGCGACTCCACCGTCTTCTCGGCCGAGATGGATCTGGTCATCGGCCTCACGGCCTGCTCGGCGGGGCTTTCCAACAACTTCGCCTTCAAGCCCATCCACTACGAGGTGAGCTGACGTGTCCGGGCAGGTTCGGACGAAGGCTCTCCACGCCATCTCTACCCCGACGCCGGTCGACGGATTTCGGTCGAGCCATCCGATCGGTGCCTTCGAGCAACTTCCGAAATGGCTCAACCTGGTCCCGATGGTCGCGCAGTGGCTTTGGCTCGGACTTCGTCATCGGAGTCTGACGCTCCCCTCGACGGTCAACCCGGGCATCACGTCGGGCGGGCTCGTGGGCGAGGGGAAACAGGAGTACTTCGCGGCGATGGGGCCGCTGGCGCGCGCCGCGACCGCTCCGCACCTGCTGGTACGGGTCGGCGCGGAGGATCCGGCGCGAATCCTCGAGCGGATGCTCGAGGCCGGACTCGCGTTTCCGCTGGTGGCCAAGCCCGACCTTGGCTGGTGCGGCTATGGCGTTCGCCTCCTCGCCGATGCCGTCGACCTCCAACGCTACCTTCGCTCCTATCCGGCACGCGAGGACCTCATCCTCCAGCGCTATCTCGCAGCGCCCGGCGAGGCCGGCCTTTTCTACATGCGCCACCCGGACGCCCCGCGGGGCGAGCTGATCGGAGTCCTGTTGCGACATTTCCCCAGAGTCGTCGGCGACGGTCGGCAAACGATCGCCGAGCTCGTCGGGAGCGACGGCCGTCTCGCCCGGACGACGCGGGGGGCACAGCACGAGTGCCGCTACGAAGCGTTGAGTATTCCGGCCCGCGGGGAAGTCGTGCGGCTGTCGCTGATCGGCTCGACGCGCGTCGGCGGCCTCTACGAGGACGGTTCGGACCTGATCAACCCGGCGCTCACCGAGAGGGTGGAAGCGATCGCCCGCGACATGGGCCCCTTCCACGTCGGCAGATTCGACGTTCGCTACACCGACCGAGACAGTTTGTCGCGCGGTGACTTCACCATCATGGAAGTCAACGGCGCCGGGTCCGAGGCGGTTCACGCCTGGGACCCGAAGTACTCGATTTCGGACGTCTACCGGATCGTCTTCGCCAAGCAGCGGCGGTTGTTCGCGATCGGCGCGGCCATGCGCCGATCGGGCCACCGGCCGATCGGCGTCGCGCAGCTCGCCCGCCTGCATCTCCGGCAACAGCGGCTCATGCGGTCGTATCCGCCTTCGAACTAGGTGGCGGAGCCTCGATCGTATTCGTAGAGCCAGTTCCGGTCGGAAGCTCTGTCACCGCCAGCGTCGCAATCGCCAGAACGAAGGGCAAGAGTCCATAGAACGCGCGATAGGTGAGCAGTGCCGCGACCAGCACGGGCCGTTCCACTGCCGGTAGAGCCGCCAGCATGGTCGCCTCGAAGACGCCGACACCTCCGGGAGCCTGGCTCACCACCCCGAGCAGCACGGCGCCGATGTAAAGCGGTACGAAGTCGACGAAGCCGCGGAACGACGAGTCCGGCAGCAGGACATAGAAGGCCAGGATAGCGGTCACCATCTCGACGACTCCGACCGCCATCTGACGAAGCGCGGTCGGCGCGCTCGGCAAGGGTAGGCGCCAGGAATGCAGGGCGACCTGCCGAGGACGGCGCGCGAGCCAGCCCAGAAAGGCCAGAAGCAAAAGCGTCAGGACCAGCCCGAACGCACGCCCGAAACCCAGGGCGATGGTGGGGTCGAACCAGAGGACGAGGGCGAGAGTCGTGGAGAAGCCGAGGCCGACGCCGAGGCCCACCAGGCTCACCAGGCGTGCAATGTCCCCCGGCCCGAGCCCGGACGCGCGGTAAAGGCGATAGCGCACGGCTCCGCCGGTCAGGGCGTGGAAGCCGAGGGTGTTGGAGATCGCATGCGAGACCACGCCCGTGAAGAGCGCCTTGCCGGCCGAGAGACGCCCCGGAACCGCGATGCCGGCTGCGAAGACGTCGAAAGAGCCGAGCACGAGAAGGCTCGCGAAGCCCGCGCCGAGGCAGCCGGCAAGCTTCCAGCCCGACAGCGACGCGAATGCCAGCGCGAGGTCGCCCCAGCGCAGGTCCGCCAATGAGTGATGGAGGACCAGCCCGGCGACGACCAGCACGAGGAGCGCCGGGATCGCCTTGAAAGCACGTTTGAGGAGAGTCACGCGCAAAGGAACGCGACTCGCCCGGCGCAGTACGATCTTGACGTCATCTTGGTGTCGGAAGGGTGCAAGGGGAATGCCGCCGCCCGTCCTTCGGACTCGTCCCCTGACGCTCCCTGGAGCGCTCTTGCGTCCGGCCTCGCGCTGCTACTCCCCGACGAGCACGAACCTCGCGTAGAAGACGGCGATGCGGCCGTCGCCGATGCTGTCGGCGTCGTCGCGCCAGATGAAGTGGACGCGGAGGGTGCCGTTCGTCGTTGAGACGCGGTCGTCGAACTGGATCTGCGGTTCGAGGTGAACCGACTTCACATGGTGGTCGTCGTCCGGATACTCGAGGTCCAGTCCCTGGAGCATGCAGCTCACCCGCGTCACCGGCTGCGGAAACGAGAACGGCACGGTGATCGACGAGTCGCTGATGAACGCGAGCTCGGTGTTGCCGACGGGAACGGTGAGGAATTGCATGCTCAGCTCTCCAGCACCGAGCGGCCGGGCTGTTCGAACACCGGCGGACGGAGAACGGTGCGCTCGAATTCGAGAAACAGGAGATAGTCGATCCAGCCTTCGAAGGCTGCGCCGCTGTCGTCCTTGAGATTCAAGCGGGCGACGACGTAGACCTCCCAGCCGTCGTCGATCCGGACTCCGACCTGGGTCACCTTGAGGTCGACCGTCAGCTGCCGGACATGATGATCGTTTCCGGTGTAGTGCGCATCCCAGCCCGCAAGAGCCACCTCCGCCCAGATCGGTTTCCGGGTGAAGCCGATGCCGTAGGAGATGACGCGTTCACCGACGTGAGAAGGAAAGTCGATGCGGCCGCTTCGGGTTTCCATGCGATCTCCAGTTCTCGCCGGGCGAGGGACCGGGCGTTGTTACTGACGATTCCTCGAGTTCCGCTGGAGTGTACGACGACCCGGGTGGGCTGGCGGCGCGCCGCCGCAAGCGTCAGCCGAGGCTGTTTTCGGCGACCAGCTTCCGCACCATCGCGATGTTGTCGCGGTGGCCGGTGAGGTTGGCGACGACGCGGCCGCGGATGGGGTAGCCCAGAAGGTAGAGGTCGCCGATGATGTCGAGGATCTTGTGGCGGACGAACTCGTCCGGAAAGCGAAGCTCGGTGTTCACGACGTGGTCTTCGCCGACGAGGATGAAGTTGTCGAGCCTTCCGCCGGAGCCGAGGCCCAGCTCGTTCATCATCTTGAGGTCGCGCATGAAGCCGAAGGTCCGCGCCGGAGCGATCTCGCGTTTGTAGGAGTCGAAGCCGGTGAGATGGAAGTCGTGGTGCTGCTCGCCGATCGGTGGCGGATAGCGCAAACGGTAGGCGACCGAGAAGCCATCGAACGGCTCGAGCGTCAGACGTTTCTCTCCCGTACCGACTTCGTAGAGCCTGTCGACCACGAAATCGAGGCGTTTCTCGGCCTGATCTTCGACGCCGATCTCCTCGAAGGTGCGGCAGAACTCCGCGGCCGACCCGTCGAGCACCGGGACCTCACCGTGGACCTTCACCAGCAGATTCGTGATGCCGACGGCGCAGAGCGCCGAAAGGAGATGCTCGACGGTCTTGATCTGGGATCCGTTCTGGCCCAGCGTCGTGGCGTACTCGGTGTCACCGACCGCGGAAACGTGCGCCGGGATCGACTCTCCCGAAGGCATGGAATGAAAGTGAATGCCGGATCCCGCGGGCAGCGGCTGCAGAACCATTCCGGTCCGCCCTCCGGAGTGGAGGCCGAGACCGTAGAGCACCGTACTCTGCCGCAGAGTGCGCTGCGGCATCAGCGACGGTTCGAGGTGCCGGAGGAGCGGAATGGCCGTGCGACGCGAACCGGCCAGGGACGCAATACTGCGGACTCCCGAATCGTCGAGCAGAGCTGCTTCGATTCCGGAGCCGGCGACGGTCCCCGCTCCGTGCGCGTCATGTCCGCGGTGCCGGGCGAGTCCCGCGCGCGCCGCCGCCAGCACCTGCTCGTACGAAAGCGGCTTTTCGAGGTAGTCGAAGGCGCCCATCTTGATCGCGCGCACGGCGGTCGCTGCGGTGCCATGGCCCGACATCATGATGATCGTTGCCGCCGGGTCGAGCTCGCGCAGCGTCTGCAGAGTTTCGAGCCCGTCACGGTCCGGCAGCCAGACGTCGAGGAAAACCACCGCCGGTCGGCGCTCGCGGTAGAGGTCGAGCGCTTCGGCGCCGCTCGCCGTCGTCACGACGTCGAAGGCATTGTCGGTGAGGATGCCGCCGAGGGTCGTCAGGATGCCGGCTTCGTCGTCGACGATCAATACGAGAGGGCTGGCCACCGGGCAGAGTGTATCGCGTCGAATTCTCCCAGATGCCCAGAATTCCTCGCGGATTCTGCGGGACGCCCCGGCAATTCGTGCTCAATCGCTGTGCTACATTGACCGGCCGTGGACGCTCCGGCGCAGCAGGAATCCCCCCGCCGCCAGCTGCTCGCGGATACTCTGCGGAAGTTTCAGGAGCGCGGCGCCGAGGTCAACATTTCGCGCCTCCTCGGGCGGGTCCGGCCGGAAGACGTAGCGCTTCTCCTCGCTGACCTGGGGAGCGCGGAGCGGCGGCAGGTGTTCGACATCCTGAGCGCGGATTTCGCCGATGCCGCGGGCGAAGTGCTGACGGAAATGGCGCCGGCCCAGCGTCTGGAGCTGCTCGAGAATCTTCCGCCGGAACGCACAGCGCGCCTCCTCGAGCGGATGCCCGTCGACGACGCCGTGTTCGTTCTCGAATCGGTTCCGGCCGCGCTCCACGAGCGTCTGCTCGAGCTCGTGGATCTCTCCGGAAAGTCGGAGATGCACACGCACCTCGCCTATCGCGAGGGGAGTGCCGGGCGCATCATGGATCCGGAGTTTTTCGCTCTGCCGGAGAACGAAACCGTTCGGGGAGCGATCGCGGCGATCCAGGAGAAGCGCGATCTCGAGATGATCTTCTACCTCTATGTCGTCGATCGCGACCGCCACCTCGTCGGGGTGACGTCGCTGCGCCAGCTGCTGCTCTCGCGGCCGGTACAGACCCTCGCCGAGATCATGCAGAAGGCGATCATCAAGGTCCACGTCGACACGGATCAGGAAGAGGTGGCGGTGCAGGCGGAGCGCTACGACCTGCTCGCCGTTCCGGTCGTCGACGATCAGAACCTGCTGGTCGGAATCGTGACCGTCGACGACATCATCGATATCGTCAAGGAAGAGGCAGCGGAAGACCTGTTCAAGCTCGCCGGCTCATCGGACAGCGAGCTGCTTTACGAAGAGCGTTCGCTGCGCGTTGCGGGACTTCGCCTGCCGTCTCTGCTCCTCAGCCTTTTCGGTCTGCTCGCCACCGGAATTCTGCTCGAGTATTTTCAGCTGCGCTTCCCCGATGCGCTGTTTCTGCTCGCTTTCGTGCCGGTCGTGATGGGGCTCGGCGGGTCCATCGGGAGCCAGACTTCCACCGTGACCGTTCGCGGGCTCGCGAGCGGCCGCCTCGAATCCGGGGACGGAAAAATGCTCGCGTTCCTCGGGCGCCAGGTCAAGGTCGCCATGCTTCTCGGCGTCGTCTGCGGCGCGCTTGCGGGCCTCGCTGCGCTCGCCCTGCGTCAGAACCCGGTCTTCGGCCTCGTGGTCGGGCTTTCGCTGTTGCTCGCCATTCTCCTGGCGTCCGCGACCGGCGCGCTCATTCCCCTGGCGCTCGAACGTTTCGGATTCGACCCCGCGGTCGCATCGGGCCCGATCCTGTCGACCGCCAACGACATCACCGGCATCCTGATCTATTTCGGACTCGCCGCGCTGCTCCTGCGACATCTGGTGCACTGAGGCCGCAGGATTGTCTTCCGGAGGGCCCCCGCGCCTCCGGTATCGGGGCGGGAGCCGCTGCCGGAAGCCTTCGAGGTGCCGCCAGCGCGATAAGCTTCCGCGGTGAAGTTTCACCAGTCCGAAGCGCTGATTCTCGAAGTCTCGGACCTCGCCGAGGCCGATCGCATCGTCGTCTTCCTGACCCGCGAGGAGGGCAAGCGCCGGGGTGTGGCGCGCGGCGCGAAGCGCCGCTTCAGCCGGTTCGCCGGAGAGTTGCAGCCGCTCGCCAAAGCGCGGATCGGTTGGATGGAGAAGGAGGGCCGGGACCTCGTCCGGATCGGATCGGTCGAGCTGCTGCGGCCGGTCAAGGTTCTGCAGCAGGATCTCGAAGGGATCCTGCTCGGGGCGACGATTGCCGAACAGGTCGGTCTCTTCGCCCAGGAAGGCGAGGCCTCGGAGGTTCTCTTCCGGCTGCTCGATTCCACGATCGAGGCCCTCGAGAGCGGACGCGACCGCGACCTGGTGGCGCGCTATTTCGAGAGCTGGCTGCTGCGGTCGGCGGGGATCTTTCCGCCACCGATCGAGTGCCCGCTCTGTGGGCGGAGCTTCGAAGGCGGGGCGGCACTGCCGGCGAGCGGTGAAGGGCTCATCTGCCGCGAATGCGCGCGCGGCGCGTCGGGAGTCACTGCGGTATCGCCTGGCGCTGTTCAGTTCTGGCGCCGTATCGGCCGTGAGAACATCGAATCGATCTCCGCGGATCCGCCTTCGGTCGCCGTTCTCGCCGAGGTCGCCGCCGCGATCGGGCAGATCCGTCGCCATTTTCTGCAGCATGAGGTCCGCAGCCTCGCGGTGATGGAACGGACGCTCGAGTCGATTGGTTCGAGCCGTTCGAGCCGTTCGATCGGCGCCGGCAGTTCGACCCGTTCGGTCAACGCGGACAGTCGGCCGGGGAGTCTTTCGAAGGAGAGGGAATGAAGAGTTTTCAGGAACTGATACTGGCGTTATCGGACTACTGGGCGCGTCAGGGTTGCGTCCTGCAGCAGCCCTACGATCTCGAGGTCGGCGCCGGAACGATGCACCCCGACACTTTCCTTCGTGTTCTCGGTCCGGAGCCGTGGCGCGTTGCCTATGTGCAGCCGTCGCGCCGCCCGGCCGACGGGCGCTACGGAGACAATCCGTTCCGCCTGTACAAGCACAATCAGTTTCAGGTGATCCTGAAGCCCGCGCCGCTCGATGTGCAGCAGCTCTACGTCAGGAGTCTCGAAGCGATGGGTGTCGATCTCGCGGTGCACGACCTGCGCTTCGAAGAGGACAACTGGGAAGCGCCGACGCTCGGCGCCTGGGGCGTCGGCTGGCAGGTCATGCTCGACGGCATGGAGATTTCGCAGTTCACCTATTTCCAGCAGGCGGGCGGAATCGAGCTCACTCCGATCTCCTGCGAGCTCACTTACGGTCTCGAGCGCATCACGATGTTTCTCGGGCTGGAGAAATCGATCTACGACATCCGCTGGGTGGGTAGCGAAGGGGGCGACGTCACGTACGGGCAGGTGCGCTGGCAGGACGAGCACGAGTTCTCGAAGTACAACTTCGAGATCGCCGACGTCGATTTTCTGCGCCGCCAGTTCGACGGCTACGAAGGTGAATCGCGCCGCTGCCTCGAGGCCGGGATCGTTCTTCCGGCCTACGAGTGCGCGCTCAAATGCTCGCATCTCTTCAACCTTCTCGACGCCCGCGGCGCGATCTCGGTGACCGAGCGTGTCGGAGTGATGAAACGCGTGCGCGACCTCGCGATCGCCTGCGCTCAAAGCTACCTCGCGAGCCGGGAGAGCCTTGGCTTTCCGCTGCTCAGGAAAGGCATCGCAGCGAGCGGCGAGGTGGCTCGTGGATAACGCACCGAAGGGTGAATTTCTGCTCGAAGTCCGCGCCGAGGAGATTCCGGCGCGCATGCTGCCGGGGGCGATCCAGGAGCTCGGAACGCGTCTCTTCGAGGAGCTGATGGCGCGCGGCATCGCGCCGGCCTCGATCGATACGGCGTTCACGCCGCGCCGCCTCGTCGTCATCCTGCGCGGCCTCCCCGCCGCGGAAAAAGACCGCCAGGAGGAGATCCTCGGCCCGCCGGTGAAGAACGCTTTCGACGCTTCGGGAAAACCGACCGCGGCGGTGGCGGCCTTTGCGAAGAAGGCGGAAGTGTCCGAAGGCGATCTTCGCGTCGTCGAAGCGGCGAAGGGGAAAATCGGTCGTACGGTCAGAACCTTTCCGGAGCAGGTAGCGCTGGCGGAGGCGGCGAACGGCGGCGGCGAATACCTGGCCGCGACGAAGCAGATCCGTGGCCGCGCGACGGAAGCCCTGCTTGCCGAGCTTGTGCCGCGTCTCCTCCTCGCAATCTCCTGGCCGAAGACGATGCGGTGGGGCACCGGAATCGGTCCCTGGGTGCGACCCGTTCACGGCGTCGTCGCTCTCTTCGAAGGTGCCGTCGTGCCCTTCGAGCTCTTCGGAGTTCCTTCCGGAGCCGAAACTGCGGGGCATTCGACCCTTTCACCAGCAAGCTTTTCGGTGGAAGGCGTGGAGAGCTATATCGCCGCGCTCGCGGGGCGGGGAATCGTCGTTTTTCAGGCTGAACGAAAAAATATCCTCGCGACGAAAATGGCGGAGCGGGCGAAAGCTCTCGGCGGAGCGCTGGTCGAGGACGACGCGCTGTTGACCAAGCTTGCCGCGATCTGTGAGATCCCCGGGATCATGGAGGGCTCTTTCTCGCCAGAGCTCATCGAGCTGCCGCGAGAGGTTCTCGCGACGTCGCTCCGCGACCATCAGAGCGCACTCACGGTCGAGAAGGACGGGCGTCTGCTGCCGGTGTTTCTGACCGTCATGGATCGCGCGGACGATCCGATCGGCCGCGTTCGGGCCGGCAACGAATGGGTGGTCGCCGCTCGACTTGCCGACGCGAAGTTCTTCTTCGAGAAGGACCGGGCCGTAGCGCTCGCGAATCGCAGTGAAGCGCTTTCCAGCCTGACTTTCCAGCACAAACTCGGAAGCTTTGCGGAGAAGACGATACGCCTGAGGGTTCTATCGCTCCTGATCGCGGAACTGTCCAGCGTTCCGGACCGGGACTCCGTCGCAACCGCAGCGAGCCTTCTCAAAGTGGATCTGACGACCGAGATGGTCAAGGAGTTCACCGACCTTCAGGGCGTCGTGGGCGGGCTCTACGCCCGCGCCGAAGGCGCCTCCGAAGCGGTCTGGCAGGCGATCTACGACCAGTATCGGCCGGCAGGAGCGGCCGATGCCCTGCCGCGCGGCAGCGTCGGTCAGGTTACGGCACTCGCCGACCGTCTCGACACCTTGGTCGGTTTCTTCGGGCTGGGCCTCATTCCGACCGGGTCGAAGGATCCGTTCGGTCTGCGGCGTTCGGCGATGGGGATCGTCCGGATCGTTCTCGAAGGCGAGCTCGAATTCGATCTTCAGATCGTGCTGCGGCAGGCGTTCGTCCTGCTCGAAGAAAAGATTCGGCAAGGCGTGAAGAAGGTCGCGTCGTCTACGCCTTCGGATCTTGCAGAAGAGCCGGCCGCCCTTCAGTCCCGAACACTGGAGCTCGTCACCGAGTTCCTGCGCGACCGCTTGACGTACGTTCTCGGGGAAAAGGGCTTCGAGTACGACGAGATCGCAGCGGCGATGGGTGCGGACGGCGGCCGCCTGGACTTTCGCGGCATCGCAGCGCGCGCAGCTGCGCTCAAGGGTTTGCGCAAGGACGCTGGCTTCGCCGCCGTCGCCCAGGCAGCGAAGCGCATCGCGAACATCACGAAGGGCCAGCCACACTTCGATTTCGATCCGGGAATCGCGGCACTCCCTGCCGAAAAAGCGCTCGCTGCCGTGCAGATCGACCTCCACCAGCAGCTTTTTTCTGCGACGCAGAAGCGCGACTTTGCCGGAGGCCTGGAAAGCGTCGGCAAGCTGGCGCCCCCACTGGAGGTTTTCTTCCGCGACGTGATGGTCATGGATCCGGATGAGAAGCTGAAGCGGAATCGGATCGCGCTGTTGCAGTCCATTCAATCCGAGATCCTTTCTCTCGCGGACCTTTCGCAGATCGTCGTCGCCACCAAATAGGCTTGGGATTCGAGATGACGCTCGCCGTCCCTTTCGCGCTGCCGCGCGCCGAAAGGTGAGTTGCGGCATGCAGGGAGTGGATTGCGGCGCGGAATGCGCAGGTAGAATGATCCGACAGTCGTCGCTGGTGGTTGCGCAGTTCTGGGGTTGCAGGGATCCGGAGGGGGCGGTATGACCACG
>JBDTQG010000033.1:0-32559 GCA_039932315.1 Thermoanaerobaculia bacterium
TCGAGGCGTCGAGCGAGTCGGTTGGAACTTTCTCTTCGCGCTGGCCGCCTTCAACCTAGTGAAAATGCGAAATCTGGAGGCCGCGACGTGACCGCGGGCATCGAAAAGGCGCCAACGGCGCCGAATTCGCCGGGTCGAAGAGCCCTACTGGCGCTTCGAGCGTCCTCTTTTTCCCTTACTGGTCTTTTCGCGCCGCGAACCTCAACTACCGCTGTGTTTTTTCAGCGGCCTCCTAGAGCATGAGCTTCGGAAGTGGCAAGATCGCCGCCGGGACGCGACCTTGACCACTCTGCAGCTGGGCCTCGACACCTTCGGCGACGTCACTTTCGATCGCGACGGCAAGAGACTCTCGCAGCCGCACGTTCTGCGGCACGTCGTCGCCGAGGCGATTCTCGCCGACAAAGTCGGGCTCGAATTCTTCGGCGTCGGTGAGCACCATCGCGAGGATTTCGCGGTCTCGGCGCCGGAAGTCGTGCTGGCGGCGATCGCCGGTCAGACCCGGGCGATACGCCTCGGCTCCGCCGTGACGGTTTTGAGCTCCGACGATCCGGTGCGGGTTTTTCAACGCTTCGCCACGCTCGATGCGATCTCGAACGGTCGCGCGGAAGTCATTCTCGGCCGCGGTTCCTTCACCGAATCCTTCCCCTTGTTCGGCCTCGAGCTCGACCAGTACGAGCTGCTCTTCGAGGAGCGCCTGCATCTTTTCGCCGAGCTCCTCACCGAGCGTCCGGTGACCTGGTCGGGGAAGACCCGCGCCGGCTTGAAGAATCAGCGCGTCTTCCCGCCCACCGGGTCCGGCGCTCTGCCCACATGGATCGGAGTCGGCGGCACTCCGGCGTCGGTGGTGCGTGCGGCGCACTACGGACTGCGCCTCATGGTCGCGATCATCGGCGGAGAGCCGCAGGCGTTCGTGCCTCTCGTCGAGCTCTACCGCCGTTCCCTGCAGCGATTCGGTCATCCAGCGCAACCGGTCGGGATCCATTCGCCGGGCTACGTCGCCGCGTCGGATGAACTGGCTCGCGACGAGGCGTGGCCTCACTTCGCCGCGATGCAGGCGAGGATCGGCGCCGAGCGCGGTTGGTCGCCGATGACACGCGGCCAGTTCGATCACGCAGCCGGCCCCGATGGCGCGCTTTTCGTCGGTTCGCCGGCAACCGTCGCCGGCAAGATCGTCCGGGTGGCGAGAACGCTCCGCCTGTCGCGATTTCATCTCAAGTACAGCCTCGGTACGTTGCCGCACGAGAGCCTGATGCGTTGCATCGAGCTCTTCGGAACCGAAGTCGCCCCGCTCGTGCGCGCGGAGCTGGGCTGACCGTTTTTTCCTCCGCTGGCACGGAACAGGTGAACTGAATGAACCATCTCGCGACGCTCTCGTCTGCTGCGCTTCTCGTCTTCGCTACGGTTGGCGGCTCTCCGCTCGCGGCGCAGAAGGACGAGATCAACCTTCTGGCGCTCGGCGAAGGAGCCTTGCCGGTCGTCGAACCGGCGAGTTACGGCGGCTGGCCGGTCGTGGCCCTGCTCGATGACGCGCCAGACTCCGGGTGGGCGGCGCCTGAAGGCGAGGTGCGCAGTGCGGTCTTCGTCTTCGAGCTGGCCGCGGAAGCGACGATCGGGCGTTTCGAGTTCGACACGGAATGCATCGACGACAACGGCCGCGGCGCTTCGGGCGTTCGCGTCGCGGTGTCGACGACGGCCCGCGACAGCGGATTCGTTCCGGTCGCCGAAGCCCAGCTCGCCGACCGTCAGAACGGACAGAAGGTCGCGGCCGCCACCCGTCATGCTGCGCGCTGGGTCCGGCTCGAGATCAGCGGCAATCACGGCGACGCGAAGTGGCTCGAGCTCTGCGCGTTTCGCGGATACGGGCAGCGCCCGGCAGCGGTCCCGATGGCGGACCCGTCCGGAACGTACACGACGGACTTCGGCGATTTTCACTTGCGCGCTCAGGGGAGCGCTCTCCGTGGATGCTACGAGCACGACGCGGGACTTCTCGACGGCAGCGTCGAGGGTCGCTTGATGCGGATCACCTGGCAGGAGGAGGGTGGAGCCGACGACAACGGCCCGGCGCTCATGGTGTTCGCCCCGGACGGAAGAAGCTTTCGCGGCTTCTGGTGGAGCGGCACAGATCGCGGGTCGGTGCCCGCCGGCATGTGGAACGGAACGAAGAAGTCGAGCACGGTCGGCAGCTGCCCGCACTGGGCCGGGTCGGTCGGCGGCGAGCTCGAAAAGCAGCTGTCCACGAGCGGACGGGCGCGCATTTACGGCATCGAGTTCGATCTCGATTCCGCGACGCTGCGCAGCGAGTCGAAGACGGTGCTCGACGACGTCGCGAAGACCCTGGCCGGCCATCCGGACTGGAAGCTTTCGATCGAAGGGCACACCGATTCGACCGGCGCCGCGGCCCACAATCAGGAACTCTCCGAACGCCGCGCCGCTGCCGTCGTCACCTATCTCGCGGCGCACGGTGTGAACGCCGCCGGTTTGAGCTCCGCGGGATTCGGCGCGAGCCGAGCGCTGGCCGACAACGCGACCGCGCTCGGCCGTGCGCGCAACCGGCGCGTCGAGATCGTCCGCGCCGGCGCGAAGCCTCCGGCGCCCTGACGCGCCCGATCAAGGCCCGCCAGGGCCTTCTAGCGGTCGGTTGAAAGTCGCGACCCGTGCGAGGCGTCGCTCGGCAAGCGGGTCGCGAACGGCGCAACCACCCATCCCGAGGCTTCGAGTCCGCGTCGCAAGGCGGCTGCAACGTCTCCGGCCCCGGGCGAGTCCGAGTGCAGGCAGATCGTCGCGATGCGCGCTTCGGTCGCGAGTTGCAAGGCTTGCGCGAGCGCTTCCGGCGGCGAGAGCAGGGCGCCTGCAGCGTCCCGGCCTACGAGCCTTCCGTCCGCGCCATAGCGCCGGTCGGCGAATCCCTCCGCGACCGCGGGAAGTCCCACGGCCTGCGCGGCACGCAGGAGCTCCGAGTCCGGAAAGCCGACCACCGAAATTCCGGGATCGAGCGCGGCGATCGCTTCGACGACGGCGCGCGCGGCGTCGGCGTCGGTTGCGACGCGATGATAGAGCGCGCCATGCGGCTTGACGTGCGTGATCGGAACGCCGATCTCCGCGAGCCGCAGCATCTGGCGACGCACGGTTTCGCCGAGCGCGCGTGGCGAGTCGCCGGTTTCGACACGGCCGAAGCGCGCGCGATCCTCGTACCCCGGGTGAGCGCCGACGGCGGCGTCGCAGGCGCGCGCCAGGGCCACGGCGGCGCGCATGGAGGCGGCGTCTCCGGCATGCCCGCCGCAGGCGATGTTGACCGACGAGACCGCCGAGAAGAGCTCCGGCGAGTCAAATCCCTCGCCGGCGTCGGCGTTGATGTCGATCTCGAATCGTCCGGACGCGGCGCGCGCGGAACCCGTCATTCTCGCGCGAGCTCCGCTTCGAAGCGTGCTCGCCGCTCGGCGAGTGCGCGCTCCGCGACCTCGTAGCCGACGGTCGCGAAACGCACGGAGTCGCCGGGCGCGAGATGCGCCAGAAGCTCGAGGTCGGCTTCGATCACCTGCGCGATCCAGGGATAGCCGCCGGTGACCGGAGCATCGACACCGAGAACGATCGGCTGTCCGGCTGGCGGAATCTGCACCGTTCCCGGAAGTGTTCCCTGCGAGCGCAGCGGCGCGTGCGGACTGAGGGCGAGAGCGGAACCGTGCAGCCGTATGCCGCGTCGATCGGAACGCGGCTCGACCCGGAGCTCCATTCCTTCGAGAGCCTCCGGACCCGGTCGCTCGCCGGACACCAGACGCGCATCGGGGCCGGGTAGCACGCGCAGCACGATCGGAGGTCGCAGCGCCGCTGCAGCTTCACTTCTCGAGGGCGAGAAGGCGCGCGCTCCGGACGGGAAGCAGGACACGCGGTCGCCGGCGCGCAGCGAACGTCCTTCGTGGCCGCCGAAGCCGCCGGCGAGCTCCGTGGTGCGACTCCCGAGCACGACCGGTACGTCGATGCCGCCGGCGACGGCGAGCCAGGTGCGGACGCCGGAAGCCGCGCGACCGATCGCGATGCGAGTCGTCTCGCGGGGCGCGAGCGCCGAGGCCCAGGACCGGAGCGGCGGACAGATCTCGCGATGCGAGGCGCTTTCGAGCTCGATGGGAAAAGGATCGCCGACCCGTGCGATCGCGGCCACGCCCTGGAGCTCGAGCTCCGGACCGGCGAGGGTGATCTCGAGAAGCGCTTCGCCTTCGGCGTTGCCGACGCGCCGGTTGGCCGCGCGCGCCGCCCAGGGGTCGAAAGCTCCGCCACGCGGCACGCCGCTCGCGCCATGACCGGGCCGGCCTAGGTCGACGACGAGGGTCATGGCGCCGGGGCGGATCACGCGAATCGTCGGTGTCGAGGAGCTTGGAGAAAGAGTCGACATGGCCGGGCTCAGCGAGCGATGAAACGGATACGGTCGCCGGCGGCCAGAACTGCCGGGGGCGAAGATGCGGGATCGAAGAGCGCGACGTCGGTCCGTCCGAGCAGGCGCCAGCCGCCCGGAGTCGCCGCGGGATAGATCCCCACGAACGGTCCACCGATCGCGACCGATCCGGGTGGAACCGCCGGACGGGGCGATGCAAGGCGCGGCAACTCGAGCTCCGGAGGCAGTCCGACGAGATACGGAAAGCCGGGAGAGAAGCCGATGAACGCCACGGAAAGTGGAGCCGAGCAGAGCCTGGAGACGACCGCCGATTCGGAGAGTCCGGTTTCGGCCGCAACCTGTTGCAGATCCTCGCCGTTCTCACCGCCGAAGCGGACCGCGATTTCGATCGGGCGGCCGGTTGCGGCGCTGCGGCGGAACGGGAAAGCGCTGAGCAGCGATTCGAGACGTGCTTCGGCTTCGGCGGCCGTCGTTTCCTCGACGCGCAGAAGGAGATTGCCGGCGCCGGGAATCCACTCCGCCCGGCGCAGGCGCGGCTGGAGGTCGGACGGGTTCGTCGGTTCCGCGGGCGGCATTTTCGCGCGGTCGGGTCTCGCGTTCGTTGCGTCGAGACCGGTTTCGGACTGCGATGCCGACTTCGATTCGGGCTGTGAGTCGGAATCGTTCGGCCGGGAGAGAAAAGCGTGCAGCGCGGAGGACTGGGCGACGGCGCGTGCGAGATCGTCATCCAGGAAGCGCACGAGCAGTGCGCGCTCTGCGACGCGGTGAATCTCGTAGGTTTTCGTCATCGTTCGAGCTCCGCAAGCTCGACGCCGCGGGTCTCCGGCAGGAGTCCGACGAGCGCAGCGCCGAGAAGAAAAAAGACTGCCGTCGCAGCGAGCGCCGAAGCGAGTCCGCGACGGTCCGCGAGAGCTCCGATCGTCGCCGGAGCGAATGCCGAGAGCGCGCGCCCGGAGTTGTAGCAGAAACCCTGCGCCGTGGCGCGGATTGCCGCGGGAAAGAGCTCGGCCAGCTGGGCTCCGAAAAGACTGAAGTAGCCGTGCCCGAAGAATCCGAGGAACGGTCCGAGGACGAGGAGTATCCACGGTTCCCGCACCAGGGCGCCGTAAGCGACGACCAGGGCTGCGGCCGCGACGAGATAGACCGCGAAGCTCGCGCGACGGCCGAAGCGATCGGCGGCATAGCCGAACGACAGGTAACCGAAGAACGCGCCGATCTGCATCGGCACGATCCAGCCCGTCGAACGCACCAGGCCGAGGCCGGCGCCACCCTGTGCCGTGGGTGCGGCGAGGAATGACGGCATCCAGGTGAAGAGCCCCCAGTACCCGAACATCACTGCGGCAGCGAGCGCCGTCGCGACCAGAGTCCGACCGGCGAGCGGCGGACGAAGGAGCGCGGAGAAGGGCACCGGCGGAACCGCTGCGCGCTGGATCGGCGCCTCCTGCAACCGGCGACGGATCCAGACGACGACCAGGGCGGGTGCGACGCCCAGGGCGAAGAGCGCCCGCCATCCGAACCGCGGCAGGACGAATCCGGCGGCGACCGTCGCGAGCTGATATCCGACCGCCCAGCCCGACTGCATGAGACCGATCGCTTTGCCGCGGTGCGCCGCGGGCACGTTCTCGGCGACCAGCACCGATCCGGCAGACCACTCGCCGCCGAGGCCGAGACCGAGAACGGTGCGCCAGAAAAGCAGCTGTCCGATGCTTTGCGCCGTGGCACTGCCGAGCGAAGCGAAGGAATAGACGAGAATCGTGAAGGACAGCGTGCGCGCGCGACCGATGCGGTCCGCGATCCGCCCGAAGACGACGCCGCCCAGCGCCGACGAAAGCAGCGCAGCGGAGGCGAGGAGTCCCGCCTGCCGGGCATCGAGCGCAAACTCCTTGCGCAGCAACGGAATGGCGAGCAGGTAGAGAACGAAGTCCATCGCGTCCAGCGTCCAGCCTGCGAAGGCCGCGGTGAGCGCACGCCGGCCCAGCGGCGAGAGTTCGCCGAGCCAGGCCATCCATCCGCCCGCCGTTCGAGCCGGTTCTGTCGCGGTCATCGTGGCGGACCGTAGCCTGATTCCCGTGCCGGCTCAAGCCGGTGCTTTCTTTCACGCCAAAGCAGCGCCGGATGCTCGCGTGGCTAGGCAAGCCGGCTCAGGGCTGCTACGTTGCCTTCGGGTGATCACCATGGATGGAAGCGAGGAGTTTCGATGAAAGCAGCGGTTTTTCACGGTCCGGCGTGACCAGATGACGACAGGAAGAAGTGGGATGAAAGGCGGCGGAATGCAGATGCGCAAGCTGGGAACGAGCGGGCTCGAAGTTTCGGCGCTGGGCCTGGGTTGCATGGGGATGAGCTTCGGCTACGGACCCGCAGGAGAGAAACCGGAGATGATCGCGTTGCTGCGCGCCGCCGTCGAGCGCGGCGTCACGCTCTTCGATACGGCGGAGGTTTACGGTCCATACGTGAACGAGGAGCTCGTCGGCGAAGCGCTCGGGCCGGTTCGGGATCGCGTCACCATCGCCACCAAGTTCGGCTTCAAGCTCGGGCCGAACGGAGAACAGCTGGGTCTCGACAGCCGGCCAGAACACATCCGGGAAGTCGCGGAAGCCTCGCTCCGGCGGCTCCGGGTCGACGCGATCGATCTTCTGTACCAGCACCGCGTCGATCCGGAGATTCCGATCGAGGATGTCGCGGGAACCGTGAAGGATCTGATCGCCGAAGGGAAAGTCCGGCACTTCGGGCTTTCGGAAGCCGGCGTGAGAACGATCCGTCGCGCGCACGCCGTCCAGACCGTGACGGCGCTGCAGAGCGAATACTCCCTCTGGTGGCGCGAGCCCGAAGCCGAAATCCTTCCGGTGCTCGAAGAGCTCGGGATCGGGTTCGTTCCGTTCAGTCCGCTGGGCCGCGGATTTCTCACCGGCAAGATCGACGGGTCGACGACTTTCGATGCCGCTGACTTCCGCAACACGGTGCCACGTTTTTCGGCCGAGAACCGGCAGGCCAATCAGATCGTCGTCGATCTGCTCGCGAAGATCGCGCGTCAGAAGGGGGGAACTCCGGCGCAGATCGCGCTCGCCTGGCTGCTCTCCCGCAAGCCGTGGATCGTCCCGATCCCGGGCACGCGGAACCTGAACCGCCTGGAAGAGAATCTGGGCGGAGCGGAGATCGAGCTCACCGCCGGCGATCGCGAAGAAATGGAGATCGCAGCGGCAGGCATCGCGGTCCAGGGGGCGCGCTATTCCGAGGGCGCGCAGAAAATGGTCGATCGCTAGTTCGCCATCGCCGACGCGAAACGGGAAGGATCGTCCCCGGCAAGGGGAGCCGGAGGAGTGAGCGGTCAGTCCTGGGAGGCGTCCTCGTGCGACCGCAGCGAGCAGCGCTGAAGCCGTGACGGCAGCTTCGCGGCGACGGCGCTCCACAGATGCGGATCGGTCGCGAGCAGGGCCTCGATCTCGCCTTCCGTCAGCTCCCAGCATCTCTCGGTGAGCTCGAGCAGCGTCTCCCGCGGCGCGCGCAGGAAGCGCAACCGCACCTCTTCATCCGTCAGCAGGGTTCCGATCGCGAGCTGAACGTACTTAAAGGACACCGTCGGCCTCCTTCTCAGCCTGCTTCCAGCCGCCGCCGAGAGCGCGATAGATCTCGACGTAGGCCGCGAGCTCGTCGACCTGCGTCTGGACGAGCGTGAGCTGGGCCTCGAAAAGCCGCGTCTCGCTGTCGAGAACTTCGAGATAGCTGGTGACTCCGCCGCTGTACCTCACGTCGGCAAGCCGGCGGGAATCCGCAGCGGCGTCGACCAGCAGCTGCTGCGTCTCGCGCAGTGCGCTCATCTGCCGACGCTCCACGAGGGCGTCGGACACCTCGCTGAATGCCGTGCGGACCGTGCGTTCGTAGATCGCGTTCGCCTCTTCGCGCCGGGCATCGGCGTAGCGGACGCCCGAGCGCGTCCGCCCGGCGTCGAACAGCGGCTGCACGGCCGAGGCCACCGCTGACCAGATCGCCGCCGGGCCGTTGAAGAGGGCGGAAAGCGCACCGCTCGCGTATCCGCCAGAGCCCGTGAGAGCGATGCGCGGGAAGTAGGACGCGCGAGCGACGCCGATGTCGGCCGTGGACGAAGCCAGAAGGGCCTCGGCCTCGCGGATGTCAGGCCGGCGCTCGAGAAGATCCGAAGGCAGGCCCTCCGGCAGTTCCGCGATCTGTGCCAGATCGCCGAGAGCGGCGCCGCGCTCGATCGGACCCGGATTGCGGCCCAGGAGCACCGAAAGCCCGTTCTCCTGCTGCTCGATCCGGCGATCGAGATCGATCAGCGTGCCCTGGGCAGCAAAGACCAGCTGCTCCGCCTGACGCACGTCGACGAGGGATGCGGCGCCGCCGTCTTCGCGCAAGCGCGTGAGGCGAAGCGACTCTTCGCGGGATACCTGCGTACGCGAGGCGATTTCCCGTTCGAGATCGAGCCCGCGCAGGGTGTAGTAGCGCGTCGCGACGTCCGCGATGAGGCTCGTCACGACGGCCCGCTCGCCCCATTCGGCGGCGATCATGCGGTCGCGAGCGGACTCCGAGGCGCGGCGGTATCTGCCCCAGAAGTCGATCTCCCACGACAGCCCGGCTCCGACCGCATAGCGGCTCGTCTCGGCCGGAGCTCCCCCCGCAAGGGGCGCGCGCTCACGCAGTGCCGACCCCTCGAGGTCGATGGCCGGAAAGCGATCCGCGCGCGCCACTCCGGCGAGCGCCGCGGCCTGTGAGAGCCGCGCGGCAGCGATGCGCACGTCGAAGCCGTCCGTTAGCGCTTTCGCGAGCAGCGTCCGCAGCGCCTCGTCGCGGAAGAGCTCGCTCCACTCCCGCGTCGCGAGCGACGCCGCTGCGGAAGTCTGCGCGGCGCCGGTTCCGGCGCCGCGGAAATTCGCCGGCGCAGCGACGGGCGGACGCGCATAGTCGGGACCAAGAGTGATGCAGCCGGTCGCCGAAATGGCGAGCAGTGAAAAGACCGCGTTGGCGGTGAAAGTCTTCATCGGGGCTCCTCCGCCGCGAGCTCGGCGGCCGGGGTGGGGGACGAGGGAAGCACTTCCCCTGACGGCTTCTTGAATCGGGCGGCGATCCGCTCCATGAGAACGAACAGGAGCGGGATGAGGAAGATCGCGATCAGCGTCGCGGTCAGCATGCCGGAGATGACGACGGTGCCGAGGATGCGACGCGCCGCAGCGCCGGCGCCGGTCGCGCGCCAGAGAGGTACGCACCCCAGGATGAATGCGAACGACGTCATGAGGATCGGGCGCAGGCGAAGGCGCGCTCCTTCGAGCGCCGCGTGCACCAGATCCGAACCCTCTGCGAGCCGCATCTTCGCGAACTCCACGATGAGAATGGCGTTCTTGGCCGCCAGGCCGATGAGCACGATGACTCCGATCTGCGCGTAGACGTCGAGGTTCATCTTGCGGAGCAGCAGGCCGACGAAAGCGCCGAAGATCGCGATCGGCACGGTGAGCAGCACCGAGAACGGCAGCGACCAACTCTCGTAGAGCGCGGCGAGAATGAGGAACGTGAAGATCACCGACAGCCCGACCATCGATCCCGTCGAGCCGGCCGACTTCCTTTCCTGGTAGGAGAGGTCGGACCAGTCGTAGCCGATTTCGCGCGGCAACGTCTGACGGGCGACCTCTTCGAGCGCCGCCATCGCCTGCCCGGAGCTGTATCCGGGGGCAGCTCCGCCGCTGATCTGCGCCGCGCGGTAGACGTTGAACCGGTTCGTGAACTGCGGGCCGAACGTCGGCCGGCTGGTTTCGAGCGCCGAAAGCGGCACCATGTCTCCGGCGCTGTTGCGGACGAAGAAGTTTCCGATCTGATCCGGACTCGAGCGCTCGTTGCCTTCAGCCTGAAGAAACACGCGCCACTGACGGCCGAAGCGATTGAACTGGTTGACGTACAGGCCGCCCAGATAGGCCTGCATCGTCTGGTAAACGTCGGACAGCGCCACGCCCTGACGCAGAGCTTTGTCGCGATCGATGTCCGCGAAGATCTGCGGCACCGAGGCGTTGAACGGCGAATTGACGCCGGCGAGCTCGGGTCGTTTGCGCGCCGCGGCGAGGAAGTTCTGCAGATTCTCGTTCAGGAACTCGACGGAGCCGCCGCTCCGGTCTTCGAGCCACATCGAGAAGCCGCCCTGGCTGCCGAGACCGGGAATGGACGGCGGCATGACCGCGAACGCCAGGCCCTCCGGCACCTCGGCGCGAAAGCGGCGATTGAGACTGTCGACGATCGAGCGCGCATCCTGTCCCGGCTTCTCGCGCTCCGACCAGGGAGCGAACTGAACGAAGTAGAACGCGTTGTTGCTGGCGGTCACGCGCGTGATGAGACTGAAGCCGACGATCGTATTGAAGTTCCGCACTCCCTCGGTCTGTTTGAGAATGGCGTCGATGCGCCGGGTCACCTCGTCCGTCCGCTCGAGCGACGCGGCCGGCGGCAACTGGACGTTCAGGAGCGCGTAGCTGTAGTCCTCCTCCGGCAGAAAGCTTCCGGGGAGCTGACGGCCGAGCAGTCCGGCGAGCAGGAAGAAGAGACCGAGCAGTGCCACGCCGAGAATCGGCTTCCGGATGAGACCGCCGCTCCAGCCGACATAGCGATCAGAGCTCTTCTCGAGGCCGCGGTTGAAACTCCTGAAGATGCGTCCGGCGAAGCCGCGCGAAGCCTTCCGCGGCCGCAGCAGCATCGCCGCGAGCGCCGGCGAGAGAGTGAGAGCGTTCACGGCTGAGATCAGGACCGAGACGGCGATCGTGATCGCGAACTGCTGGTTGAGCAGGCCCTGGATACCGCCCATCATTCCGATGGGAACGAAGACCGCCGCGAGGATGAGGGCGATACCGACGACCGGGCCGGACACCTCCTTCATCGCCTGGAGTGTCGCCTCCTTCGGCGGCATACCGCGCTCGATGTGATGCTCGACCGCTTCGACGACGACGATTGCGTCGTCGACCACGAGCCCGATCGCGAGCACCAGACCGAAGAGCGAAAGCGTGTTGATGGAGAAGCCGAGGAGCGGGAAGACCGCGAACGTGCCGATGAGCGATACCGGAACGGCGAGCATCGGAATCAGCGTGGCGCGCCAGTTTTGGAGGAAGAGGTAGACGACGAGAATGACCAGCAGCAGCGCTTCGATCAGCGTGTTGCGGATCTCGCGGATGCCCTCGGCGACCGGCTGCGTCGTGTCCAGCGTGTAGGTGAAGTCGACGCCGGCAGGAAAGCGTTCGCGCAGCTCGTTGAGCTGGGCGCGCACTCCTGCAGCGACGTCGAGCGCGTTCGATCCCGGGGCGCGGAAGACCGCGACGCCGCATCCGGGTTGACCGTTCACCCGCCCAAGCTGCTGATAGTTGAGCGCGCCGAGCTCGATGCGTGCGACGTCCTTGAGACGAACGAGGGAGCCGTCGGGATTGGCGCGCAGGACGATGTCGCCGAACTCCTCTTCCGTCTGCAGGCGACCCTGCGAGCGGACGGTGTACGTCATGTCCTGTCCCGTCGGTCCTGGCCGCGCACCGATCTGTCCCGAAGGGTTGACCGCGCTCTGCTGCTGCACCGCGCGCGAGATGTCGGGAACGGTCAGTGCCATCGCCGCGAGGCGATCGGGCTTTGCCCAGATGCGCATCGCGTAATCGCCGGCACCGAAGATCCTCACCTCACCCACGCCGGGAACGCGATAGATGGCGTCGATGAGATTGATGTTCGCGTAGTTGGCGAGGAACAGCGCGTCGCGCGACTCGTCCGGCGAGTAGAGCGAAACGAGCATCATCGGCAGGCCCGTGGACTTGCGCATGGTCAGGCCGTACTGCGCGACGTCGGGCGGAAGGTTGGGCTGCGCCTGCGCGATCCGGTTCTGCACGTTCACCTGGTCGATGCTCGGATCGGTATCGATGTCGAACGTCACGGTGAGCTGCATCGTGCCGTCGGCGGAGTTCGTCGACTGCATGTACAGCATGTCGTCGACGCCGTTGACCTGCTGCTCGAGCGGCGTCGCGACCGCCTGCTCGATCGTCAGGGCGTCGGCACCCGTGTACGTCGCGGAAACGATGATCTGCGCCGGGACGATGTTCGGGAACTGCGCGATGGGCAGGGTCTGCATCGCGACCAGGCCCAGGAGCACCGTCAGAATGGCGAGGACGATCGCGATGATCGGCCGGCGAACGAAGAAGGCTGCGAGGTTTCCCATGGTTCAGCGCGCTCCCGCGGCAGGAGCCGAGGTAGCTCCCGTGGAACCCGATGCCTGGCCTGTCGCGCCGACCGGCTCATAGGGTCGCGTTTCGACCGCAGTGCCTTCCGCGACCTGGGGCGAGTCGACGACGACGCGCGCTCCGGGAGCGAGCCCTTCGACGACCAGCCGGCGGTTCCCCAGACGTTCGCCGAGCTTCACCGGCAGGACGTGGATCTTGCCGTTCTCGTCGACGATGCGGAGCTGCGCGCCGCCTTGAAGCTCGGAGAGCGCGCGCTGCGGAACGAGCAGCGCGCCGTCGACCACCCGGGTCTCGGCGCGCACGCGCCCGTACTGGCCGGGGCGCAGCAGGCGATCGGGATTGGGAAACGCGGCGCTGATCCGGATCGTTCCGGTGCGCGCGTCGATTTCGCGATCGGCGGCGAGGACGCGGCCGGAGAGCGGGTAAGTCGAGCCGTCGGCGAGTGTGAGTTGGAGCCGACCGTCCGTGTGCCAGAAGGAGTCCTTGTCGGCGCTCTGCGGTGCCGTCGCGGAGTTCAGGCGTCCCGCGACCTGCAGGTATTCGACTTCGGAGAGCGAGAAGAAGGCGCGGATCGGATCCACCTGCGAGACGGTGGTGAGAAGCGTCTCCGGTCCCACGAGGTCGCCGATCTGCGCGCTGGCGATCGCGGCGACGCCGTCCACGAGCGAGCGCACCTGGGTGAAGTCGAGATGGAGCTGCGCGGTGTCGACGGCCGCTTGCGCTGAAGCGACGGCAGCCTGGGCGCCGAGGTTCGCCTGGATGTCGTTCTGCAGCTGGCTCTGCGGAATCGCCCGCTGCTCGGCGAGCGGCCGGTCCCGTTCGACGTCCTGGGCCGTGCGCTCGCGGTCGGCGACCTTCTCGGCGAGATCCGCCGTGGCCTGCGCGACAGCTGCCGCGAACGGCCGGCGATCGATCTCGAAAAGCACCTGACCTTTCTTGACGACGCCGCCCTCCTGATACCCGGCGCGAACCAGGTAGCCGGAAACCTGGGGGCGGATCTGGGCGTTGACGAGGCCGTCGAGCGTCGCGACCCATTCACTCGAGAGCGACACCCGCTCGGGAGTGACTTCGACGACGGCGACGGTGGGCGGGGCCGCCGGAGGGGGGGCTTTCCTGCCGCAGCCGAAGGTGACCAGGAGAGCGGGAAGGAGAGTCGCGAGAGCGAAAGAACGGATGCGCATGATCCGGTGCTTCGCAATCGACGTTCCCGGCCGCAGTTTCTGGAGATGGATGCGATCGCGCCAGTGTTTGCCGCGACTTAGCAAGATTCGCTGGGTAGAGGGCTCACATGCCTCTGCGCCTGCCGGCGCATTGTGTGCCGTGAGGCGCACGTTGGACCGGGCTCGGCGGTAGGATCGGGCGATGAGGAGGAGCGCACCGCCGCCGACGAACCTCGCGCGCACGGACGAGCGGGTCGCCAGCGCGGCGGTCGAAGCGTTCCGCGAGGCGGATCTCGCTGTCTCTGAGGAACTGATCCGGCTTCTGACCTCGACGCTCGACGTGCGGGAGGTTTTTCCGCAGGTCTCGGAGATCGCCCAACGCGCGCTTCCCCACGACCGCATGACGATGACCTTCAACGACGCGGCCGGCGGCAGCTACGTGCTGCACGCGGCCTCGAACGACGACGGGCCGACAGCGGTGCGGGCGAGCGGCTTCGCGCCCGCGGAGCTCGCGGCCGGGGCGTTCAAGATCGTCGACGATCTCGGAAATCTGCGGCACGACATCATCCACGATCCGCCGGACTATCGTGCCCGGGTCGTCGCTGCCGGCTACCGTTCTCTGTTGGCCGTCGCGCTCGCGGCGCGCGAGCAGCAGTTCGGAGTGCAGTTCTGGGCGAAGCGGCATGCCGCCTTCGATCGCGCCCAGCTGCCGATCGCGCGCCGCATCGCCGAGCATCTCGCGCTCGCCGTTTCGCATCAACAACTCGCGGAGGCGGTGCGGCGCGCGGCGGAAGCCCAGGCGAAGGCCGCGCGGCTCGAGACGCGCGTACGCCAGCTTTCGGAGGAGCTCGAGTCGCGCGTCGGCTACGGCCGCATGGTAGGGCGCTCGCAGGCCTGGCAGGATGTGATCCGTGCCGCGACGCAGGTCGCGGCCACCGACACGACGGTGCTGCTCACCGGCGAATCGGGAACCGGGAAGGAAGTCATCGCGCGTTACCTGCACCGTGCTTCGCCCCGTTCCAGCGGGCCGTTCGTCGCGGTCAACTCCGCAGCGCTGCCCGAACACCTTCTTGAATCCGAGCTTTTCGGTCACGAGCGCGGCGCTTTCACCGGAGCGCAGCAGGCGAAGCCCGGGCAGATCGAACGTGCCGCAGGGGGTGTGCTCTTCCTCGACGAGATCGCCGAAATGATTCCGTCGGCGCAGGCGAAGCTCTTGCGGGTGCTTCAGGAGCGCGAATTTCAGCGCCTCGGAGGCTCGCGGACGCTGCGCGCCAACGTCCGCGTCGTTGCCGCCACCAATCGCGATCTCCGCCGCGCGGTCGAGCGCGGCGATTTCCGCGAGGATCTTTTCTACCGCCTGAACGTCTTCGAAATCCACCTGCCGCTCCTCGCCGAGCGGCCCGAGGACATCCTGCCGCTCGCGGAGGCCTTCCTCGACGAGCTCGCCCGGTCGTTCGGCCGTCCGCCGGCGGGAATGACGCGGGAGGCGAAGGAGGCGATGCTCGCGCATTCCTGGCCCGGCAACGTGCGCGAGCTGAGGAACGTCCTCGAGCGTGCGGCGATCCTGTGCGAGGGGAGCCTGATCGCGCCGGAGCATCTCGTTCTGCAGGGTCATCGCGGAGAGCGCACGGCGACGCTCGACGTTCCGACCCTGGAGCGCCGCGCGATCGAGCAGGCGCTTCGCGAAACGCAGGGAAACAAGGCGCGGGCGGCGCGCCGGCTCGGCATCTCGCGCAAGCAGCTCTACGTCCGGCTCAAGCGCTACTCCGCGCTGAGCTGAGCGCCGCATGCCGGGCGCGGGCGCGGCACTCCGCCGGGCCGGCAGTCAGGATGGAGCGCGGAGGCGCTCCTGCTGCATCTACACCAGGTGAGTGACGATCAATAAGCCGGGCAGCGTGAGGATGGCGTCGACCGCGAGGGGTCCCAGAGCCTCGGCCGAGATCAGTCGGCGGCATGGCGCGATCGCAACCAGAGCGATGCCGCAGGCCAGCAGGCCCGGTCGATGCTCGATCCAGGCCGCGCCCGCGCCGAAAATGGCAACGGTTGCTGCAAGCGCGAGCGCCGTCGGCACGCCGAGGATCGCCGGGACGGTGCCGATGCCTCGCCGGGAATCCTCGGCTGCGTCCTTGATGTCGCAGAGCAGGCAACCGGCCGCGACGAGGAGGAAAAGCGGTATGTCGACCGGGGAGAAGGCGAAAGGCCGGCTCGCGGGCAGCGCGATCACCGCCACGGTCCAGACAAGGGGCACGAGAATCGTTTTGGCCAAGTAAATGCGTTTCAAGTACGGATAGGCCACCGCTACGCCGGACAAAACAAGGAGCAGCGGGACCTTCCATCGAGCGAGCAGGGGAAGCAGGAAGAGAGCTCCAAGAACGGCGACGCCAACCGCGCTGCCGAGGACGAAACGGAGCCAGGCGGGTTCCAGCGCGCGCGCTCCGTCGATCAGGCGGTCCATACTGTAGGCCGCAAGCGCACCGAAGAGCAGCAGGCAGAGACCTGCGCTCGAGACGGGCTCGCCTGTGGCGTGATGCAGAACGACAGTGAGCGACCACGCCATGACCACGGGCCACCAGTAGTGAGCGAGCCGTATCGCCGGCAAGACAGGCCGCCCGGGCTGGCTCAAGTGCCTGCTCTCCAGGGCATTGCGCGCCGAGGCATATCGCGATTCTACTTGTGTCGCTCTGGACGCCGCAGAGTAGAGTCGATTGGCGCTGTACTCTCGGCGCGAAGCAGCCCATTTGAGAAAGGGCCCAAAATGCATTGGTACACGTTGCTGATTCTCGCGATGGTCATCGTGGCGATCGCCGCGGTCACCGGCGTCAAGCCGAAGGGCACGCGGCACGTCGCGCATACGAGCCTCATGAGCGTCGCGCGGATCGCACTGGCGGCGGTCGCGCTGATTCTCTTCTACCTCGCTTATCGCGCTCGCTCCGGCGGCTAGTTTGCCGGACAGCGGGCCCTGGGATCAGGGGTGAATCAGCGTGGCGCTCACGGTACTCCCGACCACCGCGAAGCCGTGCGACTTGAAGGCAACGCCGGAGTAGCTCGCTGCGACGGAAGTGCCGGCCGCGCCCGCGTTCAGGCCGAGGGCAGCTCCGCTGGCGTCGGTCGCGGTTGCCGTTGAGCTCGGCAACCCTCCCGCAAGATAACGCAACGTACCGGCGGGAGGCGTGAAGGCGACGGTAGCTCCCGCGACCGGAGTGCCGGCGCAGTCGGCCACCAGGACGACGGTAGTCCCGGTGCCGGGCGTCTGCGGTCCGCCGAGAGCGAGAAAATAGAGTCCTGAAAGCGTCGAGCTCTTGACAGCCTGCACTGCGATATTCGTCTCCGAATCAACCATCGGGTCGGCGGGGTAGAAACGCGTGTTGGCGTAAGTGGAGGCCGTGACGGTGAGGTAGGCGCCCAGGGGAGTGCTGCCAGTGGACGCGGTGAGCGAAAACGAGCCATCCGGCAACGTCGTCTCGCTGTCGAGGAGCGTGTCGTTGGACAGCCGCCGCGCCTCCAGCGTAGCTCCCGAGATCGGTGCCGCCGAAGTGAAATCGGTAAGCGCGCCGGCGAGCGAAATCGGATCTGCGGCGGACGTCGGCGCCGTAGCGGAGGTGCAGGAAAAGTCGTAGGGACAGACCTGCAAGAAGTCCCCGCCCACCCGCCAGCGGCAACCGGAACCCGAGTCGAAGTTGTCGTTGAAGATGGCGACGAAGCCGAGGTCGTTCGCACCGTTCGACGCGAGCGCGGCAGACGCCGCGAGAATCGGCAGGAAACTCAGAGCAGCGAGGTGCTTGCGGAAAGCGCTCTGCAGAGGGGAATGCATGGCTGCCTCCTGGGAGGTGCGAGTCGATGGAGAAGCGGCGCGGTGCATTAGAACACCTTCTGCATCGGGGAAGAGCCCGTCCTCAACCCAGCTTCTCGAGCTGCCGCAGGCCGCGGACGCTCGCGGTAACGATCCCCACGACGATGAGCGGCACGACTCCGCCGAGGACGACCGCCGGCACGGTGCCGATCACGCGCGCCGCGACGCCGGACTCGAAGGCGCCGATCTCGTTCGAGGACCCGATGAACACCGCATTCACCGCGGCGACCCGGCCCAGGAGGTGGCGGGGAGTCAGCGTCTGCAGGAGCGTCGACCGCAGGACGACACTGACGTTGTCGAAGACGCCGGAGAGCGCGAGGAGCAGGAGCGAAAGCGGGAAGCTCGTCGACAGACCGAAGCCGCTGATGCAGACGCCGTAGAGCGCGACGGCGATGAGCATGTTCGGCCCGGCGCGTCCGGGAAGGCTGCGGTGCGACTGATAGACCGACATCAGCACCGAGCCGACGGCGGGCGCTGCGCGGAGCAGGCCGAGTCCTTCGGCGCCGACGTGCAGGATGTCGAGCGCGAAGACCGGCAACAGCGCTTCCGCTCCGGCGAAGAGCACCGAGAAGAGATCGAGCGTGATCGCCCCGAGAAGCACCGGCTGGCTGCGGACGAAATGAACGCCTTCGAGTAGCCCCTTGAGTCCGGCGACGCCTTCGACCGCCGCCGCCGGCGGCCGGCTCCGGATGCGCGCGAGCGCGAATCCGGAGCCGACGAGTAGGACGGCAGCGATGCCGTAGGCCATCGCCGGTCCGCCGTAGCCGAGGATCAGCCCGCCGGCCGCAGGACCGGCGATCGCCGCGAACTGCCAGGTCGAGCTCCGCCAGGTGATCGAGTTCATGTAGACCTCGCGCGGCACGAGGTCGGCGGAAAGCGCTGTGCGCGTCGGCTGGAGGAAACTGCGCGCAATGCCGCTGACGAAGATCACGGCGTAGATCGCCCAGACGGTATCCGCGCGGATGAGGTCGGCGGTGGTCATGCCGAAGAGCACCGCCGCGCAGACGGCGAGCACCGCCAGCGCCGCGAGGCAGATGCGCCGGCGGTCGAACCGGTCGGCGACCTGCCCCGCCGGCAGCGCGAAGCCGATGAACGGCAGCGCCTCCGCCAGGCCCACGAGACCGAGCGAGAGCGGATCGTGCGTGACCTGGTAAACCTGCCAGCCGACGACGACGCCCTGGATCAGGGTGCCGAACGTCTGCGTCATCATGCAGGCGATGAAGCGCCGGAAATCGGGGACGCGGAGGGCCGCGTAGGGGTCGGGAGTTGCGCTCAAGATGGAGGCTCGGCTCCGCGAGCGTATCGCGGAGCCCGGACGGCGGGGAAAGCGCCGGCGCTTTCTGTTGCGCCGGCGAGGACATCGGCTACGGACTGTTCGGTCGCGTCCGCCCTTCGATCGCTACTTCGAAACGGTGAACGGAACGAACGCTCCGGTTTTCTCCCAGGCCATCGCCAGCTTGCCGCCGGCATCGCTCATGTCGGCGAAGGCGATCGTGAACTGGTCGATCGAGAACGCCGGGGTGACCATCGTCATCGGCACGCGCACGACATCGGACTTCGGGTCGTAGCCGTAGGAACCCCAGATCCGGGTCTTGTCGGCCGCGTCGTACTTATCCTGGACGGGCTGGGTCGAGAGGATGAGCGTCCAGGCCCCTTCCTTGAGCTCGACGAACAGGTCGTAGGCTCCCGCGTCGATGCGCTTGCCGCCGATCGTCAGCGGGACTTCGGTCGACAGCGTCGTCGTCCGGTTCGCTCCCGCGCGCCAGACCGGGGCTCCGCCGTTCACGGACTTGCCGTAGTCGACGCCCTTGCCGAAGATCTCGCTGCGCCCGCGAAGCATCGGACGGCTATACGCCACTTCGATCCACTTGCCGCCCGAGTAGGCGCGTTCGCCATCCTTGTCCGGGGCGGCCCAGGTTCCACCCACCATGGCGGCGGCGGACCCGGCCGGCGAAAGCGGCTTCTTCTCCTCTGCGGAAGCGGCCAGTGAGCCCGCGAGAAGCAGTGAGATACCCAGAACGAATGGCTTGCAAGTCATGAACTTCTCCTCTTTTCATTGGGAAGGCACCGCCGAAACGAACGGAGTTCGAAAAGAGCGAGCGCCGACTTCCGTGGAGTGTGAACTGTAGTACATCCCCCGAACGGGTGAGAACCTGGAGTCGCTTTCTCTGATTTTTGGCGGGCGATGAGGTCGCCGTCAAGGCGCCTGCGGTGGCGCCCGCCGAAACGAACTCCGCCAGCGAAGATCTGTCCTCGCCGGGAAGCCTGGCGCCGGAAGGCATTCCGGGTTGTAGCTGGAGCGAGGCCCCGGTCGACCGATCCCTGTCCTCGACGAGACGCTGGTCACCGTCAACGGAGTGCTCTACGTCTTCGGGCGCGTGAGGCGGATGTCGAGACCTTTCGCCTACGGCGCGGTGGCAGACCAGGCCGAGCTGTCGCCGGAAACGAAGCCATCGGCGAAGAGGGCAAGCGAGACGTTTTCGGCGGACCACCAGAAGGCGTCGCTCAGGTCGTTGAGGTCGCCGCCGACGACGTCGGGGGCGTAGGTCGAAAAAACCACCTGCTTCCCACTCGCGCTGATCGCCGCGCCCCGCATGTCTCCGGCCGCTCGCACCTGGGTGTCGCCTGCCGCGTGCGAGACGAGCCGCGTTGCACTTTCCACCGGCGCCAGGCGATCCCAGCGGTAGAGGTGCTGGTAGTAGCTCGGAAACTCAGGTCCGGTCTCTCCGGCGACATCTGCGAAAGTGCAGGCGGCGCTCTCCCACGTCCGAGAGGCGCGCCGCCCGATTCGAAGCCGTCGGCGAGGAAGGGGAGAGGAAGGGGAGGGGCTCGCACTTCTCCCGGGACCCGCCCGCCCTCGCTTCCGCGAAGCCAGAGTTTCGGCTCAGGGAAAGACCGAGCTCCAGTTCGCGGCAGATCCGCCTTCGAATCCGTCGAGGAAAAGCACGGCGACGACGAAAGTGACGGGCACTTCGACCACGGGCGTGTCGGGATCGTTGCTGTGCACGCACAACACGCCGGAGTAGCTGCCGGGGGCGAGGCCGGAAGCGTCGAGCGCGACGCTCACGATGGTCGTAGCGCCTCCCGCGGTGATTCCGATCGTCGGGTCGACGGCGAGCCAGGGCAGGTTCGAGGGTGTATCGCAAGCCGAGAAGGTTGCGCTGACCCGGAAGGGAAACTCCATCTGCACGGCGCCGTCGAGCGCGGGAGTGAACGGTTCTCCCGCGGTGGCCTGAAGCGCATTGCCGCGCCTGAGCCGGCCGGCGAACGCGATGGGCGGCGACCAGGGACCGGAGCCGGATGTATCGCCCGCCGACCAGTCCAGCCAATAGGTACCCGGCCGCAGCGTCGCACCGATGCGGGCGACGTTCGCCATGACTGGACGCGTCTCCCCTTCGAGGTCGCTGTCGCTCACCCGATAGACGTTGCTGAAGGTGGAAGAGAGCAGGCGATTGGTGTCGCGGTCGCCGAAGACGATTCGACTGGCCTCGGCATCCGGTGGACCGTCCCAGATCTGCACCCGCAGATCGGTCACGGCAAGAGTCGTCGTCGAAGAGGTCTGATAGCTGTAGAAGGTGACGGTGTCGATCGTCCAGGCGGCCGGACCCGGAACGGTGAAGTCGTCCGCCAGCCGGTTCTCCTCGGCGAGCTGGATCCCAAAACCCTGCAGCGTAAGTCCCCGGGCGCGGTCGAGAACGCTCACGTCAGCGCCTCCGATGCCGGCCCCCGGACGGGAAACTAGCTCCCCATTCGAGAATGCCGCGCTCCGGCGAGGGCGCTGGGCGCTCCCTGACAGAGTTCCTGCTGCTTCGCCGATCGACCAGACGAGATCGACGGCGCCCTGGTTCTGAATCTCGAGCGGCAGTGTTTGAGATCCACCCGCCGGAACGTTGCTCGCGAGGCTTCCCGGCGCGACGGCGATCGATTGCGGTGCGAGGCTTACGACGACGGACTCGAGGGCATCGTTGCACGCGGCCTGAACGGGAAGGTTGTTGGCGTCACCGCCATAGGCTGCAATCCAGCGGTAGATCCCCGGAAGAACCGGCGCGAAGGCGTTCGAGGACGCCGAGCCGTTGGCGCCGGCAGGATTCGTCGAGACGAAGACCTGCGGCAGGATGCAGGAGGCATCGTTCGGACCGTAGAGGTGGAAAGTGACGCTGGCACCGCCCGGGTGGGATCCGGAGGAGAGTTGCGCCATGTCGCTCACCTGTCCACCAAGCGTCACCGCCGCAGAAGCCGTCGTCGCGAGCGTCGGCTGCGCGCGGAGAACTGTGACGGCGATGCTGCCGCTCGAATTGGTGGAGCCTGGATTGCCGATCGTGGCGCCGCTGACCTGCGCGAGCACGTCCGTCTGTACACCGGGGGTCGGATTCGAGGCATCGATCGTCGGCACTTTGAGCACGGCGAACGTGAAGGAGACGGTACAGGAGGATCCGGGCTGGCCGCTCGGAGCCAGCACTACGGCCGGCGAGGGCGTGAAGACGGACGCGCCGCCGACGTCAGGAGGACCGATGGCGAACGTCGCTCCGGCACAAGCGCTGCCCGCCTGCCCCGTTCCGGTTGCGCTGAGCGCAAAGACGCCGGGGTCGAGCTCGTTGCAGATGTTGCTGGCGTTGCCGCAACTGGGCGTGAGCGCAACGGCGGTGATGCTCATCGAAAAAGCGGCGTCGGGTCCGGTCGAGCTGTTGGAGAAGGAAATCGACGCGGAGAGACCGGTCTCCGCCGCGGTGACCGTTGCCGGGAAGGCCGGTAGGACATTCAGCGAAACACCGGCCTGGGCGGGCTCGATGCCGGCGAGGAGGAGAGGCGAGAAAACGGCCATCGCCATGACCGCGATGCGGCTCGGAACCCGGAACGCGACGGACCGGCGAGAACTCGACATGGACTCTCCTCTTTCGAAGGGCCGCGCGCATGGACGGCCCTCGAAACGGGCTGTTCCGTCACCGGATCGGTGAACGGTCCCTCTCAGTCATCGACCGGAAGAGAGCGCCGCCCTGCGCGGCGCTCTCCTCATGTCCGATAGGTGAGGAGACAGCTGAGCGTGCGGAATGGAACAGCTCCGGGAAGAATTTCCCGCGCGCGCGCGCCGGACTCGAAGCGTGCGGAGTTTCATGCTGCGGAGTTTCATGCTGCGGAAGTTCATGCAGTGGCGTTGCCTGCGGCGGAGTTTCGCGCGGCGGAGCGGCGCTTGCTGGAGTCGAGGTGCCTGTTAGACTCGGCGCTCCACCGCCGATCGAATCTGGGAGAAACGTATGGACCTGCAACACCGCCCTGTCCGAGGCCTGTCTGCTGCCGTGTTTCTGGCGCTCGCCTCCCTCTCCCCGCTCAGCGCGCAATCCGGTCCGCTCTCCGGTCTGATTCCGCATCTGTTCGATCGCACCATCGTGCTCGCGACGACGGGACATCAGGCGCACTTCATCGATTCGAGCCGCGGGCTCGTCGAAGCCGGCAACCTGATCAACGACAGCATCGTGAGCCAGCTCGGCACATTGCCGATCACCTCGTCGGCGGGCGGATTCACCTTCACCTTCGATCCCGCCCTCGGTGTCATGACCCGCTCCAGCGAGTCGTTCGGTCCGATCTTCGCGGAGCGCGCTGCCACGATCGGCAAAGGCAAGTGGACGATCGGATTGAACTCCTCGCACTATCAGTACGATTCGCTCGACGGTCTCGACCTCGATCAGGGCGAAATCGTGCAGAGCTTCACCCATCTCGACACCAACCACGACGGCGGCACGGTCGAGACGGTCTACGAAGGCGACCTCATCTACGCCGACGCCCGTCTCGATCTGACCCAGGACGTCACGGTCTTCTCGGGTTCCTGGGGACTTTCCGACCGCTTCGATCTGGCCTTCGCGGTTCCGCTCGTCAAGGTCGGGCTCAAGGCGTCGCTCGACACCCACATCGTGCGCCTCGCGACGGAAGGGCTGGAGAATCCCCCGGCGCACCAGTTCGCAGGCGGCCTCGACGAAGAGGACTACCACGATGACGGACGGGCGAGCGGTGTCGGCGACATCCAGCTGCGCGGCAAGCTCGCTCTCGTCCGCAAGGGCGGCAGCGGCTTCGCGCTGGGGCTGGACGTGCGATTGCCGACCGGCGATGAGAAGGAGCTTCTGGGAACGGGAGCGACCGCAGCGCGCCTGCAACTCCTCGGCTCGGCGAGCTTCGGGCGTTTCGCGACGCACTTGAACGTCGGTTACACCGCAGCGGACCTGACCGATTCGAGCTCGGCGAATCTTTCCGACGAAATCGGCGTCGTGCTGGCGGGAGATCTTGCCGTTCACGAGCGGGTGACGATCGTCGCCGAAGTTCTCTGGCGCCGGCTGCTCGACGCCACGACCCTGCAGGTCGGCGAGGCACAGCACCTTTACCGGCGCTTCAATTCGACCGAGATCACGACGACGACCCGGCCGGTTCTTCTTTCCGGCAAGGAAGACATCAACATCGTGAACGCGGTGATCGGCGCGAAGTGGAATCTGTTCGGTCAGGTCCTGATCTCGACCCATCTCATGCTGGCGATCGGGGACGACGGCCTGCGGGACACCGACCTGATTCCGACCCTCGGCATCGACTACAGCTTCTGAGGTCCGGTCCTCAGCCTTCGACCGACTCGATCACCCACTGACCGGCGCGCAGCGCGAGCCGGAAAACGGCCTTGCTGTTGACGGATCTCCCCTGGCCGACTTTCGGCTCGAAGCTCTGGCGCTTGTCGCAGGTAGCGGTGGCGGCACTTGCGGGAGTGCCGGACAGCTCGAAACGGCAGCGATCGAGCTGCATGTCGAGCGACCGGTATTGCGAGAAAGCGCGATCGAGATCGCTTCGGCGCGACGAGAGCGAGGGCACCGCCGCCACGACGGCACCGGCATCGAGCCGTTCGTAAGCGCCGACATAGCGATCCAGAACACGCTGGATCTCCGCTTCGGCGCTCGGCGTCGGAGTCGTGGGCGGCGCAGCCGCCGCCACCGGCGCGTTCACTGCAGGCAGAGGTTCCGGAGCCGAGGTCGCTGGAACGGTCGATGGTGCCACCTTGGACGAAGCAACGACCGCGGTGCGCTGCTCGGCTTCGAGCTTCGCGTTTCGCGCGCGCGCGGCCTCCCGGCCGGACGCTTCGAATCCCGCCTGCGCCGCGCTGAAAGCGTCGACCGCGGCCTCCGGTTTGCCGCGGCGAACCGCGCTCGATCCCTCCGCGAGCTTGCCCTGGGCGGCGCGGAAAGTGGAGGACGCGAGCTGACTCGCGCCGGACGCCTCGGCTGCGGACATGGCGCTCTTCGCGGCGCGCTCCGCGCGATCGACGAGTGAGTTGACGACTTCGTGCTGAAGATCGCCGGACGATGGAGGCGGAGCGGGGATCGCGGCGATCCCGGAACTCGAAGGAGTGGCGGGACTCGCGGAAGTCGAAGTCGCTGGCGCCGACGCCGGTCCGGTGGTCTCCGCGGCCCGGTCGACCTGCGCGGCAGGCGCTTTCGTCCCGGCGCTGACCGGCTTCGTCGGCGCAAGCGCTGCAGCTGGAGAACCAGAGGTGGGGGCGGCTTCCCGTCGCCCCGCGACGAACCAGACAGCGAGGGCGACGACAACTGCCGCCGCGACCGCTGCCGGGACGATCCATCCGCGTCGCGCCGGCGGACGAACGCTCTTCTCCACGGCGCCGAGCAGCACCGTCGGTGTGACGTCCGCCGCGGCGCCGCTCGCTGTTAGGGCAGAGGCTGTCCGCGGTCGATTCAGTGAAGTCGGCGCGTTGTCGCTCGCACCCTGAGAAGGATCGAAACCGGCCCCGCCGGAAATGGCGGCAGCGGAGTTCCATCCGGCCACCGTCGAATCGTCGATCGGCGGCAGCCCCGCCTGCAACCGTTTGAGCGCGGCGAGGACTTCGCCGAAATTCTGAAAACGCTGATCGGGCTTCTTTGCCAGGCACCGCCGGAGAATGCGATCGAGGCCGGGCTCGAACTGCGGGGACAGGCGCTCGATGCGGCGTGGATCCTCGTGCAGGATCTGATAGACGATCCGGCTCGTCGTCTCGCCGTCGAACGGCCGCGCGTACGCGAACATTTCGTAGGCCAGCGCACCGAAGGCGAAGATGTCGGAGCGATGATCGGCCTCGCGTCCGTCGAGCTGTTCCGGCGCCATGTAGGCGATCGTTCCAAGGGCCGAGCCGGCCTGGGTCAATCGCGTTTCGTGCTGCGCGAGCTTGGCGATTCCGAAGTCCATGATCTTCGCGCTGCGATCGTCGAGGATCCGGATATTCGCCGGCTTGATGTCGCGATGAACGATCCCCTTCTGGTGCGCGTATTCGAGTCCGCTGGCGATCTCGATCAGCCAGCGGATGCGGGTCGCGTCATCGACCTCGTCATGGCGCCGGATGACCGCCGCGAGATCCTCACCGGAGAGAAATTCCTGAACCAGAAACGGCGTGCCGCCCTCGAAGCCGAGGTCGTGGATCAGCGTGATGTGCGGATGCTGAAGGCTCGCGACGATTTCGCCTTCGCGCAGAAACCGGCGCTGCAGATCCGGGTCGGTGTGGCTGCAGGTCTTGAGCGCGACGATGCGTTTCAGGTGGGGATCGCGCGCCCTGAAGACCGCACCGAAACCGCCCTCGCCGACCTTCTCCAGAATTTCGTACTTGCCGAGGTTGTCCATCGTCCTGAGGCCGGGATGGTAACACGCGCGGTTGCGGCAAAAGGAACCGCTCACGCCGGCTGGCGATGGATCTGTCGTCCGGCAACGACCGTGCTCCGCGCGTGCAGCTCTGGCGAGGATCGCCAAAGTCGCTCGAGTTTTTTACCGGCTCCTGAACCAACTTCGCATACAACCGGTATCGTAGGCGGCCCCGCCCGTCGGCTGGGCGGCACAATGGGGCGAACTTCTAAATTGATCTCTCGATTCCGTCGCAGGACCGCGCTCCTGCGCACGGTCCCGGCGACCTGGCGGCGGTGCCTGCTCGCCGGCACGGTTTTGTGGACGGTCCTTCATCCGCTGCCGCTGGCCGGCCTTGCTCTCGAGAAGGCCGAGGCGCCGGTAAGGCCCCGGTACGACGACACGATCCGCCACTACGGAAGCGCGGACGGCCTGCCGCAGAACAGCGTCAACGCGATCGTGCAGAGTGACGACGGCTATCTGTGGCTGGGCACGTATGGCGGACTCACCCGGTTCGACGGAACCCGCTTCACGCTGTTCCGGAGACTGGCGCAGCAGGGCCCCTCCAGCGATCGCATCCTCAGCGTGATGGAGGATCCCCGGAAGCGTCTCTGGATCGGGACTGAAGACGCTGGAATCAATGTGCTCGAGGACGGTCGCTTCGCGCGCCTGAGAGTGTGCGAAGAGCGCTGCCAAACGGGCGGCCTGCTGCTCGCGGAGACGCGGATTCTCGCGGCGACCAATGTCGGCCTCTTTGCGATCGGGGTCGACGATCGGAGCGCCCGGCGAATCGGCCCCGAACTGTCCCTCGATTTCGCGGTGACCCATGCCGGGAAACAGTTCGTCGCCGGCCCGAGCGGGATCTGGCAGGTCGACGGCGATGCTCTGCGTGCGCTGGCCGGACCGGCGGGTACCGAGTGGACGCGACCGACCGTGCTCACCGTCGTCGACGGCGCCCTGGTCCTGGGACTCGCCAACGACCTCTATCGCTTCGGCGAGGACGGCTGGCATGTCTTCGCTGCCGGGAAATCCCTGCCGGGAATCTCGGTCGCGGTGCGGGACCCGGCGGGCAGGCTCTGGGTGAGCGATATCGCCGGTCGGACGCAGCGGCAGATCGACGGCGTCTGGCACGAGGCGCGGGACGACGGCGAGACCGGCGCGAGCGGAGCGGTCGGAGCGATCGGCTCGAGCGGAGCGATTGGAGCGATCGGAGCGAGCGACCTCGGGTCGGTACACAGCCAGTGGGTGGATCGCGAAGGCAACCTCTGGCTGGGCAGCAATGGGCGCGGCCTTTTCCGCGTCCGTCCCGCACGCGTAGCGCTGCTCAATGATCGTCGAGCGCGATTCGATCTTCCCGGCTTGCCGATCGCCAGCCATGGTCGCGACGGCATGTGGTTCGGCCTCCTCTGCGACGGGCTCCGGTATCTCGATTCGCTGGGGAGCGTCCGTTCCTGGCCCACCCTGGGAGATCTCACGGGAAGCTGCGCCTGGTCGTTCCAGGGAACCGCGGACGGGGGTTTGTTCCTCGGCACCTCGGACGGCAAGCTCGGCTTCCTTCCCGGTCCCGACGCCGAGATCCGGAAACTCGCCAGCTGGCCGAGCAAGGGGATCGTGCGCACGATCTTTCCGCTGGACGCCACGACACTCTGGGTGGCGGTCGGCGCGCAGACCGTGCGCGTGTCACTGAATGCCGAGCGTCGGGTCGTTGCCGAGCATGAGGAAACCGCACTGGCGGGGCTGAGAGTTCAATGGATCTCACCGGCCGGCAGGGGTGGGCACTGGTTCGCGGGCGATCAGGGCGTGGTCCGTCTCGTCGCCGGCGAGGTGCGAGAGCGCTGGGGCGTCGCCGAAGGGCTTTCCAGTCGTTTTGCACGCACCGTGTTCGAGGAGTCCGACGGCACGCTCTGGATCGGTACCTACGGCGGTGGCTTGAACGTCGTGCGCGACGGGCGCGTATCGGTCTACAACGAGGCCAACGGGCTGTTCGACGATGTCGCATCCTGCATTCTCGAGGATCGCGCCGGCCGGCTGTGGCTGAGCGGCAACCGCGGCATCAGCATGATCGCGCGTGACGAGCGCGCCCGAGCGGGCCGCGAGGATTCGATGACCAGTCTCGGGTTCGCGGCGGAAGACGGGCTGCTGCCCGTCGAAACCAACGGCGGCTCCCAGTCCGCCTGCCTCGTCGATGAGTCGGGTCACTTGTGGTTTCCGCTCGTGTCGGGTTTTGCCAGGATCGATCCCGACCGGGCGATCGCCGGGAACCCGATCGTCGCGACGCCGACGATCGAGAGCGTTCGCGTCGATGGTCAGTCCATGCACTTCGACGGCGGTCTGAAACTGGAGTCTTCCGCACGCAACCTGGAGATTCACTATTCGGCGCCCAGCCTGACGACACCCGACCAGACGCGCTTTCGCTTCCGCTGGACCGGCGACCCGGAATGGACCGAGACGGGAGCCCAGCGATCGCTGTACTACCCGTTGATTCCGTGGGGCGTGCTGCAGCTCCAGATTGCATTCAGGGTCGGCAGCGGCCCATGGTCGGAGAAGCCGGCCCGGCTCGACATCTTTCACCCGACGCCGTGGCACCAGCGGCCATTCGTCTGGTCCGCGACGCTGGTGGTGGCGGCGATTCTGATCCTGAGTGGTCGTCGCGGCTTCGGCTGGTACCTTCGGCGGCGCGCGGAACGAGAAGCGCGGCCCATCCTCGCGCGCGCCGATCAACTGGAGCGGGACAACGAGGTACTGAGCGATCAGGCGAGACGCGATGGACTGACGGGGGTCGCCAATCGGCGTCACTTCGACCTGCAGCTCACCGAGGTCGCGTCCCGGCGGGCACTCTCGCCGACGCCTGTTTCCTTGCTGCTCATCGACATCGACGAGTTCAAGCGGTTCAACGATCACTTCGGCCACATCGCCGGCGACGACTGTCTCCGGGCGGTGGCCGGGGCGATGCAGGGCGCGGTGACCGAGCCGTTTCTCCTCGCGCGATACGGCGGAGAAGAGTTCGCCGTCCTGATGCCTGGAGCCGACGCGGGGCAGGCGCACGCCCTGGCGCGACAACTGAGTCAAAGCATCGCCGGCCTCGAGCTTCCGCAGGCGCCGGGTGCTCAGCACCTGCAGGTGACCCTGAGCATCGGCATCGCGACCCAGCGCGCCGGACATGTCGGCCGGCTGTCGGATCTCATCGCCAGCGCCGACAGCGCGATGTATCGCGCCAAGCGCGACGGCCGCGACCGCATCGAGGAGAATCGCGACACCTGACGGATCTCGCCGACGTCCGACGACGGGTGTCGCCTTTCGCCCGGGGATTTCGATCTCAAGTCCATGAATCCCTTCGTGCTTTCGACGCGACCGGTAGCGGCTGCCCTCTGTTTCGCCCGCGGCGCATCGCTCCCGATGCCCAGGGTCCTCGGGATGGGAACAATGCTCGCCTGGCTGGCGCTCGGCGTTGCGGCGGCGCGGGCCCAGCTTTCGCCTCTCGGCGGACAGTTCGAGGTCAACAGCTACACGACGAATCAGCAATATCAGCCGGCCGTCTCTTCGGACAGCGACGGCAACTTCGTGATCGTCTGGACGAGCTTCGGCTCGAGCGGCACGGACTCGAGCAACCTGAGCGTTCAGGCGCGACGCTGGGCTGCCGACGGCGCACCTCTGGGCGGACACTTCCAGGTCAACACGTACACGACGAGTACACAGCGTTTTCCGGCGGTGTCCGTTGCCGGCGACGGCGCCTTTGTTGCGGCCTGGCCGAGTATCGGTTCGAACGGCACGGACACGAGCGACGACAGCATCCAGCTGCAGCGCTTCGGCTCCAACGGGAGCGCGGTCGGCGCGCAGGCGCAGGCCAATAGCTACACGACGTCCGACCAGCAGTTCCCCTCCGTTTCGATCGGCAGCACCGGGAGCTTCGTCGTCGCCTGGGAGAGCACCGGCTCCGCCGGATCGGACTCCGACGGCTCGAGCGTCCAGTTGCAGCGCTTCGCCTCGAACGGTGCCGGGCTCGGCCAGATCCAGGTCAACACCTTCACGACGGGAGCGCAGCTCAATCCGCAGGTAGCCGTGCTTGGTGGCGGCGGCGGTGGCGACTTCGTCGTGGTCTGGAACAGCGACGGCTCGGCGGGAACGGACACCAGCAGCACCAGCGTCCAGGGGCGACGCTATGCGGCGAACGGCACCGCGCTTTCGGGTGAGTTTCAGGTCAACACGTACACGACGAGCGGTCAGCGCTATCCGGCGATTGCGGCTGACGGTGCGGGGAATTTCATCGTCGTCTGGCACAGTTTCGGTTCGACCGGAACCGACACCAGCAGCTTCAGCATCCAGGCGCAACGCTTCGCCGCGAACGGCGCCGCGCTCGGGGCTCAGTTTCAGGTCAATACCTACACGCCCAGCGTGCAGCAATACCCGACAGTGGCGGTGAACAGTGGCGGAGACTTCGTTGTCGCGTGGCAGAGCCTCGGCTCGAACGGCACGGATTCGGATTCGACCAGCATCCGCGCCCGGCGTTTCGCGGCGAACGGCTCTCCGCTGGGTGGAGACGCGCAGGTCAACACCTACACGACGGGCGATCAGGGCCTGCCGGTGGTCGCCGCCATGGGTGCCCACGACTTCGTCATCGCCTGGCAGAGTCCCGGGTCGTTCGAGAACGACGACAGTCAGTCGAGCATCCAGGCGCAGCGCTTCGGCTGCGTCTTCTGCGACGGCTTCGAAAACGGGACGACGAACGACTGGTGAGCGCGGGGATTCCGGCGAGTGCCGGGTGGCCGCGCAAGCGACATGAGAAACAACGACAGGGCGAATGGCAACAAGAACGACAGCAAGGACGACAGCAAGAACAGCGGCCGAAGCAACGCGCGCCACCTCTTCTTCGAGCGGCGGTTCTCGATTCGAGGGCTACGGCGACAGTTGCGGTGAGTAGAGGTGGCGCTGAAAGCCGGCGAACACCTGCCGGATAGCGTCCGGGTCGCCGAGATCGGCGACGGCATCGGCGATCGAGTCGTGGTACCGGAGTTTCAGCAGCGGTGTCAGCTTCTCCAGTTCCAGCTCTTCGACGCCGATGCGGACATAGTGCTGCAGGACGAAGTCGAGAAACAGCTGCTGTTTGGCGTTGAACGATGCGTCGATCTGGACTTTCGCGCCGGCGGCGCGCACTTCGCGGGTGACCGGCGTCCGGGCCCAGGAGACATGCGCCAGAACATCGAACAGGTCGCTCGCTTCGGCGTCGATGATCTTCTGCATCTCGGCCAGCTGTTCGCGGCCGAAGCCGCGCTCGGAGAGTCCTTGCAGCAGTTTCTTGCGTGTGTCCGGCACGCTCCACAGCGCGCGGAGCTCGGTCTCGTCGCGGAAGAACTCCGGTAATTTGCCGAACAGCAGCTCCATGAACTGCTGCGCGCTCATCGGTGTACCGTCAGGATGCCAGAAGGTGGTCATCATCATGTGCTGGATGACGCGGTCCTTGCCGTCGGCGAGTTTCACCCGCGCCTTCCGGACCTTGTCGTTTTCTTCGCGCTCCTTGCTCCTGTCCCGCAGTGCCATCGAGTCGTCGATTTCCGGCGGGTAGGGGAGCGGGGCGCCGTCGGGCTTCGGCTCCGGTTCGAGCGGCTCGCCGTCCCACTCGGGATCGCTGAAGTGGTGGTGCGCCTTCACGAAATCGTAGATGGTGAAGTAGTCCTTGCCGTCGTAGAGCCGCGTGCCGCGCCCGATGATCTGCTTGAACTCGATCATCGAGTGCACGGGTCGCATCAGCACGATGTTGCGGATGTTCCGCGCATCGACACCGGTCGAGAGCTTCTGCGACGTCGAGAGGATCGTCGGAATCGACCGTTCGTTGTCCTGGAAGTCGCGCAGGTGCTGCTCCCCGAGCTCGCCGTCGTTGGCGGTGACGCGCTGGCAGTAGTTCGGATCGTTGCTCGTCTTCAGCTGGTTGATGAGGTCGCGCACGAGCAGCGCGTGCTCCTGCGTGGCACAGAAGACCAGGGTCTTCTCTTTCGGGTTCATCTCCGAAAGCAGGATCTCCACCCGCTTCTTCTCTCTCGCCCGGATCTCGATGATCTTGTTGAAGTCTTTTTCCTCGTAGCGCTTTCCGGCCTCGACTTCGCCTTCGACGACGGTGTCGTCCGTGGTGTAGACATAGTCGTCGAGGGTGGTCTGGATCTGCTTCACCTTGAACGGGGTGAGAAAGCCGTCGTTGATGCCTTCCTTGAGCGAGTAGATGAACACCGGCTCGCCGAAGTAAGCGTAGGTGTCCACATTATCCCGGCGCTTGGGCGTGGCGGTGAGGCCGAGCTGCACGGCGGGCGCGAAGTGCTCTAGGATGTCGCGCCAGTTGCTCTC
>JBDTQG010000034.1:0-32329 GCA_039932315.1 Thermoanaerobaculia bacterium
CGGTCGCCGAGCGTCCCTGGCCGGTGCCGCGATGCTCGGGCTTCTCGGCGGCGCGATGGCGCTCACGCGGGCGGAAGGGCTGCTCTATGCGCTCGTCTTCGCCGGTTGGATGACGATCGCCCAGTGGCGAACGCGCCCGGCCGGGGCGGCGCGGTTGCAGTTTCTCCACGCCACGCTGGTGACGATGCTCGTCGCGTGCGTCGTCGTCATGCCGTGGACAATCCGCAACGCCTTGCGGCTGGGGGAGGCCAATCGGCGTCTCGCCGGTGGCATTTCCGAGCCCCTTCCGCGCTTCGTTCCGGTGACCCTCTACGGCCCGCTCAACCTGGCGCTCGCCAATCATGACGGCGCGGACGGTGCGTTCTCGCGGGCGATTCTGCCGGACCGCGACGGCTCCGGTCAGCTGCGTCTCAACGATCCCGATCAGCTGCGGTTCATGCTGCATGGCGACCGCATTGCGGGAGAGTGGATTGCAGCTCATCCGGGCGACTTCGCGCGCCTGGTGATGAAGAAGTGGGCGCTCTATTTCGGCTCGCTCCGTCTCGGCTGGACGCAGTGGGACCTTCCCGGTGGTCTCACGGGGCTCCGGCGACCGGTCGACATCTTTGTACCGCAGCGGCCGTGGGCGCTTGTCTTCTGGCTGCCGGCACTTCTCGGCGGCGCCTGGTTCGCCGGTCGGGGCGGCGCGCGCGAGCGGCAATGGCTCGGACTGACGCTTCTGCTCACGGGAGCGGCGCTCGGCGTCGTCGCTTTCTTCTTCGGCTACGCGCGGCTCGGGCTGCTGCTCGTGCCGTTGTGGGCGACGCTGGGAGCGGTGGCGGTCGTGCGGGCGGCCCGCGGGCTCGCCGGGAAACTTCCCGCTCGCCGCATGGCCGCGCTCCGCGGACGTTCAGGACGGATCGCGGCGGGAGCGCTCGTCGTTCTTCTGCTGGGCATCGAGGTCGCCGGTGCGATCCGCGGGCATCGGCTCGAAGCGACCGGCTCGACGCTCACCTCGACGAACCGGCTCAACCGCGACCAGCCGGTATCCTTCCGGCCGCTTCCCTGACGGCTGCGGCCGGAAGAGTCTCTGCTCCCGGCTCAGGGAACGGTCGAGGACCAGTGCGTGAAGCCGCCGGACTCGAAGTTGTCGAGGAGAATGACGTTGTCGACGGTGAAATCGAAGACCGTCGACGGAGCGCTGTTCCCGCAGGTCGCTCCCAGCGCCGTGACGCGCCAGAAATACTGATCGACCGGAATGTTTCCGAGGTTGACGCTCGTGATGTTGCCGACCACGGTGTTCGAGATCAGGTCGACGAACGCGGCATCGAGGGCGAGCTCGACGCGGTAGTCGGTGGCCTCCGGTGAAATCTGCCACGCGAGGAGGATCGGAGGATCCACTCCGAGCGCACCGTCGGCGGGACTGGTGAGCGCCGGGCTCGCGCCGGGGTGTCCCACGGAAACGGTTGTCGAGTCCGTGGCCTGGGTACAGTTCGAGGTTGCCGTCACGGTGTAGACGGTCGTATCGGTGGGCGAAACGGTGACCTGCGCGGTCGTCGCGCCGCCGGGGGACCAGGAGTAGGTCTGGCCGGGGATCGCCGCGACGCCGATCTGCACCGAACCGCCGGCGCAGATCGCAAGATCATTTCCTGCGTTGGCGATGGCGGCGTGCTGGACGGTGACCGTCGTCGAATCCGTTGCCTGCGAGCAGGCGGAGGTCGCCGTCACGGTGTAGACGGTCGTAGCGGCAGGCGACACGTTGATCTGCGCGGTCGTGGCGCCGCCGGGAGCCCATGAATAGGTCAAACCCGGTTGTGCCGGCGTTCCGAGCTGCACCGACGAGCCCTCGCAGATCGTGGCATCGGGGCCGGCGTCGGCGACCGGCGCCGGCGTCAACGTGACGGTCGTCGAGTCCGTCGCCTGCGAACAGCTCGAGGTCGCGGTGACGGTATAGACCGTCGTATCGGTGGGCGAGACGGTGATCTCTGCGGTCGTCGCGCCGCCAGGAGACCAGTTGTAGGTCTGACCCGCGACCGGAGCGGTTCCGATCTGTACCGAACCGCCGGGGCAGATGGCGGCATCAGGGCCGGCGTTGGCCATTGCGGACGTGCCGCTCACCTGCAGAGTGACCGAGTCGGTCGTCGAAGAGCAGCCGGCGACGGTCGCTGTCACCTTGTAGGTCGTTGTAGTTGCCGGTGAAACTGTGATCTCTGCCGTCGTCGCTCCTCCCGGACTCCAGAGGTAGGTGTGTCCAGGTTGAGAGGCGGTGCCGATCTGCGTCGGTGTGGCGGAGCAGATGGGGGCTGGATCCGGCCCGGCGTTCGCGATCGGCAGGGCGGTGCAGCTGCAGACCGGTCGGGCGCCACAAGCGATGCCGTGAGCCGTGTAGGCGTCCCAGATACGGCAACCGTTCGGCGTTCCGTTGCCGAGATTGCCGTCGTTGTCGTCCGCGGCGAGAAGAACCGTGTACCAGTTCGTGGCGGCGCAGCCGTCGACCGTCGCACCGGCATTGCAGGTCCCTCCGGCGGTGACTCGATAGGCGCTCTTCGAGGGCGTCAGGCTGCCGTACCAGATGCGGTCCATCTCGGACCAGCCGGGGTCGGTCCCGAACTGAGCGATGAGACCCTGGGTGAGATCCCAGTTCGCCGAGCTCGCGATGAGACTCTCGCAATGTCCCTCGTAGCCCATCGGTCCACGGTAGGGGCCGCTCGAGCCCGTGTAGGGGCAGGCGAAGCGATCGCAGTTGATGCCGGAGTTGTGGGTGACGTTCGCAGGGCTCGCAATGACCGCCGGTCCCGAAAGGTCGAAGTCCGAAACGTCGCGAACGCCGGTACAGGCGGTGCAATTGGCGCAGTTCGACCCGGGTGTGAAGTTCTGGCCGATGCAGCCGTCCCGCGTTTCGAGGAACGCGAAGGTGTCGCCGACCGCCTCGCCGGTTCCCTGATCGCTCGCGGCCCCGCCGGAGTTGGTATCCATGCCGTGTCCCCACTCATGGAGGAAAACGGCGGCGATCTCGCCGGTGTTCGAGCAGCCGCCGCCGGAGCGATAGAAGTTGAGCGTCGACCCGTTCCAGAAAGCGTTGCAGGTCTGATTGATGTTCATGTTGGCGGTGATTTTGCCGTTGAGCCAGGAGCTCGCCGAGACGTTTCCGGCGAGAAAGCCGATCGCCTTGCGATTGATGTTGGTCAGGTGGTAAATGCCGGAACGGGACGCGTGGGTATTGCCGGCGCCGCCGAATCCGGGGGTCGTGCAATCGGTCCCGGTGCTCGTCCCGAAGGCGAGATTTCCGTCCGTCGTGCTCGACAGCGAGATGGCTCCGCAGGCGTCACTCATCCGGAAGTACTGGCCGTTGAGCGGGATCGACGCCGTGCCGCCGGAATAGTCATAAACGCCCGCCGCATTCGTGTTCTTGGTGCCGCCGTTGGTCACGGTCGCGAACGGAAAGTTGACGACGACCTCGGGATCGGAGTTGGTGGTCGGATAGATGCCGCCGCTGACCGTCGCATCGGTGTAGGAATTGAGATCGCGGACTTCGAGGATCCGGTTGCTGTGGGCGTCGAAAAGCACCTGATACGTCGGGGAATCGCCAGCGAGACGGAAGACGAACTTCCAGACGAGGACGTGGTCGTACCCGGATCCTTCGCTGCCGCGGAAGCGCTCGCCCGCGCCCTCATTCTGCGAGGACGTCGGGTAGAGGTGCAGGCTCCCCGCGTCGACGACTTCCATCGTCGCGCGCTGGGCGCTGAAGCCGATCTCGGCGAGCGCGACAGCGAAGGCTGCTCCGGCCGGAAGCGCGGGCCGCGTGTCGGTGGTGACTTCGGAAACCCTGTCGGCGCCGAACTGAACGAGGTTGCCGTGATTCAGGCGGAAGAAGACATTGGCGCCTTCGACACGCACACCCTCCTGATACTGGGCGAATTCGAGGAACCAGTGCGTATTGCCCTCGCCGTAGGCCGTGCTCGAAGCCGGGTCCAATCTCAGGTCGAAGCCGCTGACGCGCAACAGGTCCGGGTTCTCGGCGAGAAAATCGCGCAGGCGCCGCTCGACGAATTCCAGAGTCACCGTCTGATCGCCGGAGAGGCCGGCTTCGAAAGGCGCGAGGTCGTTGCCGCTGCCGGGATAGATCGCGACACCGGTTCCCTGAAGGAGATGGGGTCTACTTGACCGGCGATCCCAGCTCACCACCCAGTCGTCACCGAAGCTCGTCTCGAAACTGGCGAGGCCCGGATAGTCGACCGGAGAGAGGGCGACCAGACTGCCGAGCTCATCGAGCGTCGGCTCCACCGCGAGCTCGGGCGCCTCGTAGGTGCGCGTCAACGGGGTGGACTTCGAAGCGTCGGGAGCCAGGGGGACGACGAGAGCGAGCACCGGCGGCGCAAAAGCTGCGACGCAGAGAAAGAGTTTCAGAATCGGGAGCTTCAGCCGCAGCAGAGCCATCGTCGTCTCCTCGAATGAGAGCGGAACTAGCGGGACCTGTTGTACTTTTCGTAAGGATACCAATACGACTTGATCTCCTGCTTCCAGTCGAGATGCACATGTTTCGTCTCGCGGAACTCGTCGAGACCCTCGACGCCGAGCTCACGAGAATGCCCGGTCTTCTTCATGCCGCCGAACGGTCCCGCTTCGTTGTCGGTGAGCGGATCGTTGATCCAGAAGGTGCCGGCGGTGATCCGCTCCATCGCCGTCATCGCCCATTCCATGTTGTTCGTGTAGATGTTCGCGCCGAGGCCGTAGTCCTGCGCGTTCGCCATCGCGATCGCCTCGTCGACGCCGCGCACGCGCTGGATCGGCATCGTCGGGCCGAACGTCTCGGTGGCCACGATGCGCATTTCCGGCCGTACGTCGACGAGAACGGTGGGCTCGTAGAAGAAACCCTGCTTCTTCTTGCGGCTCCGTCGCCCGCCGGTCAGAACGCGGGCTCCCGCGGCGACCGCCTCGGCGACGCGGGCTTCGACGTCCGCGAGCTGGCGCGCGTTGATCAGCGGGCCGACGTCCGTTTTCGGGTCCAGACCGTTTCCCAGCCGGAGTGACTTGGTGAAGCGAACGGCGCGCTCGACGAAGGCGTCGTAGATCTCGTCGAAGACGAAGAAGCGCTTGGCGCTGGTGCACACCTGACCGGCGTTCAGGAACGCCGCCCAGACTCCGCCGCGGGCCGCGACCTCGAGATCGGCATCGGGAAAGACGATGAAGGGATCGTTGCCGCCGAGCTCGAGATGGCACTTCTTGATTTCCCGTGCGCAGAGCGCACCGACGCGCTGGCCGGTCGCAAGCGAACCGGTCAACGCGATGAGATCGGTTCCGGGATGCGTGACGAGCGCTTCGCCGACTTCCGATCCCGTGCCGTTGACGATGTTGACCGTTCCTGCCGGCAGCGCACTGAAAGCCCGGGCGAGATCGAGCGTCGCGAGCGGCGTTTCCTCGGACGGCTTGATGATGACCGTATTGCCGGCGGCGAGCGCCGGCGCCACTTTCCACGACAGGAGCAGCAGCGGATAGTTCCAGGGCACGATCGCGACGACGACGCCGTACGGCTCCTTGATCGTGAAATTGACCTGATGCGGAGCCACGGGCGGAATCGAGCTGCCACGGGCGTCGCGGCCCACTTCTGCGTAGTAGTCGAAACAGGCCGCCGACCATTCGACCTCGTCGAAGTTCTCGCAGTAGGGCTTTCCACCCTCGCGGGTCATCGTCGTCGCGAGCTCGTGGTGACGGGAACGCATCCGTCGCGCAACCTCGTGCAGCAGAGCACCCTTCTCGACTCCGGGAAGGAACCGCCACTCCGCGAAAGCTTCGCGCGCGGCGCGCACTGCGCTTTCGACGTCGGCAACCGTACCGCGCGCAACGGTGTCGAGGGTTTCCCCGGTCGCGGGATCGAGCACGACGATTCCCGCCCGCCTCCCCGCCGTCATGCGACCGCCGATCCAGTGCTGGCGCATTCTCAACCTCCTTGCAAAAAAACGCCGCCCGAATCTTGCCGGGCGGCGTTTTCGATTTCGGGATGCTGAACCGGTCCTCAGAAGGTGAAACCGACGCCTCCGGTCACGATCGTCTCATCGTCGACTCCGAGATCGTCGAGAACCTTGAGCGCAATCGACTCCTGGACCTGGGCGTGCACGCTCAGCCAGTCGTTGATCTGGATCGGGATGTTGATTCCCACCAGCACGTCGTTCAGGTCGCCGTTCGACTTCTCGAGCCCGGTTCCCGCGGCAACGCTTTCGCCGAGGTTGTAGCCGAAATCGAATCCGACCGCAGCCGAGAAATCGAGGCTGGCCTTGGTGCCGAGCGGGTAGCTCCGGCTGACGCCGAAGGTCGCATAGCCACCCTTCACCACATCCATGTCGCGATAGTAGGAGATGGTGGGGGAGAAGGGGACGTCCCACGCGGCGATGGCGTAGAGCTCGTAAGTGTCCTCGAAGCCGTACTCGTCGGTGACTTCGTTGCTGTACATGTACGACACTGCGCCGAGCGTGAGCCCGAACTTGTCGGAGAAGGGAATCGTGAAGTCAGCTCCGAAGTCGTCCTCGTGATACGAGGCGGTATGGCCCGAGGCCGTGAAGTCCGCCGGAACATCTCCCAGATAGCCGTAGTAGTAGGCGTTGAAGCTGCCGATGCTGAAGGTCGCGTGCGGAGTGATGACTTCGTTGTCTCCGAGCAGCGGCACACCGCGGAACATGTAGCGCGTGCTGTAGTCCGCCCCGACGTCGAGGCTCCAGTTTTTCTCCTGCGCGAACGTTGCGCTCGCAATCAGGCCGGTCACGGCCAGACCGAGAGTTGCGGCGCGTCGGAATCGGTTCAGGTGCATGGCGGGTCTCCCTTGCGGTGAATTGGACGCCATCTTACTGCGCCTTGATTTCCGTCCAGTACTGGTCGAGGACGGTCGTCGTGTCGCCGATGTCCTCGATGAATTCGCAGCGCGCGATGACGTCGTCCGAGGGGTAGATCGAAGCATCATTCAGGATCTCCGGCTTGATGAATTTCTTTGCCGGGACGTTGGCGCTCGCGTAGGAAACGCCGTTGACGATCGCCGCGTTCACTTCCGGTTCCATGATGAAGTTGAGGAACTTGTAGGCGTTCTCGACGTTTCTCGCCTTGGCCGGGATGCAGACGTTGTCCATCCACAAAGTCGCGCCCTCCTTGGGAACCACGTAGGCGAGCTTCTCGGGCTCCTTGGCCACCACCTCTGCGAGCTGCCCGTTGTACCCGTGCGCGATGTCCACGTCGCCGGCGGCCAGGATGTTGGCGAAGTCGCCGCTGTTGTACGTCGCGACCAGCTTCTTCTGTTTCTTGAGCAGGTCAGCCGCCTGTTTCAGAATCGCCGGGTCGGTCGTGTTGAGCGACTTTCCCATCGACTTGAGAGCGGCGCCGAAAACCTCGCGCATGTCGTCCAGCATGAGAATGCGGCCCTTGTTCTTCGGATCGAAGATCGCCTGCCAGCTGTCGAGCGTGCCCAGCTTCTTCTTGTTGTAGCCGAAGCCCGTCGTGCCCCAGAAGTAGGGCAGCGAATGCTCGTTCTTCGGATCGAACTTCTTATCGAGAAAGCGCGGATCGAGGTTCGCGATGTTCGGCAGCTTCGCGTGGTCGAGCTGCTGCACCAGCTTCTCGGCGGTCAGGATGCGCACCATGTAGTCGGACGGGACGACGAGATCGTAGTCGGCGACACCGGACTGGAGCTTCTCGAGCAGCGCCTCGTTCGAATCGTAGGTGTCGAAATTGACCTGAATCCCGGTCTTTGCCGTGAAGTCGTCGAGGACCTCCTTCGGCAGGTACGCGGACCAGATGTAGATGTTGAGCTTGCCGGCGTCCTTCTTGTTCACCGCCGCCGTCGCCGCCGTCGCGGAAGCTGCCGCCGGAGCTTCGGCCGTCGGTTTGGCGCAGCCTGCGAGGCTGGCGAGCGCGGCGATGAATCCGACCGCGGCGAGACCGACAGCGCCGCGTGACGTGACCGGGAGTCGTCGGGTGAATCGGTGGATGAATTGAGGCGTCATTTCTTGAGCCCTCCTTTGGGCGTCGGTTCCTGCTGCAGGCGCTGGGAGACCACGATCAGGATGACGGTCACCAGCAGCAGCAGAGTCGAAACGGCGTTGACCTCGGGAGTCACGCCGACTTTGAGCATCGAGTAGATCTGAATCGGGAGAGTGGTCGCCCCGACTCCGGCGACGAACGAGGTGATGACGTAGTCGTCGATCGAGATCGTGAAGACCAGCAGCGCGCCGGCGACGATGCCGGGCAGGATGATCGGCAGGGTCACGCGACGAAACGTGTCCCACGGACCGGCGCCGAGATCGGAAGCCGCCTCCTCGAGCGAGCGGTCGAAGCCGGCGAGGCGAGCGCGCACGACGATCGCGACGTAGGAGATACAGAAAGCGATGTGCGCGATGATCACGGTGACGAGGCTGAGCCGCATCTGGGTCACACCGAAGAAAGTCACCAGCGCGGCGCCGCCGACGATCTCCGGAATGATGATCGGGAGATAGAGCGCCGCCTGCGTCGCTCCCTTCCCGCGAAAGCTGCTGCGGGCGAGCGCCAGGGCCGCGAGCGTGCCGATGATCGTCGCGGCGAAGGTCGTGGTGACCGCGACGATGAGGCTGTTCTTCACCGCCTTCAGAATCAGATCGTTGTGGAACAGCCGCACGTACCAGTCGAGAGTGAGACCCTCCCACGCCGCGGTCTGCTTCGAGCGGTTGAAGGAGTAGAGAATCAGAATGACGATCGGCACATATAGAAACAGGTAGACCAGAAAACTGTGCCAGCCGAGAAGGCGCTTCTCCCAGGAAACCGGCCGCGAGACCGGTCGCACCGGGCCGAGCCGAACGACCTTCCTTTCGACGAGATCGACGGCACTCTCCGCCGGGGGCGCGCTCACAGAAGCACCTCCTGGCCCTTGCGCTTGGTGTACCAGGCATAGCCGAGCAGGAGAACGAGGACCACGGCCGTGAGCTCGAAAGCGATCGCCGAGCCGAAGGGCTTGTTGCGCGCGACGGCGAACTGGTTCTGAATCAGGTTCCCGACGAGGATGCTCTTCGCGCCGCCGAGGAGATCCGAGATCACGAACTGCCCGATCGACGGAATGAAGACGAGAATGATTCCGGCGACGATCCCGGGCATGGTGAGCGGGACCGTGATCCGGAAGAATGTCGCGACCTTGTTCGCTCCGAGGTCGAGCGCCGCCTCGAGCAGGGAGAGATCGAGCTTCTCGAGCGAAGCGTAAAGCGGCAGGATCATGAACGGAAGCTCGCCGTAGACCAGGCCGATCATCACCGCGGAGTCGTTGTAGAGCAGATCGAGCGGTTGATGGATGATGCCCGTCGCGAGGAGGACCGTGTTGAGCAGTCCCTCCGTCCGCAGGATCAGCATCCAGGCGTAAGTGCGGATCAGGAAACTGGTCCAGAACGGAATCACCACCAGCCCGAGCAGGAGGTTCTTGAAGCGTGCCGGCGCAACGACCGCGATGTAATAGGCGATCGGGTAGCTCACGATGAGACAGAGAACGGTCGTGAGAACGGCCATCCAGAGCGAGCGCCAGTAGATCGAGAGGTAGAGCGGCTCGACCGAGCGCTTGTAGTTGGCGAGGAAATCGCCGCTCGAGATGTAAGCCCAGACGTCCTCGATCGGCTTCAGGCCGCCGTACGTTCCGCGCTGGCCGAAACTGATGACCAACATGATGACCAGAGGCAGGAGAAAGAACACTCCGAGTACGACCCAGGTCGGCAGAGCCTGGAGATACGCCGCGAAATTCCGGCGTTTCCTGACCTCAGGCATGGTTGGCGGTCGTGATGGCCGGGGCAGACGATGCGTCGACTTCGGATCGCATCAGCACGGTGTGCTTCGGGCTCCAGCAGAGATAGGCCGTTCCGCCGACCGCGAACTTACCGCGCTCCTCGAACGGCTTCTCGTTCTGCTCGTAGATGACGAAGCGTTCACCCGTCGCGCTGCTCACGATCCAGACCGTCGAGACGCCCTGGTAGACGCGATCTTCGATCTTCACTGCCATGCACGGCACGCCGTTCTTCGACAGGTCGCGGCTCCGGAGATCGAGCTTCTCTGGCCGGACGACGAAACGCAGAGACTCGCCGGTCTTCACGCGGCCGGGATCGGGAATGTTGAAAGTGTCGCCGTCCGGCATCGCGAGCGACAGGAGTCCTTCCGCAATGCTGCGGACCGTCGCGGAAAAAAAATTCGAGGCGCCCATGAACTGAGCGACGAATTCGGTCTGTGGATATTCGAAGACCTGCGATGAAGTGTCCATCTGCTCGACGTGCCCCGCGTTCATCACCGCGATCCGGTCGCTCATCGTCAGGGCCTCTTCCTGATCGTGAGTGACGAAAATGAAGGTGATGCCGAGCTTGCGCTGCAGATTCTTGAGCTCGACCTGAACCTCCTTGCGGAGCTTCTGGTCGAGTGCTCCGAGTGGCTCGTCGAGAAGGAGCACCTGCGGCTGCAGCGCGAGCGCGCGTGCCAGCGCGACACGCTGCCGCTGTCCGCCGGACAGCTGCGCCGGATATCGCGATTCGAAGCCGGCGAGGCGCACGAGCGAAACGGCCTCGGCGATGCGCTGCTCGTACTCGGATTCCGGGTAGTTCTTGTAACGGAAGCCGAACGAGATGTTCTCCGCGACGGTGAGGTGCGGGAAGAGCGCGTAGGCCTGAAACACCATGTTGATGGGGCGCTTGTGCACCGGCACTTCCGTCATGTCGACGCCGTTGACCCGGATCGCACCCGAGGTCGGGAGCTCGAATCCGCCGATCATCCGGAGCAGCGTCGTCTTGCCGCAGCCGGAGGGACCCAGAAGGGAGAAAAACTCTCCGCGCCGGATCGTCAGGGAGACGTCGTCGACGGCGACGAAGTCGCCGAAACGCTTGTTGACGTGATCGATCTCGACGCTGAACTCGCTCGAGCTCATGCGTGAGAGTCCAGAGTTCGCAGGGGCGGGGCTTGCAGGCGCAGTCTCCGCAATTTCGAAGGTGAATCGACGCGGCGGTTCTACCACATCGTCAAGAGGGCGGCAAACTTCGGCTGGGCGAGAGACGTATCGGAATGCGAGCCTGCGTCGCCGTCCAGCCTCCGTCACCAGAGGTCTGGCGTAAGCTTCTCTCTGCCCTGTCCGACTCGAGGAGGAACGTGAAGTGAGCGACAATCTGGAACTGCGCGAAGTGCGCAAAGCGTTCGGTGACTTCGTCGCCGTCGACGGCGTTTCGTTCGCCGTGCCGCCGGGATCGATCTTCGGTCTGCTCGGACAGAACGGAGCCGGGAAAACCACCAGTATCCGGATGATCATGGACATCCTCGCGCCGGACCGCGGTGAGGTGCTGTTCTTCGGTCGACCGCGGCGCCCGGAGGACCTGCAGCGCGTCGGCTACCTGCCCGAGGAGCGCGGCCTCTATCGCAAGATGACGGTGACCGATCACCTGATGTTCTTCGCCGAGCTCCACGGCGTGAAGCGCGCCCCGGCATCGCGGATGATCGCCGACTGGCTGCAGCGCGTCGATCTCGCGCAGTGGGGAAAAACCAAGGTCGAAGCGCTGTCGAAGGGCATGCAGCAGAAGATCCAGCTGGTCGGCACCATCCTCCACGATCCCGACATCCTGATCCTCGACGAACCGTTCTCCGGACTCGACCCGATTGCGCAGATCCTCTTCAAGGACCTGATCGCCGACTTCAAGGCGCGCGGCAAGACGATCCTCTTCTCGACCCATGTCCTCGAACAGGCCGACAAGCTCTGCGACCACATCTGCCTGGTGGCCCACGGCAAGGTGATCCTCGCCGGCGAGCTCGCTACGCTCAAGCGCGAGCGCGGCGGCAACGTCTATCGCCTGGGCGGGAGGGGAACGACGGAACGAATCGCGGCGACGCCGGGAGTCGCGCAGGTTCTCGAACGACAGACCGGTTGGAAGCTCGTCCTCGAATCGAACGCCGAGCCCGCGACCGTGCTGCGGGCGCTGGTAGAAAACGTCGACGTCACCGACTTTCGCTCGGAAGAGCCCGACCTCGAAACCCTGTTCCTTCAGGCGGTGCGAAATGCGAATTGATCCGATCCTCACGATCGCGAAGCGCGAATACACGACCCGCGTCAAGAGCAAAGGCTTCTGGATTGCGACGGTACTGCTGCCGGTGGCGATGGCGGCGCTCACCATTCTTCCTTCCCTCATCGCGATGAAGTCGCGCGCTTCCCAGCGTCTCGCCATCGTCGACGAAGTCGGCGGTTTCGGCGACACACTGGCGACGAAGCTCGTCGAGGAGGACAAGACGAAATCCGATCCGTCTTCGCCCCTGACCGACAAGAGCCGGCGGAAGGAGGAGGCCGCACAATTCAAGGTCGAGCTGGTTCCTCTGGCGGCGGACCGCACGGCGCAGCGGGCCGAGCTCGATCGCCGCGTGCTGGCGGGTGACATCGACGCCTGGCTGTGGATCGCCCCCGAGGGGCTCAAGCAGAACCAGATCGAGTACCACGCGGAGAGTGTGTCGAACTTCATGACGCAGAATCGACTGACGGAGGTCGCTTCTCAGGTCGTCGGCGAGGCCCGCCTCAAACTTGCCGGGATCGATGCCGAGAAAGTCACCCAGCTGACGCATCCCCTCTCCCTCGAGACGCTGCGCGTCCTCGCCGGAGGAAGTCGACACGAAGGAGGTATGGCGGCTTTCTTCCTCGCCTATTTCCTCTATTTCCTGCTTTACATGATCGTGATGCTATACGGCCAGCAGGTCATGAACGGTGTGCTGGAGGAGAAGAGCTCGCGCATCGTCGAGGTCATCCTCGCGACCGTGCAGCCGATCGAGCTCATGCTCGGCAAGCTCTTCGGCATCGGTTTGGCCGGTCTGACGCAGCTGGGAATCTGGCTGACGACGATGCTGGTCTTGACCGCGCCGGTCGTCGTCACGACGATCGCGGTCATTCCCTCGGACATGCTGCCGCAGGTGACGATCCCGGTCGTCATCCACTTCCTGATCAACTTCCTGCTCGGCTACGCGCTCTTCGCGACGCTCTACGCGACGATCGGGGCAGCGACGAACAACGCACAGGAAGCCCAGCAGTTCGTGGGCTTCCTGCTGGTCTTCCAGATTGCGCCGATGTTCTTTCTGTTTCCGGTGATCAACGACCCCGATTCGACGCGCTCGGTGGTGCTTTCGATGATTCCGGTGTTCTCACCGCTTCTGATGCTGCTGCGGATCGTGGTGAAGACGCCGCCGTACTGGCAGATCCTGACGAGTTACCTGCTGACAGGCACCTTCGTGTTCTTCCTCGTCTGGGTCTGTGCGCGGATCTACCGCATCGGCATCCTGATGTACGGCAAGAAGCCGACTTTTCAGGAGCTCTGGCGGTGGATCCGCTACACCTGACCGGCCGGTAGCGCGATTGCGCTGCGTTTTCCGGCGTTCGTTGTCCGGTCAGGGCTCGCTCGGTCAGGGCTCGGTCAGAGCTCGTTCAGTGAGCTGTCAGTGCTGACGCTCGCCGCGCTCGCCGCCGTGTCCGCCGCGGAAATCGCGGCCGAAGCGCTCGCCATCCGGGCGGAGCTCCTGCAGGGCGTGGAAGGTCGCGCGCTGCGTTTCGGTGAGCCCGGCGGCGAAGTCCGCTTCGAACTTCTCGCGCGCTGCCTTCATTCCGTCGCGAGCGTGATCCATCGCGATCGCCTGCGTGCCGACCGCGGCGGGATCGGGCGAAGCGGTGTCGAGCAGACGCTGCATCTCGTCGCGCGCCGTGCGCATCGTGACGGCAAGCGGTCGAACCGTCGCTTCGAGCTCGTTCTGCAGGCGGTCGAGCGTCGTCTGCTGTGCGCTCGTCAGGTCGAGGGCCCGCGTCAGCCGCTCGGCGTTGTGCTCGGCCATGCGATCCATCCGGTCGTCGTCGAGGAGAGCGCCGCCGCCACGTTGCGGTCGGCCGTGGGCTGAGCCGTGGGCGAGGAGCGGCGTCGCGGCGACGCCGAAAAGGAGTGCGAAAAGAGCCAGCTTGGGATGGCGATTCATGAGGTTGTTCTCCGTTTGATTGCGGGCCTCGTTCATCGAGTCCCGTTCCGCCTCATGGAACCCGCGACGTGCGCCGATCCTGCGCCCGTTCAGCGGGAGTTGCGAACGCTGAACGGCCCGAACTCCGTGGTGGATTCCCCGGCGAAGGGCGCCAGCCGGTCCGCCACCGCCGCGTGCTCATAGCCCAGGCGGCGCAGATATTTCCACGGGTTCCGAGCGAGCGGGGTGTCGAAGATGTCGACGAAGACGACCCTGCCGCGGCGCGCAGAGCAATCCTCGATGCGGGCGAGCAGGCGCTCGAGGCCAGCACTCGCGATTCCTGCCGTCGCGAGATCGGTGATCGCGACGTGGGGAATCGTCGCCGCGGCCGGCGCGAGCGCGAAGATGAGCTCGGCCTCGTCGAAGCCCGGCAGCACGACGAGGCAGGCGCCGGCCGTGGCGGCTGAAAGCTCTGCCACCCGCTGCGCGCGTGGATAGAGGATCCGCGTGCTCGTCACGTCGATGACGTTGGAGAGCAGTCCAGCGAGGCCGAGGGAGAGGCAGAGACGGCGTCGCGCTCGACTCCCGGTCGAAACGGCGAGCCCGGCCAGAAGTCCGAAGACCGGGGCCAGCTGGAAGTAGAACTGATCGTCGGAATTGCTCCAGCAGAAGCCGAAGAAAAGGATGGCGACCGTGAAGGTGACGATGAGTCGCCGCGCTCGACCTTCCGCTGAGCTCGGATCAGCCCGCCGGATGAAGAACAGGGCGAACAGCACCCCGGCCGCTGCGGAGAGAAAAGCTGCGGCTCCGAGGAGAACCCGGAGAGAGGGAGCGGTGCGGTCGCGGACGGCTGCGGCGAGCGGGGTGAGATCGACGAGCGCGCTCGCCGATCCGTACGTGGCTCGCATCAGGGCTTCTGCGGCCCCATGCGGTGTCAGCTCGAGCCCGTAACCCGACTCGCCGCGCGGCATCGCCGCCGAGGTGCCGAGGCGCCCGTGAGACAGCCAGGAGAGACGCGACTCGCCGGTGGCGCCGGTGGCGCCCGCGGTGATCGAAGCCGCGAGGAAGAGCGCCGGCACCGTCACCAGGAGCGCCGTGCCCGCGATACCGGCGATGGCGGCAAGACGCTGGCGCCGGGATGGAGCGCCGTGCCGGGCGCCGAGCAAAGCGAGCGCGAGCGCCACGCCGAGGAGCGCATTTGAGATGAACGTCAATGCGGCGATGCCGACCAGGAGTCCGGTTTTCAGCCCGCGCCTGAAAGTGGGCCGGGCATAGAGCGCGAGCCCCTGCGCCGCCAGCGCGACCACCACCGGCATCTGGATCATGTGCGTCTCGTCCGAAACCCAGAGCCGGAGGAAAGCCGACGAGAAGGCGACCCACGCCGTGGCGTAGTTCGCCGGCCAGCGCCCGATGCCCAGCTGCGGAATCACCCGCCAGCGGAAGATTCCCACCGCCAGAGCGCCGGCGAGAGCGCTCAGCAGCTTGAGCGCGTCGACTCCGGCGCGCGCGGGTGCGATCGTCGCCCAGAGTCCCTGCCAGCCCGCTCCGAGAATCTCGAACAGGAGATGGTTGGGATTCAGGCTCCAGCGGCCGTCGGCGAATTCATGGCTGTGACCGAGGCCGTCGATCGACACGAACCCGATCGGAATGAGCCCGAGAATCGTCAGGGTTGCGAGGGCCCAGATCGCGGCGTCGCGGGCATCGGAGTGCGCAGAAGGCGACGAATCTGCGCTCGCGTGCGCCGGACTGTTCGCTGCCGACGTGGCATCGAGTCCCGACAGCGGCCGGCGCGCAGGCATTCGTCGAAGTCGCAGGATCGGTCTCCTCGAGCTGTCGCGATCTTATGGCCTCAGCGTGAGCGGGTTCGAGCGTACCTGGCAGCGGGTTTGTCCTGGGGAAGCGTCGCGCGAAGGCGATATCTTCGCCGCGTGGCCAAGCCATCGCGATACGCCCTGGTGCCGAGATTCCGCGTTGCGCGAGACGCCGCGATCGCACTCGGACCGGGCAAGGCGGACCTTCTGGAAGCCATCTCCGCTGCCGGATCGCTCGCCGCGGCGGCACGAACGCTCGAGATGTCCTATATGCGGGCGTGGAAGCTGACGCAGGTGATGAATGCGGCCTTTCGCGAGCCGCTGGTTGAGATGCAGAGGGGCGGTCGCCGGCACGGCAGTGCCAGTCTCACTCTTACCGGGCTGCGTGTGCTTTCGCTCTATCGCGAGATCGAGCGCCGGGCGCTTGCGGGAGCCACCGCTCCGTGGCGCAAACTGGAGCGTCTGCTGGAGAAGTGAAGCGCAGAGGGCGCAAGAATTTTTCGGAACCTGCAGCCGATATCTTTGACGAGATATATCGAAATCGGTAGTCTCTCCACCCGCTTTCGGAGAGTGCACTTGAAAACCGTCCAGCAGTTCGTCGCCGCTTTCCTGCTTCTCTTCTCCGCCACGGGCGCATCGTTCGCCCAGGCGCCGCCGTCCTACGTCTTGTCGAGCGGTCGCGCTCCGACAATCAATTTCGGCGGTCTTCTGCAGCTGCAGGGCGAATTCGGCGACAAGGGAGACAGCCGCTTCTCGAACGCGAACGATCGCTTCTATCTCCGCCGGGCTCGACTCAACGCGGCGGGGAAATTTCTCGAGGAGTTCGACTTCAAGCTCGAGCTCGATCTCGCCGGCAGCATCGGCAACACGAGCGGATTGCGCGCGCAGCTCACCGACGCCTACATCAACTGGAATCGTTACGCCGCCGCGAACGTGAAGGTGGGGCAGTTCAAGACGCCGTTCGGCTTCGAACAGCTCTACGCCGACCCGAAGCTCCCGACGATCGAGCGCAGCCTGGCGAACGATCGCCTGACCCTCAGCCGGCAGATCGGCATTCAGGGAAGCGGCGACTTCCTCGACAAGCGCGCGAGCTGGGCTCTCGGAGCGTTCAACGGCACCGGAGCGAACAACAATTTCAACGACAACGACGATTTCCTCACCGTCGGGCGCCTCTCGGGCCGGCCCTGGCGCGGGCGGCTCTTCGGCGAGGAAGCCCTTCTTTCCGTCGGCGCCGCCGCGTACTCCTCCTCCGATGTCGCCTTGAACCTGGCCGATCTCGGTTTCGACTCGACGCCGGCAACCGCGGACAAGGACGCGCTCTTCACCGGCGACCGGCGTGGCTCCGCTTTCGACGCCGAGTTCACCACCGGCCGCTTCGAGGTGTGGGTCGAGGTGATTCAGGGCCATTTCGAGCCGAAAAATGCCTTGCCGGTCGGCCTCGTCGAGGCGGAGGGCTGGTCGTCCATGATCAGCGCCTTCGTCGTGCCGAAGCGCCTGCAGGCACTGATTCGCCGGGAATCCTTCGATCCTTCGACCGCCGTCGACGAGAATTCGACCCGCATCACGACGCTCGGTCTCAACTGGTTCCTGAAGAGCGACGACCTCAAGGTCGTCGTCGACTACATGCGCGTCGCGATCGATCGGCGGGCGGACGAGAATCGGTTCCTCGCCCGTCTGCAGGTCATCTTCTGAGCCGCTGCGAGAAGAGGACATGTCCATGCATCCGTCGCCCAGTCACTCCGCTCGCTCATTTCGCCGGGCCGAGGTCTTCGCCCTCTCCCTCGCCTTTCTTTTCGCACCGGTCCTCCACGCGGCGGAGGTCGTCATCTTCGCCGCCGCCAGCCTGACGAACGTTCTCCAGGAGCTGGCGCCCGCGTACGAGATACAGAGCGGCGACCATCTGGTTTTCAACTTCGCGGCTTCGAGCACGCTCGAGCGTCAGATCGAAGAGGGAGCGCCGGCGGACATCTTCTTCTCCGCCGACGAGGCCAGGATGGACAGTCTTCAGCGCCGCGGCGACCTCATCGTCGAAACGCGCAGGAGCCTGCTCTCCAACAACCTCGTCATCGTGGTCGCCGCCGAGGGCGGAGCCAAAGTCGTCGCGCCGCGCGATCTCGCGAGCAAAAGCGTCAAGGTTCTGGCGCTCGCCGAGCCGCAGTCGGTTCCGGCCGGAATCTACGCCAGGGAATACCTCACCGGTCTGGGACTCTGGCGCGGAGTCATCGACAAGGTGGTCCCGACCGAAAACGTGCGGGCAGCGCTCGCCGCTGTCGAGAGCGGAAACGCCGACGCGGCGATCGTCTATCGCAGCGACGCCGCGGTTTCGAAGAAAGTCCGCGTCGTTTTCGAAGTGCCCACGTCCGAGGGTCCGAAGATCTCCTACCCCGTGGCAGTCCTGAAGGGGAGCAAGGTCGGGGCCGCGGCGCGCGCGTATGTGGCGTTCCTGTCGTCCGAGCCCGCCCGCGACGTTTTCCGCCGCGCGCTCTTCACGCTGCCAGAATAGGGAAGTGCCGGATCCTTCACAGTGGGGCGTCGTCGCGCTGACGTTGCGCTGCGCCCTGCTCGCGATGCTGGTGATGATTCCGCCGGGGCTCGCGATCGCCTGGCTCCTCGCGCGCTATCGCTGGTTCGGAAAGAGTCTCGTCGAAACGGCCGTCGCCCTGCCTCTGGTCATGCCGCCGGTTGCAACCGGACTTCTGCTTCTCCGCCTCCTCGGCCGCCGCGGGCCCCTCGGGGGCGAGCTCGAAGCCATCGGCCTGCCCATCGTCTTCACCTGGCGCGCGGTGGTCGTCGCGATGGCGGTCATGGCGTTGCCGCTCTTCGTGCGTTCCGCGCGGTCTGCTTTCGAGAACGTGCCGCCCCGTCTCGAGCAGGTGGCGCGCACCCTGGGTGCCCGCCGGCTCCGCGTCGCGTGGACGATCACGCTGCCGCTCGCCCGCCGCGGACTCGTCGGCGGGCTGTTGCTCGCTTTCGCGCGCGCGCTCGGCGAGTTCGGCGCGACGATCCTCGTGGCCGGAAACATCCCCGGGCGAACGACCACGCTGGCCACGGCGATCTATCAGCACGTTCAGCTCGGCGAAGACGGAGCGGCGTCGAAGCTGCTGCTGATCTCCGTTCTCCTGTCGTTCGTCGCTCTCGCCGCGAGCGAATGGCTGGTGCGCTCGTCGAAGGCGAGCCCGGGCCGAAGCGCGGGGCCGGTAGCGTGAAACTCGAGCTCGACCAGATCCGGCTCGCGCTGCCGCCGTTCGAGCTCTCGCTCTCGGCCTCCATCGACGCCCGGGTCGCGGCGATCTGCGGCCCCTCGGGAGCGGGAAAGACGACGCTGCTCGAGGTCGTCGCCGGACTTCGGCGTCCGGATTCCGGCCGTGTCACCCTCGATGGAGAGACGCTCGATGCCGACGGAATCCATCGCCGGGCCGAGACGCGTCAGCTGGGTTATGTGCCCCAGGACGGGGCTCTCTTCCCGCATCTCGACGTGCGCGCGAATCTCCTTTACGGCGCGCCGCGCGCCGGGAGATCGGCGCCCGAGCTCGACGCGGTGATCGCGGTTCTCGAGCTCGGCGGATTTCTCGACCGCGCCGTCCACGGGCTTTCCGGCGGGGAGCAGCGCCGCGTCGCGCTCGGCCGCGCCCTGCTCTCGAAGCCGAAGCTCCTCCTGCTCGACGAGCCGCTCGTCAACCTCGACGGAGAGCTGCGGCAGCGCCTCCGCGACCATCTCCTGCGGATTCGCGACGTGCTGCATGTGCCGATGCTCATCGTGACGCATGAGGCCGGGGACGTACATCTCCTCGCCGAAGTGATTCTCCGGCTCGAGAGCGGGCGTCTAGCGGCGATGGGGAGTCCCGCTGCGCTCCTCGAACCCGATCCCGGCGCGGTGCGTTTTCGCAGCGTTTCGTAGACGCCAGCGACCGCCCGGTTTCTCCGGGAGTGGCCGCGGCGGGGGCGCGTTCGCGTTCCCTTCTCTGGAGGGGACCCCATGTGCCTCGCTGGAGCTCGCCGGAGTCTGCAACGTCTACTTCTTCTCGTGGTCGCATTCCACGGAGCGCCGCTTCTCGCCGAAGACGGTCTCGACGATCCCGGCGGCTACGCCTCCATACCGTTCGATCTCAACAGCGCGAAGACCGATCTTGCGTCCGGATGCGCCGCGCAGACGGACGGGAAGATTCTCGTCGCCGGTTCCGCGACGAGCAGCGACGAGGGAGGTCACAAGATCGCCGTCGCCCGGCTGCTGTCGGGCGGACTCCTGGATCCGGCGTTTGCCGGCGGCAAGCTCGTCATCGGTCTCGCCGGGCGGGTGACGGCCAACCAGGGACAGGCGCGCGCGGTCGCCGTCGACAGCCAGGGAAGAATCCTCGTCGCCGGAACGATGCACGAAACGGCCTTCTTCAATCGCGATATCGGCTTCGTCGTGCGCCTCCTCGCGAACGGAACGATCGACACCGACTGGTCGAACGGCTATTTCGCCGGCTGGTTTCTCGATGGCGCGATGAGCAGCGTGGTCGCAATGGGTTTCGATCCCAGCGGCAGGCTCTGGACGACGGGCCCCGCGGCGGCCAACGGCAGCGGGCCCTGGCGCTTCCAGGTCATGGACGATTTCGGCGACGATGTCGGCTACGGGTCGATCGACTTCGCCCCGTTCGTGCCGGATCTGCTGACGTCGGCGCCGACCGCGATCGCCTTCCAGCCCGACGGCAACGTCGTTCTTGGCGGCTGGGTGCAGCGCGGGATGCCGGGCTTCCTCGGGTCGATGGCCGTCGTTCGCATCGACGGATCGAACCTTCTGCTCGACAGCACCTTCGGTTTCGGCGGCAACGGCATCGTCCTCATCGACGACTTTCAATCCTCGTATCTCCGTTCCATCGCACTGACTCCCGATCTCGAGATCGTCGTCTCCGGCGAAGAAGGGCCGTCGGGGGCGGAGAACGTCTCCGTCATCGGTCTGCGTCCGAACGGCACGGTGCACTGGGCGGACTACGTGGGCTTCGATCTCGGCGGCGAAACGGGCCCGAACGCAGATGGCGGTGGAGGATTGAATCGCATGGTGGTCCAGTCGGACGGCAAGATCGTCGTCGCTGCGGTGGCGACGACGGGCGACAGCGGCAACATCGTCGACGTCGGCGTCGCGCGAACCCTGCCGCGGATCATGGGCATGGACACCGCGTTCGGCGGCAACGGCACCGGCCGCAGGACCTTCGACATGCCACCCGTCGGCAGCGGCAACGGCAACGACACCCTGACCTGCCTCACGCTCTCCGGCGGCAAAGCCGTCGTCGTCGGCTCCGGCCAGTACAGCGGCACCGACTGGGACTTCTCCATCCGCCGCCTGACGAACGATCTCGTCTTCACCGATTCATTCGAATCGGGAACGACGTTCTTCTGGTCCGCCGTCGCGATTTGAGGTCTAAGGCAGAAACAAAATCGGGGGAGAGTTGGTGGTAGAGCTGGCTTCCTCCAGTTCGAACCACATCTTTTCCCCGCTCCTTCGAATCCCTTCTGACCTGGTCGCCTACCTCTCGACGATCGCCGCGCGCCATTCCGCGCCGCTCGAGAGTTTCGCGTGACTCGCGCGTTCCTCTACGCGTGCTCGACCGCTGCGGACCTCGGCCGAACGGTCCTCGACGAAAAGCTGCCCGAGCTCCGGCGGTTCGCCGCACTCCGCAACTGGGAGGTCGTCGGCGAATTCACCGATTCGATCCCGACCGGCGTCGGAAAGCGGCCCGGGTTTGCCGAGCTCTGCGAGGCGATGCGCGCCGGCAAGGCCGACGTGGTGCTCGCCAACTCGATCGCTGACCTCTGCTGGGATCTCCGCTCCGGCCTCGCCCGGCTCCGCGAGCTTGGGCTTGGAACCGGCGTCGCGCTCGTCTGCGTGCGCAACAGCTTCGACGCAACGACGTCGACCGGCGCAATTCGCCTGCTCGATGCGATGGCGCTGGTATCCGAGCACGGCCGCGACCGTGCACACGACCGCCAGCGGATCGGCATCCTCCGGCAGCAGGCCCGCGACGAGGGGGTCTCCATGGCCGGCAGACCCCGAGTGGTGCTCTCGCTCATGGAGATCAAGGACCTGTGGGAGAAGCAGGGACTCTCGCAGCCGGAGGTTCTGCAGCGGCTCACCGCGGTCGGCGCGCCGGTGTCGAAGGGGACGCTCTCGAAGGCGATCCTGAACGGCGTCGAAGCCGGCGAGCTCGACCCCGCCGCTCGCGCGCAGGTGATCGCGAAGCGCGGTGGACTTCGGCGCGGCGGAAATGCCTTTCCGCCGGTGGCCGTCGATGGGAACGAAGTCGGGAGACTTTGGGAGCAGGGGGAGACGAAGGTCGGAATCGCAAAGAAGGTCTCCGTCGCCGGCAAGTCCGTCTCTCGGCACCGCGTGGACTTCATTCTCAGGCAGCTCGCTGCCGCGGGAATGGTCGATGAGGCTCGCCACGAGGAGGCGCTCGCGACCCGGCGCCGACGAAGGGCTGCATGATTTCGTTCGGCCTCGAGGCTCACCCCGCTCGGGAGAATCGGGATCAGCGCCCTGCCCGACCCCCCGGGGGGGTGCAGGATTTTCGCCGGCGCCGAATCGGCAGCGCGGACGCGGCGCCAGGCGCTCCAGGTCGCCGGCCGAGCCTCGAGCTGCGCTCGCAATCGGTGACGCTGGGTGTCACTCCGGCTGTGAACTCCTCACGCGCCAACGCTGTGCACTCGTCGTCGAGACCCGCGAATCTAAAGGACTTGCGGCAACTGTGCACTCGATCAGGTGGCCATGTCTGCACTCGGGGAAATGTAAACCTGCGCAAGTGCTTTAGAATGATGGGCTTGCCACTCCTTGTCGCTCGTACATAATGCACCTTATCGGACGCTGCTGGCTGTGCAATAGGGGTGGCAATTATTGGGAAGGTTGCACGGGCCTTCCAGGCGGACCCGGATCGGCGCAACCCCAGCAACGTGAGACTTTGACCGATGCCGGAACGAAATGGGGATTTCGTTCCCCGGCTAGTGAGGCGCAGAGGGGGGTGCCTGAGTCGGTTGTTTCCCGCCGGTACCGACCCTCGAATCGTCGCCGCCGCCCACGTCCGGCCGCGTGTCCCGTTTTCAGGAATGCCCGGATCAAGCGCCAGGCGGAATCGCCAGAATCTGCAAGAGAAGTAGGATTCGCACGCAAGGAAACGTTTTCGCGGAACCTAGGCGGAAATCGTGTGGAAAAGCGGGTGATAACGGCGTAACATTCTTCAACCGGCCTGGCCAGTCGGCTTCGGATTCAACACTCTCGAGGACTTTCAGCTCAATCGCTGAAAAAACTACCGATCGGCCTCGGAGGAGAACATGACATCGCTTCCTCGTACCTCCTCGAAGCTCGAGGAACTTATTCTCTACGTCGCGAAACTCTCTGTGATGGATCCGCATTTCGGCATGACGAAGCTGAACAAGATTCTCTTCGCCGTCGATTTTTTTGCTTTCGCGAGATTGGGCGCTTCGGTAACTGGTCAGACGTACCAGAAGTTAGAGCATGGGCCTGCGCCACGAGGAATTCTTCCCGCAATTCGTGCTCTGGAATTGTGCGGTAGGGCCACCACGCAAAGGCGGCAGGTTGGCTTCGGGAAGACGCAAGCTCGCGTAGTAGCACTGGTCGAGAATGCCGACATCTCGAGGTTTACGGCCGCTGAGATCGATCTGGTCCATTACGTGCTGTCGAATTTTGATGGCGAGACGGCTACTAGCCTGTCTAGGTGGTCGCACGATTTCATCGGCTGGAAAGCGGCAGATCTCCAAGCTGATATTTCGTACGAAACGGTTTTCGTAGACGATCCGAAGCTGCCCATGCAGCCGGAAGAACTCGAATATGCCAAGCAGTTTGGTTGAGGATCCTGAGCGGTCAAAAAGGGTTGTCGTCGAAGAGAACGAGTTCACGGCCCGAGCGCGTGAACGTCTAAAGGGCGCCGCGCGAGCAGATGAAGCAATAAAGGGCGTGAAAGACGTTCTTCAGACCCTTGCTGAGCACGGAATGGCGGTCCAGGGAAGCCCTGATCTTTACGGCTGGGTGCTAACCCTCGAGGGGAAAACGTATCGGGTCTTTTACAAGTTCGACGACACCACCGTCTATCTGCTCGGGCTTGGGCCGGCGATCTCGTCGACGTTTCAGTAACCGAGTCCGCCTTTGAAAGAGCACTACTTTTCCCCATATTGTCTATTGCTATCGTTCTGCTAGGTCATCCGGCGAGCCAAGAAGTCTTGGCGCAAGGTCTCGAGCCTTGCCATTGGCTCCATGATTTCTCGTTCGTACCAAACTTCTAGTCGCTCTCCGTCGCGGTAGTGATGGACCATTAATTTGGTCGCCCTGAGAGCGATCGTCACCGATCCGGCAGCGAGCTCTTGGAGTGAAGACGAGCTCCTCATTGTCGCGACAGCTCCTTCCCCAGCCGGATCGCGAGCGAGGAAGGCTGCGAGGTCGCCCGCGTACGCAAAGCGACTCCAACGGGTGTAGAAGGTCTTGTACTCAATGCTGTGCCCCAGGTGATCGGCTAGGCCTGAGAGATCTTTCGGCCCCCCGCGAATTGAGTACCAATGCTGATTCTCGTTGATGGCACTCTTCACCTCAGCGAAGAGGTCTTTCAAGTGATCCATGGCAATTGAGGCCGCTACGCCCGCAAGGCCGTGTTTGACCCAGGCGGAAGGAATTCCTGGAGCTCGGCCAATCTCGAGTTCAAATCTCTTGCGGTACTCCGCACCCTGAGGCGTGGTTTCATCGAGGCTCTTGTAGAACTTCTGCTTCCGCACGAGGTACCCGCACAACCAAGCCAAGCCCCGCTGCCCGGACTCGGCCCTGAGAATAAATTCGAGTCCCAAGACGGCCTCGAACGAAGAACGGACCAGAGGAATGGCCGCCACGGGGCAAGAGTTGGAGACCAACACTTCGATACCGTCGGTAAGCTCAAGCACCTGCCTGTACAAGGTGAAGGCAGCCAAGTCCTCGTCCACACTTCCCGTGCGATCGGTGAGCGCCTGACAGCGGATGTAGGCATTGGTGCCGTGGTTGACCAACTCCCTCAGAAGGGGTGCCGCGATTTCAATAGTTTCTCGAGCTTCTGCCATCGCCAAGTCGCGGTCGAGGACCATTTTTAGAGGGTCGGTTGGCATCGGCTTCTCTCAGCGAGTTTCGTAGGTATGGATCACCGCGAGAGCTTAGAACGATCGCATGGCGGTGTGGTGGAGAGGTTCCCTCCGCCCCTTCGCTTCGAGGCCGCGCGCGGCGGCGAGCTCGACGAACCGCCGGCGGACGGTGTTATATGACATCGGGTGCGCGCCGCGGCAGGGGAAGAGCTAGGGCCTGCTCCCGATTTGGGGCCGCGCGGCGGGATATGAGCCGAGGAAGCGCGAGACCTCGGCGCCCATCCGCTGGCTGGTGTCGTTGTTCGACCCCCTTGCGCGCCGTCAACGCGGCAGTGTCCTTCTCGGACTTGGAAGCTTTTCGGTGGCGCCCCTCGAGTGTGCGGGAGCGCCACATCAGTGTGCTAGGAATTGCCTATCTCGGAACGGGTTCTGCTCTCATTCCGGGCGATCGGTTCGGTCAGGCTAACTTAGCTCTCGAGCCGGGATGAGCTATCTCGCCTTTGGGACACACGCATTTACGCAGATCGGAGGAAGAGCCATGAAAAAGATGAAGTGCAAATTCTGTCGGGTACTCGCGGTCGGAACCTTCTTGCTCAGCTCGACGAATCTTGCGTCAGCTGGAACGGTGGCGAGCGCGAAGACCACGCTAGCTTTCGTCGAAGATGAGGCTCCGGCTCTTGAGATCTCGTTCCAGCGTAGGGTCTACGAAGCCCCAATTTCGCTTTCGGTCTACGCCTCAGGGTCAGGAGAGATCTCTGCCCCCACCCAAGGATTGAAGTTTTTCATAGACATCTCCCGCGAAGAGCTTGCGTCTTTTTTGAGCGAAATCCAAGCCGGTGACCTCCTAAACTATGACGAGGAGTCTCTTGTCGTCGAGCGCGTTCGGCTGCTCGACGGCCACGTTCTTGGAGTCTCGGAGGACACCCCCGCGATCACGCTTCACTTTCGTCTCGTCGAAGAGACTGCGGCAGGGGCGCCCGTGCGAAACCTAGAAAATACGTTGAGCTTCCGAAAGGCGGAGTACCTCGCGTCTCGATTCCCGACAATGCGTGTCTATCGTTCCCTAGCCTTCATTGAGAAGACTTTCTTCTCGCATCTCGCAGCGAAGGAACTCGTGCGATGAGAGGGCTCATTTGGTGCTCGTTGACCCTTGTGGCAATCGCCAACCCGATTGGGGCGGGAACCTATAACCAAGCATTGGAATTCGACCCTGTGATCATAGTTCACCCCCAAACCTACATTGGATCCTCCGGACCCATTGAGATCGACGTCTGCCTGTCCTCCAGCGCTCCAGAACTTGAAGCTTCGCTGAAGTGGGCGGTCGCAAAATGGAATGCTCTTAAGCCCACGGTCAACAATTGCCTTCCCGGCCGAGGCGGATGCCTGAAGGCTGACGCGGCACTCTGTCAGCAGCCCGAACCGACACCAATTCAGCCCGACACATACCCTTGCCCGCCAATCTTCCAAAGCGCAAAAGACACACTGTTGCACGAGCTCGGGCACTGCGTGATGGGTTTGGGTCACAACAATTGGGTGAAGAACAATGGAGCTGGCGACCACACGAGCTTCACAGCTACACGAAACGCCTCTTCAGGTACGACGACGATGAATGATGGAGTTGACAACGTTCAGGGATCTCGAGATGACTTTCCGACGCCGAACCCGGGATCTCCGCTAATCCACTGGTTCCGTAGGGTGGACAACGACCCATTTGTAATCGACTCCACCGTCTATGATTCATCGACCTACTCTCGAACCATCGGAAGTTTGCCCCCACCGAGCAGGTGGCCAACGAGCATCAACGTCAAGACCTCTGCTTTGCTTGGAGCTGGCCTGACGGACTCAGTGATGAAGAGCACAACCTCGCCCAACTCCGAGTTGACGGGACTCTCACCGGATGAAGTGGACACGGTGCTTTTCGCAGCCTCTGGCTTGGATCCAGATCTTGGTCAAACCTCGGACGACTACAGCGTGCAAGTTGTGTTTGTTACGGCTTGCCTGAACGCGGAAGTCCAAGTCGAGTGGCACGAGTATACGGACGGAACACTTGGAGAATGCGATTACACGCTTGAGCCAATTAGTACCGGGGATCCGCACATCCAGCACTACAGGATGAAGGAAACAGCACCAAATTTTCACTTGCTCGTAACACTCGACAAAACTCTTGAGCCTGGCGAGGTGTGGCGTTTCTTGCTGTTCACCGACGGCTTTGAGAGTGGGACGTTCTCAGAGTGGTCGAGTGTCTTCCCGTGAAGCTATACCCTACACCTCATCGGAGCGCAGACGTGGCGCACCTAGTACCGAGCTGAGTACGTGGGAATTGGAATCACGTCCGGCGGAGCTCTTCGCCAGCTAGGCTCGGCCTGTTCGTCCGCGGAACAGGCGTCACGTGACAGATGCTGACCAAAAAACACGGGACCGGGCCAGCCCCTCTCGGCTAGCCCGCGACGCCTAGCCCCTCGACGAGCGCCTTCATGATTCCGCCAAGCGGCATCGGCTCGCGCCGCTGCCGCGCCAGCGGATCGTGCTTCTGCAGCATCCGGCCGATCCGCTCCTTCGCCAGGTAGGCGTAGTGAGCCATGGTGGTCTCGATCGAGGCGTGCCGCATGAACTCCTGAAGATCGCGAACCGGCATCCGCTGCTCGAGCAGGAGCTCACCTATGCAGACGCCTACTTCTCGGCCCAGAAACGCCAGCCCGAACCGTGCGGGGAGCGCGACATCGTTGTGCTAAAACGTCTTGGGAGGACTCCAAGAATGAGGAAGTCAGAAAATCTGGTGCTCTGCACCGGCCTAGCTGCTTGCGCACTCCTGTTTGCAAGCGGCTCAACTGCTTTTGGTCAGAGCTATGGTGCGACGGTAGGCGTTGCCCCCGGTCAAACCGCTAGCCCCAGTCCTGAAATCAGGATCGATTCAAGCTCTGAAGCGGTTTTTCTCTCGATGATTTTCGGGGGAGGAGACACCGGTCTGTCGACCCGCTATCAATTCTTCGGAGACGGCCGAGTTGAGATCGGACATTTCGCTGAGTCTTCTGAGCCATACGCGCGCCAGCTCTCGCAGCTGACGGACTTCGACCTAGACGAAGTTGTGGGCACGATCGTCGACAACCGGCTCTATGCGTTTGATCCGGACGCATTGCTCGAGATGGAATTGCGCGAAGGAGTAAGACGTCGTTCCGGTTCGGAGGCCGGCTTCGCCATCGTTCAGATTTCCGTCTTGCAAAGCACGGGGGATCCGAAACATCCTTGGACTTCCGTCTCGAACAAATTCACTGTGCAAGGTTCGATTCTCGCCCTCGACGATGAACCCGTCGTTCGAGAATTTGAGGCTTTGAAACACCTCCTCAAACTAAGCCATGAAGCGCGCGATCGAGGAAGGAGACTGTAGCCATGCGAAGCTCTACTCTCGCAATCGCCCTTCTTTGCGCGCAGATTGCAGGCTCAAGCGTTGCGTTCGGCGGTGTGTTCTGGGGAACCGTTGAATGCCCACGAACCTCGGCTTGCGCCCCTCTTCAAACTTTCTCGGGCGCGCCGGGAGAAACCGTCAATGCTCAAGGGATCACGTATCCGCCAACCTACATCTCAGGCGGGCAAGCATCTCCAAATGTTCGCGTTTGCGTCGTCGATGCCTTTGACGGGAATCTCGCAAAGGCCGCAGCTTGGGCGGCCCAGAAGTGGAACGCTCTCTTGCCTGGTGTGAACAATTGCCTCAACTGCACAACGATGGAGACTGCGCCGCTTACTGCCGGAACTGTCAGCTTGGCGTCCACGGTACTTCACGAGCTAGGTCATTGCGCGTTAGGACTTACGCACACCACTCTTACTATCGACACTGACGAAGATGCCGACAACTGCACGACAAATCCTCCTCCTGCGGGTCAATTTTGTAGAGAGATCACTTCCTACACGGTCTCTTACGGTGGATCGTCGAACTTCGGCGGACTGCAGCCTGGCGCCGACTTGGTGAAGGGTTCCAGAGATGATCAGCAATCTGCAATAGGGGGCGGGGTCGCCTCAGTCGTGCATTGGTTCCGTCGCGCGGACAACGATCCGATCGTCATCGATCTCACGCCGATCGATTCGACCACCTATTCTAGAGCCTTCGGGCAGCTGCCAGCCTCGAGCAACTACCCCGCGAACGCGAATATCGGAGTTGGAACTCTTCTGGGCTACCCTCACACAACCAGTGTCATGGCAAGGGCTTTTCGATTTAACTCGGCACTGTTTGACCTGTCTGCCGACGACGTCAACACCTATCTCATGTCTAAGACTGGAGAGAATCGAATTATCGGTCCCGTAGGGTTCATGTTCGACGATCACAATATTCAAATTGACATCGTGCCGTGCGAAGATCCTCACGATCTTGCAATCACGACGGTTGAAAGCTTTCCGAACGGTTCGACAGGCGCTTGCTTTACACAAGTGGATTACTTGTATCCGACGGACCCGAACGCAACTGCGCAAGACTTCAAGCTCAGGAATCCAGTCATTCAGATTCCGCTGACCCTACCAATCGATGGGCACTGGGAATTTAACATTCCGATCGCGTACGGCAGCTTCGATCACGGGCTAGTCGATGCAGATTGGAGCGTCTTTCCGTAGAGACGTCGATCCTGCCGAGTAAGAGGAGGGGGCTTCGCAGGGAGCTCCTTTCTCTTCTTTCATCGTCGCGCGCCGGTCTCTTCAATTCTTTGCGTAGAAACGCTCCACCTGCTACCTACCCAGCCCTTCAACCAACGCTTTCATCACCCCGCCGAGCGGAAGTGCCTCCCTGCGCCTCTTCGCCAGTGGATCGTGTTTCTGCAGCATCCGGCCGATCCGCTCCTTCGTAAGGTAGGCGTAGTGCGCCATGGTCGTCTCGATCGAGGCGTGTCGCATGAACTACTGGAGGTCGCGGATCGGCATGCACTCCTCGAGCAGGTGCGTGCAACGGCTGGTCCATAGGATCTTCGGCGCCAGGCTCCGTCCCTTCGCCTCGGGGCCGCGCGCGGAGGCGAGCGCGACCAAGGCGCTAGCTCAGCGCCAACCATAGGCTCCGCTGAAAAATCAATGGGCAGAGCCCTGAGCATCGCCGGTCGCGCAGTAGCAGCATGTCTCGCCTTGGCTCGCTCCGAACCGCGCCTGGACCCGTGCTTGAACCCCTCACGCATGCGCTAGAAATAGCCACGGAGGAACCCGAATGGCAACTGTGAAGATGAGGCCAGCCGTCGCAGTCTCTGCCCTCGCGCTCGCCTGCCTTTTTCGCTCAGAGGCAGCAAGCGCGGATGCTCTCCAACCATCCGATGTTGCTTTGAAGCCAGACTGTGACTTCCTGGTTTTCAGGACGGAAGGTGGGACGACGAGCGTCGTCAAAACCTATGCCCTGAGAGGAGACGGACAGTTCACCGTTTCGCTATCTGCGTACGCCTCAGCGACGCCCGAACTGCTGCTGACGGGGCAGCTCTCGGATGGCGAGGTCTCGCAGACGGTCGAGGCACTCTTCTCATCTAACCTCTATGAGTACGACCGGGCTGACCTTCTAAGGAGGCATCGGCTCGAACCCAATCCTGGAGTAGCCGTCGAAGATGTAGGTTCAATGCAAGTAGAGATTCACCTCCCTCTCTTGCCAGGTTCCGATGCGGCAGGAAGGAAGCACCTGGACAAGGTGTTCGGCGTTGACTTCAGTGACATGTACAGAGGCCACTATCCGAGCATTCGCGAGTACGCGGCGCTAAGAGAGATTCTCGGTCGTTTCGAACAATTTGAGGTTCGTCGCAAGCGTACGGGAGCAAGCCGATGAATCGATCCAGTCGTCGCTTTGTGATGCTGTTGATAGCTGGCGGCCGGGTTGCGAACCGCGCGTCGGCGGGAACGAACCTCAGAACCTCGGTTTGCTCCATAGCAACGGGCCCAGGCTGCATATCGAGGAAGCCTCCACAGTCCGACTGTTCCGTACTTCTCATTCGTTGACTGTGGAGTAGCTGAGAACCAAGTGACTGACGAGGGGGCGCATTTGAGCCATTCGAGCCATTCGAGCACTCCATCCCACCTTGGAGTAATTGCTGTAGGCATCCTTCTATCGCTCGGGCTAGTGGTTTGCGCAGGAGGAGAACAGTCGCTCTCTGGCACCTTCAGCGCGAACGCGGAAACTTGCATTCTCCGTATCTCGGTCCAGGCGCTTCCATTCAATGAATGGCGGGTGGCTAGCCTTTACGGCGACGGCCGGCTGACAGTGGGCGAATACGACAGTCGCGAGACTGGGATTGCCAGGCACAGCGTTGAGTGGCGGCTCAGCCCCGAGGCGCTGGACGCAGTGCAGACAGAAATCGCGGGCGCCCAGCTTCAGAGATTCAGCAACGAGATTGCCAGGTCAAAAGAGGCGGCCACGGGCCGACCCATTCCAACAATTCAGGACGCCGGTCCTGCGTATTTCACGATTTCCTGGCTCGATCAGGTGGCTGGCACGGAACCTCGAGAGAGATCGACAACGTTCGTCCTAACCTACGGAGGCATGGAATCCACGGTCTACCCGGAGATTCCTGAATACCAGGCAGCGCAGCGCATTATTCTTCGCCTCCTGAAAGCGAATGACCAAGAGTGCAGCGGGTGCAAAGAATGAGTTTCCAATCAGCAGCTCTGCTCTTGATTCTTCTCGGCATATCGCTGGCTAGCCGCACATTGTAAGGCGAAGGGGCGATCGCCTTTCAGCCCGACGGCAACGTCGTGCTGGGTGGCTGGGTGCAGCGCGGGATGCCGGGCTTCCTCGCGTCGATGGCCGTCGTTCGCATCGACGGATCGAACCTTCTCCTCGACAGCACCTTCGGTTTCGGCGGCAACGGCATCGTCCTCATCGACGACTTTCAATCCTCGTATCTCCGTTCCATCGCACTGACTCCCGATCTCGAGATCGTCGTCTCCGGCGAAGAAGGGCCGTCGGGGGCGGAGAACGTCTCCGTCATCGGTCTGCGTCCGAACGGCACGGTGCACTGGGCGGACTACGTGGGCTTCGATCTCGGCGGCGAAACGGGCCCGAACGCAGATGGCGGTGGAGGATTGAATCGCATGGTGGTCCAGTCGGACGGCAAGATCGTCGTCGCTGCGGTGGCGACGACGGGCGACAGCGGCAACATCGTCGACGTCGGCGTCGCGCGAACCCTGCCGCGGATCATGGGCATGGACACCGCGTTCGGCGGCAACGGCACCGGCCGCAGGACCTTCGACATGCCACCCGTCGGCAGCGGCAACGGCAACGACACCCTGACCTGCCTCACGCTCTCCGGCGGCAAAGCCGTCGTCGTCGGCTCCGGCCAGTACAGCGGCACCGACTGGGACTTCTCCATCCGCCGCCTGACGAACGATCTCGTCTTCACCGATTCGTTCGAATCGGGAACGATGTTCTTCTGGTCGGCCGCCGCGATTTGAGGTCTAAGGCAGAAACAAGATTGGGGGAGAGTTGATGGTAGACCTTACGCATCCGAGTTCGAACACTCTAGGAGATTCGAACACCCTCTGGTCTTGGCTCAGGGAAGTCGCGG
>JBDTQG010000035.1:0-31466 GCA_039932315.1 Thermoanaerobaculia bacterium
GCGTACCTGAATGGGGTTCAGGGGGTCCCGGGTTCAAATCCCGGCGTCCCGACCAATTTTTCCTTCCGCAATCTCGATGAAATCCCCCTCCGACGGCGAAGTCCGCGCGACCCTTTCCGATTCCGAAGCCGCCGTCATCACCGGTGCCGGCTCGGGAATCGGCCGCGCCGTCGCGCGGGCTCTGGCCCGTCGCGGGCATCCTCTGATCCTTCTCGGACGACGTCTCGAGACCCTGGAGGAGAGTCTCCGGGAGTCGGGGGGCAGGGGAGTCTGCCGTGCCGTCGACGTTCGCGATGATCGCGCCCTGACGGAAGCGCTCGTCGAAGCGCAGAAGGCCGGGCTCGTGCCCCGGATCGTAGTTCCGGCAGCCGGCATCGCCCGGGTCGCGCCCTTCAGCGACCTGACGGGCGAGCAGCTGCGCGAATCGGTCGAAACCAACCTTCTCGGGGCGCTCTACCTTTATCGAGCCTGTCTGCCGGCCTTGCGCTCCTCGGGGGGGCACCTTTTCGCTCTCCTCTCCGTCGCCGCGAAGCAGGGCTTCCCGAACTGGTCGGCCTATTCCGCGAGCAAGTGGGGGCTTCGGGGTGCGATCGCAGCACTGCGCGAGGAGCTCCGCGGGACCGCCGTGCGAATGACCGAGATCTACCCCGGCGCGACGGCAAGCTCTCTCTGGGACGAAGTGCCCGGAACCTGGGATCGCAGCACGATGATGTCCCCCGAGGTCGTCGCGACCGCGCTGGTCTGGGCGCTGGACGCCGATCCGGCGGCGAACGTCGACGAGATCCACCTGCAGCCGCGCGGCGGGAACCTCTAGAACGACTCCGCGCCGTCAGCGCTTGCGGTTGACAGGCCACGCGTAGGGATCGTAGACTTCTCATTCGAAAGGAGTTACCGTGAATTCGGGGCTTCCTGAAAAATTGGTGTTCGACCCTTCCGGCCGGCGCTTCGGCATCGTTGCGGCGCGCTTTCACCTGCAGATCGTCGATCGTCTGCTGGCGGGCGCGCGCGAGATTCTCGCGGCACACGGCGTCGCGGAGGCGCAGATTGATGTGCTGCGCGTCCCCGGCGCCTGGGAGATTCCGGTGGCTCTCGATGCCCTGGCCCGTCGCGGGGGCTATTCCGCCCTGATCGCCCTCGGTGTTCTGGTCAAGGGTGGCACTCGTCACTTCGAGATCATTGCCGACCGCTGTGCGCAAGGTGTGTCGGAGATCGCTCTGCGCCGCGAGTTGCCCGTCACTTTCGGGGTGCTGACCTGTGAGACGATGGCGCAGGCCGAGGCGCGCGCCGGTGGCAGTGAGGGAAACAAGGGAGCGGAAGCGGCCCTGGCGGCGATCGAGATGGCGGGGCTTCTCGAAAAATACCGGAGCTAGGACGAGCGGTTGTCGACTCCGATGCCGGGGTTTGACAATGATTCGCGACGAGGCTCATTGAATAGGGGCGGGAACTGTGGGCAAACGGAGAATGGCGAGAGAGATGGCCCTGCAGATGCTCTTTCAGAGCGATCAGGGGGCGTCGTCCCTGCCCGAAGTTCTTCGCAGCTTCGACCCGCACGACTACGTCCGGCAGCTCGGTCCCGACGAAGCGGACGAAGCGTCGCCGGGCGAAATCGGGCCTGCCCCCAGCCCGAGGCCGGCTCCCCGACCCGAGGAGGTGCAGGACGCCTTCGGGTACGCCGGGCGCCTGGTCGAAGGGGTCGAGTCGCACCGGCAATCGATCGACGATCGGATCCGGGCGCAGGCGGAAAACTGGCGTCTCGAGCGCATGCCATCGGTCGACCGCAACATCCTTCGGCTGGCAATTTACGAGATGTGGCACCAGAACGACGTTCCGAAGCTCGTGGTCGTCGATGAAGCGGTCGAGCTGGCGAAGCGCTTCGGTTCCGAGCAGTCGGGTCGATTCGTCAACGGAGTTCTCGACGGCCTGATGAAGAGCGAGCCGATCCCGGGGAGTCTGCGCTGATGGTGCAGCGGAATCCCCGGGCGTCCACGCCGACCTCCGGCCGGTCCGCGCAGCCGAGGTTCGCGGCCCACGGCTGGGCGGCGCAAGGCTTCGCGGCGGTCGCCTGCGCGATGCTCGGGCTCGCATCGTCTTCGGGCGCAGCGACCCATGTCGTGCGCGGGAATGACGAAGCGACCATGCTGGTTCCGGCAGGAGTGCAGGTGGATTCCTACTCCAACTCCGGATATCGGTTGGAATTCGCCGACGCCGTGGCGCACATCGCGGTCGATGTTTCGCCGCTCCAGAGCCGCCAGACCTTCGACGAACGCGGCTTGCCGCCAACGGCTTCCGTCGAATCCCGTCTGGCGCGCGCCGTCGCCGCCGGTTCCAAGACCCGCTATGACGCAGTGTCCAGAATCCTCGGCTGGATCGCAGCCAACGTCCGCTACGAGCTCGATCGCACGGAGCCCCAGGATGCGCGCTCCGTGCTCGAGCGCCGATCCGCCTATTGCACGGGAACGGCACGCCTTGCCGTTGCCCTGCTCGATGCGCTCGCGATCCCCGCGCGCGAGGTCGCCGGCTACGTGGTCGAGGACGCTCCGGCAGGCACCGGTTCCGGATTTCATCGCTGGATCGAGGTTTTCTACGACGATCGCGGCTGGGTGTTTTCGGATCCGCTCGCCAGCCAGCATTTCGTCGCCGCAACCTATCTGCGGCTCGCATCGAGCGCGGTCGAGACCGACCTGCCGGGTCCGGCGCTGCTGCTGTCGCGCGCGAACCGGTTGGAGGAGATCGACCAGGTCGCCCAGGCGCCGGCGCGGCTGGTGCTGACGCGAGCGAACGGCGAGGCACGCCACGCCGCAGCGCTTCGGCTTTCGGCTCCGGGGTTCGCCCAGGCGGAGGTATCGCTGATCGGACCGGGCAGTCGGCGATTCGAGAGCCTGCGCGCGGGCAGCGCGCTCTTTCTCGGACTCACTCCGGCGACCTACGAGCTGCAGATTCGCGACCAGGGCCGGCTCGAAGCGAGCCGGCAGATCACATTTCACGGACCGGTACTGGCGGATCTCGAGATCGTTCCCGGCGCCGAATCCGACGGAGGCTTCGGCGGGCAATGAGCGGATACGAGCACAAGTCGATCGAAGGGAAGTGGCAGGAGCGCTGGGAGAAGCAGCGTTCAGCGGAGGTCGACCTCAAGAACGCGCGCGAGAAGTACTACATGCTCATGATGTTTCCTTATCCGTCCGGCGACCGCCTGCACGTCGGACACGGGCGAAACTACATTCTCGGCGACGCGCTCTATCGTTACCTCCGCATGCGCGGGCGCCGGGCGCTCAACCCGATGGGCTGGGATTCGTTCGGATTGCCGGCGGAAAACGCCGCGATTCAGCGCGGTATACATCCGCGCGACTGGACGCTCGACAACATTCGCGTGATGAAGAAGCAGTTCAAACGCTGGGGCATCCTCTACGACTGGTCCAAAGAGATCACCTCCTGCCTGCCGGACTACTACAAGTGGAACCAGTGGCTTTTCCTGCGCATGTTGCAGAGCGGTCTTGCCTACAAGCGTCGCGCGCCTGTGAACTGGTGTCCGAGCTGTCTCACGGTGCTGGCGAACGAGCAGGTCATCGAGGGTGCCTGCGAGCGTTGCGGCACCGCAGTCGAACAGCGCGAGCTCGAACAGTGGTTCCTGCGCATCACCGGCTTCGCGGACCGGCTTCTCGAAGGCCTCGATGGGCTGAGCGGCTGGCCCGAGAAGGTGAAGTCGATGCAGCGCAACTGGATCGGAAGATCCGTCGGAGCTGAGATCGATTTCCCGCTCGCTCAGGGTGGCGAGTCCATCACTGTCTTCACCACGCGGCCGGATACCGTCCACGGAGCGACGTTTCTCGTGCTCGCGCCGGAGCATCCGCTCGTCGCAAAGCTGATTGCGGATCATCCGCAGCGCGCGGAGATCGCAGCCTGGATCGAAAAGGTTCGCAAGACGCCGCGGATCGAACGCGAAGGCGAGAGCTCCGCCAAAGAGGGCCGATTCTCCGGCGCCATGGCGATGAATCATGCCAGCGGCGAAGCGGTGCCGATCTGGCTCGCGAACTACGTGCTCCCGGACTACGGGAGCGGCGCGATCATGGCGGTCCCGGCGCACGACTCCCGCGACCTCGCTTTCGCGCGTCAGGAGGGTCTGCCGGTGCGGCTCGTGTACCACCCCGACGATCGGGCCGTGGACCCGACAACCCTCGCGGAGCCGGTTCTCGGCGAGGGTCGCATCCGGAATTGCGGTGAGTTCGATGGCCTGTTGCCCGCTCCGGAGACGACGCAACGCTTCATCGCCTGGCTGGATGCGAACGGCTGGGGGCGCGCGAAGGTCACGTATCGGCTGCGCGACTGGCTGATCTCCCGCCAGCGCTACTGGGGTACGCCGATCCCGGTCGTCTATTGCGAGGCCTGCGGAGTCGTTCCAGTTCCCGAGAGCGATCTGCCGGTCGAGTTGCCTTACGACGTCGAATTCACCGGCAGAGAAGGGAATCCGCTGTCGCGCAATGCGTCCTTCGTCAACACGACCTGTCCGCGGTGCCAAGCGGCGGCCCGTCGTGAAACGGACACGATGGACACCTTTGTGGACAGTTCGTGGTACTACCTGCGCTATCTCGCAGCTCGCGACTCACAACGAATCTTCGACCCCGAAACCGTGAGCCGCTGGGCGCCGGTGGATCAGTACATCGGGGGCATCGAACACGCGATCCTCCACTTGCTCTATGCCCGGTTCATCTGCCGGGTGCTTCACGACATGGGGCTCGTGAGCTTCGAAGAGCCGTTCGTGAACCTGTTCAATCAGGGAATGATCACGAATTTCGCGGAGAAGACGGGGCGCGTCGAAAAGATGTCGAAGTCGAAGGGCAATGCGATTTCTCCGGACGCCTTGATCGAGGAGATGGGCGCGGACACCGAGCGTGTCTATACGCTGTTCCTCGGACCTCCCGAGGACGAGGTGGAGTGGAGTGAGGAGGCGGTTTCCGGTGCCTACCGGTTCCTGAACCGGATCTGGAGGGTCGCGCAGAGAATCGCGGACTGCCCGCCGACGGCGCCGTCGGATGAGGCTCTCGAGCGGCTCCGGCACGTGACGATTCATCGCGTGACGCGCGATCTGGACCGCTTCAAGTTCAATACCGCGGTCGCGGCGCTGATGGAATTCCTGAACGGCCTGACGCGCGCGGTGGACGACAAGACGGCGTCGAAGATACGCTGCGAGGCGGCTCTCGACACGCTGGTGCAGCTGCTGCACCCGATGGCTCCGCACATCAGCGAAGAGTTGTGGGAGATGCGCGGGCATTCGGAGTCGCTTCTCGACACCGATTGGCCTGTGGTCGACGAAAAGCGCCTGCTGCGTGAACAGTTTCAGCTTGTCGTGCAGGTCGATGGAAAACTGCGCGACCGGGTCGAGGTGGAGAGCTCGTGGAGCGAGAAAGAGGTTCGCGCAGCGGTGCTCGCGAGCCCGAAAGTCGTCGAGCATCTTGGCGGGCGAGAGATCGAAAAGTTCGTATTCATACCGGGGCGGTTGGCGAACCTGGTAACGCGAAAGGAACATCCGGTATGAAGCAGCTCGTGCGATCGACCGTCCTCCTGGCCATGGTCACTCTCCTTGGCTGCGGCTACTCCCTGGTCGGGCGGGGTTCGAATCTGCCTGCGACCGTGAAGAAAGTGCAGCTCATCCCGCTCGAAAACGGGACCTCCCGGGCGCAGGTCGACCAGATCCTCACACAGGCTCTCACCAGCGAGTTGGTGAACCGGCACCGCTTCGAGGTCCTGAACTCACCTGAAGGCGCCGATGCCGTGCTCTCGGGCACGGTGCGCTCGTTCACCTTGAGCCCCGTGACGTTCGACGATCAGGGCCGCGCGACGGAATATGAAATCGCCATCGTCGTCGGCGTGAAGTTCAAGGAGGTCGCTCAGGAGACGCCGCTCTACCAGAATGAAAACTACCTCTTCCGGGCGAGCTACGAGGTCAAGGCGTCCGAGCTCGGGTTCCAGGACCGGGAGACGCCGGCCATCGAGTCGACCGCCAAGGACTTCGCGGAGACACTGGTCACGGATCTGCTCGAGGGATTCTGATCTGAAGGGAAGCCGTACGGATCGACGCGAGACCGCGCACGGACCCGTCCCACCGCAGCGGGAAATCCGGGTCCGGGAAGCGCCCGGGGCAGAGTCGGTCGGAGGCGGACGCCGCTTCGAAGCGGGCGTCCGGGGAGTTACTGGACTTTGCGGAGCGCTGCGACGAGGCGGGACTTGGTCCGCGCCGCGGTGTTGCGATGGATGATGCCCTTCTGGGCCGTCGAATCCACCATCTTGATGGTCGCCGGAAGCAGCGCCTGGGCCTGCTTTTCGTCGCCAGCAGCCACTGCGGCGCGCAGCTTCTTCACGGCGGTACGCATCCGTGAGCGCATCGTCCGGTTCTTGATCCTCTGGGCAGCCGACTTCTCGGCGCGCTTCTTGGCCGACTTGGTGTTCGCCATGGTGATTCCTTTCGCTGCAGTTTGACGCTGGGATCCGAATGGGGCCCGGTTCGGGCTAAAACGCGATTCTACTACTTCCTGTTGCCTGGATCAACGCCAAGACTCTGCAGGCGCTGTTTGGCCAGGTTGGCTTCGTCGGATGAGGGGAAGGTCTTGATGACGCTCTGGAGCTGCGCGATGCCTTCCTTCTTCTGGCCCTGTTCGAGGAGCGCAAAACCCTTCTTGAGCAGTGCGCTCGCTGTCTTGTCGCTGCGCGCGAACTGCTTCAGGACCTTGTCGTACTCGGCGATCGCCTCGACGTACTTCTGCTGGCGGTAGTAGCACTCGCCGATCCAGTAGATGGCGTTGTCGGCGAGATCGGTCTCAGGAAAGGCCTCGAGATACTGCTTGAAACCCATCATCGCGAGGTCGTAGTTGCCCCGCAGGTAATCGCTGTAGGACGTCTGGTAAAGCGTCTCGGGGTCCGAAGTTGCAGCGCCGGCCGGAGCGACGACGTCCCCGGGTGCTCCCGGTACGGCGGGAGACGTCCGGGAGGCCTTGAGGTCCTGGTTGGTGGTCGCGATCTGCTGGGAGACCTGGGCCAGGCGATAGTTCGTGTCCTCGAGCTTGTCCTGCAGCTGAGCGATCTGCGCCGAGAGGCTGCTGACATCGAGACGCATGTCCGCCTCGGCCTTGAGCAGCGCATCGGTCTGCTTCTGGATCGTCGACTCGAGGCCCGCGACCTCCTGCTTGCTCGAACCCTGCTGTTGCAGGAGAGTCGCCTGTTTCTGTACGTCGGCGATCTGATCGTGCAAGGCCTCGATGTCGGACGACGAGACGCAGCCGCCGACCGTCAGGGAGGTCGCGACGATGGCGGCGGCGACAAGCGGACGCTGCATCGACTGCAGACTGAAGTGGCGGCGAACGTTCATTCCGTGCAGGAGCGCGGCGCCGATCAACCGACGTTCGTGCGGCCGGTGACGACGAAGTGTGCGCGGCGATTCATGCCCCAGCAGCTCTCGGAACTGGCGGTGCACTGCGGCCGCTCCTCGCCGTAGCTGATCGAGCGCGAGCGGCTGTTCGCCACGCCGAGCGACGTGATGTAGTCGCGCGCAGATCCGGAACGGCGAGCCCCGAGGGCGAGGTTGTACTCATTCGTGCCGCGCTCGTCGCAGTGCCCTTCGATGGTGACCTCGAATTCAGGGTGCGACCGCAGCCAGTCGGCATTCTTCGACAGGCGCTCGCGGGCATCGTCGCGCAGCTCGGCCTTGTCGTATTCGAAGAAAACGTCTCCGAGCAGGCCCTGCTTGACGAGGTAATCGTTGAGGCGCGCAAGATCCGGATCGTTCAGAGGATTGACCTCGGTCGTGTCGGAGGTGGTCGGCTTGGGCCGCGAGTTGACGTCCGTCGCCGGCGCAGGCGTCGGAACCGGGTTGGCGTTCACGTCGCTTGTTTTGGGAGCCTTCTTGGCGCAGGCGGTCATGACCATGGAGAGTGCCAGAGCTGCAGTCCAGACAGTTTGCCGTGTATTCATTTCCATCTCCTTGACGTCGGTCTGAAATCAGGACTCGCGCCGAGCCCGCGTCGATTTGAAATCTAGCACATAGGGCCCGGCGATCCACGCCGGAGCGCAGTTCAGGGAAGGTACCCCGACCAGTCGGGAGCGCGATTGGCGCCTTCGAACGTGACCTGTTCCGCCGGCGCTCCGTAGCGGGCCTCCATGATGAAGATCTGGACACCCCCGGCGCGCGTGGAACTGAAAGCGATGCGTCGGCCATCGGGAGAGAACGCGGGCGATTCGTTGCTGCCGTTGCCGTCGGTGAGACGCTGCGCGGCCAGCGTGACGAGGTCGACCATACTGAGATCGAAGCGGTTCTGTTGCGCTCGGGTCGCGAAAGCGATGCGGGTTCCGTCGGGGCTCCACGCGGCGCCGTCGTTGTATTCCCCTTCGAAGGTGATCCGGCGCAGGTTCGTTCCTTCGGAGTCGACGACGTAAATCTGCGGTGAACCCGAGCGGCTCGAGGTGAAGGCGATCTCGTTGCCGTTCGGACTCCAGGCCGGATTCGTGTCGATGCCGGGAGAGCTCGTCAGCTGGCGCAGGTCCGAGCCGTCGCGGCGGCAGGTGAAGATCTCGATGTTGGCGCCGATGCCGCGGGCGAACGCCATGCGCTTTCCGTCCGGAGAAAATGTCGGCGAGGTGTTGAGCGAGCCGCTGGTGATGACCGGCGACTTGCGTCCGCTCTGGATGTCCGCGAGATAGATCGCGGGACCGTCGCCGCCGAAAAACGAAACGTAGGAGAGCACGTCGCCGGTCGGACTCCAGGCGGGGCTCATCGAGATCGAGCGGTGACCCGTGATCCGCCGCTGATCGAAGCCGTCGTAGTCCATCAGGTAGATCTCTTTCTCTCCGTCGCGGTCGGACGAGAAGGCGATCGAGGTGAGAGCGATGCCGCGCTTGCCGGTGAGATAGAGAATGATCTCGTCGGCGAAGGTGTGCGCCATGCGCCGTGCGAGATCGTAGGTGCCGCGATAGCGCTTGCCGACGATCGGCTGCCGGCTCGCGAGATCGATGAGGCGTCCTTCGATGACGAGCCGGTCGCCGTCGAGCTTCACTTCGTTCTGCAGCAGCATCTCCGCGCCCAGGGACCGGTACTGGTCGGCGTCATGGTCGAGGTTGCCGGTGAGAGACAGCACCGAAAGCTCTTCCGCCTCCTGCAGGCGGAAGATTCCGCTCTTGTCGAGGTCGCGACGCAACGTCTGATCGAGAGTCCGCGCGGCGTTTCCCGCCGTACCCTGAAGCGCAGAGAGGTTGGTGAGCGGAGGAATCGCGAGAACGATCTGAGCCCGCGTCGATCCGTCGGGCATCACGATGGTGATCGTGGTCCCGTTTGGACCCGGAGTTCCCGGCATCGTTGCGGGCGTCGTTCCCGGCGCCGCCGCAGGAGCGGTCGGAGGTGCGGTCTGAAGCGATGCCGGCGCCTGCGCCTGAAGTGCCCAGGTGCCGGCGAGGAAAAGGATGCCGCCGGCAAGGCGGCGCAGTCGTCGTTCGATCATGATCGAAGTGTCCTCATCGGAAGATCAGGTTGACGCCGAGGCTGTCGTCGCGGAAAGCGCGCGGCAGCGGCGGCAGTGGAGTGGAAGCCTGAACGGCGCGCAGCGCCGCGAGATCGAACGAGTTGATCCCTGAAGAGGCCGCAATCCGGACATCGGCGATGCGACCGTCGCGCTCAATCCGGTAATGCACGGTCGCCTCGACTCCGGAGCCCACGAGAGGTCGCACCCAATTGCGCTGGATCATCGCGAGCATCTGGTCGACATAGTAGCCGTAGACGAAATCCGGATTGTCGAGGCCGGCGACCGCGGCACCCAGCGCGAGGCCCGAGGTGTTGCCGCGCTCGACGCCCTGAACCTCAGGCTCGGCAGCAGGGGTCTCCGCGGGTCGCGGCGTCTTGGGCGCGGGAGCTGCCGCCGGCGCAGGCTTCTGCACCGCGGGCTTCGCCGGCGTGGGCAGAACCGGCGTATCCGGCGGCGGTGCCGTTTCCGGCTTCGCAGGCTCGATCTTCGTCGGCGGAGGAGTTGGCTCCGGTGGCGCTGGGCGCGGCTTCTCGACACCGAGGCGCGCCGCAGGAACGATCTGCACGGCGACGTATTCGATCGGAGCGATCTTCTTCGGAGAGATTCGCGGGATCGCCCAGGCCGCCAGCACCGCTGTGGCGTGCACGACGAGTGCGATCGTCGTGCATCGTACGACCAGAGTGCGCTCGCGGTCGTGCCTCCGACGCTCGAGGACTCCGGTGACGGCGTAGGGTGACGTCACTGCCGCTTGAGCTCCGGCTTCTCCGTGACCATGCCGACTTTACCGATTCCCCCGCGATGAAGCGTGTCGAGGACGTCAATGACTTTCCCATAGGGCGTGTCACGGTCGCCCTTCAGGAACACGGTTTCGTTCGAGCGGCCACGCAGGAGGGGAGTCAGAACTTCCACGAGCTTGGTCGGGTGAATGGGCCGGTCACGAAGATAGATGAGACCTTCGCGATTGATCGAGAGAACGATCGGATCCTCTCCGCGGAGCGGAAGCGGAGGCGCTTCCGCCTTGGGCAGCGCGACTTCGATTCCCTGATGCAGCATCGGCGCGGTGACCATGAAGATGATCAGCAGCACGAGCATGACGTCCACCAGCGGAGTGATATTGATCTCCGAAAGCACGGCGTCATCGTCGTCGGAGAAGCCGCCGCTCGAGCTCTGGAAAGCCATCAGGTGAAATTGCGCTCGGCGAGGTTCAGGAACTCCAGGGCGAAGTCTTCCATCTGGTGACGAAGGCGCTTGAAGCGCCCGGCGAGGAAGTTGTAACCGACGAGAGCCGGAATGGCGGCGCCCAGGCCGGCAGCCGTATTGATGAGCGCCTCCGCGATGCCAGGGGCGACGGCCACGAGCGAAGTCGAGCCCGTTCGGCCGATGTCTTCGAAGGCGCGCATGATTCCCCAGACCGTTCCGAAGAGCCCGACGAAGGGAGCCACGGCCGCGGTCGTGGCGAGGAAGGTCGCCGAGCGCGTCAGGACCTGAATCTCGCCGGAGAGTGCGCGGCGGAGTGTGCGCTCGACGCTGACCAGCGAACGGATCTGGTACTGCCCGCGACTCGCGGCGTCTTCAGGCTGCGAACGGATCTGATGATCGATCTCGGCGTATCCGGCCTGGAAGACACCGACCAGAGGAGAGGCCGAGAGCTTCGCCGTCGCGGCGCTCACTTCGCTGAATCGCTTGCTGGCGCGGAATATCTCCAGAAACTTGCGCCCCTGACGGTCGGCGCGGCGGAGATGAATCAGCTTCCACAGAAAGATCGCCCAGGAGCCGATCGACAGCAGGAGCAGGAGGCCAAGGACGATCTGCGCCATCGCCCCGGACTGCTGGAACGCGTCCGCCAGCCCTGTCGTCGACGGGGGCGGAGTCTGGGCGATCATGAGGATGGACGATAAGTCATTCATTTTTCGAGAGCACTCCGCTGCCCGGAAAAGCTAGCATGCCGCGGAAGACACTGTCCACGCGCGCACCCGTGTTTACGGGCGTCGCGGTCGAATCGTCGCCACGTCGTTGACGCGGGCGAGCCGTCGAGCATAGCTTTCACTCGCGTCAACGAACTTCGATGGGGGTCGAGCAGCAATGAAAATCGTCGTCTGCATCAAGCAGGTTCCCGAAACCGACAAACGCCTCCGGGTCGCGACGGACGGACGCTGGATCGATGAAGCAGAGCTCTCGTTCGCGATCAACGAAAGCGACGAAGTCGCTCTGGAGCAGGGCCTGCAGCTCGCCGAGAAGCACGGTGGGGAGGTCGTGGTCGTCAGCCTCGGTCCGGAGCGGGTGCGCGAATCGCTGCGCAAAGCGCTGGCGATGGGCGCCGCCCGGGCGATTCACCTGCGCCACGAGGCCTTCGCCGGCGGCGACGCCATCGCCACCGGCCGCGCTCTCGCCGCGGCGATCCGCCGCGAGGGTTGCGACATCGTCCTCACGGGATCTCAATCGGACGACAATGGGTTCGGCGCGACCGGAACCCTCATCGCCGCGGAGCTCGGCTGGCCCCATGCCTGGCTGGTGATGGGAATCGAAGTGGAAGAGGGCGCGCGGACCTTCAAGGTCACGCGCGAGATGGAAAGCGGACTGAGCGAGGTCTTTCGCCTGACGCTGCCGGCGGTTCTCGAAGTTCAGGCGGGCCTGAATCATCCGCGCTATGCCTCGCTCAAAGGCATCATGTCGGCGAAGAAGAAGGAGATTTCCGAGCCGACGCCGGCCGACCTCGGTCTCGCGGACGGGCAGGTTGGCCAGGCCGGCTCGCGGCTCGAAGTTCTGTCCGTCGCATTTCCGGAATCGTCCGCGGGAGCGCAGATTTTCGAAGGCGACGGCGCAGCCGCTCAACTCATCGCGAAGCTTAAGAACGAAGCCCGGGTGATTTCATGACCAGTATCGTCGCTGTCCTGCAGCATCGTGAAGGAAAGCTGCATCGCATGTCCCTGGAAGCCATCGCCGCCGCACAGCAGCTCGCGGCGCTTTCGGGCGGCAAGGCGTCCGCGATCCTTCTGGGAAGCGGAATCTCCGAGGTTGCGGCGTTGGTCGCGGCATCGGACCTTGCCGGCGTACGGGTCGTCGATCACCCCCTCCTCGCCGACTACACCCCGGGAGGTTACGTCGCCGCTCTCGCGGGACTCTTCGCGTCCGGAGCCCCGGACATCGTTCTCTTCCCGCACACCTATCAGACGGTCGAATATCTCCCCCGGCTTGCCTTCGCGATCGGCGGAGGGATCGTGCCGGAAGCGCTCTCGTTCGAGATGGATGGCAGTGAGATCGTCTGGAAACGGCCGATTCTCGAAGGCAAGATGCACGCCCGTGTGCGCGCCAAAGGCAGCGGTCCGATCCTCGCTTCCCTGCAGTCCGGAGCCTTCAGTGCCGAGGGGAGAAAGCCCGGACAGACAGCGATCGAGAACGTGAGTGTCGACCTCGCCACGGCCGCGACCTGGCGCGAGATCCTCGGCGTCGAACAGATGGGTGGCGACACCGTCGATCTCACCAAGGCCGACATCATCGTGGCGGTGGGGCGTGGCGTCGGCGGCGCGGACAAGCTCGGTCCGATCGAGGAGCTCGCGCGCGCGCTCAAGGCCGAAGTGGGCGCGAGCCGCCCGGTGATCGACAGCGGCTGGTTGCCCCGCGACCGCCAGATCGGGTCGAGTGGACAGACGGTATCGCCGAAGCTTTACCTTGCCCTCGGCATCTCCGGCGCGATTCAGCACCTCGTCGGAATGAAGGGATCGACCTGCATCGTCGCCGTCAACAAGGACGCCGGCGCTCCGATCTTCAAGATCGCGAACTACGGCATCGTCGGCGATCTTCATGAGGTCGTTCCGGCGATGCTCGCGGCGCTCGCCGCAAGTTAGCTGTGCACGCGCTCGCTGCCTGGCGGCACGAGGCGCGCGAGGACCAGCGCTGCGGCGACGGTCACGTTGAGCGACTCGAGTCGTCCGCGCAGGGGAATCGTCACGGCCGAGTCGAGTCCAGCGCGCGTCGCCTCGGAAAGGCCTTGTCCTTCAGCTCCCAGGGCAAGGATCGCGGCACCCGTGGCGCGAACGTCCTTGAGCTCGATCGATCCGGAATGAGCTTCGAGTCCGATCCACCGCGCATCGATCCCGGCGAAATGTCCGCGCGCGGCGGCGGGATCGACGCGGGTGGCGAGTGGCAGCCGCAGCAGACTTCCTGCCGAGGCCCGCAACGCCCGCGGATGATTGGGATGGGCACAACCGGTCGAGAGCAGGAGGCCGGCGCCTCCGAGCCCTTCGGCGACGCGGGCCAGCGCTCCCAGATTGCCCGGATCCTGAATGTGATCGAGAAACAGCCAGATCTCTCCGGCAGCGGGCCGGATTCCCTCCAGACCGCCGCGCGGCAGGCGGCAGGCGGCGATCAGGCCGCGCGGCGAGTCGGCATCGGCGAGCGAAGCCACGATCTTTGCGCTGGCAAGGAGCGGCGGGCGGGCGAGGCGAGCGATCAGCTGCGCACCCGCGGAGCTCGCCGCGAACTCCTCGGTGGCGAGCACCGGCTCGAGGTGCAGTCCGAGGCGGAGCGCCTCGGCGACGAGATGCGGGCCTTCGAGGATCGCCTCGGCGCCTTTACTTCGCCGCACCCGCCGAATATTCTTGACGGCCTCGTTCTGCGAGCTCTCGATCATGGCGCCCGATCTTAGGGAGTTCCTCGGGGAATTCCAACGCGGCATCGAAGTCTGTGTAGCTGACTCCGGCTCAGATGCTCTGCTCGGGGTCCGCGATGCGTTCCGGCGATTCTTCCGCAATGACGCGGGAGAGGTCGCACCGGTCGCCGTCGTGCCTCAGGAGGTCGAACGTCCGCGCACGGGCCTGCCGCTTTCCGACGTCGATGCGATCGTCCGCGCGCGTGCGGCGGTCGCGGAAATGGAAGTGCGTCTCGAGGGCGTTTACCATTTCTACCTCGCTTCCGAAGCCTGTTTTCACTCGCTCGAGCTCGGTCAGGAAGTGCGATTCTTCGTCCGCAGCTGGACGGTCCTGCGAGGTGTGGCGGGGGAGTCGCTCGGCTCGAGTGGATCGCTGCAGCTTCCGGCGCGCCTCGTGGAGGGCCTCCCGGTCGACCAGCTGCCGCACTCGGTACCCGGGACACGCCGCAGCGGGGGCATCCTTTCGTCTCTCACCGGTGGGCTCGAGAATCGGCGATCTGCCGTCGCCGAAGCGACGGTGCACGCATTGTCGACGCAGTTCTACGGAATTCTCGACTCGCGCCGCGCCGGGCGCTGATTCCCGTTCGCGACGTTTCCGTCTGATAAACTTTCTCCTCTGGGGCATGTCGTCCCTTCCATCGACAGAGGTTCGAGCATGAGTAGCCGCGACGCCAGCCTGTTCACTTCCGAGTCCGTCACCGAAGGGCATCCGGACAAGATCTGCGATCAGATTTCCGATGCCGTGCTCGACGAAGTCCTGCGTCAGGATCCGACCGGCCGGGTCGCCTGCGAGACGCTGGTCGCGACCGGTCTCGTCGTGCTCGCCGGGGAGATCACGACCACGGGTTACGTCAACTTCTCCGAAGTTGCCCGCAACACGATTCGCGAGATCGGGTATACCGAGCCCGGTCTGGGTTTCGACGCGTCGAGCTGTGGAGTCGTGAGCGCCGTAGGGAGCCAGTCACCGGACATCGCCATGGGTGTCGACACCGGCGGCGCCGGCGATCAGGGGCTGATGTTCGGTTTCGCTTGCCGCGAGACACCGCAGCTCATGCCGCTGCCGATTATGCTCGCGCACGCGTTGACGCGGCGACTCTCCGAGTCGCGGCGCGAAGGACAGCTGCCCTGGCTGCGCCCCGACGGCAAGAGTCAGGTGACGGTCGAATATGTCGATGGCCGCCCGGTGCGGGTTCAGGCGGTCGTGGTTTCGACGCAGCACGCCCCGGATGTCTCGCACGAGGAGATCCGGCGCGAAGTGATCGCGAAGATCATCCATCCGGTCGTCCCCGCGCACTACCTCGACGATCGCACCGAGTATCACGTGAACCCGACCGGCAAATTCGTCATCGGAGGTCCACATGGCGACTCCGGGCTCACGGGGCGAAAGATCATCGTCGATACCTATGGTGGCTACGGCCGGCACGGTGGCGGTGCCTTCTCCGGGAAGGATCCGACGAAAGTCGATCGCTCCGCGTGTTACATGGCGCGCTATATCGCCAAGAATCTCGTCGCTGCGGGACTCGCCGACAAGGTCGAGGTTCAGCTCGCGTACGCCATCGGCGTTCGCGATCCGGTCTCCGTGCGGGTCGACACTTTCGGAACGGCGGTCATCTCGGAAGAGAAGATCGAACGTCTCGTGCGCGGCGAATTCCGCCTCACCCCCGGCGACATCATCAAGTCTCTCGACCTGCGACGTCCCATCTATCAGCGCACCGCAGCGTTCGGCCACTTCGGCCGCGAAGAGCCGGGCTTCTCGTGGGAGAAAACCGACCGCGCCGCCGAGCTGCGCTCCGCGGCCGGTGTGAGCGGAGAAGTTCCCGCAGCGGTGAGCTGACCTCCGGCAGGAGCGAACGGAGATGAGCGAAACGGGCGAACCGCCGGCGACCGCGACATCTCCGTCCACCGCGCCGCGAATCCACCGCTCGACGATCGCGGCGATCCTGCGCGAGGTCGCCGATCTCCTCGAGCTCAAAGGCGAGAATCCGTTTCGCAGCCGTGCTTTCTCGAACGGCGCTCGCGCGATCCAAGGCATGGTGGAAGATCCTCAGGAGCTTTACGAGGCCGGGACTCTCGGAGAGATCAAGGGCATCGGACCCGGCCTCGTCGGCAGTATCGCCGAAATCGTTCTGACCGGTTCGCTCGCGCTCCACCGCGATCTCCGCGCCGGATTTCCCGCCGGGGTACAGGACCTGCTGCGCATTCCGGGGCTCGGACCGAAGCGCCTGCGCACCTTGATCGAAACGCTCGCCATCGATTCTCCGGCATCTCTGGAGAAGGCCTGTCAGGACGACCGGGTGGCCGGCCTTCCGGGTTTCGGCGCCAAGAGCCAGGAGAAGATCCTGCAAGGCCTGGCGAGCGTTCAGCGCTATGCCGAACGCCATCTGCTTCCCGCGGCGCGCGCTGCCGCCGAGGCGTTGAAGGAGCATCTTCTCCTGCACGAATCGGTGACGACCGTCGAGATCGCCGGCAGCCTTCGCCGTGCGGCGGAGACCATCGGGGACCTCGATCTGCTGGTGACCGTCGACGAGAGCCAACGCGAGTCCGTCGTCGCTCACTTTCTTTCCGGTCCAACGGTTGTCCAGGTCATCGAGCGAGGAAGCACCAAGGCGGCGGCGATCGTCGGCGGGGGAATCCGGGCCGATCTGCGCCTCGTGCATCGCGACGAACTGGCCTCGGCGCTGCTGCATTTCACCGGCAGCAAGGAGCACAACGTCGAGCTCCGCGGCCGCGCCAAAGCGCACGGCTGGACGCTCAACGAGTACGGGCTCCACGATGGCGAATCCCGCTTCGCGCTCGAGTCCGAGCCGGCGATCTACGGCAAGCTCGGGCTGCAGTGGATTCCACCCGAAGCGCGCGAGGGCCTGGGCGAGATCGAGCTGGCGGCGCGGGGTCCGTTGCCGGATCCGGTCGCCTATTCCGACCTGCGCGGGACGTTCCACGTCCATACGGACTGGAGCGACGGTATCGCGCCCCTCGCGACGATGGCCGAAGCTGCCGCTCGGCTCGGCTGGGAATATCTCGGCATCGCCGATCACTCCCGGGCGGCCGCATACGCCGGCGGCCTCGATGCCGAGAGGGTCCGTCGACAATGGGACGAGATCGATCGCTGGAACGCGGCCGGCCGCGTCCCGTATCTGTTCAAGGGTACCGAGTGCGACATCCTTGGCGAGGGCGAGCTCGATTTCGACGACGAGCTCCTGCTCGGATTCGACTACGTAGTGGCCTCGGTCCACAGCCGTTTCGGAATGACGCGTGAGGCGATGACCGCCCGCTGGGTGCGCGCCGCATCGCATCCTTGCGTGACGTTTCTCGGACACGTGACCGGCCGGCTGCTGCTCGTGCGGGAGCCGTACGAGTTCGATCTCGACGCTGTGCTCGCCGCAGCGGAGGCGAACGGCGCCATCCCGGAGCTGAACGCGAATCCGCACCGGCTCGATATCGACTGGCGTCAGCTCCGCGGCTGGCTCGCCCGGGGTGGGACGACATCGATCCATCCCGATGCACATTCGCCGCACGGTCTGACCGATGTGCATTTCGGCATCGGGATCGCCAGAAAAGCTCTGGCTGTGCGATCGCAGGTTTTCAATACCCGATCGGCGGAGGAAGTCCGCGACTATTTCACCGCGCGCCGCGAGCGCGCTCGCGCCCTGCTGAGCCGCGACGCCTGAAACCGTTTCTCAGCTTTTCACGCCGAGGAAGAGATAGGCGGAGAAGAGTGCGAAGAGAACGTTGGGGCTCCACGCAGCGACCGCGGCGGGGAAGGTTCCCACCTGCCCGAGCGTGCGGAACAGGGCGAAGATCGCCATGAAGACGATTCCCAGGACGATCGCGAGTCCGAGTCCGTAGAGGGCGCCCTTGCGTTCGAGCCGGAAGGCGAAGGGCAACGCGACGAGCGACATCACCAGCGACGCGAAAGGGAACGCGATGCGATCCTGCAGAGCGACTTCGAGCGCCGGGACCGCCTGGCCGCTGTCGCGCACTTCGCGCACATAGTCCCGCAGCTCGATGAAGCTCATTTCGCGCGGGCGTCGAACCTCTGCCGCAAAATATTCGGGCTTCTCGTCGAGATCGACGGCGACCGGAGCGGTGAAACTGCGGAACGACTGCTCGTTGATGCCGTCGAATGTCCGCGCCCAGCCTTCCGACACGGCCCATCCCTGGGGGGTGAACTTGGCGTTCGCCGCCAGCAGCCGGGCGACAAGCTGGTGCTGCGAATCGAAATTGAAGACCTGCAGACGCTGGAGCGTCGCCGACTTCGGATCGAAGTTGAGGTAGTTGTAAATGAAGCGCCCCTGGCCGAGGAGCCATTGCTGATCGGCGCGGCGCACACCCTTCGGCTGCGTGCGACCTTTGATGATGTTGTTCGCCTCCTCGACCTTCTGATTCGAGGCCGGCAGGACCTGCAGCTGCAGGAAAGCACAGAGAACCGCGACCAGCCCGGCACCGGCGACGGCCGGCAGCGCAATGCGATGCAGACTGATCCCGAGGGAACGCATCGCGATCGCCTCACTGGTCCGGGACAGCAGGCTGAAGGTGATCAACGTCGCGATGAGAACGGCGATCGGAGCGATGTCGTAAGCGGTCTGCAACGACTGATACTTGTAATACTGGAGAACGATGTGGCCCGGAGGATGATTCTTTAGAATGTCGTCGATACTGCCAGTGAGGTCGGCGATCGAGCCGATGGCGATCGCTGAAATCCACACCAGCGCAAGAATGCCGCCCAGGCGACGCAGAACGTAGCGATCGATGAGGTTCGGGAAGCGCAGCCGCAACCGCGGCAGGCGGAGGACGACACGGCGTAGGCGCCTCCTCGACAGCGCCTCGTCGCCGGCCTCGGAGGGGATGCCGGCGGGGGAGGCCGGAAGCCGCTGCTGGACGCCCGCTTTCGCAGCCGAGCTCCGCGCGATGATCCGGCGGCGAAAGCGGGCGATCCGGGCGCCGAGGAACCGGGAGAGCCGTCGCGGGAGGAGACCCCGATCGCGATTCCGCGCGATCAGAAGAATCAGGCCGACGACGAGCAGCAGCGCATCCGGAAACCACATCGCCAGCGCCGGGGAGATCCGCCCGAGGCGCGCGGCGTCCTCGCCCTGGGAAATCACGACGTAGTAGGCGACGATGACCCCGATCGAAATCGCGAAACCCGAAGATCTTCCTCCGTGCCGATTGGTGAACCCGAGCGGAAGCGCCAGGAGGCCCATGGCAAGGCAGGCCGCCGGAATCGAGAACATCTTGTGGATGCCGACGCGCGCGACCCGGCGCTGTTCAGGGGTCGCGGCGATGTCGTGCGCCAGCGCCCGGAGCTCGTCGAGACGCAGCTCCCGCGGTCCGCGTTTCGTCGCCATTCGCGCTCTCTCGGAAGACAGAAAGCGGTCTCGCAGAACGATGCGCAACGTCTCGTGGCGGCTGGTTTCGTAGCGCTTCGGTGAATGGAAGTCGAAGCTGTGCTTGATGGCGTCGGTGAGCTGCAGCACGACCCTTTCGCCGGCGTCTTCGACCACCAGCTTGCCGCGCCGCGCGATGATGACCTCCTGCCGCTCGCTGGGGATCGCGTCGGCGAGGAAGACACCCTTCCATTCAGAATCGCGCGCGGAGGTCTCGAAAACGTAGAGCACTTTGCCCTGCCACTCGTTGTAGAAAACCCGCGGTTCGACCTGCTGAGAGACGGTCTTCGTCAGAATGTCGAGATAGAGCTGGGAAACGGCGCGGTTCCCGCGCGGCAAGAGCTCGATCATCAGGACGCCGTTGACCAGGGTCAGGATGCCTGCGACCAGCAGAACGGGACGCAGGAGGCGGTAGATGCTGACGCCGCTCGAGCGCAAAGCCACGAGCTCGCTGTCCGAAGCCAGACGACCGATGCCGACCAGAATCCCCAGCAGAAGCGCCATCGGAATCGTCAGAACGACGATGTTGGGCAGCGAATAGAGCACCAGTTTGCCGACGATGGGCGCCGGGAGCCCTCTGCGGATGATCATCTCCGCGGAGCTGAAGAGGAACTGGAGAAGAAGGATGAACGTGTAGACTAAAAAGCCCAAACCAAGAGGTCCGATGATCTCGCTCAGGACGTAGCGGTCGAGTCGGGCGATCGGAGACTTCACTCGATGAGAGTATCGCAGGCCACATCCGGAAAACTCGTCGCGCGCTGCGCGGAGCTCCGTTCATTTCTCCGATTGCCGAAGGCCTTGGAATCCACGTGGAAGAATCGATGAGCCCGACGGGCCGGCTCGTCCTCGAGCGCAGTTTCCATTTCTCGGCGAGTCATCGTTACTGGCGGCCGGAGTGGACAGAGGCCGAAAATATTCGCGCCTTCGGTCGTTGCGCCAACTCGCCGGCGCATGGACACAACTACCGGTTGATCGTCCGGGTGTCGGGCGAAGTCGATCCCTTCACGGGTTTCATCGTCGACCTGCCGGCGCTGGATCGCTGGGTTGAGGAAGCGGTGATCGACCGGCTCGACCATGCCCATATCAACGAGGCGCTCGCGGAGTTCGCTCCCGGCGGGAAAATCCCGTCGAGTGAAAACCTGGTTCTCTGGGCGGTCGAGGCGATCGGGAGAATGCTTCCGCAATCGGCCCGGCTCGAGGAGGTCCGGCTGGCGGAGGACGACCGGCTGGGCGCTGTCTGGACGAGGCGGGAAACCTAATCCCGGCGATTCCGGCGGGCCGATCCGCGCCGCGCGCAACGTCCGATAAGATACATTATGTAAACCTGCATACGTCAAACGCTCACGCGACCATGGTTCGAGGGTTTACATAATGTCTGGTTGGTGCCCGTCCCCGATCGCTGAGGTTGATTCCGCTGAGACCCAGAACCGCCGTTCTCAAAGGTGCTGAGCGCCAGCCAGTACCCGGTCGCGGCGTTTGAACCGCTGGGGTCAGCGCGCCAGCGCCGTGTGCCTGCGCTGACTCTTTGGAACTGCGGGGAACTTCAGGCTTCGGGGGTGTTGCGGATCTCGGCGAGAATCTGTTCCAGGGCGCGGATCAGGTCCGACTTCTCGACCGAAGACTGGCGGAACTGGAGCTGAAGGGCGAAAGACTTGTCCGGAGAGCGGAATTTGAAGGCAAACGGTTTTTTGCGCTGGCCGCCCCGGCCCGCTGCGGGGGCCTTGCGCAGCTCTTTGCGCAGATCATCGCGGCTGAATCCCTGGCGGCTCGCGCGCGCCATGAGGGCTTCCAACGCCTTGGGGTCGGAGACTTTGGCGAGCTCGAGGAGGGCGGATTTGGCCTGAATACCGAGGGCCAGAATCCGTTCCCGCGTCTCCTTTGGGATGCTCAGGAGGCTGAGGCTTTCCGCGACCGCGCTGCGCGACCGACCGACAGCCTGGGCGATCTGCTCCTGGGTATAGCCATGAAGTCCGCCCAGGGCGTTGTAGCCCTCGGCCTCTTCGAAGGCGTTCAGATCCTTGCGTTGAAGATTCTCGATGAGGGTGATCTCGAGGGCCTCTTCGGCCGAGACTTCGAGCTCGATCGCCGGTATCTCGAACAGGCCGGCTTCCAGAGCGGCGCGATAGCGACGTTCGCCGGCGATGATTTCGAACTTCGCCCCCTGCCCCATCGTTTCGACGCTTTCGGACCGCCGGACCAAAATGGGCTCGAGCACCCCTTTGTCGCGAATCGACGACACGAGGTCCGTCAGGTCCCCGACCTGCGTCCGGGGCTGATCCGGATTGGGCCGGACACTCGAGAGCGGCAGGAGCTTTCCTATCGACGATTCGTTGCGTGCGGTGAGCTCGTCCACGAAGTGCGCTCCGTGGCGCATTTTCACCCGCAGCGGCAGTCCACGCTTCGCAGTTCCCGGCTCAGACACGGCTCAACACCTCTTCGGACAGCTTGTAGTACTCGTAGGCGCCGGTCGAACGCGGCGCGAAGGTAAAGATCGATTCCTTGTAGGCAGGACTCTCCTCGAGGCGCACGCTCTTGGTGATCATGGTTTCGAAGAGCTTGTCTCCGAAGACCTTGTGGATCTGATCCACGATGTCGCGTGACAGGAGGGTTCGTTTGTCGTGCAGCGTGATGACGGCGCCGAGAATCTGCAGCTGCGGATTGGCGCGCTGTTTCACCTTGTCGATCGTCTCCAGCAGGTCGTCGGTTCCCTCGAGCGCGAAGTAGCTCGACTGGATGGGAATCATGACGTGCGAGGAGGCAACCAGAGCATTCACGGTGATGATTCCCAGCGTCGGCGGCGTGTCCAGGATGACGAAGTCGAACTGGTCGGCGACGTTACCCAGGGCATCTTTCAGACGGAAGTGACTGTCGAGCTCGCCGAGCAGTTTCGACTCGATCTTGGCCAGCGCGATGCTCGACGGAGCGATGGAAAGGTTCGGCACCTTCTCCGCCAATTGGATGACGTCGGAGACGCTGACCGCCGGATTGGTGAGAACGTCGAAGATGGTCTTCTCGAGACCGTGGACGTCGAGGAAGGACATCGAGCTGTTCGCCTGAGGATCGAGGTCGACGAGCAGTGTGCGCAGCCCTTTGGAAGCCAGGGCCGCCGAGAGATTGATGGCTGTGGTCGTCTTTCCGACCCCGCCTTTTTGATTGGTAATGGCCAGAATCATCGGTAATTTCGCAGTGTATGGAACGGGTCGCTTGAGGTCAAGCGAGATGCCTGCTTGAGAGCGCAAGAGGTATGTCGGCGCGCCGACATGTGCTCGAAAGTATTGAAAACATGGAAGTTGGCGCCTCTTAAGGATACTGACCGGCTACATCTTGTATTTTCCGAGATCTTCCGGTGAAGCCTGTTCGAGCCAGGCTCGGGTCTCATCTTCGGCGGACTCTTCCGAGGCGAGATCGAGGCGCAGCGCCTCGTCCATGACGGTTCGCGCGACGAAGATCGGCGAAGCGGTGCGGACCGCGATCGCGATCGCATCGCTGGGACGAGAGTCGATGAGGACGAGCCCGGCAGCGCTCTGCAGACAGAGACGACCGTAGAAGGTTCCGTCACGTAGCGCCCAGATTTCGACCCGCGAGAGCTCGACGCCGGTCTCCCGCAGGAGGTTCGAGATCAGATCGTGCGTCATCGGCCGGAGCTCTTTCAAGCCCTCGAGGGCGGACGCGATTGCGTTCGCTTCGACAGGTCCGATCCAGACCGGCAGCACGACCGATTCCTTCACGCCCTCGAGCAGGAGCACCGGAGTTTCGGACGCGGGGTCGAGGAGCAGACCCTTGACGTCCATCTGGATCCAGCTCTCGTCGCCCTCGAGGGATGACGGGGTCGAAGGCGATGGCGGAGCCGGCGGAGTTGGAGGCGTCGGCGGCGAGGCTCTCATGCCCAGGATTGTCTGCTGCGCCGGTATCCCGGTCAAGCCGCGACTCCGCTCTGTCTGCGCTGTGCAGACCGCCGCGGCCGTAGATCGCTCCGAGGCGCCGCGCAAGGCGGTGCGCCGCGGAGCTGCCCTTCAGATCAAGCGGAGATTGTCGGCAGAAGGCGCGGGCGCGGGACGGGAAATCCGCTTCCCGCCCCTGGAGCTGGAACTGAGGAAAGGTCGGCGGCCTTCCCGTCGCGCGTCAGCAGCACGCCGATCAGGCTGTGCGCGTGAGAGCGGGTGACGCGCACCCGGCGTAGCTCTCCGGCTCGCGCCGCATCGCTCCCGGTTGGGGCGGGAAACTGGACGATCCGGTTGCAGCCGGTCCGGCCGGTGAGAGTCCCTGCGGCCTTGGCGGGGCCGGTGACCAGGACCTCGATCTCCTGACCGTCGAACTTCGCATGCAGCTCGGTCTGGATCTCCGCCTGGACGGTGAACAATGCCTGAAGTCGAGCCTGGGCCACGGTTTCGGGAACGGCGGAGTCCGCCAACCGGAGCGCCGCCGTTCCCGGGCGTGGCGAGTAGCAGAAGGCGTAGACCGCGGCGAATCGGACCTCGCGGAGAAGGTCGAGAGTCGCCGCAAAATCGGCGTCGCTCTCGCCGGGGAAACCGACGATGATGTCGGTCGACAGGGCGATCGACGGGCGCGCCGCTTTCAATCCCTCCACGAGTTCGAGGTAATCGGCGCGGGTGTATCCACGCCCCATGCGGCGGAGGACCGTATCGCTCCCCGACTGTACCGGGAGATGCAGGCCATCGCAGAGATTGGGATGTCGCCGGAACTGGTCCACCATGCGCGGGGTGAAATCGCGCGGGTACGACGTGACGAACCGGAGTCGCGGGAGACCGGGAATCGATGCGAGCCGGTGCAGCAGGTCCGCGAAGTCCTCCGCGGCGACTCCCCCACCCGGCGCCGCCTCGACTTCGAGAGCGGTTCGCTGCGGTTCTCTCCAGTGATTCACCGTTTGCCCGAGGAGCTCGATCTCGGCAAATCCCAGCGCCAGAAGGTGGCGCACTTCGCGTTCGATCTCCGCGGCGCTTCGGCAGGCCTCCGGTCCGCGCGTCGACGGGACGATGCAGAAGGTGCAACGCTTGTTGCAACCCTCGATGATCGTCACCATCCCTTTGTAAAGCCCGTCCCGGGAAATGGTGTCGAAATCATACGAACGCTCGCCGGGAAAGCCGATGGCCAGAACCCGTTCGCCGGCGGCACGGCGGGCGAGCACCTGAGTGAGCTCTCCGACGCGAGCCGGCCCGACCACGAAGTCGAGATCGGGAATCCTGGCGAGCACCGCCTCCCCCTCCTGTTGGGCGACGCATCCGCACAGGCCGATCTGCATGTGCGGACGCTCGCGCTTCAGCTGGCGATACTCCCCGAGACGAGAATGCACCTTCTGCACTGCCTTCTCGCGCACACTGCAGGAGTTCAGCAGGATGAGATCGGCTTCGCCGGGTTCGAGAGTGGGAAGAATCCCCTGCTGCATGAGCTGTCCAGCCATCCGCTGGCTGTCCAGCTCGTTCATCTGGCAGCCCCAGGTTTCGACGTAAAAGCGGCGTAATGGCGATGGCCCGAGCGGTGGAGCGCCCGGTCTCACGGCGGGCCCGGCGACTCTTGGACTTCGATCGGCTCGCTCGGTTCGGCCGCCTTGGCCTTCTTTGGCGCGGGCTCCGGCTCGAGGTCGCTGCCGTCGCGCAGCCAACCCGGGAGCGCTCCCGCCTGGCGTCCCTCATCGAGGAAGTGCTCGAGATCGGACTCCGAGTGGTCGACCTCCAGCCGCGCGGCCTCGAGGTCTTCGATCGCGTGGTCCCACTCCGGCTTGATCTGCGAGTCGCGCAGGTACGGATCGTCCGCGGCGTAGAAGCGGCGCCGGAGCTCCTCGGTCTTCGCTTCGAGATCTCCGATCCGGTCGAACGACTCGCGCCAGTGCTTGCGGATCTCGAGGCCGCGATTCCGCCAGTAGCTCTCGTCCTTGGCGGCTTGGTCCAGGGCGGCGATCTCGGCACTGGTCGCCGCGGCGGTCTTCGATTCCGGGCTCGCCGTCCCATCTGTCGCCACGGTCAGCTTCTGACCCTGCGAGAAGGACGCGATGTTCTTGTTGTCGAGGACGGCCACGGGTTTCCCGGCGCGAGCGCGACGCTCCCGCTCTTCGCGCGCCGCGTCGGCGAGATTGCGGGGAGCCTTTTCCCGCGTATCGGCGCCGCTATCGATGACGACGATCGTCGGCGGCTTCGGCGTCGCCACCGGTTCTTCGGCGTCCGGTTTCGCCTTTCCAGCATCGTCGGGGACTTCGGAAACCGGCGGCAGTGCTGCGGGCTTCGCCGCGCCGCCGCTCGCGCACCCGCCGGCGAGGAGCAGCGCGAGGGCTGCCGCCGGAAGGGCCGGACGACGCGCGACCTCAGCTACGCCCATAGCGATCTTCGAGGCGAACCACATCGTCGAGCTCGGACGTCGAAACTTCGAAGAGGTCGCACCCTTCAGTGCCGGCGACCATCCGGTGCTTGGTCCCGGGCGTGACGTGATACGACTCCCCTTCCGCCAGACGCTGGGGAACCATCACTCCCTGCTCCTCCACCTGCAGCTCGATCTCTCCCCGGACGACGAAGAAGGTCTCGTCCTTCCGGTGGTGGAACTGGAGGGAGAGCGCCTCACCTGGCTCGATGTGAAGGAGCTTCCCGACGTAATTCTCGGTGTGGGCGAAGATCAGCTCGTGACCCCACGGCTTCTCGATCCGGCTTACCGCTTTCCTCATTCGATCCGAACCTCAGTTCTGTCCTGGACCCGCCTCGAGCTCCGAGAGCCGCCGCAGGACTTCGCTTCCGGAGCCGGCGTCGCAGCAGGCGGCCGCGACTCTCGTCGCCTCCGGAACGCGAATCGTCGCGAGCCGGCGCTGCAGGGCCGGAAGGGCGGCGGGAGAAGCCGAGATCCGTCGCAGTCCCAGTCCGACGAGCAGCGGCAGCATCTGGGCGTCAGCCCCCATTTCACCGCAGAGGCTGACCGGAATTCCGGCCGCCCCGGCGCTGTCGACGATGAAGCGTAACATGCGCAGGACCGCCGGATGCACCGGTTCGTAGAGGCTCGCGACACTGCGATTATTGCGGTCGACGGCGAGCGAATACTGAATGAGATCGTTGGTGCCGATCGCCATGAAGTCGACGGCGCGCGCCAGGCTGTCGGCGATCATCGCCGCCGCAGGGACCTCCACCATGATTCCGACCCGGACTGCCGGCCGGTGCGCCAGTCCCTCCGCCGCGAGCTCCGCGCAGGATTGATCGAGAAAGCTCTTCAGCTCCTCGATCTCCTCGATCCGGCTGACCATGGGCGCCATGATCCAGAGCTCGCCGGACTCGGCGGCCCGCAGGAGCGCGCGGATCTGCGTGCGGAAGATCTGCGGCCGGGCAAGGGTCAGGCGGATCCCGCGCAATCCAAGGACCGGATTCTCCTCGCTGCTGTCCATCATTTCGCGCGCGAGTTTTCTTCCTCCGAGGTCATAGGTGCGGACCACCGCCGGATGAGGCGCCGCGGCTTCGATGAGGCGGCGATAGATCCGCAGATGATCCTCTTCGCTGGGAAGGTGAGGATCGGTCTCCATGTACAGGAACTCGCTGCGGTAGAGGCCGATGCCGCGGGCGCCGACGCGCCCCAGTTCCGGCAACTCCTCCGGCAGATCGATATTGGCCATGAACTCGACCGCGACGCCATCCGCAGTCGTCGCCGGACCGTCCTGGCAGACCGAGACGAGGTGACGTTCGGCGGAAAGCTCGGCGCGCTGGCGTTCGTACTCCGCGAGCACCTCGGGCGTCGGGTGCAGAATGACAAGGCCCGCCCGCCCGTCGACAATCACCGGATCGGCATTCGTGACGTAGTCCGTCACCTCGTCGAGGCCGGTGACGGCGGGAAGTCCCAGCGACCGCGCGATGATTGAAGTGTGCGAAGTCCTTCCGCCGGCTTCGATGGCGAAGCCGACGACTTTGCCGCGCCCGAGTCGAATCGCCTCCGACGGCACGAGATCGTCGGCGACCAGGATCACTTCCCCTTCGACGTCTGAAATCTCGTGATGCTCGAGTCCCTGCAGGACACGGAGCAGTTGCCGGCCGATGTCGTCGAGATCCTGCCCGCGTTCGCGGAGGTAGGGATTCTCGATCTCCGAAAATCGCTTGGCGAGCTCGCGCGAGGTTTCGTGAACCGCCCACTCGGCGTTCACCTGCTCCTCAACGATGCGGCGCTCAACCTGGTCGAGAAACATGCGATCGGAGAGCAGCAGCGAATGGGCATCGAAGATCGCCGCGAGCTCCTGGCCGAAAAGGTCGCTCGCCTTGGCGCGGGTGCGCTGAATCTGCTGCTGTGTGGCGCGACATGCTGCCTGCAGGCGCTGCACCTCACCGGCAGTTGCTGCCGCGGGGATCGGTATCCGGAAGACCTCCAGCGCGCGATTCGCGATGACCACGGCGCGACCGATCGCGACGCCTTGGGCCGCCGGAAGGCCGCGGAGCGTGATCATCGGGCGCTCGATGGTCATTCGCTTTCTCCGAAACGATCGGCGAAGAGCACTGCGATGGCTTTTGCGGCGGCGTCTTCGCCCTCACCGTCGCAGCGGATGCTGAGGTGCGCGCCCTGCGGCGCGGCGAGCAGCAGGAGGCCGAGAATACTCTTGGCGTCGACGACTTCTCCGCTGTAGATGACCATCACACTGCAGCTGAAACTGCTTGCGAGGTGAACGAGCTTCGCTGCGGCGCGCGCGTGAAGCCCCAGCCGGTTGACGATTTCGATGTCGCGCTCAATCACGCACGGTCCGCTTCTCGCCGGCATCGGACGTCGAAGTGCCCGTCGTTGCGGCTCGTGTCGCCGATGGCAAAGCAGGCGCTGCGGTAACGGGAGGACCCGGCACACAGGGCGAGAGCGCGACGGGCGCCGGTGCCGCTCCACCGACCGGCTCCGGCGCGCTGCCGCGGGTAATGCTGCGCTTGCCCTTCTCTTCCAGCCATCGCGCCGTCTCGACGACCGACCCCGGAAGAATCGATGAGCAGCTCATGCGAACGACCATCGGGAGATTGACTCCGGTCACGACTTCGATGCGCCCGGGCACCGAAAGCGCAATCGCGGCATTCGATGGCGTACTGCCGTACATGTCGGTGAGAACGAGAACTCCCAGTCCCTGATCGACGGCTGCGATCGCCTGAGCGATGCGCTGGCGCGCCGCATCGATGCCTTCATTCCACTCGAGGGAGAGCGCGTGCAATTCGGGTCGCACGCCGGCGATGGTTTCGGCAGCGGCGAGCAGCTCCTGCGCCAGGCGTCCGTGCGTAACCAGCAGGACCGGAATCAAGGACGTGTCCGCTCGAGATCGCGATGTTTCACACGCACGTTCCAGCTTGCCGACTCGAGCTCGCTCGCCAGAGCCTCGACCAGGGCGACGGAACGATGCTGCCCGCCGGTGCAGCCGATTCCGACGGTGAGGTAGCTCCGGTTCTCCTGCTGATAGCGCGGCAGGAGGAAGCGCAGCAGATCCGTGAGCCGCGCGAGCAGCTCCTTGAAGTCCGTGCGCTGATGCAGGAATTCCTTGACCGGCTCGTCGAGGCCGGTGAGCGGACGCAGCGCCGGATCGAAATGGGGATTGGGCAGAAACCGGACGTCGAACAGCAGATCGGCGCCGAAAGGAATGCTGTGCTTGAAGCCGAAGCTGACCAGACTCACGCTCATCACGGGCTCGTGCCCGGCATCGCGCCCGAACTCACGATAGATCAGGCTCCGGATGTCATGGATGGACCAGTCGCTGCTGTCGAGGATGAGATCCGCAGCGCCGCGAAGGTCGCTCATCATGGCGCGCTCGGCGCGAATGCACTCGAGCACCGGGAGCTCGTCCGAGAACGGATGGGGGCGCCGCGTCTCCGAGAAGCGCCGCATCAGCGCCTCTTCGGACGATTCGAGAAACACAAGTGTCGTCTGGAGCTTGCTGCGATCGATCTCCGCCAGCAGCCGAGGTGCTTCCGTGGCGAAACCTGGCGCGCGCATGTCCATCACGACTGCGATGTGATCGCGCCCGGGAACGAAATCGAGCGGCGCTGTGACGAACTGCCGCAGCAGCGGCAGCGGAAGATTGTCGACGCAGTAGTAGCCGAGATCCTCGAAGCATTTGGCGACCGTGCTCTTGCCGGACCCCGATAGGCCCGTCACCAGAACCAGCCTAGCGCGGCTTGCCTTTGCGACTCCGTTCAAGTTGTTCCTCCAGCTTGCGCGCGAACTCGCGCGCGGAGTGGGTACCCTGAAGCTTCAGCACATGATTGCGGGCCGCGATCTCGACGAGATTCGCGACGTTCCTGCCCAGGGCGACAGGCATCCGGATATACGGGCAGGGAGTATCGAGAATACTGAACACGGTTTCATCGAGTCCGAGCCGGTCGTAGACCTGACCTTCTCGCCACGGTTCCAGCTCGACGACGAGGTCGATCGGCTTGCGTTCGCGGATGGCCGCCAGGCCGAAGAGGTCCTTGACGTTCACGATTCCGAGTCCGCGGAGCTCCATGTGATGCTTGAGGTTCTCTTCGGAGAATCCCACGAGCTCGCCGCTGGGATAGCGCTTGATTGTCACGCGATCGTCCGAGACCAGGCTGTGGCCGCGCGTGATGAGGTCGAGCGCCGCCTCGCTCTTGCCGACGCCGCTCGAACCGATGAGAAGAACGCCGAGCCCGTAAATGTCGAGAAGGACTCCGTGAAGACGGGTCGACGGAACGAGGTGGTCTTCGAGAAAATACGACAGTTGCTTGATGACGACCGAGGAAAGCGCTCGCGACGACAGCACCGGAACCTGTCGCGTGCGGAATTCCCCGAGAAACTCCTCGCCCGGGGCGAGTCCCTTGGTGATGACCACGACCGGAATCGGGAGTGCCGCGATGCAGCGCAGTCGCTCGCGGCGCTCCGCGGGGGCCACTGTGCTCAGGTATTCGAGCTCGCTTTCGCCGACGATCTGCACCCGGCCCGGCTTGATGTACTCGTAGTATCCGGCGAATGCGAGGCCTGGCTTCTGGACTCGCGGGTGACTGACCGGATTGTCGAGATGATTCTCGCCAGTGAGGATCGAGAGCTTGAGATCGGAAAGCTCGTCGCCGAAGAGCTCACTGACCCGGACGAAGCCGCTATCGGGCATTCGGCCGCTCCGCCGGACCGTCGAGACCGTGGCCCGTCAGAAACGCGAGCAGATCGGCCGTTTTCTGGGCCTCGAGCACCCGCCGCCGTCGTTCGGGATCGCGCAGGAAGCGGGCGATCGCCGCCAGCGCCTCGAGGTGTGCGGGCGCACCCGTCCGCGGTGCGATGAGGGCGAAGAATGCGCGCACTCGCGTTCCATCGAGGGCTCCGAAGTCGATCCCGATCGGATGCCGCGCGAGCGCCATGCGAACGGACGTGACACCCGCGAGGCGGCAGTGCGGAATCGCGAAGCCTTCGCCGATCGCCGTCGTTCCGAGAGCTTCGCGTTCGAGAAACCCCGCGCACGCCGCTCGCGCCGAAATTCCCGCATCGGCGCGCGCCATGCCGCTGGCGATCTGCTCGAGAGCATCTGCCGGATTTTCGCCGGTCAGGTCGCCCAGAAGCATTTCCGGGCGGATCCAGAGAGCGAGACCGGCTTCCGCCACGCCCGCTGTCACGGCGCGAGCCTGGACGGATCCACGCGCCGTTTCATCGGCGCTTGGCCTGTACGTCTTTTTCGTGCGCTCGTTTCGCCTGCTCCTCGACCTTCTCCACCGCGAGCTCGAGCGCGTCGTGCAGGGTGATGGCCTCTTCCTTGGCGACGAACTCCTTGCGTCCGCCGCGCAACTGGACCTCCGCCATGTGCCGGTGCTTTCCGGCTTCGAGCACGATGTGGGCCTCGACGGGCTCATGCAGATACCGCACGATTTTCCCGAGCTTCTCCGCGGCAAGGGTCCGGGTGGCTTCTTCGACGTGGAGGTGGCGGCCGACGAAATCGATCTTCATGCGTTCCTCCGGACGGAAACGTTCAGAAAATCCGCTTGCGGTCCGACG
>JBDTQG010000036.1:0-30651 GCA_039932315.1 Thermoanaerobaculia bacterium
TCGTCGAGGAACAGCACGCCGACAGCGCCGTCGTTCTGAGCCAGCAGATTGGCGAGGATGTACTGGAAGGGCACGTGGGTCTCCGGTTCGGATTCGACTTGCGTCAACTTCTCTTCTCATTCAGGCCATGCACCATCACATGCACCCATCAGATGCTCGCCGCGATCGGCAGCTCGATCTCGAGGCCCGGCCGGCTGAGCTCGTTCATTTCGGCCATCAGCGAACCGCCTTCGAACGCGCGCAGAAATGCGGTGACGACCTTGGCGTCGAAGCGCGAGCCGGCGAGCTGAGTGATGAGCTGCGCCGCGTAGGCCGGTTCGTACGCGGTCTGATAGGGCCGGCTGGTCGTGATGGCGTCGAAACAATCGGCGACCGCGACGATTCTCGCCATCAACGGAATCGCGTCGCCGCGCAGCTTGTCCGGATAACCCTTTCCGTTCCAGGCCTCGTGATGCCACCGGACGATGGGCAGCATCTCATGCAGCGCTTCGATCGGCTGCAGAATATCGGCGCCGATGACCGGATGGTTCTTCATGAGCTCGAACTCTTCCGGCGTCAGCACACCGCTTTTGTTGAGGATCCGGTCCTCGATCCCGATCTTGCCGATGTCGTGAAGCAGTGCGCCGATCCACAACTTGTTCTGAAACTCTTCGTTCTGCCCGAGCGAACGGGCGATGAGACGCGAGAGCTCGGCGACGCGTTCCGAATGGCCGCGGGTATACGGATCCTTGGCGTCGATCGCCGCCGCGAACGCGCGGATCGAGCTGATGAAGAGCTCGCGGTTCTGCCGCGCGGCCTCCTTGAGTTTGGCGACGTGGTCCTGGACGTACCCGGCCATGCGATTGAAGTCTGCCGAAAGGTCCGCGAGCTCCGTCACGACGTGCTCCTGCGGCAGACGCTCACCGAAATCTCCGGAGGCGATTCCGTGCGCGGTCTCCGAAAGCTGGCGGATCGGCAGCCCGAGCCAGCGGGAGGCGTAGATCGCGAAGAGAACGGCGAGGAGCAGCAGGAGGAGTGTCGCGAGCAGTGCGCTGATGACCATGCGCCGGGCCGATTCGAACGCCGCCGAAACCGGCCGGTGCACGACGACGCCCCAGCCGCTCTCCACCACCGGACTGACCATGCCGAGCATGGCGACCGCGCCGCGGTCGCCATCGAGCGTGTACTCCGCGGTCAGGCTGAGCGGCTTCTTGGCGAAGTCCCGCACCAGATTGGAGCTCGCCAGTGCCCGTTGAATGGCCGGCGTCGAGCCCTCGGACCAGAGGAGCTTTCCGTCCCGGTCGACGAGAAAGACCTGCGCCTGCCCGCGCGCCTCGCGTTCGAGAACGGCTTCCATCAGACGCAGGCGAACGACGGTCTCGACGACCATCGATACCTTGCCGAGTCCGTCGGCAACCGGCACGGCGAGGGCCGCCACCGGCTCGTTCGTCCGCGGCAACACGGCGAAACGGTAGATCGCCGTCTGCTTCGAGACGGCGGCCGTGAATGCATCGTCGAGTGCGCGCTCGGGGGAATCGCCCAGTCCCGGCAGTGAAAATCGCCAGCCGCTGCCCGTCAGGTCGAGCACGCGCAGCGCCAACGGCTGGCTGTTGCCGCGCACGTATCGCTGCAGGTAGTCGCTCACCCACGGGGCCCTCAGGCGCTCTTCGACGTCGGCCGGACCCGGCGGAGCGAGCGTGCCGACGCCGACCTGCTCGAGCTCGCGTCGCGCCCCCGCGAGGTATTCGTCGAGCTCGCGCGACAGCGACTGGGCCGACGAAGTGAGAAAGCTCTTCTCCTCGGTGACCAGCAGCTCCCGATTCTGCGAGATCAGCAGCCAGTTCGTGATCGCGAGCGGAATCGCTCCGGAAAGCAGCAGCAGGAGAAACGCCACATGCCGGAGCTTCAGTCGTCGGGCCGTTCGCGGTTGGGCGTCCATCGGTCGATTGGGGTCGAGGCACGGAAGCGGTGGTCACCGCGCCTGACGCCGGAGCGATTATACGGGCCCGGGCCCGGTCGCGATGACGTCGAGGAACCGGGCGAGCTCCGCGGCCACTTCGCTCATCGGGATACCCTCCGTCCGCTGCCCGTTGCCGGGAGACATGGGAAGGATCCAGGTCAGCCCCGAAGCCCGCGCTTTCTTGTCCCGGGCGAGAATCTCGACGAGAGCGGCGGGAGAAACCGCCGGCCCCACCGGCGGCGGGATGTCCAGCCGATCCAGCAGGCGTTCGATGCGGGCCAGGAAGTCGCGATCGGCGCCGCGGCCGGCTGCCAACTGATGGCTGAAACGCATCCCCCAGGCGACTGCGTCGCCATGCAGGAGGCGGCCGTGCCCCGCCGCCGTTTCGAGCGCGTGGCCCAGCGTATGACCGTAGTTGAGCAGCTGACGCTCCCCGGCTTCAAACGGATCGCGCGCGACGACGCCGGCTTTCGCGGCGGCTGCCCTCTGCACAACCGGGGCGAGCGCCCCTGCATCTCCGGCGAGGAGCACCGCGAGATCGCGCTCCACAACCGCGAGGAGGTCGACGTCGAGGAGCGCCGCCATCTTGATCACTTCCACCAGGCCCGATCGCAGCTCGGCGCGCGGCAGCGTCGGCAGGAACGCGCTGTCCGCGATGACGAGGAGGGGCTGATGGAAAGCGCCGACGAGATTCTTGCCGGCGGCGAGATCGATGGCCGTCTTGCCGCCGATCGCGGCATCCACCTGTGCCAGCAGGGTCGTCGGAATCTGAACGAAATCGACTCCGCGAAGAAAGCTTGCGGCGACGAAGCCCGAGAGATCGCCGACGCTCCCGCCGCCGAAGGCGACGATCCGGCTGTCGCGACGGCCGCCGGCGCGCGCCAGCTCCTCCCACAGGCGACCCGCGACGGCAAGGCTCTTCGCCGCCTCGCCGTCCGGGACCTCGAGGAGACGGAAGGAGCCGCTGAGCGCCTTCATGGGTTCGAGCGCCGCACCGTGCAGCCGGAGCACCGTCGGGCTGGAGATGACGAAGACTGCCCGGCCGGCGAAGATCTCCCGCGCGTCCGCCAGCGCCTGCGGCAGGCAGCCGATACCGGCCACGATCGGCGGCGCGTTGCTCATGCTGCGCGCTGCCTGTCGGCCGGAAGGTCCGGCAGGTCCGGCAGGTTCGTCCGCCGGCATCTTCGGCCCGGGCTTCGTCTCACGCCTTCGGCGCGCTCGCCGGCGGCACGATCGCCAGACCGAGGTCGCGCACCTGACGCACGTCGACGACGGACGGCGCCGACGTCAGCAGGCAGCTCGCCGAGGCGGTTTTCGGAAAGGCGATGACGTCCCGCAACGACTGCGCGCCGGTCATCAGCATCACGATCCGGTCGAGCCCGAGCGCGAGCCCGCCGTGGGGCGGAGCCCCGAGACGCAAGGCATCGAGGAGGAAGCCGAAGCGCTGCTTCGCCTCCTCCTCGCTGATGCCGAGCAGCCGGAAGACCTCTTCCTGCAGCTCGCGATCGTGAATCCGGATCGAGCCGCCACCGAGCTCCGTGCCGTTGAGCACGACGTCGTAGGCGCGCGCCCGGATGGAACCAGGGTCGGCCGAAAGCGACCCTCCGCCGCGAAGATCCGGGCTGGTGAACGGATGATGCATCGAGAACCAGCGCTTCTCTTCGGCTCCCCACTCGAGCAGCGGAAAGCCGGTAACCCAGAGAAACTCGAAGCGATCGCCCGGAATCCAGCTGAGCTGGCGCGCGAGCTCGAGGCGGAGCGAACCGAGCGCCGGCGAGACCACCATCGGTCGGCCCGCGGCGAGAACGGCGATCTCGCCCTCCTCCAGCCCGAGAGCCGAGGCGATCCCCTCCATCTCCTCGGCGGAGAGACCCTGCTTCACCGAGAACGACAGCTCGCCGTTCAGGCGCTTCAGGAGGAGGACGCCGGGGAGCCCCAGCTTCTTGACGAAATCGCTCCACAGGTCGGTCTGCGAGCGGCTGATCGCAGCTCCACCCGGAACGACGATCGCCCGCACCACGCCGCCTTCCCCGACCAGCTTCTGAAAGACCTTGAAGGACGAAGCGGCGGCAATCGCAGTGACATCCTGGATCTCGACTCCGAAACGCAGGTCCGGCTTGTCGCTGCCGTAGCGCGCCATCGCGTCGTCGTAGGTCAATCGGCGGAACGGCGTCGGCACGGCGATGCCGACCATGGGAAAGATCCGCGCGAAAAGCCCTTCGATGAGCGCATAGATGTCCTCTTCCGTCGGAAAGGACATCTCGAGATCGATCTGCGTGAACTCCGGCTGACGATCGGCGCGAAGGTCCTCGTCGCGGAAGCAGCGCGCGATCTGCATGTACTTTTCGAAACCGGAAATCATCAACAGCTGCTTGAAGAGCTGGGGAGACTGCGGCAAGGCGTAGAACTCGCCGCGATGAACGCGGGACGGAACGAGATAGTCGCGCGCCCCCTCCGGCGTCGAACGCGTGAGGATCGGCGTCTCGATCTCGAGGAAGCCCTGCTCATGAAAATAGTTGCGCACGGCGAAGGCGATCTCGTGTCGCAGGATCAGATTGCGCGCGAGCTCGGGTCTCCGGAGGTCGAGGAAGCGGTACCTGAGCCGCGTTTCCTCGGCGACTTCCGCGCGGGAGTCGACCGCGAACGGCAGCGGGTCGGACTTCGACAGGACGACCGCGCGATCGACCAGCACTTCGATCTCGCCGGTCCCCATCTTGGAATTCACCGCGTCGGCTTCGCGCTCGATGACCCGACCTTCGACCTCGACCACCCACTCCGCGCGCACCGGATCGAGCACGGCAAGTGCTTCCGCCGAGAGATCCGGCTTCGCGACGACCTGCGCGACGCCACTGCGGTCGCGGAGGTCGAGAAACAGCACGCCGCCATGATCGCGCCGCTTCTGCACCCAGGCCTGCAACAGCACCCGCTCGCCGATCTCCGCGCGGGTCAACGTACCCGCTCCTCTGCGCTTCATCGCATCACCTCGGGCCCATAGGGCGGAATCTTTTTGTTTCCCTGCCTTCAGAATCATCGACCGCGTTCGCGGGCTCCGTCGTCGCAGTCACACCGCGCTGCGAGTGGCTGGTCAAAGGTAAAGCTCGCGAAGTTTTCGCATGAGCTCGGTCTCGTCGACGGGCTCCCGTCGGCCGTCCGCAAGCCAGCGAATCAGCAGCTCGCTTCCGCGGCCGATCTGAAGGATGCATGGCGATCGGCTCGCGAGCGCACGTTCGAGAATCTTCTCGGTCTTGCCGGCGCCTTCGACGGCCGGCACTCCTGAGCGGCGCAAACGCTCGACGAGCGCGAACACCGGCGAGAGCTCCCCGTCCTTGACCAGCAGCTTTTCCGATGACGTCACCACGACCGGTCCGGGCGCTCTTCGGCGCGCCGGCGAATCCGCCGGCAGGACGTCGATCAGCCGGTCTTCACCGATCGCGAAGCCGACGCCATAGGTCGGCGGACCGCCGAGCTCTTCGACCAGACCCTCGTACGCTCCGCCGCCGCAGATCGCATTCTGCGATCCGAGTCCCTCGGAGACGATCTCGAAAACCGTGTTCGTGTAGTAGTCGAGCCCGCGCACGAGCCGCGGTGAGATCTCGTAGGTGACGCCGAACTGGTCGAGAGCGCTGCAGACGGCCGCGAAGTGGGAACGGCTGCCGTCGCTCAGCGAGTCCTGGAGTCGCGGGGCGCCGTTCAGCAGCTCCTGCTCCGCCGGGCTCTTGCTGTCGAGAATGCGCAGCGGATTCGTCGCCAGACGACGAACGCTCTCCTCGCTGAGCATTTCGCGGTGGGACGTCAGGAAAGTCAGCAGCCTGGCTTTGTAGGCCGAGCGGGAAGACTCGTCGCCGACCGTGTTCAGCATCACCTTGAGGTCGGTGAAACCGAGCGCTCTCAGGAAAGCGACGAGCATCAACAGGACTTCGGCGTCCGACTCCGCGCCCCGGCCGCCCAGAAGCTCCGCGCCGATCTGATGAAACTGCCGATAGCGCCCTTTCTGCGGCCGTTCGTAACGGAACTGCACACCGATGTAGAACAGCTTCACCGGCGACGGCAGGCGCGACATCCCGTGTTCCACATAGGCGCGCACCACCGAAGCGGTGTTCTCGGGACGGAGCGTCAGCGACCGTTCGCCCTTGTCGACGAACGAATACATCTCCTTGCCGACAATGTCGGACGACTCGCCGACTCCGCGCGCGAAAAGTTCGGTTTCCTCGAAGACCGGCGTCCGGATCTCACGAAAACCGTAGCGTCCGAAGACTTCCCGGGCGATCTGCTCGACCGCTGCCCACAACTCCGTGTCCGGCGGCAGCAGATCGCGCGTTCCCTTGGGAGCCTGAAAACGCTGGCTCACTCTCAGAACCCCCGGCCCATCGTCTGCAGGTACTGATTTTTGACCCCGACATAGCGCAAAGCGATCTCGCGGATGTTGTCGCGCTCGGCGTCGGCGAGCGGGCGGACGACTTTCGCCGGAACCCCGAGCGCGAGCATTCCGGCGGGAATCCGCATGCCGGGCGGCACGACCGCTCCCGCGCCGATCTGCGCGCCGCTGCAGACGACCGCGCCATCGAGGACGCGCGCGCCGATGCCGATCAGACAGGCATCTTCGAGCGTGCAGCCGTGCAACATGCAGCTGTGACCGATGACGACATCATGGCCGATCGCCAGGGGAAAGCGCTCGTGCGTGACATGGAGGATCGTTCCGTCCTGCACGCTGGTGCGGGCGCCGATGCGGATCCAGTTGACGTCGCCGCGAGCGGCGGTGTGAAACCAGAACGAGCTGTCCTGCCCGACCTCGATCTCGCCCGCGAGGTCGGCGCTCGGAGCGAGAAACACACCGGCTCCGAGTTTCGGCAGCTTGTCGAGGTAGGGATAGATGGGCATGAGGACAAGGGCTCCGGCGACCGCTCCACTGCGCGCTGCCGGAACCTCCAAGGATATCGAATTCGACTGCCACGAGTTCGATAAGCTGCGAGCGATGAAGCGCGAGCCGCCGCGTCACGCCCAAGTCGAGATCGAGGTCCGCTACGCCGAGACCGACCAGATGGGCGTCGTGCATCACGCCAACTGGATCGTCTGGCTCGAGCTGGCGCGGACCAAACTCTGCCTCGACGCCGGATTTCACTATTCCGAGATCGAGAAACAGGGCCTTCTGCTGCTCGTGACCGGTGTTCAGATTTCGTATCGCGGCGCTGCGCGGTACGGCGAGAGCGTCGTCGCCTCCTGCTGGGTGGAAGAGGTCGGCAGCCGCGGCGTCACCTTTGCCTACCACGTGCGTCGCGGCGATTCGCTGCTGGCGACGGCCCAGACCGAGCACATCTGGGTCGACACCCACAGCCGGCGGCCGGTTCGCTTCCCCGAAGCCCTCAAGGCGCCTTTTGAAAGTTACCTGCCGCAGCGCTCCATGCCCGCTGTGCCGCAGCCTTCGCCCGTTCATGCTCCCACTCCGGTCCCCGGCCGGACAACTCTCTAGCCCGAATGATGCGACGCCTGAAGCTGACCACTGCAGGAGAGAGTCATGGCCCCGGGCTCACCGCGGTCCTCTCCGGAATGCCGGCCGGTCTCAAGGTCGATCTCGACGTCATGGCCCGCGACCTCGCGCGGCGCCAGCACGGTCATGGCCGCGGGCGGCGGATGCAGATCGAACGCGACGTGGCCGAGATCCGCGGCGGTGTCCGCGCTGGAGAAACAATCGGCTCGCCGATCTCCCTGTGGATCGAGAATCTCGATGCAGCGAACTGGCGGCGGGCGATGTCGGCCCAGGTTGCGGATATCGATCCCGACTTCGCCGAGCTCCGGCGCCTGAAGAGTCCACGCCCCGGACACGCCGACCTCGCCGGCGGCGAGAAGTACCTGCGCCGCGATCTGCGCGACATTCTCGAACGCGCCTCCGCGCGCGAGACCACCGCCCGGGTCGCCGCAGGCGCCTTCGCCCGCATGCTCCTTTCGCAGCTCGGCGTCGAGATCGCGAGCGGCGTCGTGGCGCTCGGTCCGATCGGCGTCGGAAGGACGACTCCCGACTGGGGCGAGATCTCCCGCGTCGACGATCAGTCGCCGCTGCGCGCCGTCGATGCCGCACTCGAAGCCGAAATGGTCCGCGCCGTGGATGAAGCCAAATTGCGTGGTGAAACACTCGGCGGCGCGGTGACCATCATCGCGCACGGCGTCCCGGTGGGGCTCGGGTCGCATGTCGCCTGGGACGAGAAGCTCGACGGCAGGATCGCACAGGCGATGATGTCCGTGCCGGCCGTGAAGGCGGTCGAGATCGGCGCCGGGATTCAGGCCAGTCGCGGCTTCGGCAGCGCAGCGCACGACGCCATCGAGAGACGAGATGCCGCGGGCCGATTCCCGCGCTCGACCAATCGCGCCGGCGGACTCGAAGGCGGGATCACGAACGGCGAGGACGTCGTCGTCACTCTCTACAAGAAGCCGATCGCCACTCTCCGCGACGGTCTTCCGAGTGTCGACCTCGACACCGGCGAAGCGCACACTTCGCAGTACGAGCGCAGCGACGTCACCGCTCTGCCGGCGGCCGGAGTGATCGGAGAAGCGATGCTGGCGCTCGTTCTTGCCGACGCCTGCCTCGAGAAGTTCGGCGGCGATTCTCTGCCCGAGCTCCTCGCCCACTTCGCCACCAGCCGCGAGCTCCTCGCGCACTGGCCGCGCCCGCTTTCCTAACCGAGCTCCGTGGCATTGCCGCCGGCGCGCTTCGCGCGATAGAGCGCTTCATCCGCGCGCCGGAAGAGCTCCGCCGAATCCTGCTCGATCGTCGGCACGGTCGCGGCCACGCCGCAGCTCACGGTGACAACGCGAATCGCACGCGCCGGCTGCGCGAGAATCGCCAAGCGCTCCACGCGGCGGCGCAGATGTTCGGCGACGAGCAAGGCACCCGCACCATCGGTCGACGGCAGGATGACGCCGAACTCTTCCCCGCCGTAGCGCGCGACGGCATCGCCGCTCCGTACCAGGCCGTCGGCGAGCGACAGCGCGACGGACTTGAGACAGGCGTCTCCCGCCTGATGCCCGAAGGCGTCGTTGTAGCCCTTGAAACCGTCGATGTCGACCATCACGACCGCGAGCGGTGTCGCGGCGCGCAGACACCGGCGCCATTCCTCGCGGAAGAGCTCGTCGAACCGCCGGCGGTTGGGTACCGAGGTGAGAGCGTCGACGTAGGAAAGATCGACCAGGAGATCGTTCGCCCTCTGCAGCTGCCGCGTGCGCGCATCGACCAGCTCTTCGAGCGCCCGTTCGCGGCGCGCATGGACGCCGGACCGCAAGCGCAGGACGAGCAGGACGGCGAGCGCCGTGGCGAGCAACGCGAGAAGCTGCGCCCAGCGAGTCTGCCAGGGCGCCGGCAGAATCGAGAACGAAAGCTCCGTGGGTCCGGAGATGTTTCCCGAGGCGTCACGACCCCAGACGCGGAAAGTGTAGTTCCCCGGCGCCAATGCTCCGACCTCTCGCCGGTCGGTCTGCGCCCAGTCCGAGGGCGCGGCATCCAGTCCGACGAGTTGCGAGCGATAGCGTGTCAGCGGCTCGCCGAAAAAGCTCAGCAGGGCGTAGTGAAAGAGGATCCGGTTCTGCCCGTGCCGGAGCACGCCGCGATCGAGCAGCTCGCAGTTTTCGCAATCGGCGGGCTGCGCACGGAGGCGCAGGCGCTTCGGCCAGCGATCGCGAAACTCGAGCGCCGGATCGAACGCCGCAGCGCCACCGACCGTCCCGAACCAGATGCGTCCGTGACGATCGACGAGGCCGGCGCCGCGGTTGCCCTGATTCAGCGGTAGTCCGTGCTCCGTGGTGAACTCTTCCTGGCGGAATCCATCGCGCGTCGGCGTCAGGCGGGAGACGCCGCTGTTCGTCAGGAGATACAGGCGACGCGAGGAATCCTCGAGAATCGAATAGACCGAACCGTTCGGCAATGCCGGCGATCCCGCGCCGGCGAAGGGGCGCGGCTGCGGCGCCGGATCGTCCATGGCGAGCAGCGCGACGCCGCCGCCGTCGGTGCCGATCCACAGGGTTCGCCGGCCATCGAGAGCGCGGCTCTCGTGCAGCGACTGCACGGCAGCGTTGCGCAGACCCGATTTCTGGTCCCAGTTCGTCCACTTCCCGCCCGCATAGCGAAAGAGCCCGCTCGTGCTCCCCACCCAGAGCTCTTCGTCTCCTTGCGCATCATGAGAGCCCAGGAGCGAAAGAATCGAAGTGGCGGGAAACCCCGCCGAGTCGTCGGCCCGGCGCCAGTGTTCGCCGTCGTAGGCCGCGAGCCCGCTCCGCGTGCCAACCCAGAGCGTCCCCTTTCCGCGATGTTCCGTCTCGAGCACCGTCTGCACCAGATCGTTCGGCAGCGCGCCGTTCGCCTGTGTATAGCGGCGCCAGCGCTCTCCATCGAAGCTCGCGAGACCGCCGTTGCGCGTCCCGACCCAGACGATCCTGCGGCCGCCGATGGACCGCGATTCCGTGAGAGCGAGGACAGTGTTGTGACCGATTTCACCCGACTGCGTATCGATGCGGCGCCAGACCCCGTGACGCCAGAGAGCGACGCCGTAGCCATCGGTGCCCAGCCAGAGAGAGTCCGAGCCGTCGTCCTCGGCGCGCTGGAGGATCGCCGTCACCGGCACGCTCGGGGTTTCGGGGAAGGGCTCGAACGCACGCCAGAGCCCCTCCGTCATGCGGATCAGACCGTTGTTGCGGGTCCCGATCCAGACGGCCCGCGCCCCCTGTTCGGCGCGCGTTTCGAGCACCTTGTAGATCGCGTGCGATGCGAGCAGGGCGCCGAGATCGATCGTCCGGATCTCGCCGCTGCGCCACTCGGCGAGGCCGCCGCCGTCGGTGGCGATCCAGAAGTCTTCCTTCCCGCCGGATGGACTCGCCGCGAGGTCGGTGAGGAAAAGGCTGGGCAACCCGTCGGCGAGCCCGAGCCGGCTCCAGACGCCGCCGCGCGAGCGCAGGAGTCCGCCGCCGTACGTGGCGGCCCAGACCGAGAGCGTGCCGTCCGCTGTGCTCGTCGCGAAGAGGCTCGAGATCGAGTCGTGGGGTGCGCCGGGAGGAACCTCGATGGCTCCATCCGAGAGCCGCATCGTGACCGGTCCGCTGCCGGTGCCGATCCAGAGCCTGCGGTCGGCGCCGCTGCCGGTCTCGAGCAGCGCCCAGACCTGCGAGCTCGGCAGCCCGGCGGCGACGTCGAAGCGCGTCCAGCTTTCGCCGTCGTAGCGCAGGAGTCCGCCTTCCGCCGTCCCGACCCACACATCGCTGCCGCCACCCTCGCGCGGGGTCTCGAGAAGAGCGTTCACGCGCTGCGTGGCGAGGCCGGTGGTTCCGAAGTCGGGATTTGCCCAGTGCCCGTTGCGATAGCGCGACAGTCCGCCCGCCTGCCGGCCGAACCAGAGTGAGCCGTCGCGGCTCTCCATCATCGCCCGCACGAAGTTCGACTGCTCCGCATCGGGCAGGTCGAGACGCTGCCAGCTGTGCCCGTCGTAGGCCGCGGCGCCGTCCTGCGTCCCGACCCAGAGCGATCCCGCGCGATCAACGAGAAGAGCATGAACGGTGTTCTGCGGTAAACCGTCGACGTCCTCGAAAAGCCGGCAGTGCTGCCGGCCGGCGTCGATCGGATCCCGCAGGAGATGCGTCGCGCTCGCGCCGGCGACCGGACCGGCGAGGACAGCGCACACGATCCCCAGACCCACTCTCCGGCGCAGACCCGGCGAGAGATTGTGGAGGCGCGCTTCGACCGCGGGGATCTGGGCTCGGGCCGCAGCGATCCCGGCGTCGACGAAAGTGTTGTTCACGATCGAGGCGGGATTATAGGACCACCAACGCCACGCCGGCGGTCATCAACGCGATCGCGGCAAGCTTCCCGGCGCGGATCGGTTCGGCGAGCAGCATCCGGCCCCACAGGACGGCGAGCAGACCGCCGACGCCGCGCTTCACGGTCTCGAGGAAGCCGACCGGCACCGTTCCGAGCGCCAGAAGCTGGCTCGCGAGCGCCGCGGCGCCGGTCGCGATGGCGAGAACGAGCCAACCGAGGCTCCCGCGCAGACGGCGGATGTCGGACAGTTGACGGCGCGACGCGAGCACGACGAACGCACCCAGGGAGACTCCGCCATTGAGGACGAGGGCGTGGAGCTGCGGCGTCGCCAGACTCAGCGCGCGTTTGTCCAGCAGCAGCGCCGCCGACCAGAGCAGCGCGACACCGATCATCAAGCGGCAGCCGCGGTCCTCGGCGATGCCCGACAGAAGGCCGCGGAGGCCGCGCCCCGGCGCCAGCGTCAGGAGAAGCGCCCCCACGACGACGAGCGCGAGCCCCGCAACCCCGCGCAGCGGCAGGCGTTCGCCGAGGAAGATCGCCGCGAGCAGCGCGGCAAAAGCGGGAGTGAATGCCAGCATGGGCAGCGTCTTCGAGATCGGAGAAATCTGCAGCGACTGGAAGTACGAGAAATTCGCCGCGAGATTGAGCACCACCGACGTCGTCGCGGGCAACCAGTAGCCCCCGACGCAGTGCAGGCCTCCACTCGCGACCGCCCAGAGCGCGAGTGGAACGGCGGTTCCGGCGGTCATGCCGGCGACCAGAGCGAGTGCAGGTACCCGCACCGCGAGAAACCGGCGCTCGAGGTCGTAGAGCGACCATCCGAGCGCAGAGGCGAGCGCGAGCGCCACGCCGCCGGAGATCTCTGGCATGTACCGAGTCTAACGGCTGTAGATCGCGCGGAACTCCGGGCGGTCGCGGATCGGATCGAATGCAGGGCTGTCGCGAAAGTAGAGAAAATACTCGCCGTCCCCGGCGGCCGGCGCAGCGCGCAGCTGCGCGAGCGCTTCGTCGTAGCGCCCGACTCCGGCAAGCGCCTCGGCGTACTGCGATGGGCGCGGCACCCAGCCGCGGGAACGCATCATGACTTCGACGCGTTCGAGGCGCCATTTCCAGTACCCCGGCAGTCCCGAACGCGTGATGTCCGCGCGCAGCCTTGCGAGCACGGCTGGATCCTCTTTCAAAGCTTCGGCCTCTTTGTAGAGAGCGTCGGCGGCATCCATGGGCCGCCCCAGCCGCGCCAGGGAGTAGGCACGATAGCGGTGCACCCAGCCGAACTGCGGTGCGAGCACCAGCACACGATCGAAGGCGTCGAGCGCTGCGAGCGGCAGGTCGGCGCGCAGCAGGACGAGTCCCTCCACCCCATGGAGGACCGGCGAGAGCGGTTCGAGCTGCAGCGCCGCTTCGATCACCTGGCGCGCTTCGTCGTTCTGCCCCGCCGCCGACAGGGCTTCGGCGAGAAACTGGTGCGCGACGACGAGTTGCGGATCGAGCTCGAGCGCCCGCCGTTGCTCGGCGACGGCTTCGCCCAGCGACAGCCGCCGGTTGAGAGCGACGAGTCCTTTGGCGCAATGCGCGACCGCAGAGCGGGGATCGAGCTTCAGCGCGCGATCGGCTTCGTTCTCCGCCTGCTCGAAGCTCTCGAGCGTCGAGCCGACGTAGTTCGCACGGATCACCAGGGCGAGCGCCAGCCAGCCCCGGACCTCCGCCGACTCCGGCGCTTCACGCGCCGCCTGCCGCAGAAGATCGTAGGCGCGCGTCACATCCGCGGGATCGCGGCGGGACCAGAGCAGGCGCGCTTCGAGCAACACCTTTTCCACCGATTGCGCGGTGACTCCCGACGGCACGGACGCGCCCGCAGAACTGTCCGGCGCGACAGGGTCGTCGCGAAATCGCGCCACCGTGAGAGCCACGGCAATCGTCCCGAAGACCGCGAGGAGCGTATAGGCGACGACGGCGGAACCGCGTCGGCCGGCGCGAACGTCGACCTGCGTGAGCTCCGGCTCCGCCGCGACGCGCTCCGGCGGCGCAGGCGCCGCAGCGTCAGCGGCATCTGCGGCCGCGGGCACTTCCGCGCTTCGGAGGTCGTCGAGCGCGGTCGGCAGAGCGCCCGGCAAGGCCGTCACCGCAGCGATCAGCCGATACCCGCGTCGCGGAACGTTCAGGATGTAGCGCGGGTTCTCGGCGTGATCGCCCAGGGCATGGCGGAGAGCGAAGATCGTTTTCGGAAGAACGCCTTCGACGACCGAGGCTCCCTTCCAGACCGTGTCGAGAAGCTGCTCCTTCGTCAGCGTCTGTCCCGGATGCGCGGCCAGAAAGAGCAGGAGATCCATCGCCCGCGGCTCGACCGCGATCGCACCGTTCGCGCCGACGATCCGGTCGAGACCGGGCTCGACGCGGAACTCCCCCACCTGAAACGGGGCCGCCGGCGAGTCGCCTTTCAAGACCCGCTCCATCGCTCGCGCTCCTTCACGCGACCATTGTACGGAACCGGGAAGCGCCGGGGAATCGAATCGTGCACCGCCGGTAAAGACTTCACGGGTCCCCTGCCGCAGTCTCCTTCCCTCCGAGAAAGGAGAGCTCCATGTTGGTCAAACTTCGTTTTCAAGGCACCTTCTCATCGTTTCGTCGCGGCACCCTGAGCGCCCTCGTTCTGGCCGCCGCCATGCCCCTCGCGCCCGCACCCTCTCGAGCCCTCGACGGAGAGCTCGGACCGGCCGGGACGCAGTTCTGGACGCAATCGTCCGCCGGACTCGGCATCGGACCGCAGTCCGGGGCCGGTTTCGGCGCCGCTCTGGCGGCTGGAGACTTCAACTGCGACGGCTTCGACGACCTCGCGATCGGCATGCCCGGCGACGATCTCGTCGGCGCGGCGGCCGGCGGAAGAGTGCTCGTCTTGTTCTCCGGCGTCCTGGGCCCGGTGGCCATCGATCGTCAGATCTGGTCGCAGAACAGTCCGGTGATCGAGGACGACGGCGAGCCCAACGACCGCTTCGGCTCGGTGCTCGTCGCCGGGGATTTCAACGACGACGGTTGCGGCGATCTCGCGGTCGGAGTGCCGTCCGAAGGTATCGGTAGCGACGCCGACGCCGGCGCCGTGCACGTCATCTATGGCAGCGCCGACGGACTGACCGGCGACGACGACGACTTTTTCTACCAGGGTCTCGCGAGCATCAACGGTGTGGGCGAGGCCGGCGATCGCTTCGGCGGCGCGCTCGCCGCCGGTGACTTCGACGGCGACGGCATCGACGACCTCGCGATCGGTTCTCCGGGAGAGGACATCGAGGCGGACTCCGTCACCGATGCCGGAGCGGTGCACGTGCTGTTCGGTTCGGCGAGCGGCATCGTGACCGCAGGACAGGTGTTGTTCTATCGCGGCGCGGGACTGACCGGATCGCCGCAGGACGACGAGCAGATCGGCGCCGTTCTCGTGGCCGGAGAATTCAATCCGCTGACCGCGGGCGAAGAGCTCGCGATCGGCGTGCCGCATCACGATCTCGGCGCGCTCGACCAGGCCGGTGCCGTGCTCCTGGTTGCCGATATCGATGGAGCGCTTTTCGACGCGCTCTACACGGAGGACACGACCGGCGTACCCGGCGTCGCCGAGGGCGCGGATCGCTTCGGCGCTGTGCTCGCTGCCGGCGACTTCGACGGCGATGGAATCGACGAACTGGCGGTCGGCGACCCGGTCGAGGATCTCGAGGGCCCGTTCATCGGCGATGTCGGATCGGTCACCGTGCTCGATTTCGACGGCGATCCGGACACGCAGTGGACTCAGGACGATCTCAATCCCGAGCACTCCGAGCTCGGCGATCACTTCGGCGGCGCGCTGGCGGCAGCCGATTTCGACGCCGATGGCATCGACGATCTGGCGATCGGAGCTCCCGACGAATCCCTGGGACCGGTCGGACAGGCAGGGCTGCTGCACGTTCTCTACGGAACGTCAGGAACCGGACTCGACAACGATCGCGACCAGATCTGGCTGCAGACGCTCGATCCTTCGGAGACCGGGGACGGGTTCGCCGGCGCTCTCGTCGCCGGGCACTTCTCCGGACACTCCGGCGCCGACCTCGCCATCGGAGCTCCGGGCGAAACCGACGGCGCGTTCTCGCAGGTCGGCGCGACGAATCTGCTGTTTTCAGAGGCGCTTTTCCGGGACGGTTTCGAATCCGGCAACATCTCTCGCTGGCAAGCGAACAACTAGCCCGGCCTCTCCCCTTCTTCCCGCTGCCGCTGGGTTCCGGCGGCAGCGGGAAACCTTCGCTCCTCAGGGACCGGTCTGCGACCAGGCGCCGGTACCGCTCGACTCGAAGCCGTCGCGGAAGAGATCGATCGAGGCGAAGACGATCACCGCTCCGGCGTTCGCCAGCGGACTCCCCTCTTCCACGGGTGCTTCGTCCTCCCGCGCCATCTTCAACGGCAGGTCCATCCGCGGCGCCGCGAAGGCGAGATCGCTTCCGGAGTGGCCGGAAAAGTGCCCGGCCGCGAACGCCGCGCCGTAGGCGAGGTCGGGAAACGCAACGACGACCCCGAGCGGAAGCAGCTGCGCCGCAGCCGCCGAGAGCCCGGCCACAGCATTGCCGTAAAGAATGGCCCCGCCGCCGAAGCCCGCGTTCGTGCCTGCGCTCTCTCCCGGAGTGCCGATGACGAGGTCGTCGCGACCATCGGCATTGAAATCGCCCACGCCGAGCGCTGCACCGAAGTTGTCACCGGTCTCGCTGGCGAGCAGGGGCAGGTCCTCCTGCTGCCAGATCGTCGTGACGGCGTCGACCGTGAAGAGGTTGCGAAAGAGATGGACCACCCCGGCATTCGCGGCGGAGAGCGACTCGATGTCCTCGCCCGGCGAGCCGACCGCCAGGCCGGCCTGCAGCGAATCGTCGAACCGGCCGATGGCAAGAGCGGCGCCGAAGTTGTCGCCCACCTCCGCGACGCCCGGCACTCCGGCAAGATCCTGCGTCAGGACTCCGACCGCCGAACCGCCCATCCGCGGATTCGCGAGGATGACGACGGCGCCCGAACCGCTCTGACCGGAGGTTGCGAAACGCGGAGCGCCGATCGCGATCTGGTCCTGGCCGGTGGACAGGAGCGGACCGGCGGCGAGAGCCCCTCCGAAAGCGATGCCGGCGCCGGGGAGGAGAGTTCCGAGCGTGACATCCCCCGGCTGGTAGAAGCGGCTGTCCGTCGCGGAGATCCCGGTCGCACCGCCGAACAGCACATGCACCGCGCCGATGTCCGCGATCGCCGGCATCCCCGTTCCGTCTTCGCCGGGAGCTCCGATGGCGAGATCGGCGAACCCGTCCTCGTCGAAGTCTCCGACGGCGAGAGCGAGCCCGAAGAGGTCGTCCGCAGCGGCGCTGCTGGCGATTCCAGCGGAATCCTGCGACCAGACCTGGCTGCCGGTCGCGGTCAGGCCCGCGGCGCTGCCCGGGAGGACGTAGACCACGCCGCAGTTCAGCAGGCCCGCAAGTCCTTCGTGGGGGACGCCGATGGCCAGATCGTCGAAACCGTCGTGATCGAAATCCCCGCTCGCGAGCGACGTGCCGAAGGCGTCGTCGGGCTCCGCTGCTCCGCCGATGCCCGCGCTGTCCTCCGTCCAGATCTGATGGCCGGCGATCGTCAGGCCGGACGGTGAGCCGTAGAGCATCACGACTTCGCCGGCGACGCCGTCGGCGCCGACCGTGCGCCCGGGTGTACCGATCGCGAGATCGTCGAAGCCGTCGCCGTTGAAGTCGCCGGCCGCGGTCGCGCTGCCGAACCTCCCGCCGTCCTCTGCGGCGGTGTCGAGACCCGGGCTGTCACCGGTCCAGAACTGGTCGGCGAAGAGGCCCAGTTGAGCGGCCGCGGGGGCAGGCGCGGAGATGGCAACCCCGCTGCCGACCGCGACCATCAGGCAGAAGACGAGAAGCGGCGAGGCGTCTGAATCCGAATGGCGGCTGCGCATGGCGGTTCTCCCGAAGAATGCGCCACCCTGCGCTCATCCGGTCCCTGAAGTCATTGCGCAGGAGCTACGGATCCCTTACCGCTCGATTACCCGCGCCCGCCCCCCTCCCTTCCTCCGTTACCCCGCGGTGGCAGGCTGCTCTGCGCCCCGCCAGCCCTTCCGGTACACTCGCGGCGTATGGCGCTCTCTCCACTTTTCGTCGCCGATGTGCTGCTTCGTCAGGGTCTGATCACGGTCGAGCAGGCCGATGAAGTCAAACGCGAAGCCCGTCAGCTGCCGTCGCGCGCGAAGGCGCCGTCGACCTATGAACAGAAAGCGGTCGCCTACGACCTGGTCTCGTCGCTCAAGTACCCGAGCCTCAAGGAGCCTTCGGTCACGATCGGCGAACAGCAGATCGCCATGGCCATCGCTGCCGATGCCAATCTCGAATCGGTCCGCATCGACACTCTCACTCTCGACGCCGACCTCATCGAATCCAAGATCTCGCGCCCGTTCGCCAAACGCCACCGGATGATTCCGCTGTCGATGACGAACGGAAAGCTCAAGGTCGCCTGCGCGAACCCGTTCGACATCGAAGGCATCGACGCTTTCCGCCGCATCGCCGGACGCGACCTGCAGCTGGTCGTCGCCTCCGAACCCGACATCCTGAGGGCAATCACCGAGTTCTACGGCCTGCGTCACTCGGTGAAACGCGCCGAGCGCGACCTCTCGGCCGGCATCGACCTCGGCAATCTCGAGCAGCTCGTTCGGATGAAGAACGAGGCCGAGATCGAGTCGAGCGATCAGCACATCGTGAACGCCGTCGAGTTCATGCTGCAGCACGCGTTCGATACCCGCGCTTCCGACGTCCACGTCGAACCGAAACGCGAATTCTCGCTCATCCGGTTCCGCATCGACGGTGTGCTGCACGACATCCAGTCGATTCCGAAGATCGTCCATTCGGCGATTCTTTCTCGCCTGAAGACGATGTCGCGGCTCGACATCGCCGAGAAGCGCCGGCCGCAGGACGGCCGCATCAAGACCACCCGCGCAGGCAAGGAGATCGAGCTCCGCGTTTCGACGCTTCCCGTCGCTTTCGGCGAGAAGATCGTCATGCGGATCTTCGATCCCGACGTGCTGATGCAGGATCTTTCGGGACTCGGTTTCTACCCGGAAGAGACTCTCGTCTTCAACGAATTCATCAGCCGGCCGCACGGCATCATCCTGGTGACCGGACCGACGGGCAGCGGCAAGACCACGACGCTCTACTCGGCGCTGAAGTCGATCGCCACACGCGAGCTCAACATCACGACGATCGAGGACCCGATCGAAATGGTGCTCGAGGAGTTCAACCAGACGGCGGTGCAGGCGAAGGTCGGGATCGACTTCGCCGGCGCGCTGCGGCACATCCTGCGGCAGGACCCGGACGTCATCATGGTCGGCGAGATTCGAGACGGCGAGACGGCGCAGTACGCCATCCAGGCCGCTCTCACCGGGCATCTCGTCTTCTCCACTCTGCACACCAACGATGCCTCAACCTCGATCTCGCGTCTCGTCGATCTCGGCGTCGAACGCTTCCTCATCAGCTCCACGCTCGTCGGGGCAATGGCGCAGCGGCTCGTGCGCAAGATCTGCAGTAAATGTATCGGCGAGCGCACGCTCTCGAACGAGGAGGCCGCGTCGCTCCGCCTCACCGTGCCCGCGGGCAAGAAGATCAAGGTCAAGGAAGGCCAGGGCTGTCACGATTGCCGCGGCACCGGCTATCTCGGCCGTTGCGGCATCTTCGAAATCCTGCCCATCGACGAATCGATCAAGCATCTCATCGTCGAAGGACGAGACGCGCCCGAGATCAAGCGCGAAGCGGTCAAGAACGGCATGCGGACGCTGCGTCAGTCGGCCCTGCGGAAACTCGCCGAAGGAGTCACGACCTTCGAAGAGGTCGTCCGCGTCACCGGACTATAGGCGCAGGAGCGCCCGCACCCGCGGCCTTGGGGGCGAGGGCGCTCGCACCGACATCTTCCAGCGGCGAATCGACGGGGCGGGAAAAACCTCAGCCCGGCCTGCGTCCCGCCTCAGCTCGCACTGCGCACCGTTTCACAATCGACCGGGCGTGAGCTCGTCGACAATGACGGCATGCGCTCCCCCTACTGGAAGCTTTTCTCTCTTGCCGCGGCTCTCACCTCGGAAAGGATCGCGGCGGATGTCGTACATCCCCTGCCCTACCCGATCGTCTACGTCCGTGCCGCCTACAACGGCGCGAACGCGAACACGACCTGGCCCGATACGGTCCGGCCGCTGATTCCGGACGCCGGTGCGGAGCTCGTGGTGCTGCGCCCGAACGGCGTCCGCGAGGTGCTCTTCCCGCTCGAGTCCTACCGGGGCGCCCTCGACACTCCGACCGGGAGCCCGCTCTCCGTCGGCGGCGTCTCCGATCTCAGCGTGTCTTTCGATGGCCACTGGGTGCTCTTCACCTGGTACCACGACCTCACCGACCAGAACCCCCAGCGCGATCACCTGTCGTATCGCGGCTCCGACCTCTACAAGCTGAATGTCGATTCCCACCAGCTGGTTCGCCTCACCCATCAGGAGTTCACTCCCAATCGCGGCAACGGCGCGAACTTCTCACCCGGTGCCCCCAACAGCAACTATCCCCGCATCGGCGTCTTCAACACCGGTGGCACCTTCGCGCCCGGCGGCGAGATCGTCTTCACCTCATCGCGCAACAACCTCATGCCGCCCAAGGCGTTCAACTGGGTCCAACGCGTCCTGCAGCTTTTTCGCATGCGCGATGACGGTGCGAACGTCGAGATGATCGGACACGAGAACCTCGGCATGGCGCTGCACCCGCAGGTGCTGCGCGACGGCCGGATCGCTTTCTCGAGCTGGGAGATGCACGGCATCCGGGACAGCCGGAACTTCCCGCTCTGGGTCACGGGCCCCGACGGCCGGAACTGGAACGGACTGTCGGGCTTTTCCGAGTTCGCGCTGACGCATCACTTCATGACGCAGATGCCCGACGGGGACATCGTCGTCTGCCGCTACTACAACCTCAACAACAACGGCTTCGGCGATCTCGTCCGCTATCCGATCGATCCTCCCGGAGGCGACTTCGGAACGGCGGATCCGGCTCCGGGCAGCGGCACGATTCCTTTCGAGCGCGTCGGCCAGGTGCTCCTCACGCCGTTCACGACTCCGGAGGACCTTCCGGCTCCCTGCCCGGGCTGGGAAGGAAATCCCTACGGCTCGGCCGGAGCGGGACACTGCGCCGGCGCCGAGCGGCGGGGCAAGTTCACCCATCCCGCCGCGACGCCGAGCGCATTCGGCTCCCCGGCAGAGGCCGACCTGCTGGCGGTCTACGCGCCCGGTCCGGCGAACCACAACGGCATCTGGGAGAACGCCGGAACGACCGTCCCTTACTACCATGGGGAGATCGTCCTGCTGCCGGACGGTGCACCGATTCCGGTGCCGGCCGCGGGGATTCCCGGCCGCCCGCCCGGACTCCTGACCGTTGTCGCCGAGACCGGCTTCAATCTCCAGTGGCCGCGCCCGCTCGTGGCGTACTCCGCGCTGCACGGCATTCCGGAGCCGCCGGCCATCGCACCGCTCGCCGACGACGAGACGACGGCGGAAGGTCTCGTTCCCGGCGAGCCGTTCGGTCTCGTCGGCAGCTCGTCCCTTCTCTGGCGCGACAGCGAACCGGCGCAGAATCTGCCCTGGCAACCCGACCGCGACCCTTTCAACGAGAGCCGCGAAGCGCAATATGGCTGGATTCACCAAGGCTCCGACGCCGGGATCTACAGCGCCGACGATGTCTACGCCGTGCGCATCCTGATGCAGCAGGCGCAGAGCGACCGCACCTATCCGAACAACGGGCCGAGTTTCGCCGTGGTGGGCGGCGAGCGCATGCGGATTCTCGGTGAAGTCCCCGTGCGTGGAGCGTTCTCGGGCAAGGCGATCGGCGCGACCGTCGTCCATCCGGACGGCCAAACCGCCGCCGATACGTCGTTTCTGGTCAAGGTGCCGGCGGACACTTCGTTCACGTTTCAGACGCTCGATCGGCGCGGCATGGTCCTCAACATGGCGCAGACCTGGCACATGGTGCGACCGGGAGAGGCGCGATACGACTGCGGGGGCTGCCACGCCCACAGCCGCGAACCGTTCCCGTTCGCGCAGACCGCAGCGGCCCAGCCGGGATTTCCGGTGCGCGATCTCGCTCGCACGACGCCGCTCCTGGCGCTCGACAACTCCGGCCAGCCGGCGCTGGAGGTTCTCGCGACGCATCGACTCCCGGTCGAGTATTTCGCGAACGTCGCCCCGGTCTTCAACAATCGCTGCGCGAGCTGCCACGGCGGGGCCTCGCCCTCCGGCGGACTCGACCTCTCCGGCTCCGCAGCGCCGGTCGACGGCTATCCGGGAGCCTACTGGCGGCTCGTGCGCAACGCGGAGACCTTCCTCGAGCCCCAGCTCACGCGCTATCTCCGTGCATTTCAGTCGCGCCAGAGTCTCCTCATGTGGGCAGTGTGGAACGAAAGGCTCGATGGGCGTCTCGATTCGACGCGTGGCGACGACCTCGATTTCGCGACGGTTTTCGGAAGCAACGGGCATCCGGCGATGCCGGGCCTGACGAATGCCGAGCGCATGACGCTCGCGCGCTGGATCGATCTCGGCGCGCCGATCCATCTCGGTTCGCCCTGGGGCTATCTCGAAGACGACCTGCGCCCGACCCTCGTCGTGCGGCCGACGGAAGAAGCGGCGCGCGCGCTCACGTTTCTCGATGAGGTCGAGGTCGCCGCGTTCGACGTCGAGAGCGGCGTCGTCGCCACGAGCCTCGAAGTCGTCTGCGATCGCGCGATCGGAGGAAGCCCCGCGGGAACGAATCTGGCCGCCGGGCAATCGATCGACCCGGAAGGCGGAAAGCTCATGCTCGCCCTGCCGGGTGCGATCGCTCTCGCCGACCGTCCGACCTTCACTTTCCGCGTTCGGGACAGCGCCGGGCAGGTGACGGAAGTCGTGCGGCGCTACGGCCTTGCGCTGAGTCCGACGATTCTGTTCATCGACGGCTTCGCTTCCGGTTCGACCGGCGCCTGGAGCGACTGACGCGACGTGGCCTTGGTCGGCGCTCCCGGAAAGCCCCGAGTCCGCCGAAGAACGCCCGAGAGTGAGCACCGACGAGTTCGTATACTCGGGCTTCCGATGTTCGCGGCCTGCGTGTCCGCTTTCGCTCCGGCGATTCGCCCCGTCTCCATGCCGCAGCCGGCGCTCTGAGACGGCAGGCATCGCTGCGCGATGGTTTTCAGTTCCCAGCTCTTCCTCTTCTGGTTCCTGCCGGCGGTTCTCGCCGCGTACTACCTGACCCCCCGGCGCGGCAGACACCTCACGCTGACGCTCTTCTCCTACGTCTTCTACGGCTGGGCGAACCCGGTCTGCATCCTGCTCCTGCTCTTCTCGACGCTGGTCGACTGGGTCGCCGGTCTGGTCATGGCGGGAACGACACCCTGGGCCCGCGAACCCGTCCGCGAGCTCCCGCCGGCGGGAACCCGCACCTCACGCCAGAGGCTTGCGCTCGTTCTCTCGGTGGGAACGAACCTCGCGCTGCTCGTCTTCTTCAAGTACTTCAACTTCGGCGTCGCGAGCTGGAACCGACTCGCGACGCTCTTCGGCTGGCCGGACGCGACGACGGTACCCGTCCTGCACGTCCTCCTGCCCGTCGGGCTCAGCTTCTACACCTTCCACTCGATCAGCTACGCCGTCGACGTCTATCGCGGTGAAGCGCGGGCCTTGCGGAGCTTCATCGACTATTCCTGCTTCGTCTCGCTGTTCTCGCAGCTCGTCGCGGGACCGATCATCCGCTTTTCGGAGATCGACGATCAGCTGCGACACCGCACGCACACGCTGACGAAGTTCGCCCGCGGCGCGGCTTTCTTCGCCGTCGGTCTGGCAAAGAAAGTGCTGCTGGCGAACCCCTGCGGCCGGATCGCCGACACCGTCTTCAACGCCGGGAGTCCGACCGTGCTGCAGGCGTGGCACGGCGTCGTCGGGTATGCCTTCCAGATCTACTTCGACTTCTCGGGCTACTCGGACATGGCGATCGGTCTCGGGCTGATGTTCGGGTTCGTCTTCGCGCGGAACTTCGATTCGCCCTATCAGGCGCAATCGATCACCGACTTCTGGCGCCGCTGGCACATTTCGCTTTCGACCTGGCTGCGCGACTACCTCTACGTGCCGCTCGGCGGCAACCGCCGAGGCGTCCGGCGGACGTACATCAACCTCGCCTTGACGATGCTCCTCGGCGGTCTCTGGCACGGCGCCGCCTGGAACTTCATCGCCTGGGGCGCTTTTCACGGACTACTGCTCGCCGGAGAGCGCGCGATCGGCGTCGAGAGGCTCTACGGCTGGATGCCGAAGAGCCTGCGCGTCGCGACGACGTTCTCCATCGTGCTCGTGAGCTGGGTGCTCTTTCGCGCCGCCGGTCTCCGCTCCGCGCTCGCCTATCTCGGACGGATGTTCGGCATCGGAGAGGCCGCGCCGAGCGCGCCCCTTCTCTCCGGCCTGCTGTGGAGCCCCTACCTGCTGTTGAGCTTCGTGCTCGCCGCCGCAGTCGTCTGGGGAGGGCAGCCGAGCTGGACCTGGACCCGCGAGCTCTCGCCGCGACGCATCGCCATCGCCATGGCCCTTCTGGTGCTGGCCATCTCGGCCCTTTCGACGCAGGACTACAACCCGTTCATCTACTACATTTTCTGATGCGCGACTCACGATCCATTCCATCGCAGCCAGCCGCTGCGCAACCGACGCGCGAGGCGCAGGCCCAGGCGGAGATCGCCGCGACTTCGATTTCGCCGGGCGGTGCCCGGATTCTCGTCGGACTGCTGCTCGCGACCCTCCTCGGCGGCTCCTGCATCGAAGGATGGCGGGCGGCGAAGGGCAGGGCCACCGCGTTCGCCGGCGGCCTGGAGCCGACGGGCCCGGCGACGCCCCTTTCAGGCGCCGGGACGGCTGGGATTCTCGCCGCAAATCAGCAGCTCCGCGAAGGCCTCTCCGCGCTCGAGGACCGGCTGGCCCGCACCTCCGGACTCTCGATGGCGTTTCGGCCGGCGGCGCAGCGGTTCCTTTCGCGCGCCCTCTCCTACGGCAATTCGCAGGTCATCATCGGGCGCGGCGGGTGGCTCTACTTCCGCTCGGAGTTCGACTACCTCACCGGTCCCGGTTTTCTCGCACCTCTCGAGCTCGCCCGTCGGCGTGCATCGGCGGCCGCGCGAGCGACAGGCCCTCCTGCCAGGTTCGAGCCGGACCCGGTTCCAGGGCTCGTTCAGCTCCGCAACGAGCTCGCGGAACTCGGGATCGAGCTCGTCTTCTTCCCCGTTCCGGTCAAGGCCGAGATTTATCCGGAGCCCTTGCGGCGACGTGGCGGTTTGAGGCCCACTTCGCTTGCGGCTTCGCAGTACCGCTTCGCGAATCCGTCCTACGACGATCTCATTCGCCGGCTCGCGGCGGCGGGCGTCCGGGTTTTCGATGGAAAATCCGAACTGCAGGCAGCGGCCGGTCCGATGGGTGAAGCCGGCGACTCGCTCTACCTTGCGACCGACACGCATTGGAGTCCTGCCGGCATGCGGGTCGTCTCCATGGCACTCGCGAGATATCTCTCGAGCGCGGGCCTCCTCCCGGCCGTCCCCGCCGCGGGCTTCCGGCGGCGGAGCGTTCCTCTCGCTCTCGAAGGGGATCTCAGCCGGTTGCTCGGCGAAGTCGAAGCGCAACCGATATTCCCCCACGAACGCGTCGAGATCGACGAGATCCTGGATTCGCGGGAGGTGCCCTGGAGCTCCGCGGCGCCCCTCGAGCCCGCCACGGACCTCCTTCTCCTGGGCGACAGTTACTCGCTCGTCTATGCCGGCGAGTCGACCGGGCACACGGCCGGTTTCGGAGAGCAGCTCGCCTACGTTCTCGACCGTCCCGTCCAGCGCTTGGCGAACTTCGCCGACAACGACCTCGCCGATCGCGTGGGCTGGCTGCGCGAGACGCCGCAACTGCTCGACGGGAAGCGCGTACTCATCTATGAGGTGACCGCACGCGCGCTGGCCTCGGGCAACTGGACCGGCGCGACACTGCAAACTGCACCATCAAAGGAGACCCACCCTTGAACGACTTGCGCTATCCCATCGGACCCTTCACTGCGCCGGCGGACCCCACCGCAGCAACCCGAGAGAGCCTCATTGCGACCATCGCCGCCTGCCCGGCGGAGTTGCGTCGTGTGACCCGTGGGCTCTCCGATGCGCAGCTCGAAACGCCTTACCGCGACGGTGGCTGGACGGTGCGCCAGGTCGTTCACCACGTTCCCGACAGCCACATGAACGCCTATGTGCGGCACAAGCTCACGGCCACCCAGCTGCAGCCGACCATCAACCCATATGAAGAATCGCTCTGGGCCGAGCTCGCCGACGCGAAGTCGGGGGACATCGAAGTCTCTCTCGTTCTGCTGACACAGCTCCACGACCGCTGGGTGCGATTTCTCCGGGCGCTCGAGCCGGAAGCCTTCGCACGAACGTTCGTCCATCCTGCCTACGATCATCTCTGGACGCTCGACGCGAGCGTCGCGCTCTACGCCTGGCACAGCCGCCACCATGTGGCACACATCGACGCGCTGCGTCAGCGGATGGGTTGGTAGCGCCTTCGACTTTGGCTGGACCGTCGGCGCCGGCTAGTTCTTCGGCGCCGATTCCTGGGGGACGGCCGGCAGGCCTGGATTCGCCGGCGCTTCCGGCTTGAGGTATTTCCCCCACCAGCCGAGGAACCGGCTGACGCGATCGCGTTGATAGCTCGGAACGGTCAGCCCGTGGTACTGGCCGGGATAGATCACGAGCTCCGTGTCGAGCTTGAGGCTGCGCAGCGCCTGATACATCTGCTCGACGCCGGCGATCGGCACGTTGAAATCGATCTGTCCGCAGAGGAAGAGTGTCGGCGTCTTGATCTTGTCGGCGCGGTAGAACGGGTACGACACGCGCGTCCACAGATCCTTCGTCTTCCACGGCTGTCCCATCTCGTTGTCGTACTGCACGATGTACTGGTCGACACCGTACATCGTCGTCTGCAGAGAGCTGCTCGCGCCCGAGACTGCGGCTTTGAAGCGCGTGTCGCTCGCGATCACGTAATTCGTCAAGATGCCGCCGTAGCTCCAGCCGCCGAGCCCCAGACGGTCGGGATCGGCGACGCCCATCCGGACCGCCTCGTCCACTGCGCCGAGGAGATCCTGGACCTCCTTGTCACCCCAGTTGGCGAAGATCGCCTTCTGGTACGCAGCGCCTCGCCCGCTGCTGCCGCGATAGTTGATCTCGAGCACCACGTATCCACTCGCCGCAAGCAGCTCGCGATCGGAGCGGAAGCTGTAGTCGTCCTGACCGTTCGGTCCGCCGTGAATGTAGAGCAACGTCGGATATCTGCGCCCTTCGACCGCATTGGCGGGTCGCGTGATCAGCCCATGAACCACCGTTCCGTCCTTGCTGCGGGAGGTCAGGTCGTCGACGCGGGAGAAGGCGAGCTCGTCGCGCAGCTTGTCGTTCTGATGCGACAAGGGACGCAGCTTTCCGTTCTCCAGGGCCCGGATCTCGTCCGGCTCGGTCGAGGTGGACGCGACCACTGCGATGCCGCCATCCTTCACCTCGGCGCCGCCCAGGCTCGGCGCGACGACGACACGCCGGCCGGACGAGAGCGCTTCGACCGTGCCGCCGGCAGCGCCGACGCGCCCGATCCACGCGGCCCGGTCGTCCTCCACCGAGAAGACGAGTGACTTTCCGTCGGCCGTCCACGATGCCGTGGAGACCGGCCGATCGAGCGCCGCCGTGAGGATCTGCGGAGCTCCGCCGGTCGCCGGGACGAGCGCGAGCTTCGCGAGGTCGTAGGCGTAGAACTTGTCTTCGTCACCGACCAGGATCGCGATGCGCGAACCGTCCGGGCTCCAGGCGGGCCGACCGGTTTCGCTCTCCTTCGTGGTGGTGAGCTGCCGCGGCGCAGCACCTGCCTCCGCCGCGATCGAGAAGAGATCGCTGTTCTCCGTCCGGTCGGGATCCTCGTGCGCCCGCTTGCTGCGGAAGGCGATCGTCCTGCCGTCCGGCGACCAGGCCGGGTCTTCGTCGTTGACCGCGCCGGAAGTCAACGGCGTGAGCGTCTTCGTCGCGAGATCGAAAAGCGCAATGTGCGAATAGAGGCCGCGCAGGTATCCCTCACGGTCCTCCTTGAAATGATAGCGATCGAGAACGATCGGCGGCGCCGTCTTGCGCATCCAGCCTTCGAGCTTCTCCGGGTCCTCGGAGGCGTCGTAGTCGCTGACCACGAGCGCGAGACGGGAGCTGTCCGGTGACCAGACGAGATCGTCCACGCCACCCTTGAAATCGGTGAGCTTCACCGCCTCTCCACCGGCGCGCCGGAGGAGCCAGACCTGGGAGCCCTTTTTCTTTTCATCGTCGTCGCCGCGCGAAGCGAGAAACGCGAGGTACTTTCCATCCGGACTCCAGCGCGGGTCGGTTTCGTTCTCCGCCGACGATGTCACGCGAATCTCCTCGCTGCCGTCCCAGCGCGCCATCCAGATGTCGTTGTCGCGACTGTCTTTCTCGACGTCCACCGAGCGCACCGTGTAAGCGACCCAGGCGCCGTCCGGCGAACGCTGCGGATCGGAAACATCGCGCAGACGAGAGAGATCGTCGACCGTGATCGCGCGCTTCGCCGCTGGAGCGTCGGCGGAAAATGCCACCGTGCTCCCGAAGGACGCGAGCAGCAGGACGGTCAGGGCAGCGCGGCGCGAAACGACGGAGCGGAATCGACGCATGAACTTCTCCTGGTTGGAGACCCATCCTGACAGATCGAAAGAGAGTGCGATGGAAACGGAACGTTCCGTCGAGGCAGGGCTTTGAATCAAAGAATCAAAAAGGCCAAAAGCAAAAAGCTCGGTAAAGGTGGGACACTCGAAGCGCTGGAGCTCCGATGCGCCAGATCACCTGGTTGCCTGGCGGCTACCTTCCCTGAGCCCGCGAGCCGGTTGCAGCGGGCGCCTCGTCAGCGCGCGAAGGTAGGACATTCGAAGCGCTGGAGCTCCGATGCGCCAGTTCTCGGGGTTGGCTGGCGGATTCTCGCGCGGAGTCCGCGAGCCCGTTGCAGTGGGTGTTTCGTCAGCGTGCGGCCTGTTCGCCGGAGTCTTTGCCTTCGAGCGCGAAGCGCAGTGCGCTCTCGATCTCGCGCTCCCTCACCTGCGAGGGCGGGAAGGCGTGGCCGAGGCCGGGGAAGTAGCGTTCGCGCACCGCGACCCCGGACTCCCGAAGACGGGCGGCGGAGCTCCGGTTGTTGGCGATCGAATCGTCGAGCTCGCCGATGAGAAAGGAGATCCGCGGATAGCGGACGAAGGCGATCTGATCCGCGGACGGCAGCGGATTGAGGCGATCTTCGTAGTATCCGGCAATCGAAACGACGCCGGCGAACCGTGCGGGATACCGCGCGGCGAGCGTCAAGGCCACCCCGCCGCCCTGCGAGAATCCGGCGAGCACGATGGGACTCGAGGCTGCCTCTGGATGAGCCGCGACCGTTCGGTCGATCGCTTTGAGAACGAGATACTCCGCCTGCTCGACGACGCCCCAGCCGAAACCCTCACCGACCTTTTCCTGTCCCCGCGGAGCGACCAGGATCGCGCCCAGTCGGGCGGCGGGACCGCGAAAAGCTTCGGCAAGGGGTTCCGGTGTGCCGCCATACCCGTGCAGCACGACCACCAGCGGAGTCGGCGCGGAGACCGCGGACTCCTTCTCGTTCGAGCTTTTCTTCTTCGGCTCCACCGTGACGAGCGGCACAGAGTCGAGAGCCGGTTTCGCTTTTTCGAGCTCCGCAGCGTTGTTCCTTTTCACCGCTTCGTAAGCCGCGGCGTAGCCAGGACGGGAACGAACGGCGTCGAGGTCTTCGTCGCGTAGCAGCGTGGAGAGATACGAGAAGCCGAGATCGGCGCTCCTCCCCAGGAGCGTCACCGCTTCATCGAGCTCGCCCGAACGAGACAGCATGCAGGCGAGGTTGTAGGCCGCCAGGGCGGAGTCGGGACGCAGCTTAAACGCCATCCGCGCTGCGTCGGTTGCCGCCGGCCAGTCCTTCTTCGCCACCGCGCGCGCGAGGACGCGCGCCGAGTCGTCGAGCGGAGAAGAGACCGCGAGTCCGCAAGCCGGCAAGAGCACCAGCGCGCCCGCCGCGACCCAATGACGGATACGACGGATGCGACGGATGCGACAAATACAACGCACGAGGTCAGAACCGGACATTGCGCGTCCTCATCCTTCCCTGCGCGCGCTTGGTGCTCGCCAGCAACGATCCGAAGAGACACCCGAACGAAGTGCGCATCGCAAACCCCGGGCGGAATCCTATGCCCGGACGGCACCTGGAAGGGTCAGAGCTCCACCGGCATCTCGCGACGCCCGAGAACGGAATAGGATTCGGAACATGGGAACCGCGGAAAGCAGGAAGTCAGCGTGAACGCCTCGCCGATCCAGGACGCCTTGAAAGCGCTGATCGACAACGGCTGGCCCGTGCGGATTGCCGTGTCGACCGCGGGAGCACCGCCGGACGAAATTCCGACGGATCTCGTCGCGCAGTTCCCCGAGATTCTCATCCTCGATCTCGACGCCGAGAAGCTCAAGCACGGAGCCGAAATCGAGACCGATCGCATCAGTTTCGAGCTCGCCTTCCATCGCGTCCTCGGCGGGATTCGAAGGCTCACGATCCCCTACCATCGACTGATCTCCGTCCAGTTCGAAGGCGGCGCCCCGCCTCCGCCGACGCCCGAGACCGCCAAGACGAAGCCGGTGAGGGTTCGCCCCGCAGGAATGCGCTCCGTCTGAAGCGAGCGGTCTGCGATCGAACAGGAGCAGGAGAAGAGCGGCAATCTGCCGGGCAGTTCTCTTTTACCGGGGACTTTCAGCTGCGGGGGAAGTTTGGTACGCCCAACGGGATTCGAACCCGTGTTATCGCCTTGAAAGGGCGGTGTCC
>JBDTQG010000037.1:0-29502 GCA_039932315.1 Thermoanaerobaculia bacterium
CTCTCGGCGCTCATGACCTACAAGTGCGCCATGGTCGAGGTGCCGTTCGGCGGCGCCAAGGGCGGCATCCGGATCGACCGTCGCAACTACAGCGAATCCGAGCTCGAGCGCATCACGCGGCGTTACACCTTCGAGCTCTTCCGCAAGGGATTCATCGGACCCGCGGTCGATGTTCCGGCCCCCGACTACGGCACCGGACCGAAGGAGATGTCCTGGATCGCCGACACCTATCAGGCTCTCGCACCGCATGACGTCAACAGCCTGGGATGCGTCACCGGCAAGCCGATCGCCCAGGGCGGCGTGCGCGGCCGGACGGAAGCGACCGGACGCGGAGTCTTCTTCGCCATCCGGGAGGCGGTGAACGACGCCGCGGACATGAAGAAGATGGGACTAGAGCCGGGACTCGACGGCAAGACCGCCGTCGTCCAGGGGCTGGGCAACGTCGGTTTCTACGCCGCGAAGTTCCTCTCTGAATCGGGCGTGAAGCTCGTCGGTATCGCCGAGCGTGAGGGCTCGATCTCGGCCCCGGGCGGAATCGATCTCGCGAAGCTCGTCGCCTTCCGCGCGGAGACCGGATCGATCCTCGGCTTCCCCGGTTCGACCAGTCTCCCGGACCGCATGTCGGCGCTCGAGCTGCCGTGCGACATCCTCGTGCCGGCGGCTCTCGAAAGCCAGATCACCGAAGACAACTGCGACCGCATCCAGGCGAAGATCATCGGTGAAGGCGCGAACGGCCCGACGACCGCCGTCGCCGGCGACCGCCTCTACGCCAAGGGCGTGATGATCCTTCCCGACATGTACTGTAATGCGGGCGGCGTCACGGTCTCCTACTTCGAGTGGTTGAAGAACCTCTCGCATGTCCGCTTCGGACGGATGGAGAAGCGCTTCGAGGAGCGCGCGTACCGCAAGCTTCTGTCCGCCGTACAGATGATGACCGGCAAGGACCTTTCGGAAGAGGAGATCAAGGGCATCGCCTCCGGACCTTCGGAAGAGGATCTCGTGAATTCCGGCCTCGAGGAAACGATGATCACGTCGTACCAGAAGATCCGCGACATCCGCCGCAAGCACGCCGACAAGCCGGATCTGCGGACCGCGGCGTTCATCGTCGCGATCGACATGATCGCGGTCTCCTACAGCGACCTGGGAATCTTCCCGTAAGAAAATCCTCCGTTCCCGGCCTCTCGGCTGCGTCGACCAGAATCGACGATTGACAGCCGGGAACAGGAGGCGCAAACTCCCGCAATTCGCTCCGCCCCTCCTTCCGGGGGGGCGGCGGTCTCTTCGGAGTTCGGACGGCTCCGGAGACCGGGTGGGGTGGGTCCCACCGCTCGACCGTGACGTCCAGAAAAGGAGGTGATCCAGTGGGTAATGGTCAACGCGGCTCGATGGGGGCGGCGTCCTCCTAGGGGTACCTCCTGGGGCGAAACGCAATGCGCCACGGGCAGAAGCGAAGGGCATCTCGCAAGGGATCCCGCTAGAAGGCTTCAACCCAGCGCCGTCCGCATCGAACCCCAAGGCCCCGGATCTCGCGAGAGGTCCGGGGCCTTTTCTATTGCCGTCGGGATTTCGGAACCGCCGACCGGCTCAGCCGGCAGCGAGCGCCGTGTCCGCTTTGGCCGCGAGGATGAAATCGCTCTCGGTGAGGCCGTCGATCTTGTGCGTCCAGGTGGTGATCTTCACCTTGCCCCAACCGAGCTCGAGATCCGGATGATGCCCCTGCTCTTCGGCGATCGCACCAACCCGGTTCACGAAGGCGAGCGCCTGGGCAAAGTCGGGAAACTTGTAGCTTTTCTCCAGGTGATGCCCGGCCGCCACCTGCCAGCCATTCGGGCCGAGCTTCTGGAGCAGCGCTTCGAGATCCTTGCCGGCGAGCGGCGGCACGCCGCCCTTGCAGGGAACACAGCTCTTTGCGGCGAGTTCAGACATGGGGCTCTCTCCTTGTCGAATCGTTCGGACTGTGCCTGAGGTCGGATCGACTTCAGGCCGGGCTCTTCGCCTTCGACTTGCTGAGCAATCGCGATACCAGCGCCTGCATCGCCCCTTGCGTCTCGGCACCGAACCAGTCGTCGACAAAGCGATCGTAAGTGTCCTGCTGCTGCCGGTCGAAGGCGGTCACGAGCGCACTGCGCGACAGCGCACGCGTCGACGCCATCGCTTTCGGCGGCAGCGCCAGCAGGTCGCGGCAGAGCTCGAGCGCGCGCTCGACGACGCTCTCCGCCGGTACGAGCTCGTCGACGAGTCCGATCCGCAACGCCTCGCCCGCCGGAACGAGCAGACCGCCGACCGACAGGCGTTCCGCCTGACGCTCGCCGACGACGCGCACGAGCGCTGTGTGGATGACCTGCGGCAGGGAAAGCCCCACCTGAACCTCATTGAGTCCGATGCGGAAGTCGCCTTCGGCCATGATGCGCGCGTCACAGAAGATCGAGATCACCGCGCCGCCTGCCGGCGCGTGACCGGTGATCGCGGCGACGATCGGAACCGGCGATGCGGCGAGCGCGCGCAGCATGCGGAAGAAATGGCGCAGCGTCGCCTCCATTGCTGCGCGATCGAGCTGCAGCAGCGCCGGCACATCCAATCCGCCCGAGAAACGCCCGGGGCTGCCGGAAATGACGATGGCGCGCGCGCCCGCCGCGGGCGCCGCCGTCACCGCGTCGGCGATCGCGGCGATGAGCTCCGGATTCAGCGCGTTGGCCGGCGGACGGTCGAGCCGAAGCTCGAGAATCTCGCCATGTTCGATTCGATTCAGCATGGACGTCTCTCCTGAAAAGGCTCAACTCTCGCCATACCGAACGATCCTAACCCGCTTCGACGGTGAGCTTCCGCGAGCGCCTCCTGCGCGTACCCTGCATGAACTCCTCTGCCGCAGGCTCTCGACGGAATCGAACGGCGACATTCTTCTACGCTCTGTATGCAGCCGTCGGGCTCACAATCCTCTTCGCCGACCCGCCGCTCAAAGCAGCGACGAGCGTCGGTCTTTCGTCGGTGCGAAGCCAGTTGACGCTGAGCTATCCGCTTCCCACGGGCATCCCCGATGCCGGCGATGCGCTGGGCGTGGTCGTCGCGACAGGCGACTTCAATGGCGACGGAATCTCCGACCTCGCGACCGGCATGCCGTACAACGCGATCCCCTTCGGATCGGGAACGGTGAGTGCGGCGGGATCGGTCTTCGTGCATCTGGGCACTCGGGAAGACGGGCTGGCGGCGACAGGAGGATGGATTCTCCTCTCGCAGGCCACCGGCGTTGATATACCCGTAGAAAACGAATTCTTCGGCTACGCGCTGGCGGCGGGCGACTTCAACCATGACGGCTTCGATGATCTCGCGGTGGGGATTCCCCACGACGTCGAGAACGGCATCCAGAAAGGCGGCGTCGAGGTCTATTTCGGTTCTGGCAGCCCGGCGGTTTTCGGCCCGGGAATTCTCCGCTCGATCGGCGGAGTCGAGAACGATCTCTTTGGCGCCTCCCTCGCCGTGGGCAATTTCGACGATGATCCGTACGAGGATCTCGCGGTGGGAATCCTCGGCAGGGACGCCTACGCCGGCGCCGTTTTCGTCATGTACGGTCGGGCCACCGGACTCGACGAAGGCGGCCAGTTTCTGCAGCAGAGCAACCCGGACATCGAAGACGTCGGCGAACCGAACGACGCCTTCGGGTGGGCCGTGACGACCGGCGATTTCAACGGGGACCACTACGACGATCTCGTCGTCGGCGTGCCGCAGGAGAACGGCTCCGGGGCAGCTCAGATCTTCTTCGGCAGCGAGATCGGTCTCGATCTGGTGCACGACATCCTGTGGACTCAGAGCAACATCGCCCGCACGAGCGAAGCGGGGGACGACTTCGGCGCGTCCCTCGCGACCGGAGACTTCGATGGCGATGGCTACGACGATCTCGTCATCGGTTCGTGGGGCGAGGACGTCGGCATTTCCGAACAGATCCTCAATGCGGGGCAGGTGGCCGCCGTCTTCGGGGATGCAGGAGGCTTCGACCTCTCCCGTACCCAGGCCTGGGGAGAGGGAGGCTTCATCGGTCTCGACGTCGCCGAAAGCAACGACGAGTTCGGCTACTCGTTCGCGACCGGTGACTTCGATGGCGACGGAACGGACGACCTCGTGATCAGTCACCCGGTGGAGACCCTCGTCACCCAAGGAGACGGCGAAGCGACCGTTCTCCTCGGTAGCCATGACGGATTCCAGCAGAGTCGCAGTCGCCTCTTCTCCGCCGGCAGGCAGGGAATTCCGGGATCGACCTCCATCCCCGGCGCCTTCGGATTTGCCCTCGCGTCGGGCGACTTCGACGGCGACGGCTTCGACGACGTCGCCGTCGGCCTCCCGAACTACGGCGCCACCCACACCGGCGGCGAGGTCATCGTCTACGGCAGTCTCTTTTCGGACGGCTTCAACAGCGGCAATTCAGCCTACTGGTCCTCCGTGGCGCCGTGATGCCTCCCGCGGAAATCGATTGAGCTTCCTTCGCCGCGTTCTGCGCGTACTCTTCATGACCTCTCCTTCCCGAATCTTCGAGATCGCGACTCTCCGCCGGCTCCCGCAGCCCGGCCTCGTTCTGGCGCTCCTCCTGCTGACGCCGTCGGAGCCGTTGAAGGCCGCGGGCTCCGTCGGCCTCTCCTCGGTGCGGGCGGTCGTCCGCGAGAACTCCACCGTCGAGGACGACCCGGCCAAGGCCGGCGACGTTCTCGGCTGGGCGTTCGCCGCCGGCGACTTCAACGGCGACGGCATCGCGGACCTCGCGACCGGCGCTCCATACGACGATGGCGTGGCCGACATCGAGCAGAACATCGGCGCCGTCTTCGTTCAGCTCGGCGTCGCTGGCGGCGGTCTTCAACCGCTCGCGAGCGCGATCCTCCTCGACCAGGAGACCGGCCTGGACTCCTCTTTCACCGACGAGCACTTCGGCTGGGCGCTCGCCGTCGGTCACTTCAATGACGACATCTACGACGACCTCGCCGTCGGAGTTCCCGGCAATCAGTCCGGTGGCGTGGCGATGGGAGGCGTCGAGATCTACTACGGCTCAGCCGCTCCCGGGGTGTTCACAACGGGAGCGACGCGCGCGATCACGGGCGCAGCGGGAGACGGGTTCGGGGCCGCCCTCGCCGTAGGCGATTTCGACCTCAACGGATACGACGATCTCGCGGTCGGCGTTCCCGGCAGGAGCGCGGCTGCAGGCGCGGTTTTCGTGATCTATGGCGATGCCGCGGGACTGGACAGCGGAGGTCAGCTGCTGGAGCAGAGCAACCCGGACATCGAAGATCTCGGCGAGGCGAACGACAAATTCGGCTTCTCCCTCGCGGCAGGGGACTTCAACGGCGACCACCGGGACGACCTCGCGGTCGGCGTTCCCAACGAGAACGGCTACGGCGCCGTGCAGATCTTCTTCGGCAGCGCGAGCGGCCTCGAATTCGTGCACGATTTCCTGCTGACGCAGGACTCGATCGCCGGCACCAGCGAGCCCGACGACAAGTTCGGCTACGCCCTTGCGGCCGGAGACTTCAATGGCGATGGCGAGTCCGATCTCGCGATCGGTTCCCCCGGCGAGGCGCTGGGGCTCTCGAACGAGATCACCAACTCCGGCACCGTGACCATCGCCTACGGATACCTGGTCCACTATTCCTTCGATCTCTCACTCACCCAGGCGTGGGCACAGGGCGGCATTCTCGGCACGGACACCGCCGAGCTCGGAGACCGTTTCGCCGCCAGTCTCGCGACCGGAAATTTCGACGGCGACGCCTACGAGGATCTCTTCATCGGCCATCCGGAGGAGGACATTACGGGCACGAACGAGGGTGCGTTCAGCGTCTACATGGGGGGCGAGACCGGCTTCACGGTGGCCCGCAGCCGCTTCTTCGTCGTCGGCCGCGACGGCCTGCCCGGTTCGAATCAGTCGGGCAGCAACTGCGGATTCGCCGCGGCGGCGGGCGACTTCGACGGCGATGGTTTCGATGAGCTCGCGGTCGGAGTTCCGTACCACGACGGCGTCGCCGCGGATGTCGGAATGGAGCTGATTCTCCGCGGCTCCACCTTCGCCGACGGTTTCGAGGATCACGGCTCGACCTTCTGGTCCGTAACCGCGCCCTGAGGCTGGAGCAGGCAACGCTCTTCGACCCCCGCGACTCACGTCGACCGGGAATCGTGGCAGGGCCATTTCGCCCGCCTCGCCGGCGTCGATTCGCGGAAGCGACTCTCGCTCGTTCGGCGAATGAGCTTTCCGGCGAGCGTTCTGCGCGTACTTTGCATGTCAACTCTTCCTCGGCACGAGAATCGATACAGCTTGTCGCGGGCCCGACGCCTGTCCGCTCTCACTCTTCTCATCGCGATCGTCGGAATCCCCGCCGCGCTCAGGGGCGCAGGTCCCATCGGGCTCTCCTCCGTTCGCGCCGTGGAGCTTCCGGATGTCGCGTTCGCCGGCGATCCGGTTGAAGCGGGAGACCACTACGGAGCGGCGCTCGCTACCGGGGATTTCAACGGCGACGGCGCTGCCGATCTCGTGACCGGAGCGCCTGACGGGGACGGCGGCCAGGTCTCCGGTCATCATTACGGCGCCGTCCTTGTCCGCCTCGGGGAGCCGGGTCTCGGGCTCGCTTCCGGCGCCCCGGCCCGCCTGCTCTCCGGAAGCGCCAGCGGCGGCGAGTTCGGGTCGGCGTTCGCGGTCGGCGATTTCAACGGCGACGGGTTCGAGGATCTCGCGATCGCAGATCCCGGAAATCGAAACCACGCGGGGCAGACCGGCTACGGGCGGGTCTGGGTTTATTACGGCTCCGCGAACCTCCCGCTCTTCGCCGTGGGTACCCTCGTGCTCGATGCGGCGGTTGCCGGCTCGGGCGTTGACTCCGGCCACGCTCTCGCCGCCGGCGACTTCAACGGTGACGGCTTCGACGATCTCGCGATCGGATGCCCGCGGTATTCAGGGAGCGGAAAGGTCGTCGTCGTTTTCGGCGAAGCCAGCGGACTCACCGGACTGCGTGAGACGCTCGCGCAGGGCAGTGGCGGTGCCAGCGGATCCGCGGATTCGGGGGACAATTTCGGCTTCGCCTTGACGAGCGGGGATTTCGACGCCGATGGCTACGACGATCTTGCGGTCGGGATTCCGCAGGACGACGACTGGGGAAGCGTGCAGGTCTTCTTCGGCGTCGTCGCGGGCATCGACCCGGCGCAGGATCTACTGCTGACGCAGAATTCGATCGCCGGGACGAGCGAGCTCGGCGATGAGTTCGGATTCTCCCTCGCGACCGGGGACTTCGACGGCGACGGGAAATCGGACCTTGCCATGGGCTCCCCCGGGGAGGGCGTCGGCTTTCCGCAGGAAGTCCACGAGGCGGGCGCGGTGACGGTCGCCTTCGGCGGGTCCGAGACCAGCTTCGATCTCGCGAAGACACAGGCCTGGGTTCAGGGTTCGCTCACGGGAATCGAGACCTCGGAAGCCTATGACCGCTTCAGCGAGGTCCTGACCGCCGGGGATTTCGACGGCGACGGCTACGACGATCTGGCCATTTCGCAACCTTACGAAGACCTATCCGGATTCGACGACGGTGCGGTCAGCGTCCAGATGGGCGGAGCGAACGGCTTCGTGTTGAATCACAACCGGCTGCTGTCGGTCGCGAGTCAGGGCCTGCCAGGCGTCATTCAACACGAGAGTTTTTTCGGTGCGGCTCTCGCCAGCGGAGACTTCGATGGCGACGGCGCGGCGGATCTCGTGATCGGAATTCCGCGGCAGAACTCCGTCGAGCTCGAGTCGGGCTCGGAGGTTGTGCTGTACGGTTCGCTCTACTCCGACGGCTTCGAGGACGCGGGCAACGCCTACTGGTCCTCCGTCGCGCCCTGAGGGCGCGACTTGCCGGCGAGTGCGAGCTCGCGCCGGATCTGGCGTGCCCGCAGGGTGAGACCCGCGGATTCCGCGACGTCGAGCGCTGACTGAAAATCGCGCTGCGATTCGACGGCGTGCCCCTGCGCACGCCCGAGCTCTGCGCGCGCGACGAGAAAGGCAAAGCGGCGCTGCAGGCTCGGCGAATGCTCCGGTTCCGAACCCGTGAGCCCGGAGAGCCGCTTTTCGGCCGCACGACTCTTCCCGGCGGCGATCTCGGCCCGCGCGAGAAGTGTCGTGGCGACGAATGCCGTCGTTCCTTCGGCGCTCGCGACTCCGCCCGTCGCGAGCGCGCTCTGGGCCGCCGTCGTGGCCAGTGCAAGCTCTTTGGCGTCGAGCGCGCTCTCGGCCATCCCGAGATCGATGGCCGCCGCCCAATCGGCCTGCCCGTTTTCGCGCAGCAAGCGACTCGCTTCGCCGAGCAGGGTCTGTGCATTCTGAAAATCTCCGCGGGCTGCGGCGAGGCCGCCCCGCAGGCGGTCGACGAATGCGAGGGCGGGCCGGTCCCCGGAGCTCTTCGCCAGGGCGGCGATGGCGGCGATCGTCTTCTCGACCCGATCCGTTTCGCCCGCAGCGAGCTCAGCGGCACCGCGGTAGGACAGGGCGAGCGCGAGGTCGCCCGCCGAGCCGCTCGCGGTCTGGAGCTCGATCGCTTCATCGAGCGCGGCTTTCGCTTCCCCCGTTCTCCCCAGGTCGCGGAGCGTCTCCGAGCGATCGGTGAGCGCCCATCCGAGGCGCCGGCTCTTGGCCTCGCGGAAGATCTCGACCGACTCGCGATAGCGCGGCTCGGCAAGATCGGGGCGTCCCCGCTGCACGGCGATGCCGGCGAGATTGCCGAGGATCACACCGCCGCCGCCCGCTCCGGAAGCCCGGCTGGCCGCGAGCGCCTGCTCGAGGAGCGTCTCGCCGCCGGCGAGATCGCCGCGCTGGAGCTTTTCGATGGAGAGATCGTTGAGCACGCGGGCGAGAGAAGACGAGTCTCCCGAGGCTTCGAAGCCGGCGCGAGCGGCCTCCATCTCCACCGCGGCTTCGGAGCTTCGCCCGAGCGTGGAGAGCAGGCGGCCTCGCGACGCGCGGATCTGCGAGACCAGCTCTCCCCGTCCGCCGGCGATCGCGCGCGCCTGCGCGCTCGCCAGCAGAACGAGAGCCCGTTGCGGTTCGCTCGCGTTCAACGCGACCATCCCTTCGACGTAGTCGATCAGCGGATCTTCGGCTTTCCCCGGAATCTGTCGCAACCGCGTCACGATCAGCGCGGCTTCGGGAGCGCGGCCCGCCTTGTCGAGTGAAAGCGCGAGATGGGCGCCGACCTCGACGTTTCCGGGCTCGGCGGTGAACCGGGTCTCGAGGTCGGGCACCTCGCTCGCGGCGACCCCCGAGAACGGAAACCTCTGCGGTGTGGGATCGCTCTGCACGGCGGCGTTGGGAATCGCCGTTCCCAACCGCCGCGCGCTCGCCGCGAAGGCGATCATCGCGATCGCGAGGAGGAGCGCCGCTGCGACCGCGATCGCTGCCCGCTGGCGGCGATAGAACCGCACGGCACGGTAGGCGAGACCCCCGCCGCGGGCTGAAACCGGCTGACCGGTGAGAAAGCGCTCCACATCGGCAGCGAACTCCGCCGCCGACGGATAGCGTTCGGCCGGTTCCTTGCGCAGTGCCTTGAGGCAGATCGCATCCAGGTCGCGCGAGAATCTGCCCGCCGGCATCCGCTGGACGCGAGCGACCGGCGCATTCGGACGTTCGCCCTCCGGAGGCGACGATCGGACGCCGGTCGTCGAGACGCGGCGGGAAGCCGTGCTCGGAGGTTCCGGATCCTCACCGAGAATGGCGCTCTCGACCGCCCCCCGGGAGCCCTGCTGCTCGAACGGACGCACGCCCGCCAGGAGCTCGTAGAAGACCACCCCGAGAGAGAAAACGTCCGACGCCGGAGTGATCGTTTCGCCGCGGAACTGCTCCGGGCTGGCGTACGCCGGCGTGAGAGCGCGCGCGCCGGTGATCGTCGTCATGCTCGCCGACAGTTCGACATCGCTCTTCGCGACGACGAGCTTGGCGATGCCGAAATCGAGCAGACGGGGCCGGCCATCGGCGCCGACGAGAATATTCGCCGGTTTGAGATCGCGATGAACGATCGAAGCGGCGTGGGCGAAAGCGACCGCCTGGAGCACGGCGAGAAAAATCCGTACGCGCTCGACGAGCGGCAGTGCGTGATCGCTGGCGTGCTCCAGCAGATCGGTTCCGGCAACATATTCGAGCGCGAGGAACCACCGCCCGTCTTCGGCCCGTCCGGCGTCGTAGAAGCGCGCGATGCCCGGGTGTTCGAGACCGGCGAGGATTCCTCCTTCGGCGCGAAACCGGCGGTCGATCTCCGCCACACCTGCGCCTTCGGGAGCGACGACCTTGAGCGCCACCTTGCGACGAAACCCGGCGCCCTCCTGCTCGGCAAGATAGACCCGGCCCATACCGCCGCGACCGAGCTCCGAGAGAATCCGGTAGGGGCCGATCTGCTGCGGCATCTCGGTCGCACTGTCGAAGGCGCCGACTCCGTCTGCCGGCAGCTGCGACCAGGGATCGCGGTCGAGCGGCGAGTCGGTCGTCGACTCGCTGGCGTTCAACAGGCGCCGGAGCTGTGCCGCTCGATTATCGTCGGTCGTCTCGAGGCGGGCGAGAAAGTCAGCCCGCTCGCTCTCCGGCTGTTCGATCAGCCGGTCGTAAAGGTCCCGCAGAGATTCGCTCACGCTTTGCCCGCGAGCTCGACGCGCATCCAGGCGCGGGCGAAGTCCCAGTCCCGTTTGACGGTCGCCGGCGAGATGTCCAGACAGGCGGCGACTTCGTCGATCTCGAGACCGGCGAAGTAGCGCATCTCGACGACGCTTGCCGCGCGCGCCGACTCGACCGCCAGTCGATCAAGGGCGCGGTCGAGATCCATGAGCTCGGCTTCGGGCCCGTCGGTACCGACGATGGTGAGGCCAGGCGTCGCTTCCGCATGCTGGCGTTTCCGGCTGGCGCGCCGACGGGCGTGATCGATGAGGACGCGTCGCATCGTCGCCGCCACGAGGCCGAAGAAGTGCGAGCGATCGCGCCAGTCGACGCGCGTCTGATCGACGAGGCGAAGATACGCCTCGTTGACGAGCGCCGTCGGCTGCAGGGTGTGGCCCGCGCGCTCACCCCGGAGCTGCGCCGCTGCAATCCGCTTGAGGTGCGCGTAGACGCGGTCGAGAAGATCGTCGCGTGCGCCCTGGTCGCCACGCCGCCAGGCCTGCAGCAGGCCGGTCAGGTCTTCGTGGCTTTCCGCTTCGCGGCTCACAGTCGCGAGTGTACGCCGGGGCGCCGGCCGGGCGGTATTCGCCAGGTTGGGGCGGGAGCTCTCGGAGGGCGAGGGTCCGCCATCCGATTTTCGGCCGGCCGCTTCTCCGCCCCGAGCGATCGGCCGGTCAGCCCTGCGGTTGGGCGAGCTCGAGCCGGTGACCGTGCGGGCCGGTTTCGCGCCGGCGCAGAAGCGCCGCGAAGACGAAGCCGAAGAGACTCAGGAAGGCGAACATCCCGAGCATCGGCAGATATCCGGCCGGATTCTGTTCGCCGGCATGATTCGCGTCATTCAGCCAGCCGGCCGCGAGATTGAACGTGAAGAGCCCGATGTTCTGCAGCATCGTCATGAGGCCGTACGCAGTTCCCAGACGGGCGCCGGGCACGAGATAGGTGACCGCCGGCCAAAGGATCGCCGGCACGAGCGAAAAGGAGACGCCGATCATCACCGTCGAGAGCCAGAGATTGGCGTCGGTGTAGGCGAGCACGGGAAACACTCCGAAGAGGAGGAACGTGCCGGCGGCCATGAAGAGTGCCCGATGCCCGATGCGGTCGACCATGAGACCGAAGATCGGAGTGACGAAGACCGCAGCCAGGAAAACGTAGCTGTTCATCGTCGACGCTTCCTTCAGCGTCAGGTGATGCGCGTGCTGGAAATACTTGATCGAGAAGGTGCTGCGGAACGGGAAGATCACCGAGTAGAACGTCACGCAGAGGCCGACCACGTACCAGTACGAGCGGTCGAACTGCAGCAGATCCTTCCAGACGATGCGGTCCGCCGGTGCCGGCCGGCCGAGGACGTAGTTGCGCTCGGCCGCCCGATCGACGAAGAAGTACACCAGGGCAGCGGCCAGCGAGATGAGCGCGATCCCGGCGGCGAGCCAGAGCGGCGGCTGCCAGCCGCGCTCGTAGAGCTTGCTCGCGAGAGTCGGTGACATGTCGGCACCGTAGGAACCCGCGCGCGCGATGCTCAGATTGAGTCCGAAGGCAAATCCGAGCTCCCGGTTGCCGAACCACTGACCGATCGCGGCGGTGATGGCGACGATCATCGACTCGGCGCCGAGCCCGAAGACCAGGCGCCCGATCGCCATCAGGGTGAACGAGGGGGAGATCGCGGTGAGGAAAGCTCCGAGAACGCAGATCGTCGTGAAGAGCAGCGTCGCGAAGCGGGTTCCCAGGCGATCGACGATGATTCCGCCGATGAGCACCATGATGATGTTCGGAAAGCTGTAGATCGCGTTCAACGTTCCGATCTGCGTGTCGGTGTAGCCGAGCAGCTTCTGCAGGGAGTCCGCGAGCGGACCGATCGAATCGTAGACGTAGTAGTTGCCGAACATCGCGAGGCTGATGAGGACGAGCACCGTCCAGCGAAGCCCCCCCGGCGGCGGTCCGGCATGTTCACGGCGTAAGACGCTGGCGGTCATCGGTCGTCGGCCCCCTTCGGAAAACTTCTCGCGGGAGTCTAGCGTCAAGTCGCAGGAGCCGTATCGCCGCGGAAGATCGCATCCTCCTGCCAGCGACTCCCGCAGCAGGGCGGCGGCGAGCCCGGGCCTATGGCGCCGCGGGGGGCGCCGAGGCGGCAGGAGCCGCGAACCCGCGCTTGCGCATCAGCGCGTCGATGCCGGGATCCTTGCCGCGAAAAGCGCGATAGGCGTCCGCCGGATCCACGGTGTTGCCGACCGCGAAGATGTCGTCGTGCAGCCGCTTCGCCATCGCCTTGTCGTACGGTCCGCCGGCCTCGGTGAACGCCTCCCATGCGTCGGCCGTCAGAGTATCGGCCCAGAGATAGCTGTAGTACCCGGCCGAATAGCCGTCGGAAGAGAAGATGTGGGAAAACTGCGGCGTGCGGTGGCGCATGACGATCTCTTTCGGCATGCCGAGCGCCGCCAGTGTTTCGCGCTCGAATCGGTCGGGATCGATCGTCACTTCGCCGCCCGCCGCCGCGAGATGCAGCTTCATGTCGACGAGAGCGCTGGCGAGGAACTCCACCGTTTCGAAGCCCTTGTTGAAAGTCTCGGCGCGCTCGATCTTCTGCAGCAGCTCCGCAGGCATCGGCTTCCCGGTCGTCACATGGAGCGCGAATCGATGGAGCACCTCCGGCGTCGACAGCCAGTGTTCGAGGAGCTGCGACGGGAACTCGACGAAGTCGCGCGCGACATTCGTTCCCGAGAGCGACGGATAGTTGACGTTCGAGGACAGGCCGTGAAGGGCATGGCCGAATTCGTGAAAGAGGGTCTCGGCGTCGATCCAGCTGATGAGGATCGGATCTCCCGGCTTGCCCTTCACGAAGTTCGAGTTGTTCGACACGATGGTCCGGACCTCGTGGTCGAAGCGCTCCTGATTGCGGTAGGCATTCATCCAGGCGCCGGACCTCTTTCCCGGCCGGGCGTAGGGATCGAAGTACCAGAGCCCGACGAGCTCGCTGGCGGCGTTCGTGACTTTCCACACGCGCACGTCGGGGTGGTAGACCGGCACGTCGGTCACCGGAGCGAATTGAAGACCGAGGAGCTCGCCGGCCACCCAGAACATGCCTTCCCGGAGTTTCTCGAGCTGGAGATACGGCTTGACCTCGTTCTCGTCGAGATCGAACCGTGCCTTGCGCACCTTCTCGGCATAGTAGCGATAGTCCCAGGGCTCGATGGTGATCCTGGCGCCGCTTCCCGGCTTCGCGGACTCCAGATCGGCGATCTTCTGCATGTCGGCGACCTCTTCGTGCACTCGCGCGACGGCCGGCTTCCAGACCGCCTCCATGAGCTCCATCGCCCGCTCGGGCGTCTTCGCCATCGAGTTCTCGAGTCGCCGTTCGGCGTGCGTCGGATATCCGATGAGCTTCGCGCGCTCACCGCGCAGCTTGAGGATCTCGGTGACGATCGCGTTGTTGTCGTGCACGTCGCCGTTGTCGCCGCGGTTGAAGTAGGTACGCCAGACCTTCTCGCGCAGATCGCGGCGGTCGGAGTACGCGAGGAACGGCTCCATCGAAGAGCGCGTGTTGAGGATCGCCCACTTGCCGTGGATTCCGCGCGACTCGGCGGCAGCGGATGCGGCCGAAACGAGCGACGGCGGCAGCCCCGCGAGATCGGACGCCCGGTCGAGAACGAGCACGTGGTCGGTCTCGTCCGCCAGCACGTTCTGATTGAAGCGGGTGAAGAGCGTCGCAAGGCGCTGGTTGATCTCCGAGAGTCGGCTTTTCGCAGCACCGGAAAGCTGCGCACCCGACCGCACGTAGTTGGTGAAGTCGAGCCAGACGAGTCGCTGCTGCTCCGGTGTGAGACCGGCGGACTCGCGGCTTGCGTAGACCGTGGCGATGCGCGCGAAGAGTCTCTCGTTCTGGGTGATCTGGTCCGCGAACGCCGCGAGGCGCGGCGCCATTTCGCGCTCGACCGCCTGAAATTCGGCGGTACTCATCGTTCCGCTGAAAACCTCGTAGACGGTGCTGACGCGATCGAGCTCCCGTCCGCTGTTCTCGAGCGCCGCGATGGTGTTCGCAAAGTCCGCCGGTGCGGGATCCGCGGCGATCCGTTCCACTTCCGCGAGCTGATCGGCCATCGCCCTCTCGAGCGCGGCGCGGAACTGCTCGACCTTCGCCTGGGCAAAGGGCGGAACGCCGCCATAGGGACCGCTCCACGGCGCGAGCAGCGGGTTCGAAGCCCCGGGCGCCGAGGATTCAGGGGAGCCCGAGCCCGAGGCGCCCCCGGCCAGAAGCGTGGCCAGACCGATACCGGTGAGCAGGGGATTGGGCATTTCGTCGTTCTCCATATTTTTCGTCGATCCGATCCGGAGGGCCGCAAGCGGCGGGGACGGGAATCCTATCCACAGGCGAGGGCGAGCGCGAGAATCGAGGTCACACCTCGCTTGCTAGGCTGCGCGAATGAACCGGAGCGCAGCGCGATGACCGAAAAGGCCTTCTCTGCAGCGGTCGATCAGGCATGGGCGGGCGGCACGGGCGCCTGGACGTCGAGCGCGGGAGGGCACTGGCTCGAGCATCCGCTGGTGCAGCGACGGCTCTACTCCAAGGTTTCCGGACGGCCCGATCGCGACATCTACGGCTGGCTCCTCGATCGCATGGACGCCCTCGGCATCGTTCGGCCGGTCGCCTCCGCCCTCACTCTGGGCTCCGGCGATGGCCGGCTCGAACGCGGACTGGCGCGGAAGAACTTCGCCCGGCTTCACCTCGGGCTCGACCTCTCGGCGGGAGCGGTCGAGGCCGCGCGCGCCGCGGCTCTCGCCGACGGACTGTCGCACGTCTCCTACGCTGTCTCCGATCTCAATGCACCGCAACTCCCCGAGTCGGCTTTCGACGTCGTGCTCGGCGTTTCCTCGGTCCATCATGTGGAGCGCCTCGAGGAGCTGCTCGCTGCGGTCGAGCGCGCGCTCGTTCCGGGCGGACTGCTTTTCCTCAATGAGTTCGTCGGGCCGAAGCGGTTTCAGTGGCCGGCCCGTCAGCTGGAGCTTGCGCGACATCTGATCGGACTGATTCCGGAGAGCTACCGGCGCGATGGTCCGGGCGAGCCGCTCCACAGCGAACCGTTCGCGCCGAGCGCCGAAGAGGTCTTCGCTGTCGATCCTTCGGAGTCGGTTCGCTCCGATGAGATCCTCCCTCTGGTCGCGGAACGATTCGAGATTCTCGAGCGCCGGGATCTCGGCGGCACGCTCCTCCATCTGGTGCTCGAAAAGATCGTGCGCCGTTTCAACCCGCAGAATCCGGTGGACGTCGCCTGGCTCAACCGGCTTTTCGATGCGGAGGATGCGCTGCTCGCGGCGGGAGAGATCACCAGCGACTTCGCCGTCGTTCTCGCTCGTCGCCGCTGACGCCTCAGCGGGCGCGCGGGCTGCTTCCGAACGCGCCGGTCAGCCGATTTTCGCTTCGAGCTCGGCCCAGCGCGCATAGAGCCGCTCGACCTCACGCTGCGCTGCGGCGAGCGCTTCGAAGCGCGTATGCAGGAGCACGGCATCGCTCGCAATTCCCGGATCTTCCGCGGCGACGCGCGAGCTCTCCTGCGCGGCCTCCGCGGTGAAGATCGTCGCCTCCATGGCGTCCCACTCGCGCTGTTCGAGATAGGAGAGGCGCTTTCCCGCCGCCCGCGGCGAGCTCGTCTCGCGCGCCGCGGCGGCGGACTGTCCGCTCGTCCCGGCACTGCCCCGGGCCAGCGCACCGGAACCCGAAGCGAGCTTCGCGCGCCGCGCCTCTTCCCACTGTCCGGTATCGGAGTAGTGCTCGGCGCGGCCGTTTTCGATCGCCAGAATTCCGGTCGAGACGCGGTCGAGAAGATAGCGGTCGTGCGTGACGAGCACGAGCGCGCCCGGGAACTCGATGAGACTCTCCTCGAGGACCTCGAGCGTCGCGATGTCGAGATCGTTCGTCGGCTCGTCGAGAATCAGCAAATCCGCGGGCTGAAGCATCAGCCGCGCCACCAGAATGCGCGCCTGCTCACCGCCCGAGAGGCTTCCGACCGGCGTGTCGAGCTGCTCGGTGCGGAAGAGAAAACGCTTCGCCCAGGCCGCGACGTGGACCACTTCGCCGAGATGGATCACCGAGTCGCTGTCCGGCGCGAGAGCACGGCGAAGCGTGAGTCGCTTGTCGAGCGTCTCGCGCCCCTGCTCGAAGCGGACGATCTTCAGGAACGGCGCGCGTTCGATCTCTCCGGAATCGGGAGCGAGCGTGCCGTCGAGGAGCGAGAGCAGCGTCGTCTTGCCGCTGCCGTTCAGGCCGAGAAGCCCGAGCCGGCTGCCGGGGCCGAGCAGGAGGTCGACGCCGGAGAAGATCGAGCGGCCGCCGAACGCTTTCGCGAGCCCCTTGGCTTCGAGCAGACGCTTCGTGCCCCGGCCCGAGGCCTTGAAGTCGATTCCGGCGCGCGCGCCGCCGGCGCGTCCGCGAACTTCGGCGAGCTCGCCCAGGAGATCGTTGGCGCGGTCGATCCTCGCCTTGGACTTCGTGGTCCGCGCCTTGGGACCGCGCCGCAACCAGTCGACCTCGATCCTTGCCCGGTTGGCGAGCGCCTCTTCGTAGTCCTTCTGGTTCTTGAGCACTTCGTCGCGCTTCACCAGCAGATCGCTGTACGTCCCGTCGACCGAAAGGATTCCTTCCGGATAGACGCGGTCGAGCTCGAGCATCCGGCGCGCCACGTTCTCGAGGAAGTAGCGGTCGTGGGAGACGACGACGAACGCCTGGGCGATCTCGCCGAGGAGCTCCTCCAGCTCGAGGATGCCTTCGAGATCCAGATGGTTGGTCGGTTCGTCGAGGAGCAGCAGATCCGGTTCGCGCGCGACCTCACAGGCGATGGCCAGACGCTTTTTCCAGCCGCCGGAGAGAGCCCCGACCTTGAGCTCCCGCTCTCCGCGGTCGCGGAACCCCAGCCGTCCGAGCGTGCGCGCGGCGCGCGCCTCTTTTTCGTACTCCTCGAGCGGTTCGCGGGCGAGCGCCTGGATGACGACCTCCTCGGCGGTGGCATCGGCGGGAAAGCGCGCCTCCTGCTCGACGTAGCCGACGCGCAGGCCCTTGCGCAGCGAGAGCGATCCGCGGTCGGGATCGATCCGTCCCGCGAGCACGCGGAGGAGCGTCGACTTCCCTGAGCCGTTCGGTCCGACGAGCCCGATCCGATCGCCCTGGAAGACGCCGAACGAGAGATTCGAAAAAAGCGGCCGGGAGCCGAACTGATGGGTCAGCCCCTCCGTCGACAGGAGGAGCGGGCGGGAGCCGGAGCTGACAGACACACCGCATTATCTCGCGATTCCGTGGCCCATGCGTCGAGCGCCCGCCGAGCGCCCGCCGATCACCCGCCGATCACCCGCCGAACGTCCGTCGATCACCCGCGCCTCTTCCGACGATCGCCTGCGTCCGGCCTGTCTGCCGGATTTCGCCCGGCTACTTCGTTCGCGCGAGCTCCGCCGCCACGCGGCGATAGGCCTCGCGGAACGGGATGCCCTCTTCGACGACCATCCGGTTCGCTCTCTCGGCGGCGAAGAGCTCCGGCGTGAGCTCGGTCGATGCCGGCAGGAAGCGCAGGCGCGGCAGCGTGGCGGAGAGGAGCGCCGTCGTCGCGCGCGCGAGGTCTGCGGCGCGGAAGAGCGGCGCTTTGAGGAGCTGCAGGTCGCGGTGGTAGCCCGACGGGAGCTTCGCGGGGATCGTCAGCGCCTCGACGAGCGCCGCGAGGGTCGAGGCGCCGCGCCCGCGCACGAGCTCGAAGAGATCGGGATTTCGCTTCTGCGGCATGATCGAGCTGCCGGTCGTCATCTCCTCCGGCAGCGCGACGAAGGCGAACTCCTGCGTCGCGAAGAGCGCCAGATCGGAGGCCAGGCGCCCGCAGTCGCTCATCAGGAGATGGATCTCGAAAAGGAGCTGCGCCTCGGCTTTTCCGCGCGAGAGCTGCACCGCGGTCACCGGAGTCTGCGTTACGGCGAAGCCCAGCGCCGCGCGCGTCGACTCCCGGTCGATCGCGAGGCCGGGCGTGCCGTAGCCCGCGGCGGAGCCGAGCGGGTTCTGGTCGATCCGACGGAGGCAGGCTTCGATCCCCTGCGCGTCGTCCTCGAGCGACGCCCCGAAACCTCCGGCCCAGAGTTCGACCGAAGACGGCATCGCCGGCTGGAGATGCGTGTAGCCCGGGAGCGGCTGCCCCGGATGGTCGGCGGCGACGTCGTCGAGCGCCGCCACGACGGCCCGCGCGCCTGCGGCCAGAGCGTTCGCTTCGTCTTTCATCCACAGGCGGAGCGCCGCGAGCACCTGGTCGTTGCGCGAGCGGCCGAGGTGAACGCGTCCACCCGCGACGCCGATTCGTTCCGTCAGCCGGCGTTCGAGGGCGCTGTGGACGTCCTCGTCGGCGAGCTCGACCTGCCAGCGCCCCAGCGCATGCTCCTCGGCGAGCGCACCCAGACCCTCGACGATCGCGTCAGAGTCGGCGGCATTCAGCAGGTGCCCATCGCGGAGCATGCGCGCATGGGCGATCGAAGCGCGGACGTCGTACGCGACGAGCCGGTTGTCGAGCCCCGAGTCTTCGCCAGCGGTATACGCCAGCACCTGCGCGTCGATCGGCGGCGCTTTCTCGCCCTTGTCCCAGAGACGGCTCATGTCGAAGCCTCCATTCCGGCGGCGAGCTCGTGCAGCAACCGTTCGTAGAAATCCCCGCCGTCGAGGATCTCCCGCTCGGAGACGAACTCGTTCGGGCGATGCGAGCGCTCGCTCTCTCCCGGCCCCACCTTGAGCGCCGGAATGCCGCGGAAAAACGTCATGTCGGAAAGCGTCGCCGAGCCGTACGTCCGCGCCTCGGGACGCGCGCGGAGAGCCGCGGCGACGAGCGGCGACCGCGCGTCGGTCGCCACGGGAACCAGGCGATCGGAGAGAACGACGACCTCGCTTTCGACCGCGTTGCGCAAGCGCGCGACGAGCTCCGTCGCCGACTCCACCGGAATCGTCCGGCAGTCGAGGACAGCGCGGGCCTCGGCAGGCACGACGTTCCTCGCCGTACCGCCCGAAATCTGCGTCGGCTCGACGGTCGCGCGACCGAGGTAGGGATCCGACGGACCCTCGGGAAGCGCCGCGATCGCCGCGAGATCGCGCGCGAGGGCGACGATCGCGTTCTTCGCGCCGAGTTTCCGGGCGTGCGCCGCATGCGCCGCCTCGCCTCGGGCCACCAGTTCGAGTACCACAAGGCCCTTCTGCGCCACCGCGAGGTCGAGTCCCGTCGGTTCCCCCACCACAGCCATCGTCACGGAAAGACCGCGGCGCGCGAGCTCGGCGACGACCTCCGCCGTTCCAACGCTCTTCGTCTCCTCTCCCCGCACCAGCATCAGCGCGAGGGAGTAAGGCAGATCGACTTCCAGAACGGACAGAAAGGCTCCGACAAGAGCAGCCACCGAGGCCTTCGCGTCGTTCGCGCCGAGACCGAAAATGCGCCCCTCCGAATCCGCAACGCTCGGAGACCAGGGATCGCGGACCCAGCCGGGAGCGGGTGGAACCGTATCGAGATGGCTGTTCAAGACCACCAGCGGCTCCGTCGCCACGACACCGTTTACCGACTCCTTTCGCTTCCAGGCAACGACGCTGCCCCCGACACGCTCGACCACAGCTCCATGTTTTTCCAAAAAAGAAGCCACAACATCCGCGATCGCCGCCTCGTCTCCGGAGACCGAAGGCGTCGCGACCAGCTCGCGGTGAAGCGCGAGGAGCGCCGGCGCTTCGAGTTTCAAACCCGGGCCACCGTTTCGCGACCGGCGGCTGGAGCGAGCGCGGCGACATCGCGCACGACGAGGGTGCCGATGCCCTCGTTGGTGAAGAGCTCGACGAGAAGCGCGTCGCCGACGGCGAACGGCACGAGGTGGACGCGCGGCACCCCCCCTTCGATCGCCCGCACGATCGCGCGGGCTTTCGGCAGCATTCCGGCCGTCATGCCGCCGCTCGTTTCGAGCTCCGCGAGACCGGCGAGATCGATGAGCGAGACGAGCGACGACGGATCGTCGCCACGCTCGAGCAGGCCCGGCACTGCGGCCGCGAAGAGCAGCTTTTCGGCCGCGAGAGATACCGCGATCTCGGCGGCGATCGTGTCGGCGTTCACGTTCAGAATTGTGCCCGCAAGGTCAGCGGTCGCGGCGTCTTCTGCGTTTCCACCCGCTGCCGACGACTGCGCAGCGAGCGGTGCGATGACCGGCACATACCCTTCGCCGAGGAGCTTCTCGATCACTCGCGGATTCACCGTCTCCACATCCCCGACGAATCCATAGTCGATGCGGCCGGGAGCTCGACGACGCGCTTCGACGAGACTCGCGTCGACGCCGGAGAGGCCCACCGCGGCGACACCGGCCTTGCGGCATGCGGCGAGGAGGAGCGTGTTCGCCTGCCCGGCCGTCGCCATGATCGCCGCTTCGAGCGTTGCCGCGTCGGTCACACGCCGGCCGTCGATCTTCTCGGTGGTGAGGCCGAGACGCGCGGCGAGCGCCGTCGTCTGAGGACCGCCGCCGTGGACCAGGACGATGCGGATGCCGAGACGGTGAAGAACCTCGATCTGCTCGAGAAACTGGAGCAGCCGCACTTCGTCCGCCAGAGCTTCGCCCGACACCTTCACCACGAACGTTTTTCCCTGGAAGAGGCGCAGATAGGGCAGTGCGTGCTTCAGTCCCGCAACCTCAGTCATTCGATCGCTGCGCTGTCCGACATCCTTCATCGCCCGCCTCCATGACTCATGGCCCGAATCGCAGTCAGTGCTTCCATAGAATTTTCATTTCGCTGCCCGGTCGAAGCGCCGGCGAGCAATCGATGCAACACGGCCATCTGCACCCACAGGCGGTTGTGCGCCTGACGCACCACGACACTGCGCGGCGAATCGAGAACGGCATCGGCGACGACGACGTTGCGGCGCACCGGCAGGCAGTGCATGAAGCGTGCGCCCGGAGCGGTTTCGAACCAGCTTTCGTCGACACACCATTCGCCCCGACCGCCCAGCTCGGCGCGCAGCCCGGTTTCTTTCGCGGCATCGCCATAGTGGACCGGCGAGCCCCACGATTTCGCGTAGACGATGTCGGCTCCCGCAAGCGCTTCGGCGGGCGCGCTGGTCTCGTGCACGCTGCCGCCCGAAAGTGCTGCGAGAGCGCGGGATTGGGCGATGAGCGTCGCCGGCAGGGCATAGGCCTCCGGGCGCAGGACGACGGTTTCCATGCCGCGCATCGCCGCCATCCGCAGCACGGCCGCGGGAACCGCGAGCGGCAGAGCGCGCGGATGATTCGCCCAGGTGAGAACGAGCTTGCCGCGGCGCGGTACCGCGAGCTCGTCAATCGTCTTCCAGTCGGCAAGCGCCTGGCACGGATGATCGATGGCCGATTCGAGATTCACCACCGGCACCGGCGACAGCGCGGCCATCGTCCGGAAGGCCGTGTCCGCAAGATCGGCCGCGAGGTCGCTGCCCGAGGCGAAGGCGCGAATGCCCAGCGCATCCGCGTAGCCCGCAAGCACCGGAATCGCCTCGCGCACATGCTCGGCGGGCGCGCCGTCCATGATCGCTCCCATCCGGCTCTCGAGCTGCCAGCTGCTCGCGCCGGGCCCCGAACCCGGAGAAATGACGAAGCTCGACCCGCCCAGGCGCGCCATGGCCGACTGCATCGAGGCCAGCGTGCGCAGCGACGGATTGAGGAAGAGCAGACCGAGCACCTTTCCGGCGAGTGCCTGGCGGTCGCCTTCGACCTCAAGGCGGCGGGCGAGGGATATGAGCTCGACGACCTCTTCCCGCGACAGGTCGGCGAAGGAGAGGAGCTCCTGCAACGGACGGCTCATGCGCCGATCTCGTCGAGCGCGGCGGCAAGAAGCTCCACGTGCTCGAGTCCGAGGATGAGCGGCGGGAGCAGCCGGACGATCGTCGGGTCGTCGCTCGTGCCGACGAGGATGTCGAGGGCCAGCAGCTCTTTCTGCACCGCGCTCGCGGCGCGGCTCGTCCGCAGACCGAGCAGCAGTCCTTCACCCTGAACGCTCACCACCGGGCCGCGCCCGACGAGCGTCCGCAGCGCGCGCGACACGACGCGTACGCGCGGCATCAGCGACTCTTCGACGAGTGTTGCGAGTGTCGCTTCGATCGCCGCGCAGACGAGCGGCCCCCCGCCGAAAGTCGTTCCGAGGTCGCCGAATGCGAGAGCCGGCAGCGCCTCGGGAGAGGCCAGCACCGCCGCCGCAGGGAGCCCTCCGGCGAGGCCCTTGCCTACGGTCAGAAGATCCGGCGTGACGTCGTAGAGGCGCGCCGCGAACGCGGTCCCCGTGCGACCGAGGCCGCACTGCACCTCGTCGAAGATGAGCAGCGATCCGCGCTCTCGCGTGAGCTCGCGTGCGCGACGGAGGAAGTCCTGCCCGAGGGCGTAAGCCCCGGCAAGTCCCTGCACCGGCTCGAGAATCACAGCGGCGACCGTTTCATCGATCGCCTGATCGAGCCGTTCGGCATCGCCGCGGGGAACGAACTCGACTTCGAACGGCTTCGCCGGAAAGCCGTACCAGCGCTCGGACTTCCATGACACCGCTGCCGCCGCGGCCGTGCGGCCGTGAAAGGCGCCTTCGATCGCGACCACCTTCGTGCGGCCGGTCTTGCGAAAGGCGAGTCGCAGCGCATTCTCGTTCGCTTCGGCGCCACTGTTGACGAAGAACGCCTTCTCGAGACCTTCCGGCGCGAACGCGACGAGCGCCTCCGCCGCCCGGGCGCGGACGAGATTCGGAACGGCATTCGACTGGAACTGCAGCGCGCTCGCCTGCTGCGCGAGGGCCTGAAGCAGCCGCGGATGGCCGTAGCCGAGCAGCGCCACGGCGTGGCCGCCGTAGAGATCGAGAATGCGACGCCCGTCGGAGGTCTCGAGCCAGACGCCCTCTCCACGCACTGGCTCGATCGGCAGATGCCGGTAGACCGGCAGAAGGTAGCGCGCTTCGAGCTCGGCGGCGCCCGGAGCGAACGTCCATTCGAATTCCTTCTCCCCGGTCGCTGTACTCGAAGAAGTGCCGGTTGAAGTACCGGATCCGGTGCCGGAGTCAAGGCGGGACGCAGCAGAGCGCAGAGCGATCATCGGCAGTTCACCTCGCAGAAGTTCCTGTTCATTTCGTCAGTACCAGCCCAGTCCACCGGCCATGAGCCCGGCCGTCTCGTCGAAACCGTAGATGCGATTGAGCCACTGGATGCCGCCGCCGGCGGCTCCCTTGATCAGATTGTCGATCGCTACGGTGATCGCGAACGAGTGGTCCCCGGCCGCGACGCCGAGGTGTGCGCGGTTCGTCCCGACGACCGAAGTGAGCGCCGGGGGTTCGGCAGCGACGCGGACGAACGGCGCCCCGGCGTACGCCTGCGTGAGCGCATGCTGCAGCGACGATGGCGCGGCCTTCTCGGTGAGCCGGCCGTGCACCACGGCATAGATGCCGCGCGCCTGCGGGCCCGAGAGCGGCACGAAATCGATCTCCGCGGTGACGCCGGACGCTTCCTGGGCGAAAGCGACCATCTCCGGAGCATGGCGATGCGCGAGCGGAGAATAGGCCGCGACATTGCTCCGTCGCGCGGGATGATGAGTTTTCTCCGAAAGACCGCGACCGCTGCCGGTCGAGCCGGTGATCGCGCTCACCGCGAAGCGCGGCAGCACGAGACCGCGAGCCAGGAGCGGAACGATCGCGAGCAGCACGGCGGTCGTGAAGCAGCCTGGATGCGCGACGTACCGCAGATTGCCCCCGGCGGAAGAGTGTTCCGGCAGTGCGCGCAGGAACTGCGGAAGAAGCCCCGGCGCGGCCGGCTCGTGCCCGTAAACCATCCGGTAAGCGTCCGCGTCGGCGAAGCGGAAGTCGGCGGAAAGATCGACGACCGAAAGCTCCGTGCCGGTCGCGTCCGCAACCTCGAGCGCCCGCGCGATCAGTCCTGCAGAAACTCCGTGCGGAGCCGCGGAGACGAGCGCCGCTCTCGGCCGGTCGTGAAGGGCGTTCGCGAGCGAATCGAGCGCGGAGAAGCGCTGAGTCCCGACGCAGCCGGCGAGATGCGGGAATGTGCCTTCGATGGAATCGCCGACGTGCCCGTCGGAGAGCACGGCGACGACCTCGAAACCCGGATGGGCGACGAGCAGCCGCAGCAGCTCGCCGGCGACGTACCCTGAACCGCCGGCGACGACGACAGGGATTTTCCCGCTCATTCGACGGCTCCGGCGAGGGCGGACAGCGGCGGCTTTACCGAAGGCTTCGCGGCGAAGAGCTTCGCGGCGACATGCTGCGCGAGCAGCTCGGGGGAGGTGCGGGCGTTCGCCGCAGGCACCCCCATGCGATCCTCGATCAGCCGCACGCCGACGGCGTTGTCGGTCGCCGGGCCCGTGACCGCAACCGGCTCGATGCCGTAGTCCCGGCGCAGAAGCTCGATCCCTCCCCAGGCGGCGACCGGATCGTTCGCAGCGAGAACGACCGCCGTGAAAGCGGAGCGGAGCTCCGGGTCGCCGAGAATCGCATCGACACCGTACGCGCCGAGGAGTCCGTCGCCGAGCTCGAGAACGATGAGGTCGGCCTTTTCCGCCGCCTGCGCGATCAAGCGATTGAGCAGGGTACGCGTCGCCGCAGCCGAATTGGCGGAAGTCGTCGAAACGATGCCGAGGTCGGTGAAGATCGCGGTGGCACGCGCGCCAGCGTCTTCGAGAGCGAGGATGTCGCGCCGCAGCGACACCCCGGTCGCCTTGATGCCATCGACGCGCAGTCCCTGATGCGCGTACTCGCGGACCAGCGCGCAGGCGGCCGCCGTCTTGCCGCAGTTCATGCAGCTCCCGACCATGGCGATGACCGGAACGCCGTGCATCTCGAGGCTCGGCGGGAGAAGGAGCGGCTCGCCGCCGATCCGCGCCGGGCGGCCGATGCGCTCGCCGAGCACGGGGAAGTCGAGCACCGCACCGAGGACCTCGCAGTCGAACGGCTTCCCGAGATCGGGATTGATCGAGTCGCAGATTCCGAGCACTCCGCCGAGATTGAGCAGGTGAACGATGTCGCCGGGAGCGAGACTCTCGGGAATCCTTCCCGAGTAACCGAAGAGCGCGTGGCGATGGCCGAGGCACCCGGCGACGACATCGCCGCGCTTCACCTGCGCCATGCGCCCGGACGGGAGCTCGATCTGGTTGTACTGGCTCTTGTCGGTGAGCACACGCACGGCGACGACGGTCCCTTCGACGCAGGGAATGTCGCTGGTCAGGCGCACTTCACGCTTGAGTCCGGCGCTCCGCGTGACCGAGGAAATCTTGTCGAGGACGACGCTCTTCATGGCTGCACCAGCGCCTGCGTATCTGTCGCTGCGATGGCGGCGGGAGCGCTCGCGAGACGCCCGGCCCGCGCATGCAGTTCTCCGGGGAGCGCCACGAGGCGCGAGAAGCCGCGCGCGTCGGCGGCGCTCCACTCGCCGGCACTCTCCCCATAGGCCCCGCGGGACGCCGCGAGGAGCGAGTAGGGCGAGCTCACGCCTTCGACGAAAAGAGCGCCGGGGCGGAAGAGGAGCGCGACGCTGCCGGAAACCCGCGCCTGAGACGAAGCGAGGAAAGCTTCGAGGTCGCGGCACACCGGCTCGAGGTGCTGTCCCTCGTGGACGAGATCGCCGTACTGCGCCGCGATGCCCTCCTTGATCCGCAGCTGGCGGCCGGTGAGGACGAGCTTCTCGAGCTCCCGATGCGCGGTGAGGATGACCTCTGCTGCCGGAGCTTCGAATGCCACTCGCCCCTTGATGCCGAGGATCGTTTCGCCGAGATGAATGCCGCGACCAATGCCGAAGCTCGCCGCGCTCTTCTCGACCGCTTCAATGAGCGAAACCGGATCGAGCGCCACGCCGTCGAAGGCCACGGGAGTTCCGCCGCGGAACTCGATCGTGTGGCGCTCGGGCAGCCGGGGGGAATCGAACGCCCCGCGCGTCGCGACCCAGGCGGTTTCCGGAAGCGGCGCGATCGAGTCCTTCGTCTCGCTCCCGCCGATCGTCGTGCCCCAGAGTCCGCGATTGACCGAATAGGCGGCGCCATGGGCCGGAACCGGGAGGCCCCGGCTCTCGAGAAAGGCGACCTGCGCGGAGCGCGAGATGAGCGCGTCGCGCACCGGAGCGAGGATCTCGAAGTCGGGCTCGAGCGTCCGCAAGGCGACTTCGAAGCGCACCTGATCGTTTCCCGCCGCCGTCGAACCGTGCGCGACCGTCGTGCTGCCGAAGGCGTTCGCCGCGGCAGCGACGTTCCGCGCCTGTACACCGCGCTCGGCACCGACGGAGAGCGGGTAGCTGCCGCCGCGGCGCACGTTGCCGAAAATGAGGAAGCGCAGCATGCCTTCGAAATAGCTGGCACGGGCGTCGATCAGCCGGTGCTCGACCGCGCCCAGCTCGCGCGAGCGCTCGGCGAGCATCGCGCGCGCCGCCGCGTCGATCCCGCCCGTATCGACGGTGACCGTGACCACCGGACGCCCGGTCGATTCGACGAGATGGGGAATCGCCCAGCTCGTATCCAGTCCGCCGGAAAATGCCAACACTATGGGCTTCATCGTCAGGTTTCTCCGCAATCTCGAAGTCGGGTTAGGGGCGACGGTCTGGAGATCAGACCGGACGCTTGCGGCCGGCGTCTGCACGGCCCGCATTCGCCAGCAGGTGTCGCAGGCGCTCGAGGAAGCGGCGCTGATGCGCGGCCGAAGCCGTGGCGACGAAAATCGTGTCGTCGCCCGCGACCGTTCCGACGAGCTCCGGGAAGCCCGCATGATCGAGTGCGATCGCGACCGTCTGTGCCGCACCGACCGTCGTCGAAATGACCGCAAGATAGGGACCGGCCGGCCGCACGCCGCGCACGAAGTGCACGATCTCCGCGAGCGAGTCGCGGGTTTCGGCTCCGAGCTCGTCCGCAAGGACGTAGCGCCCGCCCGCTTTCCCGACGCCCAGGTCGCGCAGGTCGCGCGAAACCGAAGGCTGCGTCGCCTCGAACCCCCTGGCCGCGAGGAGAGCCCGCAACGCCTCCTGGCTCGTGATGCGCGTACGGCGCACCAGCTCCACGATGGCGTGGCGCCTTTGGTCTCTCTGTTCGAGGTCGGTGGGCATGGTCGTTTCTCCGGTCGCCCGAAGAATGCGCATAATCATGCACACCGTGCGCAATGTCAACAACTTTCTTCGCCGCGCCGTCCCGGGCCCCCCGGAGGCGAATGGCGTGCAGATTCGCGATCTCGCTAGACTGCTCTCGTCCTCGGGGGAGAACCCATGTCGGAGAGTTCAGCATCTTCGCCGTCCGTGCGCGCCTTTCACCTGCCGACCCTGATTGCGATCGCGATCGTCGCCTTCGCGCTCGCCAACGTCGCCCACGAAGGCCTCGGGCACGGCGGCATGTGCGTCGCAGTGGGCGGAAAACCGCTGATCCTGAACGCGATCTACTTCGATTGCGATCGCGATGCGCTGCAATCGACCGCCAGCCGGTGGATCTCGGCTGCGGGAACCTTGGTCAATCTCGCGCTCGCCCTGCTCACGACCTTCGTGATCCGGATGAGGTTCGTGCGGGCTCCGTCCGGGCGCTATTTCCTCTGGCTCTTCCTGGTGCTCAATCTCTTCCAGGCGACCGGCTACTGGATGTTCTCGGGTCTGGGCGGAATCGGCGACTGGAACGCCGTCGTGCGCGGCACGCCGTTCTACCTTGCCGCTCGCGTCGTCCTCGCGATCGTCGGCGCCGGTGCCTACTTCTTCTTCGTCATCCCGCTCGCGCTCCGGGGTCTCGCGCCGTTTCTCGGCGCCGCCGACCCGGAGCGCATCGAGCGCGGCCGGCGGCTTTGCGTCCCGGCGTACCTCGCCGGCGGGATGCTGTACGTCACAGCGGGCCTGCTGAATCCCGAAGGCCTCAAGCTCGTGTTGATCTCCGCCGTGGCCGCCTCGTTCGGCGGCGCCTCGGGACTCTTCTGGATGTGGAATCTCCTCCGCAACCGTGGGCGTTTTCCACCGGTATCGGAACCCGCAGATGCAGCTGGAGCAGCGCTGGGCATCGAACGGAGCTGGCCCTGGATCGGCGCCGGAGCCGCCATCGCTCTCGCCTTCGTTCTGATTCTCGGGCCTGGCATCCACTTCGGCTGAAAAATGAAAAACCCCGGCAGCGGTTCGAGCCGCGGCCGGGGTGGGAGGGGAAAGATGGCTCCTGGGGAGGGATTTGAACCCCCGACCGATCGGTTAACAGCCGATTGCTCTACCGCTGAGCTACCCAGGAATGGGTCGGTTCACACCGAAAAAACTGCGGGTGCGAGCCGGGAATGCTAGGAAATACAGGGTTTCAAGTCAAATCCGCGCTGCGTGCGGCGCCACTATCTCGATCATTCTCGATCCGACTCGATCAGAGCCCCGTATCGAGAAACGGCTTCAACTTGCCGGCGCGCGACGGGTGCCGGAGCTTCCGCAGGGCCTTCGACTCGATCTGCCGGATGCGCTCGCGGGTGACGTTGTGAATCCGGCCCACCTCTTCGAGCGTGTGCTCGGTGCCGTCGGAGAGCCCGAAGCGCTTCGCGAGCACCTCTTCTTCGCGCGGCGTGAGCGTCTTCATCACGCGCTGCACCTCTTCGCGGCGGGACGTCGAGATCACCGAGTCGATCGGCGAAACCGCCGTCTTGTCCTCGATGAAATCTCCGAGATGTGAATCTTCCTCCTCACCGATCGGCGTTTCGAGAGAGATCGGCTCCTGCGCGATCTTCATGATCTTCCGCACCTTGTAGGCCGGCAGATCCATGCGCTGACCGATCTCCTCGGCCGAGGGCTCGCGGCCGAGCTCCTGAACGAGCGAGCGCGAGGTGCGGGTGAGCTTGTTGATCGTCTCGATCATATGCACCGGGATGCGGATGGTGCGCGCCTGGTCGGCGATCGCGCGGGTGATGGCCTGACGGA
>JBDTQG010000038.1:0-29278 GCA_039932315.1 Thermoanaerobaculia bacterium
CGGAGAGCCGCCGCCAGCGCGGCGAGCATGGCCGGCTCTTCCGTCCCGGTGCCGGTCTGCGAGAGCGCGGCGGCCTCTCTCGCGCGCGCTTCGGCAGCAACCGGGTCGCCGGCGGCGAGATGCAGGACCGCGGCATGATGCAGGGTCCAGGCAAGCGCGCTGCCGGCGTCCGCGCCGGCGGCACGCAACGTCGCGACGGCGCCCTCGATGGCTGCGACGGCGGCGGCAAAGTGGCCCTCGCGCTCTTCGAGGTTTGCCCGCAGCCGGGTCAGGACGAGCGTATCGGTGCGGCTCGCACCGAAAATTCGCCGCTCGATGGGCTGGATCTCGTCGAGAATCTCGCGCAGCCTGCGGTTCTCTCCCAGGTTGCTGGCGAGCACCGCGAGGTTGCCGTAGGCCACCAGGGTTTCGGGCGTCTCGATGCCGAAGAGGCTGCGCCCGAGGGCCGCCGCGCGTTCGCTGTACGGCAAGGCGTCGGCGCTTCGCCCGGCGCGGCTCAGGATCGCAGCCAGGGTACGCGCGGCGGTGAAACTTTCGGCGCTCTCCTTGCCGCAAGAGGCATCCGCCAGCGCGAGGGCGCTCCGGGCGGTCTGTTCGGCGGTGGCGGTCTCGCCGAGCTCGCCCTCGACCGCAGCAAGTCCGGTGGCGGCGTCGATGGCCTCCTTCGGCGTCGCGTCGCCGCTGGCGGCGAGCTTGGCCGCCGCGGCGCGGTAGAAGCCCAGCGCCTCAGCCGGACGATCGAGCAGCGCGAGAAGACTCGCCACCAGCTTGCGCGTCTTCGCTGTCACCGTCGCTGCCGGACCGTCGCTCCGGCGGCGCAGGTCGAGCGCCTGGCGCGCGAGCTCCAGCCCTTGGGTGTACTGCGCGCGCTGCAGGCGGATCTCCGCCAAGTGCTCGTAGATCTGGACCGCGAGCTCGGGCCGCTCGGCGAAGGTGCGCTCGACCTCCGCTGAGGCGAGGTCGAGCAGCTCGTCGTCGGTGTAGACGCGGCCTTTCGACTCGGCTGGATCCGAGCGCGCGAAGAGCTTGAGCAGGAAATCGAACGAGGCGGCGGAGCGCGCGGCCTCGGTCGTGGCGACCACGGCGGCGCGCCTGGCGAGGCCGGCCTGATGCACCGTCGCCACGACGCCGGCGGCGATCGAGACCAGGATGGCGGCGCTCGCCGCCGCGGCCAACCGGTGGCGTCGGAGGAACTTGCGCGCGCGATCGAGCCGGTCGTCGCCGCGCGCCGCGACCGGCCGGCCGGCGAGCAGGCGCCGCAGGTCGTCGGCGAGCGCCCCGGCCGAGCGGTAGCGCTCGCGCGGTTCGCGCGCGGTAGCGCGCGCCACGATGCGGTCGAGGTCGGCCGGCAGCGCCCGCCGCAGCCTGCCCCCCTCCGGTCGCGACGCGTCGACCTCGGCGCCGGCGGCGAGGCGCGGCGCGCCGCGCTCGGCGAGGAGACGCGCGGCGGCGAACGGATCGGTCGCCGTCGGCAGCACCGGCGGGCGCCCGGCGAGAAGCTCGAAGAGCAGCAATCCGAGCGCATAGACGTCGGTCGCAGGCGTGATCAGGCCGCCCGCGAGCTGTTCCGGCGCGGCGTAGCGCGGCGTCATGGCGCGCACGTCCGTGCGTTCGCCGGCAGCGCCGGGAGGCGCACCGTCATCGCCTTCGGGCGCGACGATCTTGGCGATGCCGAAGTCGAGGAGCTTCGCCCTCCCCTCGCGGTCGACGAGCACGTTCGACGGCTTGAGGTCGCGGTGCACGACGAGATTGAAGTGGGCGTGCTCGACGGCGTCGCAGACATCGGCGAAGATCCGCAGGCGGAGGGCGACTGGCGCTCGCCGATTCCGGCACCAGGCGAGAAGCGGTTCTCCCTCGACGTATTCGAGCGCCAGGAAGGGCGTGCCGTCGGCGCCGATGCCGCCGTCGAGGAAGCGCGCGATGCCGTCGTGGGCGAGCGCAGCGAGGATCCCGCGCTCGCGGGCGAAGCGCGATCGCAGCTCCGGATGCTGCGCCTCCGGCGCCAGGAGCTTCACCGCAGCGCGTTGGCGGAAGTCGGCGCCAACGCGCTCGGCGAGATAGACCTCCCCCATGCCGCCACGCCCAATGCGCTCGAGCAGACGCCAGCCGCCGACCTCGGAGCCGGCGCAGCTCGGCGGCTCCGCCGATTCCTCCTCCACCAGCCCGACGTAGCGCCCGCCGCCGGACGGATCGTCGACCGGCGAACCTGTCGCCGCCCCGGCGGCGAGCAGCCGACCGACCTCGCGTGCGATCTCCGGCTCGCGCTCGGCCAGCGCCCGCAGCCAAATGGAGCGCGCCGCTGGGGGCTCGAGATCGAGCGCCTCGTCGAGCAGCGCCGAAAGGCGGGCCCAACCGGGCTCGCGCTCGTCCGGATCTGCGCCGGGCGCGCTCACGCCGGGTCCGGAATCGGACCGCCGAGCTCGCGGACGAGGAAAGCTCGCGCCTTCTCCCAGTCGCGGCGGATCGTGCGCTCGTCGCGCTTGAGGGCGCGCGCGAGCTCGCCGTCGGTCATGCCGCCGAAGTAGCGCCACTCGACCAATCGCGCCAGCCGCGGGTCGCTCGCCCCCAGCCGCTCGAGCGCGCGGTCGAGAGCGATCAGCTCCTCGGCGAGCGCCGGCACCGCGACCTCCTGAGCGTCGAGCTCGAGCGCCACGACTCCGCCACCGCGCTTGGCGGAAAGCCGGGCGCGCGCGGCGTCGACGAGAATCTGGCGCATGGCGCGCGCCGCGAGGGCGATGAGGTGGTGGTGGTTCTGCAGGCCGAGCCGGACCGGCCCCGCGAGCTTCACGTAGGCCTCGTGGACCAGGGCGGTCGTCGACAGCGTCTCAGCGGCATTGCGCTGTCGCCGCTGCCAGCGGGCGACTCTGCGGATCTCCTCGTAGACCGTCGCGTAGGCCTCGTCGAAGGCACGCTCGTCACCGTCGCGCGCGCGCGCCAGCAGGGCCTCGAGTCGCTCCGCGGACACGCCGGCGAACCTAACCCCTTTCCGCGCTGCCGGCAATGCACCGCCGGTCGCGCGACCGGCGGCCGTCTCACGGCGCCAGCGTCGACCAGGCCACCGGCGACGGCACGCCGAAGCCACCAGCCTCGAAGCCGTCGCAGAACAGACAGCCGCGCAGCACGGTCACCGCACCTAGATCGGAGTGGCCGACACCGTCGTCCTCGTCCGGAGCTGCGATGGCGAGATCGGCGCGCCCGTTGCCATCGAAATCTCCGAACGCCAGCGCCCTGCCGAAGCGGTCGTTCGGTTCGGAACCGTCAGGTACCGAGGGTGAGTCCTGCTGCCACACGCGCGCGACGCCGAGGTCTGTGGGTCCGGAGGACGATCCCGGCATCAGAATCACCAGACCTGCCTGGGGCTGTCCCGAGGCTGTCTTAAAAGGGCTGCCGACCGCGAGCTCGAGGTAGCCGTCGTCGTCGGCGTCGCCAGCGGCGAAAGAGGTGGCGAAGCCGTCGCCATCCGCGACGAGGGTCTGACTCACCATGCCGTTCTCCGTCCAGTAGTGGGCGCCCCCGGGGTCGAGCCCGCCGACCCCGCCGCGTAAGACATACAGCGCGCCGGCGTCGACGAACTCGCTGCCTTCGGGTCCGACATCCTCGCCCGGCGCGCCGATCACGAGGTCTTCGTACCCGTCGTTGTCGAGATCGGCGGCGAGCAACGATTCGCCGAAGCGATCGCCGGCCTCGTTCCCTCCGTCCAGCGCGTCGCTGACCATGAAGTCCTGGCGCAGCCAGGAGGCCACCGGCTCGACGAGGCCCGCCGCCGACCCGTGCCAGACGAAGGCTTCGCCGGCGGTCCACCCCGGAGTCGGCCCGCCGACGGCGAAATCGGCGAACCCGTCGCCGTTGAAGTCGCCGAGCGCCATTCCCATGTACGGGCCGAGATTCCACGCCGTCCCCGACGTCGCGAGCCCTCCGGGGCTGCCGTAGAGGAAGTAGAACTGGCCCGCCGCCTGCGCCATCACCAGTTCGTCGGCACCGTCGCCGTTGATGTCACCGGCGGCGAGCGCCAGGCCGAGATGGCGGCCGGCGACCGGGGAGGGTTCGGTGAGTGTCAGGTCGGGGTTGCCCATCGAGCCGAAAAGAACGCCGTAGAAGATGTTGACCACCCCGGCCTCGGCGGCGACGCCGATCGTCTCGTTGCAGACGCCGACGGCGAGATCGTCGACGCCGTCGTTGTCGAAGTCGCCGGCGGCGAGGGCGCAACCGAAGTGATCGCCGGGCTCCTGGACCACCGGGTCGGCACCGGTCCAGGGCTGGCTGATGTACCCGGCGTTCGCCATGTTGAGACCTGCGGGACCACCGTAGATCACCGCGACGGTGCCGGCCTTGGCGCGCCGGCTGAGGATGGGGCCGCCGGTGTCTTCGGGGATGCCGATGGCTAAGTCCTGGTAGAGATCGCCATTGAAGTTTCCCACCGCCAAGGCGCCGCCGAAGTACTGGTTCGAGGTCGGATCGCCGAGAGGCGGCGCCTGATCCGCCGGCTCGTAGAGCTCGACCGCGCCGGCGACCGAGAGCCACTGCGCGGCGGTTAGCGCGGGCAGGGCGAAGGCTGCCCAAGCGAAGCTGCAGCTAAGGCAAAGGGCGCGGCGGTAGCGTGAACGGGAAAACAACAGGAAACGGGGCATCGGAATCTCCTCACCGGGCCGAAGGGGCCTCTTCAGGAGATATCGAGAATCCTTCGCCGATCCGGGCGGAAGATCTCATCCCGCCACGTGGCGGCGGCCGCTCCGAGTCCCCCGCCTCGCGCAGCTCGCAGGCGAAGGCGAGGAAGGCCTCGGAGTCGGCGAGGGTGGAGGCCCAGCCGAAGGAGACCCTCACCGCGCCGGTCGACTTGTCGTCGATGCAGCGGCGGAAGTCGTCTCAGGTGATCTGCGTCACGTCGTCGCCGACCTCGCGCATGCAGTGGAAGAGCTCACCGCACCTGAAGCCTCAGGGAACCGTAAGGCTCCAGTGGCTCGTGTCGGTCGACTCGAAACCGTCGAGAAAAGGCAGGTCGAGGAAATAAGTGAACGACGCCGCGAGCGTATCCGTCAGCAGGTCCGGGTTTTTCACCGTCACGTCGACGACTCCGGGCGCATGGGCCGGCGTTGTCGCGGTGAGCGACGTTGAACTGTTGAAGCTGACACCCGTCGCTGCGATGCCGTCGAACGAGACCGTCGCGCCGCTCACGAAATTCGATCCAGTCAACGTGACGACCGTCCCGCCGACCATCGAACCGGTCGCGGGCAGGAGGGAGCTGAGCTCGGGCGCCGGCGCTGCCGCGCTGATCGTGAAGTTGACGTTCGAAATATCGAAGAAGATGTTCCCGACGCAGGAGACCCGGATGCGCGCCTGTGCCGTCGGCGTCGCCGGGACCGTGACCGACTCGGCCCCGTCGTTTGCGGTGGAGGCGATCAGGGAGCTGGCAAAGGTCAGTCCGCCGTCAACCGAAAGATCGATCGCGACATTCGTGCACAGGACCGGCGTCGCCGCAGTGTTCGCGACGTTCCAGGTCACGGACTGAGAACTGCCCTGTCCCCAGACGACCGCGGCATTCGGACTCGTCACCCCGAACGGCCCGCTCGTCGGATCCACCGTCACGAGGGCGGTGTCGACGTTCACGCCACCGCCGCCGACGCGATTGTCACGCGCGGTGAGGCGGAAGGTCATCGTCCGGGCTCGTGTCGACATCGATTCGCCGAACGTCACGACGTTGTTCAGGATGTCGCTCAGCCGCGGAAATGTACGGGACGGGACGGCGAGCGGAACGAAAGAACGAAAAATCGGGCGCACCGCGGCGACGTCGGTGTTGGGCGGTGCGGCCGTGCCGAGATCGAACTCCTCCCACATGAAGGTCAGAGGATCGGAATCCGGATCGGTCGCCGTGCCCGTGAGTGTGAACGGTGTCGATTTCGGGATGGTGAAATCCGCTCCGGCATTCGGGCTCGGAGGCAGGTTCCCCGTGGCGGTCTGCACCGGGCAGGCATTTCCGCCCCCTGAGGTGGTGTAGGTCACGATCTGATCGAAACTGCGGGCATGAAACGTATCGTCGCTGTGCGGTTGGAGGTCTTCGGTGCCACAGATGCCCGCGTATCCCATGATCGTCGAAGCGCTTCCAGGTTCGTACGCCGAGGATCCGCTGCGATTGCCGCCGCCGCAGCTGTTCGTCGTGCCATTGAAAGTATGGTCGCCGCCGAACTGATGTCCCATCTCGTGCGCCACGTAGTCGACATCGAAGCCGTCGCCGGACGGACTCGAGGTGCCGGTCTCTCCTCGCGCTTTCTGACTGGCAGCACAGACGACTCCGAGCCCTGCGAGGCCGCCTCCGGCGGTCGAGAACACATGCCCGATGTCGTAGTTCGCGGATCCGATGACGGCGTCGAGCTTGGTCTGATTCTGCGACAGCAGCGAGCTCGGATTCCCGTTCGAGTAGCCGTCTGTGGCTGTATCCGTGAAGACGAGAACGTTGTTGTTGGCGATCAGGACCATCCGGACTGCGACCTCACGTTCGTAGATGCCATCGACGCGATTCATCGACACCACCATGGCGTTCAAGCCGCAGCTCACGCCTGCCGGATTCGGCGCGCAGACCGCGGCGGTGTATTCGGCAGTCCCGGCCAGGGCCAGGCGATACGTTCTCAGGATCGGCCCGGTCGAGAGGGACGTGGCGGAGCCGGCAAGGTCGTTCGACCCGGCGAGCTCGGAGGCGTCCGCACCGGAGTCCGGACTCGTCACCTCGCAGCGCAGCCGATTCTCCGCCGAGCGGCGCGCATCGCGCTGATAGTAGGAGATGACCGTCCCGGCCTCCCACTTCCGCCATGGGTCGATGTAGATGGTGCCGGCCGTCGAGAGCACCATGCCGTGAAAGCCGAGCTCGGTCACGCTCAGGCGAGCCGTCGCCGAGGTGTCGTCGACTCCCTGCGCGGCGTAGGTGCGCACTTCTGGAAATCTCGCCGCCAGACCGGATTCCATGATCGGCGACTCCACGACCCGGAACAGCCGGTCGGAGCCGTCCGGATAGGGCAGCGCGAAAAGCAGCGGGGCGTCGATGGCTGCGACAGAGCCTTCCATCGGCGCCTGTCGAAGAAGGTCGTCGAGCGCGATCGTGTCGACCGCGAGCGTTCGGAATCTGACCGGCAGCTGACCGTCTCCGCCGCCACGGGCCGGAAGCGCACGCGCCGTATCGGAGTCGAGATCGCGGAACGGACTCACGGTGGCAGCGAGAGGCGCGACAAGCACGAACAGAACCGCAGCTGCAGGAATCGCGAGATCACGCATGCGCATCGGACGGCTCCTGAGAATTCCGTAAGTGCAACGTTTCGAAGCAACGCTCTATGGGATCGAGTCGAAAAAACTTTACCATCTGTCCGCTTCCGGGATCGAAACCGGTTCTTCCGACCTCTCGCATAGGCTCGGCGCATGGCATCGGAATCGACTCTGCGCTATCGCGAGCAGGCACCGAGCGCACGCTGGCGTCCGTTCATCGAATGCTTCTGGGAAGTCGTCGATCCGGTGCCGCGAGAAGACCGGGCGCCGGAGCACGTCGTTCCGGACGGCTGCCCGGAGCTCATCGTGCATTTCGCCGTTCCCTTTGCCCGCCGGGTCGGAGCCCGATCATTCCGCTTGCCGCAGCCGCAGGTGCGAAAGCGGAGCCCGACGTCCCGCGCGCAGCGCAGATCGCCGATCTGCAATGGATGGCCGGAAGCTGGGGCGGCATCCGGGACGGCGTGACGAGCGAGGAGCATTGGACCGGTGCGGCCGGCGGAATGCTTGTCGGGATGCACAAGGACATCGCTCGGGGAGTCGCCAACGAGTTCGAATTCCTGCGCATCGCGGCCGACGACCAGGGCCGCGTCTGCTACTTCGGAAGCCCGAACGGCGCCCCAGCGACGCCTTTCTGCGCGATCGAGCTCTCCAGCCGCCGGGTTGTGTTCGAGAATCGGTTGCACGACTTCCCCCAGCGCATCCTCTACTGGCTCGACGCTGGCGGGGACCTTCACGCGCGCATCGAAGGCCCGATGAACGGCCAGCAAATCTCCGACGAATGGTCGTGGAAGCGGCTCGCACCATGATTCCGCTTCCCCGCCACGCGCAGCGCTGAGCTGAAGCGGGTCGCAGCCGCGATAAGCTTCCTGCTGGTCGAGGCAGCCGCCGAAGGTGAGGGCTATTGAACAACCGGACGTGGCTCTACCTGTGGATCGCTCTCGCCCTCTTTCTCGTCTGGAGCAACAGTTTCGTCGCCGCCTCCTACCTGCTCGGAGGAGAGCACGTTCCCGCTCAGCTCGACTGGGCGAGTCTCTCCACCGCTCGATTCACGCTGCTCGCGCCGATCTGCCTGATCTATTCCTTCTTCTTTCGCCGCCGGCAGAGCCTCGACCTGCTGCGCCGTTTTCCGTTGCGCACACCGATCTCGGCCCTGCTCGCGGTGCCGGCATACAACCTGGCGCTCTACTACGGACAGCAGCACGGCATTCCGCCGCCCGTCGCGGCGCTCGCGAGCGCGCTCACGCCGCTCTTCCTGCTCCTCTTCTCGGCCGTTGCCCTCGGCGAACCGTTCACTGCGCGCAAAGGCGCGGCATTCGCCGTCGCGATCTCGGGACTGTTCATCATCGCTCTCTCGCGCGGCGGTTTTGCCGGGCTGCCGACGTTCGGCCTCATGCTCGCGATCACCGCGATCGCACCGATCTCGTGGTCCGCGCACACCGTGCTCAGCAAGAGCGTCGTCGACGGGTCGAAGCCAGCGCGTGGCGCGGGAGAGGCTTCGGCAACGATGTCCGGAGCGCGGGGACCGCGGGGGTCGGCCCTGGACTGGACCTACCTGACGATGGGCCTCGGCAGCCTGCCGCTCGTCGCGCTCTTCCCCTGGCACGGTGCACCTGAGCTCGCTCACCTTCACGCCGGCGGATGGGTTGCCCTGCTTCACCTCTCCGTGCTCTCGGCGCTCATCGGCTACGCAGTCTGGAGCTGGCTGCTCGAGCGACTTCCCGCATCGACCGTCGCCTTCTTCGTCTTTCTCAATCCGCCGCTGACGCTGATCTCGAAGTTCCTGCTCGCGGCTGCCTTGCCGGCGATCTTCGTTTTTCACCTGAATGGACAGGAGCTCGCCGGCAGCGCCCTGGCTCTCGCCGGCCTCGCGATCGCCATCTGGCCGCAATCCGCCCGGCGCTCGCAGCCGGCGACGCGCTAGATTCGCGCCTATGTCCGATCCGCTCGATCGCCCGCAACCGAATCCGGCACTCGATCCCTCGCCGGAAGAGATCCGCAGCGCCGGAGCCGCTGTCGTCGACTGGATGGCGAGCTACTCGGCCTCGCTCCGCGGGCGCGACCTCTATCCGGACACGACGTCGAAGGATCTCGCCGGGCTTCTCGCCGGCCCTTTGCCCCAGGAGGGACGAAGCATCGTCGACCTGCTCGCGACGCTCGACGAAGTCGTCGTCGCGGGCAGCCGGCACAACGGGCATCCGCGCTTCTTCGGCTACGTCTCCGCCCCCGGCACCGCGGTCGCATCGTTCGCCGATCTCCTCGCGTCGACGCTGAACTCCAATCTCACTGCCTGGCGTTCCGCGCCCGCACCGGTCGAGCTCGAGCATCGCGCGATCGACTGGATCCGCGAAGCGCTCGGCTGTGACGTCGGGGCCGGTGGACTCTTCACCAGCGGCGGCTCACTCGCCAACTTCACCGCCATCGCGGCCGCCCGGCATCGCCACGACCGGACGATCAACTCCACGGGGATGCGCGGCGCGGCACGCCCGTTGCGCCTCTACATCTCGACCGAAGGTCACCACTCGAGCGACAAGGCGGCGGCGCTTCTCGGCATCGGTCTCGACAACGTCTGCCGCATCGCGGTCGACGCCGAATTCCGGATGCGAGTCGAGGTCCTCGAACGGCAGATCGCCGCCGACCGCGCGGCCGGCTTCGATCCCTTCTGCATCGTCGCGAGCGCCGGAACCGTGGTCACCGGAGCCATCGATCCTCTGCAGGCCATCGCCGACGTGGCCGCGCGCGAGAATCTATGGCTGCATGTGGACGGCTGCTACGGCGGCTTCGCGCGGCTGGCCCCCTCGGTCCGCGAGCGATTCTCCGGCATCGAACGCGCCGACTCGGTGGCTCTCGATCCGCACAAGTGGCTTTACCTGCCGGCCGATTGCGGCTGCCTGATCTATCGCCGGCCGCAGGAGCTCGGAGCGGCCTTCGCGCTCGGCGCCGATTACACCCGCGTCACCGCCGCCAACCCGGACGAGGCCTTCGCGTTCTGGGACTACGGGCCCGAGCTCACGCGTCGGTTCCGCGCGCTCAAGGTCTGGATGACTCTCGCGCACGTCGGTGCGCGCGCGATGGGAGAGGCGATCGAGTCAAACATCGATTGCGCGCACCATTTCGCCCGCCTGATCGCGGCGGGTCCGGACTTCGAAATGCTCGCGCCGGTCGAGCTCTCGATCTTCTGCTTCCGCCATCGGGGCTCGCGAGGTGCGATCACCCCGGGCGAGCTCGATCGGTGGAACGAACGTCTGCTCGCTGCATTGCAGAAGGACGCGAGCTCCTACCTTTCGAACGCCTCGATTCACGGGCAGTTCGCGCTGCGCGGCTGCGTCCTCAACTACCGGACGACGCGCCAAGATATGGAGATTCTGCTCGCCGACCTGCGCCGGGTGGCCTCGACTCTCGACGACGAAATCTGACGATCCGGAACCTGCCGTTCGGCTACTTCGCGACGGGGCGGAAACGCTTGCGCAGCATCTCCAGGCGCGGTTCGATATCCGGCACCGACATGACGACAGCTTCCATGTGTTTGGCCACGGTCGGCGTCTGGGCAAGCTCGCGGATCTGGGCGAGCAGCGGATGAATCTTCGCGAAGGTGCCGAAGATCTCGCCGTTGGCGTCGAGGAACATCGCCCGGTCGATGGCACCGTGGGAAACGAGCGACGCTGCCATATCCCAGTAGCCGAGCACCATCCGGTACTTGCCGCTCTGCGCGCCGGCCAGGACGGAGCGGATCTCGTCGATCGAATCGGGATTGAAATCGCGGAGGAACCAGGAGCGCGCCTCGCGCAGCACCGTTTCGCGGCGCATCTCGTAGAGCTTCAGGATCAGCTGGGCACTTTCAAAAGGAGTCGGCATGCCGCGAGTCTAACGCGGCGCGGCCATCGGCGACGGCGAGCTGACGCGAGAGGAACTGCCGGGAAGTCCGGCAGGCTTGATAGCGTGGTCCCGCGAGAACGAACGGCGAGAGCATCCTCGCCGGTCCGCTCCGCCGACGAAAGGACTCCCATGACCGAAAAGACCACGCAGCAGACTGTCCGTCACCACATCGAAAATCTCGTCAAATCCGAGCACAAGCTGTACGAAAAAGGCACCGCGCTCGACGACAACGATCGCGCCGAGCTCCACCACCTGAAGCTCGAGCTCGACCAGTGCTGGGACCTCCTCCGCCAGCGCCAGGCCCTCCTCGACGCCGGCCGCAACCCCGACGAAGCCCACGTCCGCCCCATCGACGTGGTCGAGAACTACGAAGGATAGGGGACAGCGAGAACCGGATGCGCGTCGTCGCCGCCGTCTGCCAGATGCGTTCGACTTCCGATGCGGCGGGGAATCTCCGGCAGGCGGAGGCGTTGGTGCGCGAGGCGGCGGGGCGCGGGGCGACGTTCGTCGCGACGCCGGAGAACACGAACTATCTCGGGCCGCATGCCGAGAAGGTCCGGCTGGCCGAGCCTCTCGACGGGCCGGCCTGTCAGCTCTTTTCCCGTCTGGCGTCGGAGCTTTCGATCACGCTCCTGCTGGGTTCTTTCAACGAAAAGATTGCTGGTCAAGGTGGACGTTGCTTCAACACCAGTGTGCTTTTCGCGCCGACCGGGTCGCGGCTTGGGGTCTATCGAAAGATCCATCTCTTTGACGTTGACGTTCCGGATGGCGTTTCGTTTCGCGAATCGGACACCGTTGCGCCCGGCGCGGACGTCATCGTGGCGGAAGCATCCCTTGGAACGGTGGGTCTGTCGATCTGCTACGACTTGCGCTTCGGTGAGCTCTACCGGGCACTTGTCGCGCGCGGCGCCTCCGTGCTCTCGGTTCCATCGGCGTTCACGGCGAAAACGGGAGAGGCGCACTGGGAGATCCTGCTCCGTGCCCGGGCGATCGAGTCGCAGGCGTTCGTCGTCGCTCCGGGCCAGCAGGGTGCGCACGCCGACGGCGGGCTCAAGGAAAGCTGGGGGCATTCGATGATCGTCGATCCGTGGGGGCGGATTCTCGCGGAGGCGCCCGCAGGCATCGGCATTGCGCTTGCCGAGCTCGACCTCGAGTCGATCGACCGGGTGCGCGCCGCGATTCCGGTCGCCGCGCACCGCCGCCTTCCGGGCTGACGCCGCGCTCGACCTTCGTCAGCAGGGCGGCCTCCATGGCGTGGGTTCTGCCGCATTCCAGAGGCGGGAGCCATCCGAGAAGGCGGGAGCCATCCAAGCGGACGAAACCGCCGCCGGCCTGGGACGTAAACAATCGCATGCGAACTCGCACGGTGGTCCCGTTCCTGGCCTTCGGCCTGCCTATCCTGGGCCTTTTTTCTCTCGCTGTCCCCGTCCAGGCGGCGACGCCGGCCGCGCCGCCGGCGCCCGTCGCCGGATTGTCGACCGGCGCTCCAGCTCCCGCGAGCGCGGATCTCGCCGCGGCGCAGACCGCCTTTGCCACGGCCTTGGAACAGCGCGAAAAGAAGGATCTGCCCGCCTACCGCGCGGGCCTCGAGCGCGCCGTTCTCCTCCTCCCCGATCCGTCGCGGCTGCTCTATCGCCTCGCCGTCTCCCGACTGCTGACCGGCGACCGGCCCGGAGCGGTCGCCGCGTACAGGGCGCAGGTCGACGCCGGATTCTTCCGCGATCCGCGGAAGGACCCCGAGCTTGCCCCCCTCCTGACCGATCCGGAGTTCCAGGCGGCGCTCGTCCGGCTCGAGGCTCTGCTCTCTCCGATCGCGGCTTCGGCGGAAGCCTTCCGGCTCGTCGACCGCGATCTCATCGAAGGGATCGCTCACGATCCGAAAACGGGCGCCTTCTTTCTTTCGAGCGTTCACCAGCGGAAGATCGTGCGGCGGAGCGCTGAGGGAAAGATCTCCGACTTCGTCGCCAGCGGCGATCACGGCCTGCTCTCGGCGCTCGGCATGGCGGTCGACGCGTCGCATCGCCGCCTCTGGGTCGTTTCCGCGGGTCTGCCGCACAGTCGCGGAGCGAAGCCCGAGGAACAGGGCAAGAGCGCGCTCTTCGCCTTCGATCTCGACACCGGTGCGTGGATCCAGACCATCCCGGCCCCCGCCGGCGAGCACAATTTCAACGATCTCGAGCTCGCAGCGGACGGCACCGTCTACGTTTCCGATCCGAAAGTGCCGGCGATCTATCGCGTCCTGCCCGACGGCCGACTCGAAACGCTCATCGCCGGCGCGGAACGTCTCGGCTCACCGGGCGGGCTCGCGCTTTCCGCCGACGGGAAGATTCTCTACCTCGCCGACTGGAACAACGGGCTGGCGGCGATCGCGCTCACGACGCCGCCCACCCTCACTTGGATGCGCCCCCCTCCCGGGATGACAGTTCTGGGCGTCGATGGACTGCGCCGGCAGGGAAACCGCCTGATCGGGATCCAGAACGGCGTGCCGCCGGCGCGCATCGCGAGTTTCGAGCTCGCTGCGGACGGAATGTCCCTGCCGTCGGGAAAGCTTCTGGAACGAAATCTTCCGCAGTGGGACGAGCCGACGCTGGGTGTCATCGTCGATGGCGAGCTTTTCTATGTCTCTGACAGTCACTGGCCGGCCTTCGGGGAGGACGGCGCCCCACCGGCGGACCTCGCGACGCTCGCCCCGCCGATCGTCCGGCGGCTCCGGCTCGACTGAGCGTTGCCGCGATGTCAGCGCCCCAGGAGCTCCGCCAGAACGTTGATCCCGCGCAGCGCGCGCTCGGGTGGAACGGCCGTGTAGCAGAGCCGCACGTGCGTCGGGTAGGGGCCGAAACTCGAACCGGGAGCGATCAGCAGTCCGCGCTCGACGCAGGCCTCGAGCAGTCCGGCAAGTCCGCCGGCTCCGGCCTCGCGAGCGACGTCGAAGAACAGAAACGTGCTGCCTTCGGGCGCCGGCAGGCCGAGTCGTTCGGCGGCTTTTCGCCCGGTCGCAGCGTACTGCTCCCGTGCCGCTTCGGCCCAGCGATCGCCGGGACCGGCGAGGGCACGTACCGCGGCGAGCTGCGCCGCGGTGGGCGTCGCATAAAAGGTGTGGGTCGCGACCTTGCGCAGCTCGCTCATGACCGCCGCCGGACCGACCATGTATCCGCAGCGATTGCCCGCCATGCCGAACGCCTTGGAGAAGGTCTGCGAGAGGAACGTGCGCTCCGGAGCGAGGGGCAGCGCGCGTGTGTGCTCGCCGACGAAGACGAACGGTTCGTAGACCTCGTCGGAGAGGATCCACAGGTCGTTCGCCCGGGCCCACTCGACCATGGCCTCGATCCATGCCCGCGGCAGGATGCGTCCGCTCGGATTGTTGGGTGTCGAGAAATAGAGCGCTGCCGTGCGCGGCGTCACGACCGCGGCGAGCGCCGCGACCAGACTTTCCGCGCTCCCGCGATCGAAATCGACCGGCACGGCGATCGGCGAGCCGTGAAAGGAGCGCACGATCCCTTCGATCAGCGGCCAGTAGGGGGCGAGAATCAGAACCTCGTCTCCCGGTTCGAGGATCGCCCCGGCGACGGCGCCGAGTCCGCCGGTCGCTCCGGCGGCCACGAGCACGTTCTCCCGTTCGAGAGCGAGCCCGGTCTTCGCCCGTTCACGCTCGACGATCGCGTCGAGCAGCGCCGGCAGGCCGTGCACCGGAGCGTAGCGGTGCATTCCCGGAAATTCCGCCACGTGGAGGTCTTCCATGCGACACCCCGCGGCCGGCTCCATCCAGGTGTCGCCGACATGCAGCGGATAGGTCTCGCCGGTGAACCGGTCGAGTCGATGCGCGAGTCCTGAATAGACCGATGGCGGAATCGCGGCGAGGTGACGGGCAGTGCGGGGCGAACGCGGCATGACGGCTCTCCTGCAGGCGACATGGACTGCCGGGCCCGCGGCGGAATTCTATGCGTGCAAGAGCGCGCGCTACGCGCGGCGACCAATCCAACCTAGTATTCAGCTCATGCGCATCTCCCTCCGGCGCATCCCGGGCGGCTCTGCTCCTGTGGCCCGCGCGCCGCTGCCGGTCCGCCGGATCGGCGTGACACTCGCCGCTTGCCTGCTGCTCTCCCCGGGGGCAGGGTCAGTGCGCGCCTCCGGAACGCCGAAGCTCGGTGCGGCGGCGGCGCCGAACCACGCAACAGTGCCGCCGCAGCCCCCGGTTCTCGAACCTCGCGTGCAGGCACTTTCCGACGGCTACCGCGAAATCTTTTCGACGCTCGCGGGCGGCGACCGCAGCGGCGCGATCGACCGCGCAGCACAATTCGAAGCGCAGGCACTCGCCGCGAACCCGGCGCGGGCCATCGAGTGGCTGTCGCAGGCCGATCGCGTTCTGCTCGACAGCTACCTTGCGCTCCGTCCGGATTGCGCCCTGCCGCTGGCGATCTTCTATCAGCGACTGCTGCTCATCCATGCGCGCGACCGGCGTTTCGGTCTGACGCAACGCGCGTTGCGCGTTGCCGAAGGCCTCTACGCGCAGATGTCACTCACCGCGCGCAGTGAGGACGAGCGCCGTCTGACCGCGACCGCCTACGACGGATTCGCCGCCGATCTCCTCACCGTTCCGGCGCCTTCGCGCGCCGCCGAGATGCTCACGCGCGGGCTTCTCCTCGTGCCCGACGACGTCGAGGCGAACATCGCTCTCTCCGTCCTTCTGCTGCGCGATCGGCGCCCCGCGGCCGCCGCGGTCCGTCTGGATCGCGTGATCGGCTCGCATCCGGACAATCGGGAGGCGCAGCTGCGCCGCGCCCTGATGCGACCCGGAAACGCCGCCGACGGGCGCGCCGCGCGCGAGCTCGAAATCCTCGCCGTCGCCAGGGAGGCGGACTGGATCGCGTTGATTGCCGCCCAGGAGCGCGCCCGCAGGTTCATCGCCGCGGGCCACTACGACAAAGCGATCTCCTGGCTGGACCGCGTCATCCCCCGCTTCCCTGCGGACTCCTCCCTGCGCGTTGCCCTGGCGTTCGCGGCCGCGCGGTCCAGCCAGCGCACGACGAGCGCCGCGGCAGCGGAAGCGGCGATCGCCACCGACGCGCCGGCGGAAGATTCGCCGCGCCGGCGATTCTCCGAATATCCGGTGGACATGCTGCAGCCCAAGGCCGCCATCGCCGAGGCGGCCGCCGATGCGCGCACGAAAGGCCTCGCGGCGGCGATCGCGCGGCGCGAAGGGAGATCCCGATGAAGCGCTCCGTCCGGAAGCGCAGCTGGATCCTCACGCTCGTTTTTCTGCATTCTCCGTTCATCGGTCTCGCTCTGGGACAGACGCCACCGTCCCCGCCTTCCGTCTCGCCGGCAGTGCCTCCTGCGACAGCGCCGGCGACTCCCGCGGCTGCGTCGACGGCGCGAGCGATCAGCACGCGTCGCGCGCCGCGGATCGTGTCACCGGCCTCCGGTGTTTCGGCGTTCGGAACGATCTCCGTCGTGGTCGATCCCGGCACGCCGAATCCCCGCGGCGTCGAGATCTGGTACAACGACGTCAAAGCGGGAACTCTTGCTCATGCGCCGTGGAAGCTCTCCGTCGAAACCGGCGACGAGAACATCGAGCGCAGGTTCCGCGTCGTGGTGATCGACGCCGCCGGCGGCCGGACGGAGGTGCAGTCGCTCCTTCCGCCGGTGCACGTCGACGAAGAGATCGATCTTCCGCTGCAGCAGCTCTACATCACGGCGACTGTCGGGGGCTATCCCGAGCTCGGACTGAAGCGCGAGGACTTCTCCGTTCTCGACCAGGGCAAATCGCAGGAGATCGTCACCTTCGAGCATGGCGACGTGCCGCTCGCGGCGGTGCTCCTCATCGACTCCTCGTTGAGCATGCGCGGTGCACCTCTGCGCTCGGCGCTCGCCGGTGCGAAATCGTTTGCCTCCGGAATGGCGGAGCTCGATGAAGCCATGCTGCTGCTGTTCTCCGACCGCGTCGTTCATCACACGGCGTGGAGCGCGAACCCGGAGCAGCTTCTCGCCGGACTGACCGGCGCCGAAGCGCGCGGCGGCTCGGCAGTGAACGATCACCTCTTCCTGTCGCTCGAGCTGCTCGAGAAGCGCCAGGGGCGGCGGGTGGTCATCCTCCTCTCCGACGGCGTCGACGTCGAAAGTCTGCTTTCCGCCGCCCAGGTCAACGAGATCGCCGTGCGCAGCCAGGCGCTCATCTACTGGATCCGGGTCTCGGCGGACGCTTTCGACCTGAAGCAGCGCTCTGCCTGGCGGACCGTCGAGGAGCATTCGGCCGAGATCCGTCAGCTGGCCGCGACGGTCGACGCCTCCGGCGGCCGGCGGATCGAAATTCGACGTTACGAAGACGCCCCGAGCGCCTTCCAGCAGATTCTCACCGAGCTCCGGCAGCAGTACGTGCTGGGCTTCTATCCCAACGCCCTGCGACACGATGGATCGTGGCATCCGATTCGCATCAATGTCGAGTCCAAAGGCGTTCAGCTGCGAACCAGAGAGGGGTATTACGACGACCCATGACCATCTCCCATCGACTTGAGCTCCGATCCGCACCCTTTCTTCCCTCGCTGGCCCTCCCGGCTGCGGTTGTCGCGCTCCTCGGGCTCCTCGCGGTGCCGCTGCCGGCGCCGCTCGCCGCCCAGGACGAGCCGACGTTCGGGGAGGCGATCGAGGTGCGGCGCGTCAACGTCGACGTCGTCGTGACGAACGCCAATGACGTTCCCGTGACCGGTCTGACCGCCGACGATTTCGCGCTCTTCGAAGATGGAAAAAAGGTCGAGATCCTCAACTTCGCGGCGTACGACGAAGCCACGCCGGCGGCCTCCGCGGCGCCCGCGGTCCCTGGGGAAGGTGCCGCAGGCGAGGTCGCGTCGCTGGCCACTCCCGTCAGCTGGGTGGTCTACGTCGACTCCGCGAAGCTCGGTCCCGGCCTGCGGAACGCCGCGACGAAGAACGTGCAGGAGTTCCTGGCCGGAAAGTCGCAGCCCGCGGACCGCCTGCTCGTCGCCGGCTTCGACGGCACCGCCCTGCGCCTGTATTCGCCGCTCACCCGTGACCGCCTGGCCTTCAGCCAGTCCCTCGAAGCGCTCGTGCACACCGGCGGCGAAGCGGTCGCCCGGCGCAGCCGCGGCGAGATGCTGATTCAACAGCTGCAATCCGTTCTCTTGAATCTCAATGCAAACTCGACCGCCACCGGCGAGGTCGAGAGCCTGAAGACCGGCCGGGCGCCGACCGACCCGACCGTCGAACCCGATACCTTCTGGATCGAGCTCACGAGCTACGTGAACGACGAGGCGCAACGGGAAACGAACTCGCTGCGCGCTCTCGACCAGCTGCTGGGCATGGTTTCGGGAATCGACGGCCGCGTCGCCCTGGTTCTCGTGGGGGCTCCGATCGAAGTCAAACCCGGAGACCCGATCGTCCGCCGGGCAGAATCCCGGCTCGGTTCCTCGCCGGATGCCGCGCGCCGCATGCGCGACATCGAACTGCATCAGGTCGACCTCACGCCGCAGCTCACCGCCGTACTCCAGCGCGCGAACGCCAGCCGCGTTACGATCTTCACGATCGACGCGAGCGACAATCGCGAACTCGGGATGAACCAGGCGGAGGAGAAGGGGCTTCCGGGCCTCGCCGAGGCCTCCCGGTTCGGCAACGGCTCCGCTTCGGCATCGTTTGCCTTGAGCGCCCTCGCGGAGGCGACCGGCGGCCGCGCCTATACGGCTTCGACCACCCTCACGACCAAGCTGGGTCGCGCCGCAGGCGACCTTCGCACGTACTACTCGCTGGGCTACGAGCCCACTCGCGCCGAGGCGGGCGGATTCCACAAGCTCGAGGTGCGGATGCGCCCTGCAGGACTGCAGGCGCGCTATCGCCAGGGCGTGCGTGAGCGCGACCCGAACGAGGTGTCGAGCGATGCCGCCGTCGCTGCGCTCCTCGGTTCGCCGCCGGAGAATGCATTCGGCCTGCGGGTGAAGATCGGCACGCCGGACAAAAATGCGCCCCGCGCCCGCCGCAAGCTCACGCCGGTTTCGATCGAACTGCCGCTCGCCTCGGTGCTGCTGATGCCGGACTCGGCCCTTCATCGCGGGCAGATCGACTTCTACTTCGCGCTTGTCGATTCGCATCAGATTCTGCAGCGCACCGAATCGAAGCGTCTGGACTTCTCGATCCCCAACGATCAACTCGCCCAGTCGCTCGCGAACTACGTCACCTACCAGGTCGAGCTTCCGGTCGCGAAGGGCAGCTATCAGCTCTCCGTCGTCGCCGTCGACCGGATCGGCGGCGAGAGCTCGACGCTGGTCACTCCGTTCACCGTCGCCGCCAACTGATGCTGCGCGGCTGGCGCGGGACGCTCGTCCTGCTGTCGCTCGCAGGGGTGGCGGGGCCTCTGCTCGCGCTTCCGGACGCGATCTCCTTCAAGCGCCTGCCGGGCTCGCGCCCGCAGAGCGCCGCTCTTCTCGCAACGACGACCGACGGCGGTGCCCTCCCGCTGCGCCTCTCCGCGGTATGGGTTCCCGACGCATCGCGGCCGCGCGGCGTCGCGCTCGAGGTCAGCCTCGAGACGTCGGCGAAGGAGCTCTTCGCCGGTCTCGACGAGGACAAGGTGAACGTCGAGCTCACGCTCTATGAGATCGACGCCGCCGGTGGAACCACCGCCTCCGCAGCCACGGTGATCACTTTCGATCGGTCGCGGCTCGCGAGCACGCTCACCCAGTCAGGACTGCGTTTCGTCGACCGCATGCCCGAGGGAGCTGGCAACGTTCCGGCCGCCACGCTCCGGGCGCTCATCCTTTGTCGTGAAAGCGGGGCCTTCGCGCTCGGCCGCGTTGAGATTCCGGCGTCGGAGGGAGGGCCCGCCGTCGAAGGCGACGCGGGCAGCCCGGCCGCTGGCTGGATCGAGCTCCGACTCGCCCGTCCGTCGGCGAGCGCTCTCGCGTCGCCGAGCCGGGTCGCAGATCTCTCTGCCCCCGCGGGCGAGGCGCGCCCGCCCGAAAACAGAGCCACCGGTGACGTGCCCGCGGGCCGAGCACCGGCGTCCGCTCCGCCGCCGGTGCTCTCGGCGGAGCCGGAGGTCGCGACGTCCGCTCCCGTCGTACCGATCACTCCCGTGGCCACCCAGGTGCCCGCCGATGCCTTCGGGTTCCGGCGATTGATCGGAACACGCAATCAGAGCGCGGTGCTTCTCGCCTCGTCCACCGACGGCGGCACCGTTCCGCTGCACCTTGCCGCGGTCTGGTCGGATGCTGCGGGAAATCCGTCCGGGTCCGGCGTCGAGATCACTCTCGAATCGCCGGCCAAAGAGCTTTTCTCCGGTCTCGGCGACGGCCGGGCGACGGTCGAGATCACCGTCTATGCGCTCAAGCCGGACGGCTCGATCGGCGCCGCCTCCGCCACCTCGATCGCCGTCAACCGGACCCGGCTGCCGAAGTCTCTCGATCAGGCCGGGCTGCGCTTCGTCGCAGAGCTGGAGGACCTGCCGCAGCTCGCCGGTGCCGCGCCGGGCGGCGCGTTCGCCGGATGGACGCTGCGGGCTCTCGTTCTCTGTCGCGAAAGCGGCGCCTACGGCCTCGGCCGCCTGCCGTTTCCGGCACCCGCGGCCGGGAGCGTCGCGCACGGCCCTTCGCTCACGCCCGAGTCGGGATGGATCGACCTCCGCCTCGCCAAGGGCGTTTCCGGAATCGGCACGGGAGATGCCGTGGCGGGCACTCTGACCGGTCTTCCCACGGCGAGCCCGGCGGCGGCCGCGGAAACCGCTCCTTCCCCTTCGAGCGCCGCCGGCGTGAACCTGCCGACGCTTTCGGGAGACGACCTCCGTGCGCTCGGCGATCTCGGGCTCGCCCTGCGCGAGATCTACCATCAGGCCGTCGCGGGCGATCGCGAATCCGCGGTGCGCCGGCTGATCGCCACCGAGCGCTCGGTGCTCACCACGGATCCCAAGCGCGGAATCTCCAACCTCGAACGCGCCACCGGCCGCATCATCGGTTCCGTCGAGCGCGCCGATCCGGGACTGCTGCTGGTGCTGGCCCTCTTTCATCAGCGCACCGGCGCGCTCGAGTCCGACCTCAAGCTGAACGGACTTGCGCAGCGCAATGAGAACCTCGCGGTCTTCCTGCTCGAGCGCATGGCGAAGACGTCCCACGATCCCGGCGAAAAGCAGGTCGCAGCCACCGCGCTCTCGGCAATCGCCCTGCGCTATCTCGAACGCTCCGCGCCGCAGCGTGCCGCCGCGCTCCTCGAGCGCGCGACGATCGTCGGCGGTGACGACCCCAGACTCCTCATCGCTCTCGCGGCGGTACGGACCCAGCTCGGCGAGTCGAACGCTGCGCGCGCTCTCCTCGACCGCGGCCTGGCCCGCGAGCCCGGGAACCGGGAAGCGCTGCTGCGTCGCGCCCTGACCGACACCTCCTCCACTCGTTCGAACGCCGATCTGCAGCAGCTTTCCGAAGGAGCAACCCAGGACTGGATCGCGATCCTCGCCTATCAGGAGCGCGCCCGCCGCGCCCTCGCGCGCGAGGACTTCACGGGCACGGTCGCTCTTCTTCAGCCGGCGCTCGCCCGCTACGGCGGGGACTCGACGCTGCGTCTCGCGCTCGCCTTCGCGGAGCGGAGTCTGGGACGCCGGACCGAAGCCACCGTCGTCGCCGAACAGGCGCTGGCGACGGCGACCACGCTCGCCGCTCTCGCGGCGTCTTCGCCCGAGACGGCGCTCGCGCCCCGGACACGCTACATCGACGGCACGCGGGGATATCTCGTGGCCCAACGTCATGCCGCGGAGCAGGCAGCGGCACTGCGCGCGGCGCCGCTCGCCAAACTGCTCGGCGGCGCGAACGAAGCGCCGGGTCCGCGGAACTAGCCGCTACTCGTAGCGCAGCGCGTCGATCGGATCGAGCGCCGCAGCACGTCGTGCGGGATAGAAGCCCGACAGCACTCCCACCGCAAGCGCCACGAGGGAGGCGAGCGCCACCGAGCCCACGGTGACCTCGGTCTTCCATCCCGCCCAGGTGGCGACCGACGCCGCGAGAGCGACGCCGACGACGATCCCCACGGCTGCGCCGATCAGGCTGATCGCGAACGCCTCGATCAGGAACTGCCGCCGGATATCGATCTCGCGGGCGCCGACCGCGCGGCGCAGTCCGATCTCGCGCGTGCGCTCGAGAACCGAGGCCAGCATGATGTTGGTGATGCCGATGCCGCCGACGAGCAGCGAGATTCCGGCGATCGAGCCCATGACCAGCTTGAACAGGCGCTGTGTCCGACGGCTCTGGGCGAGGAGTGCTTCCGGCACCACGAGCTCGTAGTCGGGAGCTCCGGCATGGAGCCGATCCATCAGCGAGGAAAGTCCGGCGGCGCTCGAGCGCACATCGCTGCCTGGATTCATCTGCACGACGATCTCGGAAAACGGCGACGCTTTCGGATCGCGATCGAACTTGCGCTCGGCCGTCGACACCGGAACGAAGACAACGCTCGAAGCCGGACCCAGGCGGACGCCCTCGAAAGCGTCGGTGTCGACACCCGATGCTGCGAGCACTCCCACGACCTCGAGCCAGACGTCGTTCACCTTGAACGTCGCGCCGAGAGCGGGCTCGAAGCCGAAGAGGTCGCGACGCACCGCCGGCCCGATCACCGCGACCTGCGCGTGATCGCGAATGTCCATGTCGTCGAGAAAGCGCCCTTCCTCGAGCTCGAGTGCCACCAGCCGGTCGTAGTCCGCTCCGACGCCGAAAAGGGTCGCACGTGTCGAGCCGCTCGCGCCGTAGATCTGGTACGGCGCGATCTCCACCTTGGGCGACACCGAACGGACTCCGGGAAGTCCGCTGCCGATGGCGAAGACATCCCGCCAGGCGAGGCCGATGGATCGTTTGCGGCTTTCGGTGAGCTCGTCATCCTTGAGCTCCCGGGCGCGCAGGACGAGGTTGTCGCGCCCCAGCCGGCCGATCATCTCGAGCGCCTGGCGCTCCGCTCCGGTGCCGATCGCGAGCATGGCGATCACCGATCCGACGCCGAAGACGATGCCGAGCATGGTGAGCAGCGCGCGCAGTTTGTGCGCCGCCAGGTTCTCGATCGCGAAGCGGAAAAGCTCGCGGTAGCTCATGGCGCGCCACCGGCGGGCGCCGGCTTTCTTCCCGCATCCGGCGCCCCCGGACTCCCGGCCGCTGGCGCGGTATCCGTCTCGCCGCCGCTCCCGCCCGATTCCGGTGCAGCGAGCGCGACATCGTCGCCCGCACTGAGTCCGGAAGTGACGACTACCCGTCCGCCATCCGAAGCGGCGATCTCGACCGAAACGAGCTCGAATCCCGCGCTGCCGCGACGCTGCACGAAGGAATGGCCTTCGCGGCTCAGCACCGCCGCGGCAGGAATCAGCAGCACGTCGCTCCGGCGATCGATCTCGATCCGCGCGCGAACGCGCTGGCCCGGCTTCATCAGATCCGCATCCGTCCTGGCGAGCTGGATCGTCGCTCCGAAGAACTGCACGGGCACTCCGCGAAAGCGTGGCTTCGCGACGGCGTCGACGCGTTTGACCTGCCCGGCGAACTCGACTTCCGGATGCGCCTCGAGGCGCACTGTGGCCTTCTGCCCGATCGCGAGGCCGCCGGCATCCGCTTCGAGAACGTACACTTCGCACTCCATTTCGGAGAGATCGGGAATCTCCGCCATCCGCTGTCCCGGCCAGATCGAGTCGCCGACCCGAGTCGTGTTTCCGCGCCAGTCGCGCAGGAACACCACCAGACCGTCGTGCGGTGCGGCGAGCGAAAGAGCGGTGAGGCCCGACCGGGCGTGGGCGATCTCTTCGCCCGCCTGGCGATCTTCGATTGCGAGGAGTGCGGACTCACCCGCGGCGACGCGGCGCTGCACGTCGCGCACACCGCGCGCATGCAGGTCGCGGCTCCGCGCGAGGCCCGCATCGAGCGCCGACTCCACCATCTCGTTGCGCGACGTGAAGCTCGAATCGCTCACCTGAAAACGCTCCGCCATCTCGAGCTCGCGGCGCGCGAGATCCGAATCGAGCTCGGCGCCGCTCTCCGCGCCGGAGGCCGCGATCCGCTGCTTCTCCATCCGCAGGCCCACGCCGCCGCGCTTGCCTTCGGCTTCCGCGAGAGCTTTGGTCCACTCCGTCTCGTCGAAGCGCGCCACGACGTCCCCGGCGGCGACGTGCGCGCCGTCTTCCGCGAGCCAGCTCACGCGCATGGCCGAGTCGGCTCCGGTCGGCGCCGTGAGCGGTGTCGACTTCGCCGCCTTGAGGAAGCCCTCGACCTCGACGGCGCGGAGAAAGTCGCCGCGGAGCGCGCGTGCGGTCGGCGTCGCCGGCGCACGATCGCACCCGTTCCAGAGAACGCAGGCGAGAAGCGCGCACGGCAGGGACAGTTTCGAGCTCACGACCTCTCCTTCTCGCTCGTCGTACCGCCGCGGACCACGCGGTCGCCTTCGGAGAGGCCCTCGAGCACTTCGACCCGTCCGCCGCCGCGGCGACCGAGGCGAGGCGCGACCGCTTCGACTCCCAGGAGCGTCTCGCGGTCGACGAGCGTTCGTCCGTCGCGATGGACGATGGCGTCGACCGGGATCGTCAGCACGGCGGTCGCCCGTTCACGCTCGATCGCCGCCCGGAACCGCATCCCCGGACGCATCCGCTCGCTGTCCACGGTTTCGAGCTCGAGCTCGGCGAGAACGATCCGCAACGGACTGTTCGGCGCCTTGCGCTGCACCGTTCGCTCGACGCGTGCGACATGCGCGCGATATTCGAGATCGGGATGCGCATCGAGGCGCAGGCGCACGAGCTGCCCTTCCCGGACCTTGCCCGCGTCCACTTCGGCGATCTCGGCGCTCGCCCGCAGACGCTTGAGGTCCGGCAGGCTCAGGATCTCCTGCGAGCGATAGGCCGGATCGCCGACTTTGGCCTTTTCGCCACGCCAGTCCGAGACATAGACCACCGTCCCGTCCCGCGGCGCTGCAATGCTCATCTTCGCCACCGCGGTCTCGAGCTCGCGCACATGTCCCCGCGCGAGCGTCAGCTGATGCTCGAGCTGCGCCAGCTCCGCCGCGAGACGGTCGCCGATCGCCGCGAGCTCATTTTCGCGATGACCGACCTCCTTTTCCGCGAGGTCGTGATCGATGTGCGCGGAGTCGAGCTCGCGCCGCGCCACGAGCTCCGCCGGAACGTCGACCTTCAACGTCGCTTTCCGGAGAGTGGCCTGCGCTTCCGCGAGGCGGAGCTCGGCGTCGAGACGTTCACGCTCGAGATCCGCGCGCGTCTTGGCCAGCTTCTGCTCGGACTCGTCCGCCTTGGCACGCTCGATCGAGAGCTTGCGCACCTGCTCCGAGGTGTCGAAGGCGACCAGCGGCTGCCCGCGACGGACCTCCTTGCCTTCGGACGCGAGGAACTGGATCTTGAACTCCCAGACATCGGGCAGGTTCGGTGGACCGACGACTTCCGCGTCGATGGCTTCGATCTCTCCCGTCGCTTCGGTCGCGAGCACGAGATCGCCGCGGGTGACCCGCGCGATCGTCCGCCCCGAGCCGGTCGCGGCCCAGCGCCACAATCCGAGCGCGACGACCAGCGCGCCGCCGACGACGGCAACTCTGCGACCTGGGGTCAATTCCCTCGCCTCTCCGGCAGCCGCAGCCGCTCGTCGCCGTTCAGCCCCGCGAGAACCACGCATTCGATCTCGTTGCAGGCACCGAGAGTCACCGCCCGGCTTTCGCCCGATGCGAGGTTCACCTGGGCCGCGAAGCCCGGGCCGCTGCGCCCGGCGACCGGCGGCAGCATCGGCAGCATCGACAGCGCGGTCCGCGTCACCAGCAGGGCGTCCGGGACGGCGGCGACGACGATTTCCGCCCGCGCCGACATGCCGGGACGAAACCGCGCGACATCGACCTGGTCGAGAGCCACGATGACGCGAAAGGTGCGTCGCAGACTCTGCCGCGTCACTTCCTGCGCCATGGGCGCGATCGAGCGCACCCGGCAGCCGACGGGCGACTCCGGAAAAGCGTCGAGAACGCAACGTCCGGCGTCGGCGATGGCGAGTCTTCCGTCGTCGACATCGGAGAGCTGGGCGACGAGCAGCAGGGAATCGAGCTCCGGCAGGGTCGCGAGGGGGAATCCCGGCCAGACCGAATCTCCGGCCTGGAACTTCCGCCCCTCCCAGGGATGCGAGCCCACGACGACGACGCCGTCGCGCGGCGCGCGCAGAGTCAGGAGCTCGAGGTTGCTTCGCGTTTCGGCGAGCTCACGCACGACCTTCTCCGCGGCCAGCTGCTGCACACCGACGTCGGCGGTCGCTGCCGCCCGCGCGGCCGCCAGCGCATTTTTCGCCTTTTCCACTGCGGCGGTGGCCTTCGCCAGCCGCAATTCGCGATCGGCGAGCTCGCGCCCGCTCACCAGCTCGGCGGGAATGGCAGCTGCCATCGTGGCTTTGGCGAGCTCGGCGTCGGCCTCGGCGGCGGTCAGGAGATCGGCTTCCAACGTGGACTTCGCCTGCGCCTGCAGGCGGTGGAGCTCGTCGCCGGTCGTGAGCTGTTCGGACTCGCGCTCCGAAAGACCGGAGAGGAGCTCGCTCGGGTCGAGCTCCACGACTTTCTCGCCGGCCTTGACCTCGGTGCCCTCGCGCGCGATCCAGCGGATCTGGACGTCCCGCGCATTCGTCGCCGGCACCGAGAGCCCGGCGGCGCGTTCCGCTTCGAGCTCCCCGGAGATCAGGAGCCGGTGCTCGAAGGCGCCCCGATGCAGAAGCGCCGCAGCGCTCGCTTCCCCCGCGCTGGGCGACGCGCAGGAGGCGACGAACGGTGCCACGACAGCCATCCACGAAACGATCGCAGAAGCGATTCGCATAAGAGCTTTTCGATCTACGCGCGAGGTCGACGATTCGTCCACACCGAGCGGCCCGGCACGCTGGAAAATCCCGGAGCACCTCCCGCGGGCAGGGCGGAGCGAGGGTACCATTGCGGGATGCGCCCTCCGGCACAGTCGCTTCTCGGCATCGGCCTCTTCCTCTTCATTCCCCTGGTTCTCTTCCTGTTCGTCGCCCATCCGCCACCGTTCGCCCTGAGTCTCGGCGCCGGCATCGCGCTCATGGTGGGACACCGTTTCCTCGCTCTGCCCTACATGCAGCGCATGCGCGCGCGGAAGTGCGTCTGGTGCAACCGCTTCTTCACCGCAGGGCGGACGGGCGAGGTCGCCGTCGAGCTCGCGTCGCCCGCGAGCGCGGCGCGTCTCGACCTCCTCGCCTGCTCCGCCCACGTCGACCGGACGCAGCGGTTCTTCGCTTTTCTGGATCGCGCCCGGTTGCCCCTTCGGCTCGGCATCGGCGGTCCGCTGCTGCTCCTCCTCGGAACGCTGGCCGCTGCCGCGGGCGGAGCGCGCGGAGCGCTCGACCACCTCGAGGCGACGACTCAGACGTTTCGCCTCATCGTCGGGCTGACGGTCAACGTCGCTGCCGCGGGATGGTTTTTCACGCCGCCGCGCCGGACCGCGCGTCCGGCCTTTCCAGTGCATAACTTCTACCTGCTCGGAATCGCCGCGATCCTGTGGATCTTCCGCCTCGTCGGCATCGTCTGGATCTTTCTCGGCGCCCGGTATTGGATCGAACAGGGGATGCACCCGGGGATTCAGTAGGGCATGGAGCCGATCGGGGCGCAGCACGTGCGGCTCCGGCGCGAACTTTCGACACCTTTGCGCGTAAACAGGAGGTCAAAGGAGACTCCATGTCCAAACGCACCCTTGCCGCTCTCGGTTTCGCCGGTCTGCTCGTGGGAAGCGCGCTTCCCACGTCCGCGCAGCTCATCCACGGATCTCCCAGCGGAGACAACCAGAAGTCGTCGGTCAGCCAGTGGATCGGTCCGGTCGAGATCAACGTCACCTACAGCAGCCCCAATGTCCACGCTCCGGACGGCACCGATCGCCACGGCAAGATCTGGGGTGAGCTCGTTCCCTACGGAATGGCGAACCTCGGCTTCGGTACCTGCGGCGAACAGTGCCCCTGGCGCGGCGGTTCGAACGAGAACACCATTTTTCGCGTTTCGCGCGATGTCACGATCGATGGCAAGGCGCTGCCGGCCGGCTCCTACGGTCTGCATTTCATTCCTGGCAAAGACGAGTGGACCGTCATCTTCTCGAAGAACTCCACCTCCTGGGGCAGCTTCAGCTACGACGCGAAGGAAGATGCACTGCGCGTCGCGGTGAAGGCGCAGGCCAACCCGTACCATGAGTGGCTGAGCTACGACTTCATCGACCGCGACACTGATCACGCGACCGTCGCCCTCGCCTGGGAGGACCTCGCGGTGCCGTTCACGATCGCGGTCCCGGGGCTCGACGAGATCTACGTGCAGGGAATCCGCAACCAGCTGCGCACCGAACCCGGATTCAGCTGGCTGGGCTGGCAGCAGGCGTCGCAGTACCTCGTCACGCACAAGCTGCATCCCGACGAAGCGATTCTCTGGGCGCAGAATGCGGTGAACCTCGCGGGAATCGGTCAGGAGAATTTCAACACGCTGGCGACGCTCGCGCAGGCGCAGACCTTCGCCGGCAAGACGGCTGACGCGAAAGCGACGATGGACAAGGCGCTCGCGCATCCGTCGGCGGGCGTTCTCGACCTCCACCAGTACGGCCGCCAGCTGCTGCAGTCGGGCGACAAGGAAGGCGCGCTGCGGGTGTTCGAGCTCAACGCGAAGCGCTTCCCGAATCAGTGGCCGGTGAACGTCGGTCTGATGCGCGGCTACGCCGCCGCCGGTCGCACCAAGGAAGCGCTCAAGGCCGGCAAGCTCGCGCTCGCCCAGGCGCCGGACGACGTCAATCGCACCAACCTCAAGAATCTCGTCGCCAAGCTCGAAGCGGGAGACAACGCGATCAACTGAGCGCGCTCTTCACAGGACCGCGATCCCCGGAGCGCCGGGCAAGTTGGCGTGTCAGGAGACGATCGCCGACCACTCGCCACTGTTACCGCCCTCGAAGTCGGCGCGGAAGACCACGTCATCGGAGATCCAGAGGTCTTCCTCGCCGTTCACCTCGTGGTCGGCGGAGTAGACGATGCCGTGACTGTCGGGGGTGAAGACGATGTTCTCGCCTGCGGTCACATCGAAGGCGGCAGAGGCCGCCGCGGCGTGCACCCGCGAGGGAAGCGCGGAACCGTCCGTCGGAACGCGGAAGAGGTCGAAGCGCTCGTCGACGTTGTTGTCGGAGCGGAAGGCGACCCAC